>CAUQLV010000020.1:0-46666 GCA_963519235.1 uncultured Oscillospiraceae bacterium
CTATGGAGTAATGACCACCCCCGCGCTCGTTGTAGACGGGAAAGTGGTTTCTTACGGCAAAGTTCTCAAAGCCGACGAGGTGATAAAGATTCTGCAAAAAGTCAGGGGATAATTTATAGAACAATCATCTAACCGGCCAAATCCTCAAGCTGATTCTCACGAATTAGTGAAACATTCGGCTATGAGCGAAAAATAAAAAAACGCCCGCAGGTTTAGGCCTGTGGGCGTTTTTTAGGGAAGCAAAATTTAACTGTATCGCTATTATGAACGCGATGCGGTGCAATGTCAATTATTTTAGGAAAAAAGCATTAATATATATTCTATTACAATGCGTTTGAAAAGCAGGCAGAGTCTATATATTTTTTCCAAACGGCATGTTGCAATGATTGAGATTTTGTTATATTGCGTTTATAATGAAGAAAAGCTGTAAAGCCGCTAAAAGTAGTTTGCATGAAGATCTTAAATTGACAGACACTAGTGATTGGGCCAGTTCGGTAAGGGGCTCAAACCGTACCGAAAAAACGAAAGGAGAAATTATGACATTTATCAGCGCGTTTGACGTGATTGGGCCCAATATGATCGGGCCATCCAGCTCTCACACTGCCGGCGCGGTTTCGATTGCTCTGCTGGCGAAAAAAATGCTTCCCGGAAAAGTGAAAAAAGCGGAGTTTACGCTGTACGGTTCTTTTGCCGAAACCTATCAGGGGCATGGAACAGACCGTGCTCTTCTAGGGGGAATTATGGGCTTCGCAACCGATGATCTGCGTATCCGGGATTCCTTTCAAATTGCGGATGAAGCGGGACTGGAATATCATTTCCACGGTGATGAACGGGTAAAAGATACGCATCCCAATACGGTGGATATCCGGATTGAAAATGAGGAAGGCGCCGTTTTAACCGTCCGCGGGGTATCCACCGGAGGCGGGAAAGTGAAAATTGTCCGGATTAATCAGGTCAACGTTGAGTTTACAGGGGAATACAGCACGCTGATTGTGGTCCATGACGATAAGCCGGGATTAGTTGCGCATCTTGCAAAGAGCCTTAGCGAAAGCAACGTGAACATTGCGTTTATGCGGCTCTATCGGGAAAACAAAGGCGCAATTGCGCATTCTGTGATAGAGTCGGATGAGAAGATTCCGCAGCAGGTTCTGGATGCTATCCGCAGCAACCCGCGTGTGCACGACGTCATGCTGGTGCAGATATAGGAGGATATAATCATGCCAAGCGCAGATTTTATAAGCGGCGCCGCGCTGCTGGAGCTTTGTGAAAAGAATAAATGCCCGATTTCCACAGCGATACGGGAGCGGGAAATTCAATTAACAAACGCAGGCCGCGACGAAATTGACGAGCGAATGCAAACGGCGCTGTCAATTATGAAAAACGCTGCCCAACAACCGTTGACAGAACCAGTAAAGTCCATAGGAGGACTGATCGGCGGCGAATCCGCTAAGCTGCTTGCCGCGAAGAAGCAGGGAAAATCTATCTGCGGCCCAGTGCTTTCTACGGCAATTACTTATGCGATGGCAGTTTTGGAGGTCAACGCGTCCATGGGACTGATTGTTGCGGCGCCTACCGCAGGAGCTTCCGGCGTAATCCCCGGGGTTCTGCTGTCTTTGCAGGAAGAGTTCGGGCTTTCGGATGACCAGCTTGTGGATGGGCTTTTTACCGCTAGTGCGGTTGGATATCTCATTATGCGCAATGCATCGGTAGCCGGGGCGGAAGCGGGCTGCCAGTCGGAGGTGGGTTCCGCTTCGGCTATGGCTGCGGCAGCCGCTGTTGAAATCATGGGGGGGTCGCCTGACCAATGCCTGCAGGCCGCCTCCGCCGGGCTTTCCAATTTGCTGGGGCTGGTGTGCGACCCGATAGCCGGTCTGGTCGAGTATCCCTGCCAAAACCGAGACGCTGTCGGCGCCGCAAATGCGCTTACCTGTGCGGAAATTGCCTTAAGCGGAATCAAACAAGCTGTCCCTTTTGATGAAATGGTAGAGGCAATGTATCATGTCGGCAGGGCGCTCCCGTTTGAACTGAGGGAAACCGGACTGGGCGGCTGTGCTGGAACGCCTTCGGGCTGCAAAAAAGCCCGCGAAATTTTCAGGAACAGGTGAAGCAGTGCTGCCGCCTTCCGGGAGCTTTAAAAGTTCGCCGCTTATTTTGCAGACATCCTTATCGACTAGTAAAAGTTTCCTGATAGGAACACCGATAAACCCTGCGCATTGGTCATATACTAACCAAAATAAGATGATGCAGGGGGTATCTCTTTTGAATAGAGAGCTATTGATTGAGCAAGTAAAAAGCGAATATGCGCGGTTGGCACAGCTTGAAAGCCGCGAACACATTACAGACCAATCCTACCGTGGCATGTCGCCCGAGGCATACTATGAGCGAACTTTAGAAAAGGTCATTCGTGATATTTCTGCCGGAAAATACGACGACTGTGTTTACGGACTTCAGGTAGTGGAGCGGAACGCCAACCACAAAACGAAAGCTCAGCGGATTCAGGATAGCATTGAATCTACACTTCATAATATGGAGGTTGCCGAGGAGATCATTTCGTCGAATCCAGGCAGTAAAAAAATGCAGGATTTAAAAGAGGCAAACGAACGACGGGCTGACGCAATCCCCCAGATGATTCGCGAAATGAAAAAAGAGCAGGCTCAGGAGGAGCTGGAAGCCGACAGCCCCAACATAATCGGAGGCGGCGGGAACGGATAATGCCCTGAAGCAAACGGAAAATCCGGAAGAACAGAAATACGAAAGGGGCATCAGGCCCTTTTCTTTTGTTTTTTGACTTTGTTTCATCGTACTCATTTTTCGCTATTTGACATGGTCAACCGCACGCCATTACCAAATGAAGGTGAAATTTTGAAATCACATGCAAGGAAAATCATTGCGCCACTTCTAATAACGGTTATCATCGTATTGTATTATGTAGGGTTTGCAATAGCATGTATCATTTTTGACCAATTGCCATGGCTTATAAAATTGCTTGGCATCGTTATCCCTTTGATTTTTGCGGGAACTTGTATCTATGTACTGATAGAACGGATAAAAGAAATAAGGAGCGGTGAAGAAGATGACCTTAGTAAATACTGATTATATAACCGGCAAAGAACTTGAAACGATCAGTTTGGTAAAAGGCAGCACTATACAATCGAAAAACATAGGTCGTGATATTACTCAAGGGTTAAAAACGCTTGTTGGCGGAGAGCTTAAAGCTTATACGGAGATGATGAATGATGCAAGGGCACTCGCAACAAAACGCATGGTCGAAGAGGCCGAAACCTTACACGCTGACGCTGTCGTAAATATCAGGTACGCATCTTCCGCTGTAATGCAGGGCGCAGCAGAGGTTATCGCGTACGGTACTGCAGTGAAATTTAAATAGTCAGTAGGCGATACTTTTCATGTCAAAACGCAATTGAAGCTAAAGTTCAGCGCTCAATCATATTGTATTTCACATCCGACACCGGTTTCAACCAGGTGAGCGGCTTTTGATAATGCAATTTTAGACTGCAAGTCCGTACAGTGGCACGCATGTATCCGCTTTGGGCTTATTTCGCCAATAAAATTCAAAGTATTTTGTAACACTTCATCGGAAGGATTCTGAAGATGGAATCCTCCAATAATATCGACAATTCGGTTATCCTCGCAGACTTTTTTCGCACAGTCAATGATATTGCAGATACCCGAGTGGGAGCAGCCGGTAATAATCACAAGACCCTCGGACGTCTTATAAGCAAGTGCGGAATCATCCAATAAATAATCATCTGCTATATTGCCGTTTAAATAGGTCATCCCTATGGGCTCCTTGTTTTCAAACGGATGTGATCGATCAATTTCGCCAAGGAACACCAACCGGTCACTGATCCAATAGGGCTTCTTTGTTTCAACAACATGAAAGGCTCTTTTCAAAACAGCAGGAGAAACCACCATGCCAATTTGTTCGCCGCCATCCTCTTTGGGAAGAAAGGCGTCCGGATGCGCAAGGAGTGTGATCTTTTTTCTTGTTGGGTCAAAATAAACGGTTTCCCCCATCAAAGCGGGAAGGCCCCAGGTGTGATCGAGGTGGCCGTGTGATAGGACGACATAATCAATTGAGTTTAAATTGAGTCCCATTTTATACGCATTGCGAATAAAAATATCCGAATAGCCTGTATCAAATAGAATTCGATGCTTGCCTTCTTCGATATAAAAAGACAATCCGGGTTCTCCAGAATAGTATTTATCGATTAGCGTGTTGTTATCAACTAATACAGATAATTTCATACGGGTGACACTCCTTTATGAATTGTTTCGGACCACTCGTTTTTCGCAACGTTTATAAAGTTTTTCAAGTGAGGAGACAT
This sequence comes from uncultured Oscillospiraceae bacterium, assembly GCA_963519235.1. Taxonomy (GTDB): domain Bacteria; phylum Bacillota; class Clostridia; order Oscillospirales; family Ruminococcaceae; genus Anaerotruncus. The sequence goes on from CAUQLV010000020.1 coordinate 4,347, forward strand.
CCATTTATCTTGATGGAAAATCAACTGTGAGTATATTTCATAATGCGTTTGATACGGTAACGCAATCAGTTTGCGGCTTTCCACTTCTTTTGTAACTGCCATTTGGGGCAGCACGCACAGGCCAAGCCCACACATTGACATCTCTTTTATTGCCTGTATGCTGCCAGTTTCCAAGGTCACCTTCACATGGATACCGGAGGACAGCAGGTCATGTTCAAAGGAACGCCGGTAGTTGCACCCGCTTTCCGTCAATAGAAGGGATTCGTTTGAAAAATCTTCCGGAAGAATGGTGGCTTTTGATGCCAATGGATGTCCGGGGCTGGCAAGTATCATGATTCGCTCGGGCAAACAGATTGCAGATGTAATGGATGGATTCTCAATCTTGTCCCCAACAGAAAATGCAAGATCAATTGAATTGTCAGAAAGCATTGGAATCATTTGATCGCTGTTAAGCAGTTTCAAATTGATATCGATATGCGGATATAGCTTCCTGTATCTACTGATCATTTGCGGAAGGCGGCAGATACAGATGGATTCCGCCGCCCCGATGGTGATGCTTCCGGATGTCGCATTAGTTACAGTGAGTGCTTCTTTCATGTTTGATGTAATGAACAGAATTTGTGTCGCATAGGGCATGAGTGCTTTCCCTGCCGATGTAAGGGAAACGCTTTTCCCGATACGATCAAATAATTTTGCACCCATTTCCGTTTCAAGCTGCTTAATCTGGGCTGTGATGCTCGATTGCGCATACCCCAATGAATCGGCAGTTTTCGTAAAATTATTTAGCTTACATAGTGTCAAAAAGGTAGTCAGCTGCTTAATATCCATCGTTTTCACCCCATAAAACGATTCAAATAATCGATTAATTGAATCGAAATAATTTGTTTTACTAATGATTGGTCATATGGTAACATACGGTTAAGATGAATGCAATGGATTGAACGTTCTTTATTCTTTGCTTATCACAAAAAAGGAGGAACCCATATGATTCAAAAGGTAAACTTGAAAAATGAGGTGGATGCAGTTGACAGCCTGTATATTTATAAAAAAATCGGGCGGATGAATAAGCATGTGCTGAGTGTGGTGCAGGTTGAAAACCGCACCTTGGAGTTTCATGTGCACGAAGCGTCGGATGAACTGTTTTTCGTAATCGAGGGAACCTTTCAGCTTGAAACCGCGGAAGGCCTGCTTAGGGTGAATGAAGGGGAATTTGTAATTGTACCCAAAGGAGTCTTGCACAGGCCGGTCGTCGATTCTTTGACCAAGTTTTTGATGATAGAACTGGAAGGAACATTGACCAAGGAAAACAGCGGCGATTTATACGAAGAGTAAGCATTGACCTTTGATTTGTTTCAATTAACAACAGGAGCATAACGCTCATAAACGCGTTATGCTCCTGTTGTTTTCGCTTATTTGCATGTTTGGATGGGCATTACAAAGCGAGAAAGACTAGGTCGTTCAGGGCAACCCCGGCTTCCGCAGCTACTAAATCACATTTTGCTTTGAGAATGCAGAAAGTTTTCCCCTTCGCCTCCGGCTGGTTGCCAAGGGTTTCAAAGTTTGCCATTCCTTTGGCAATCACAAGTGGGGCAGCATCGAAAGTGCCAATTGCTTGGGGAGACACCACATGCCGCTCAAAGCCGATTAGCTTTGCACCGGTTGTAACTACCTCGGTGAGCTGCGTCATTCCCGTTTCAACGGCATCCTTCATAACCGCGTCATTCAGGATTGGTTCCCCCTTTACCATATAGGTGACTTTTTTCCCGCGGGCTAAGAGCTCTTTTACCAGCAGCTTATCAAACACGATTTCGCCGGAATTGTCCGCAAGGATTAACACGCTGTCAGCAGCTTGCAGCTTTTTCCGAAAGCTTGGGTAATCACTGCGGGAAAACCCGGTGTTTATGCCAAGCTGAAGCTCCTGCTCAATGTTATAGCTGTCACGAATTCCAAGGTCGATGATATTGCCTGCCACAGAGGCCTGAAAAGACATCAGAAGGCTGTCGGATGCTTCGCTCACAATTCTTTCCAAATAGGGATAGAAAACCTGCGCTTCCCGGTTGGAAATTTCCTTTACTTCATTGAAAGGGTCATCATTTTCGATCAATCTGTAGATTTCGCACAGTGCCAGCGAGGAGTTATAGGCCGGCGAATTTTCTTTGCTGTATGTTCGAATACTGTCAAGAAGTTTGCATGTATTTCCGTAAATCAAATCTTCATCGAATTTTCCAAAGCGCATGGTATTCACAACCTGTGTGACCATACAGGACAAGCATTGTGCGTGCGTTTTCATGCGAGATACCTCCGTCTGTAAAATGGACGAGCTTGTTTTTCCAACAGTTGCTTAGCGCATGGAATCGATCATCCGACGAACACGCATGAGCGTCAGCCGGTTGCGCACGAAGGGGGAGTAGTCCAGAAGCTGCGGCAGAACCGAAGAATCCAGCTCCAGCTGCTCCAACGTGCTTTTCGCGCCGATCTCACGGAACAGATTTTCCAGTTCCTCCTGCGTTGGCAATTCCTGAATCAGCTTACGGATAGCCGGCCAGCATTCCGCAATCTTTTCCGGCGAAAGTTCCGCCATGCAGTCGTTTTGATTCTCTTTTGAGACAGAAGGCTGCAAGCGGGCGCCGAAGATTTGGGTAAAGAAGGCGTCGGATGCAGGCTCGCAGGCATGCAGGAAGGGACGAATATCTTCCGTTTCGGTAAGCTTGTGATAGACTCCCGCGGCAATTGCGGTTCCAACACCCACCTTTTCTCCATGGAGTGCCGTGGTATGCATCGGAAGGCATTCCGGTTCCATTTCAATAAAATGGGAGATATGGTGCTCTGCGCCGGAGGCAGGGCGGGAATTCCCCATCATCTGCATCGCGAGACCGGACAACAGCAGCCCATAGGTAAGCTGCTCAAAGGCTTCGGTGTCCTGCCTTGCCACCTGACGGCAGGAGTCGTGTACCGCTACGACGGCCTGACGGGTCATATCCTCAATGACCGGGCAGATAAATTCATCCGTAAGCAGGTGGGCAATGTTCCAGTCCAGAAGGGCCGTGTATTTACCAAGAATATCCCCAACGCCGCTCAGCGCAAGATGAAGCGGAGCCTGGCGAATGACCTCAGTGTCGGCCAACACCATGACAGGCGCAACGCCGGGCATCGTTTTTTTGAACCCCTCCCAGGTCATCGCGGAAACCGTGGAACAGAAGCCGTCAACGCTCGCGGCGGTGGGGCAGGATACAAACGGGATGCCGCGCTCTTTCGCGCAATAGCGGACGGTATCATGGACGGTACCGCCACCCACGGCGATCAACACTTCGACGTCTTCCTCAAGCTGCGCCAGAACCATGCCGGTCGCATGTTCGTCGGCATGAAGATTTTTTGGCGGCAGGATAATTTCCTGCTGTGCCGAAGGCCGCCTTAGCCCCTTGGCAGCATACGTATTTTCATCATAAACTGCGGCGCGTTTTCCGGTCAGCTGCGCCTGTCGCATCCATTCGTCGAACTGTTCCAGGCAACCGCTTTCAATCCTCACTAGACTGGTCAGCATATTGTGGGTTCGCCCGCAACGGCATGGGCCGCTGAGTTTGCTGCTGTCGATCGTTATCATCTGCATAACCTCCTTAAGCATCCGTTGAACGATAGGTTTTATCGAATACTCTATTTGATTAAATCGAAATAAAATTCGAAAACATAGTGTTTCGATTTGTTTCATATTATACAGCCGAATTCTTCCGAAGTCCAGTAGATATTACAAAAAATTACAACAAATCAGTAAAATTAATATACAAATAGTAAATTAATTTGGATATATCAACCAATTGTTATATGATAGACCTGTTGACTCAATCATAAATGAAGAGTAAAATAACTGTATTCGAATCATAATTTACGAATATTTTTTAAATTGCCGACAGGCGAAAATAATTTGAAATACCGTTGACAAAGAGAGGGGAATGCCCATGCGGATGGAAGAAAGAAAGGATTATATTTTGCGCCAGCTTGATACAAAATCAGTGGTGACAGTTGCCGAATTGAGCAGTGCTCTGGCGCTTTCCGAGGTAAGTGTCCGCAAGCTTTTAGCGGTTATGGAAGCGGATGGACGCTTGAAGCGGACCTGGGGCGGCGCTGTTTCCGCTTTTGGGTCTTTGCGGGAATTCTCCCATAAAGAAAAAGAACCTCTGCATCTATCGGAGAAAAAAGCCATTGCAAAAGCCGCTTATGAGCGCATCAACGACGGAGAGGCAATTTTCCTGGATGTGGGCACCACGACGCTGGAGCTTGCGCGGCTGATTGTTGCGGGACCGCTGCGCAAGCTTCTGGTCAGCACCAATTCTATCCATCTGGCGATGGAATTGAGCAAGGCGCCTGACATCCATGTGATCGTCATCGGAGGGGAACTGCGCAGCAACATCTATTCCTGCGTGGGGTCGATTGCCGACTGGTCGCTCAAACAGCTTTTCTTCGATAAATGCTTTATCAGCGGCAACCGCTTTTCCTTAGAGCATGGTGTTACAACGCCCATCTTTCAGGAAGCGGATGTGAAGCGCCAGGTCCTTTCGGTATCAAAAGAAAAATGCTTCCTGCTTGACAGCAGCAAGTTCGGGGATGACTCGCTGGTTCTGGTGGCCGATCCTTCCCAGATGGATTTGCTGATTACGGACTGGAAAGCGCCGCAGGAACTGGCGGATGGTTATACGGAAAAAGGAGTGGAGGTAGTTGCCGCCAAGCCGCCGGAAGAATAACCACTGGGGTCTTAACAGAATAGTGCCGCCAAAACAGAAGGCCGGATGCATCAAAACGATGCGCCGGTCTTCTGTTTTTCTGTTTTATCAGGTTTCAAAGTCGAAACAAATTGTACGCAAATTTCCGTTTCGAAATCAAATGTTACAATTATGAAACATTTAGAAGCAAATTTATGAATTATTCATTCTTTAAAATAACATTGATGATAAAAAATATGAAATTGTTACAAACACGTTGTCTTTTACGGCAAACCCAAACGGATTTGGGTGTAACTGTTTGTCATTTGTACTGAAGTTCTTACCGTGAGGACATGAGTAATAGTCAGATGAGAGGAGAGTACATGTGAGCGTACGCATTAATATTAAAAACGCAAGGAAACAGTTTGGAGAGGTTGTGGTAATTCCCGATTTAAACCTCAATATTCGAGAAGGGGAATTTTTCACCCTGCTCGGGCCCTCCGGATGCGGAAAAACAACGCTGCTGCGCATGATAGCAGGCTTTAACTCAATTGAAGGTGGGCAGTTTTATTTTAACGATACCCTCATCAATCATATGGACCCAGGAAAACGCAATATCGGAATGGTATTTCAGAATTACGCCATCTTTCCGAACATGACGGTTCGCAAAAACGTTGCTTATGGGCTTACAACCCGGAAGATGCCGCAGACCGAGGTGAAAAAGCTGACAGACGAATTCCTCGGGTTGGTGCATGTCGATCAGTATGCCGACCGCATGCCCGACAGGCTGTCCGGCGGGCAGCAGCAGCGTGTGGCGCTTGCAAGAGCGCTTGTAATCCACCCCGATGTGCTGCTGATGGATGAACCCCTGTCCAATCTGGATGCAAAGTTACGTGTGGAAATGCGCACGGTGATTAAAAATATCCAGAAAAGCGTGGGGATTACCACCGTTTATGTCACACACGATCAGGAAGAGGCCATGGCGGTTTCTGACCGGATTGCTGTCATGAACGGCGGCGTGATACAGCATGTCGGTACCCCTAAGGATATCTACCAGCGCCCGGCAAACCTATTCGTGTCCACCTTTATCGGGCGTTCTAATGTGCTGAAAGGCGAACTTGTCATAAAAGAGGAAACCCCGTACATGAAGTTCAATTCTTTTGAGATACCGATGCCGAACATACGCCCCGAGTATTTGAAAAAACAGAAAGTCACGATTTCCGTCAGACCGGAAGAACTGCTGATGCAAAAGGGCGAAGGCGACGGAATCAAAGCCACTGTGGATGACAGCGTGTTCCTCGGACTGAACACACACTATTTTATGCACCTTGAAGATGGCACCGAGGTGGAGTCTATTCAGGAATCGACCATTGACAGCATCATTCCAAACGGATCTGTCATTCGCTTGATGATCAATACACAAAAAGTGAACCTGTTCACCGAAGACGGGGCCGCCAATATTCTGACCGGTGTTCAAAATGACATTGAGATGCAGACACGCGAGGAGGGATAAGGCATGGTGGCAAAAATACGCAAAAAACCCGATGTCTGGACAACCGTAAGCGGATTCTTCCTGCTGTTTTTCGCCTTGTTTTTGTTATATCCGCTGTTTGGAATCCTCAAGGAGTCGATCATAAATCCCAGCGGAGAGTTTACCATCTCGGAATTTACGAAATTTTTCTCCCAGCCTTATTACAGTAAAACCATCCTGAACAGCTTTAAGGTTTCTATTGCCATCACCGCAGCCACACTGATGATTGGGATTCCTTTTTCCTATTTCTACACCTTCTATCGCCTCAAGGGGGCAAAAACATTGTTTGTTGTCAGCATTCTATGCTGCATGTCGGCTCCCTTTATCGGCGCCTATTCGTGGATCCTGCTTCTGGGGCGTTCGGGAGTGATTACCCAGTTTTTGAAAAACAGTATAGGCATCAACATCGGCAGCATTTATGGATTTGGCGGCATTTTGCTCGTGCAGGCGCTCAAACTGTTTCCGCTTGTGTTTGTCTATATGAACGGCGCGTTCAAAAATATCGACAACTCGCTGCTGGAAGCGTCTGCCAATATGGGCTGCACCGGTGTTAAACGCTTTTTTCGGATCATTTTGGGGCTGTCGATGCCGACAATCCTCGCGGCAGCTTTGGTGGTATTCATGCGGGCGTTTGCCGATTTCGGTACGCCGCTGCTGATTGGCGAAGGCTATCGCACCTTCCCCGTGGAAATCTACAACCAGTATCTGGGCGAGGGCGGGGGCAACCATAATTTTGCTGCGGCAATCAGCGTAATCGCGATTATTGTGACGGCGCTGGTGTTTTTCCTCCAAAAATATGCCACCAGCAAGTTTAACTTTTCCATCAATGCGCTTCATCCGGTGGAGAAGAAAGAGCCGACTGGAGTCATCGGTGCGCTGATGCATGTATATTGCTATCTGCTGGCGGCAATCGCCTTCCTGCCTCAGCTGTATATTATTTATCTGTCGTTTCGCAACAGCAATCAGGGGGTTTTTCTGGAAGGGTACTCTCTGGCAAGCTACGAAATGGCTTTCAAAAAGCTGCTGGGCCGCTCAATTAAAAACACCATCGTGATGGGAATCGGCTCGCTGTTCATTATTATTATTTTTGCAATATTGATCGCCTATCTTGTGGTGCGCCGCTCCAGCTTTATCAGCAACACAATTGATACCATGTCCATGCTGCCATACATCATGCCGGGTTCGGTAATCGGCATCGCGCTGGTCATCGCTTTCGGCAAAAAGCCGATGGCCCTCACCGGCACGATGATTATCATGATTCTGGCGCTGGTAATACGCAGGATGCCTTATACCATTCGCTCGGCCACTGCCACACTGATGCAGATTCCAATGAGCATTGAAGAGGCATCCATCAGCCTTGGTGCTTCTAAAATGAAGACTTTTTCAAAAATCACAGTCCCCATGATGTCCAGCGGCATTATTTCAGGCGCTATTTTGAGCTGGGTTTCTATTGTAACGGAGCTTTCAAGCGCCATCATCCTGTATAACAACCGAAACATTACGCTGACGATGTCAGCCTATGTGGCAATCTCCCGTGGTAATTATGGTCTGGCAGCCGCGTTTTCGGCCGTGCTAACCGTTTTGACCAGTGTGTCGCTGCTCATCTATCTTGCAATTAGCAAATCCGAGGATATTCAGCTTTAGCGGGTTATCCGCCGTGCGGCAGTTTTGCCGGGCGGAAACAATATAATACAAAAGGAGTAAGAGAGAATATGAAAAAGCTTGTTACAGCCCTGTTAAGTGTATCCCTGCTCTTATCACTCGCCGCCTGCGGAGGAGGGAGCACAGCCGCCCCGGCTGCACCGGCCAGCCCTGCTCCGGCAAGCAGTGCGGCCTCCGAGGCAAGCAGTGAAGAAAGCGCTGATCTTGGCGATTCGCTGGTTTTATACTCCTCCATGACGGAAAATGACCTGAACAACCTGATCGACGGTTTTAATGCTGTATACCCCGACATCAACATTGAGGTGGTCAACGGTTCCGCCGGCGAGCTTACCGCGCGTATTGCCGCGGAAGCCAATGCACCGCAGGGCGATATCATGTGGGGTGGCCTGAACTCCGGCGACGGCGACGTTCATACCGATATCTTTGAACACTGGGTGAGCGAATATGAAAAGGACCTCCCCGACGCATACAAATCGCCCAATGGATTCTACAATTTGGACCATCTTTCCACCGTGGTTCTCTGTGTCAACACTGATCTTGAAAAGGAGCTGGGACTCAATATCACCGGATATGAAGACCTGATCAATCCCGCTCTGAAAGGCAAAATCGTCCTTTCCGATCCGAATTCCTCTTCCGCCGCATGGAACAATGTTGCAAACATAATGACCGTCTATGGTCAGGACAGCGACAAATCCTGGAGCTATCTCGAAAATCTGCTGCGCAACGATCTCGTAATCTCCACTTCTTCCTCGGTCTGCTTTAAATCGGTCGCAGACGGGGAGTATGTTGCAGGACTTACCTATGAGGACGGCGCTTCCACGCTACTCAAATCAGGCGCTAAAAATGTAAAAATGGTTTACCCAAAAGAGGGCGCTTCCGGGTTTGCCTTTGGGTGTGCCGTTATTAAAAATGCTCCGCACATGGAAGCCGCAAAAGCAATGGTAAACTATCTGATGAGCCCCGAAGGGCAGGCCCATCTGGGAGATGCGCTTGGCACTCTGCGTTTCACAAACCCCAACGCGTCTTATAAAAGCCCTTATCTGCCGGCTGACAGCGAGATCAACTGGGTTGTCCGCGACAACAAGTGGCTGACAGAAAACAAGGAGAATATCCTAAAGCACTGGAACGACCTCTACACCTCCATTAGCGGTTAATATCGGGGTAATCTGCCACAAAGTTTCTGTCCGGCAAAAGCCGGGCGGAAACTTTGTGCATTTGTAACTAGCTGCTGGGAATGAAGTGCTGCTGCGCGGATTCATATCGGGGAAGAAGATTGATTCTAAGCACCCGATATGGTATGCTGAAACGAAGAACAAAATAATGTGAATCTCTAGTTGCGTTAGGTCAAACTGGGCAAGTGAAGCCGAAAGAATGGACAGAATCATGAAATTATTAATCGTTGATGACGAAAAAGATATTGTAAATCTGATACAGAGAAGTCTTGAAATGGAGGGCTACGAGGCCTTTTGCGCATATAATGGCGCGGAGGCCCTCCAGATGCTGCGAAAGGTGGACCCGGATATCATTCTGCTGGATATCATGCTTCCAGACATTGATGGGTACGTCGTATTGGAGCAGATTCACGAATACGACAGCGCAAGACCCGTCATTTTTATTTCGGCACAGGACAAGCTGACCAACCGGCTTTTAGGCCTTGAACTGGGGGCTGATGACTACATCACAAAACCTTTCAACACAAAAGAACTCGTTTTAAAAGTCAAAGCGCTGTGGCGGCGCATGCATCAAACCCGTTCGTCCGATGAATGCAGCGGACAGACACTCCGGTATGGCAGCATGGAAATACACCCGATGCTGCGCAAGGTTTTTGTGGATGGAAAAGAGCGGGTGCTTACCTATAAAGAATTTGACACCGTCTATCTGCTGGCTCATAACTACGCCCGCGTCTATTCCCGGGATAAGCTGCTCAACGAAATATGGGGGTTTGACTATACGGGAAATACCCGCGCGGTAGATATCCTAATCAAACGGCTGCGCGGCAAGATTAAGCCCTGCGATGGCTACATACACACGCTTTACGGCGTAGGTTACAAGTTTGAGGTGGTGGAGTAGGAATGACCGAACATTCACTCAGGCGAAAAAAGCTTCGCTCACAGTTTGTGCTTGTGAACCTGTGCGCTGTTTTTCCGATTATTGTGCTGTTAAGTGTAATCATGCTGGTCAGCTTCTTTCGTCAGATGCATGATTCCGCTGTTGAAGCAATGCTTGACAAAAGTTACAATTCCCAACTCTATGCCATGCGTTATTTCTCGCAGAACTCCGAAACGGACAGCGTTACCTATCTGCGTAAAATCGCCCCTTATTTTGCATCTCATATGGCGGATGCCGCCGGGCTGGATGTGGAGATTTATTCCAGTTCCGGCATGCTTGCCAGTTCGGCAAGACGGCAGGAACCGGCTTTTCTGAGTCAGGATATCTGGCAGGCCTTCGAAAGCAAGTCCTATATGTTTGTCACGCATAAAGACGGCGTCGTTCTTTCGTTCTCCAGCCCCATCTACACCGCAGACGGAGAGACCGCGGGCGTTATTCGGTTTTTATATCCCATGAAGGAACAGTATCAGGGGCTATGGAGGATGGCCGCCATTCTCTGCGGACTCACTGCCGCGGCTTTTGTGCTGATTTTTGTTGTGGGGTTCCTGCTGGCGCGAGAAATCACGCGGCCGCTCTATGCGCTGCGTGATAAGGTGAACCATATGAAGGAGGGGGACCTTCAGCAGCGCATCCCTCCCGTCGATAATGCCGAAATGGATGAGCTTGGCAGTGCCTTTAACCTGATGAGTGAACGTCTGAACGAATATATCACGATTCTGGGCACTCAACAGCAGCAGTTGAAGCAGTTTTTTAACAACACCACCCATCAGCTTAAAACTCCGCTGACATCTATCATTGGATATTCCCAGATGATTCAGCTCAATTCGGATAATGATCAGGTGTGTGAGGACGCGTTCATCATTGAAGAGGCGGGGGAAACACTGCTGCATTCCATTGAGACGGTGCTTGAAGAATCCCGCTCGCAAACGCTGTGGCACCCGCTGCAGGCCACCTCCTTTTCTCTGCGTGAGTTGATTGATGAAAGCGTCAACCTGCTAAAGCCCCGCATGCAGAAGTGTGGCATTACGACAGAAAACCGTGTGCCGGAAGAGTCAAAGCTGATTACAGACCGTACGCTGTCGCAGGAAGTCATCCTTGCACTTTTAGACAACGCAATTCTGCACAGCGGCTGTTCACAGATCAGTCTCTGGTGCGGCAAGGAAAAGGACGGAAGGCTTTGCCTGCATATCCGGGATAACGGGGGCGGGATTTCATCGGAAGACGCCCCCTATATTTTCAAAGCATTTTATCGCAGTTCATCCACAGCCGGAAACGGGCTGGGTCTGTCTGTCTGCGACAGCTTCATGCGGCGTATGGGCGGCTCTATCCAGCTAATCAATCCAAATGAAAATCCGGGCGCGGAGTTTGTTTTGGATTTCCCTATGCAATCATCTTGACGGGAAGAAGAATCATATGAATTACTTTCGCAAAAATAAGGAACAGCCTCGAAAGAAGTCCCTTCTGAAAGTTATTTGGGTGCTGCCGTCTCTGACTGTCATAGGTACGGTGATCATTGTGCTGACTTCGGGGCTTCCCTATAACAGGCTGCACACAATCGAAGATGCCTCCTATGTCCAGCAGCTTTCACATCAGGCTGTGCCCGAATCGTTGACCCTGCTGGACCCTGTGTGGGGGTCGGTGGTTATCGAGCAGCCGGATAAAGTTCTCGCGTGTTACGACCTGCTGACCCGCCTTCCCTTTGTAGAGAAGGAAAATAAGAGCCAGGGGCGGATACGAAACCGTGAGTTAAGCGGCACAATCAATTTTCTGGATCGGCCCAACATTCACTTCAGTATCTTTGACAGTGTGGTCGTTGACGGAATTGCCTATGGTGACACAAATACACAGCTGGAGGCCTCCTTTCTTGTACAGGAACTGTGCGAGGCATTTTACACGCCGGAGAACTTAAGCCGGTTGATCGACCGGTATACGCGCATCGTGCTCCGTACCGATTCCTCGAGGATCAATCTTTCCACGACTGCCAAGAAACAGTTGAAAGAGGAAATTCTGGCGTGCAAGCTTTTGCGTGATAACGATCAACTGTCTGAAGTGCTCAGGGGAAAAGGGAACGCCCTGTGCCAAATAGAAATTTATACGGATGATACCCAGATGGAAAACAAGCCCAGACAAATCCCGCAAATTTATATCGCGGTATATGCAAACGGATTGTTAGCTGTGTACGACGTGGATCATTCTGTAGGAAGCGATATGCATCTGCTCGGGAATTTGCAGTCAATCCGCTCAATGCTGGCGAAGCGGTAAATCCGTGCGAATTTTCCGCTCCCGGTATTGCCGGCAGGCAATCAGGATTCTTTTGTATGCGGTTTGATAAGAGGAGGTGCCAATATGAAAAAAACAGTTTCACTATTGCTCACAGTAACGCTCCTGATTGGCTCCGGCTGTGGCTCGGCATCATCGGCGCATGCACGGAATCATGACTCCGCGGCGCCTTTTACGGAGGCTGGTCAAAATGGAGAGCATGCCCTGTCCGGTATGCACCTAAACGTCCTGGGCTCCTATCACGAGGACATGGTCAAGCGATTAGTCGACATGTTTGAGACTGATAGCGGCTGCAACGTCTCCTATCTGCGTATCCCCACCGGCGAAGGAGTTGCCAAACTGACAGCCGAGAAAGACAATCCCACATTTAACGTCTACATAGGGGGCACGGTTGACGCCCATGAAAGCCTGAAATACCAGGAGATTTTAACTGCTTACCATTCCCCGGTGGAAAACGAACTTCCTGTCGAATATATTGACCCCGACGGTGTTTGGAAAGCTCAGTATCTTGAGACGCTCTCAATCGGCGTCAATACGGAACGGTGGGAGAAGGAACACCCGGGAGAAAAAATTCCGACCACCCTGCAAGACTTGTTGAACCCAGCCTTGAGGGGCGAAATCATTACGCCTGACCCATCGACCTCCGGAACCGGTTACACATTTCTTTCCTCTGTACTTCAGCTGATGGGAACAGAGGAGGGCTGGAAATATATCGGGGCTTTTAACGAGCAGGTCGGCCAATATACCACCAGCGGCTATACCGCGGCGGAAAAAGCGGGCCTTGGTGAATACCTGATTTGCGTCAATTTCCTAGCGGATCAGCTGATCGTCAACATCTCCGGTTACCCGTTAAAAAGCACTGTCTATGAAGGCGCCGGGTGGTCGATCTGCCCTGTATCCATTGTATCAGGCTCCGAAAAAAACATTGCCGCACAGAAATTTGTTGACTTTTGTATCAGCAAAAGAGCACTCGACGCTTTGGTGGAGTTGGCGAACTGCGTGGCAGTCCGCGATGACTGCATTGTACCGCAGGATGGCAGCAGACTTTCGGAACTGAACGTCAACCACGACTACAGTCCCATTGAAGCCGCGGCGGATAAAGCTGATATTCTCGAGCGTTTCAGCATCCTTGTGGACGATGAATGAGCGAAGCCCCGCAGCTTTAACCCGGGTCTGCCCCCAGCCAAACTGGAGCTGACTTGCACAGGTGAAAAGCCGTGGCACCGGAAATTTCCCGCATAGAGAGCAAAAGCGATCAATTCTTGAAGAATTGGTCGCTTTTGTACTATAATGATCTTAAAACAGAAAAAAGGACGACGCATAAGGAGCCACAAAATGAATAAAAACAAGCTGCTGCATCCGCTGAACTCAATCATCGCCATTTATTTAGTTTGCTTCCTGTTCAGAATAATTGAATATATGGGGATTCGCACGGACCAAAGCATACTGGGTGAGGCGTTTATCCATAAGCTGGCAGGCATTTTCGTGCTTGCGGCGGCAATCCGCTATTTTTCCTTCAAACGGCAGGAAGTGGGGTTTGCGGGCAGTCCGGCGGGGGAATTCGCTCTCTATGGCTTGCTGCTCGGCGCTGCTGTGTTTCTGGTCGCCTATGGAGCTGAGTTCTTGTTGCAATTATTAAGCCATAGTAACCCAACCTTGCAGATCTATGTGACCAGCTATGCGATTGACGGCAATCAGGGCAGCCAAACCGGACTGTTGTTCTTTGCGCTATGCATCATTGGGAATCTTGTCAATGTGATTATGGAGGAAGGCGTTTTCCGCGGCTTGTTTATTAAGCTTGCCGAAACCAAATATTCATTTATAAGATCGGTCATTTTCTCCTCAGCTTTATTTGGCTTCTGGCATGTCGCAGCGCCGCTGCGCAGCTTTTTGGATGGAGAAATGAGCTTTTCCGGAGCTGTGATGTATGCGTTTATGCTGGTTCTGACAACGGGAGTCGCCGGAGCAAAATTCTGCTTGTTACCGAAAATCACAGGTTCCCTTTGGATGCCAATGGCAGACCACTTTTTCAATAATTCGATTATCAATATTTTACATATCGTAACAACATCCGGTGCGGATGGGCTGCAAATCATGCGAATTTCGATTGCGCAGACAATTTCGTTCCTGATTGTAATTTTTATCTACTGGAAAAGCGGAGCGCACCCAAAAAGCACATTTCGTACGCCTCTTGACTTTGAAGCAGCAACGCCCTTTGCCTGATGCATTACCATAATAAAAAAGCCTTTACATTATTTTGTAAAGGCTTTTTTTATTATAACTTGACAGATCAACCAGTCTGATTGCAGAGCGCTATCTCATTGTACTAAATTCGTATTTTTCGTTTTCGGAAACCGTGAGCGTATTTTTTGCTGTTGGAGCGGCAACCTCGGAGGAACCATCGGATTCCTCAAGCTTAAACCCGCTTATCAGATGCTTTAGCATTTGTGCCTGACCACTCAGCTCCTCGCTTGCCGCGGCACTTTCTTCCGCGGTTGCAGAGTTTGTCTGAACGACCCCGGAAATCTGATCCACGCCCGCAGTTATTTGAACCACCGCTGTGGCCTGATCGTTTGAAGCTGTGGCAATTTCATTCACAATATGTGATAAACTTTCAGCCTTCTCAACAATGCCGCTTAATGATTTCGCGGTTTTGTCTGCCATTTCCTTGCCGTTCGAAACTGCTTTAATGGAATTTTCGATAAGAGCCGTTGTGTCTTTTGCGGCTTCCGCGCTTTTCCCAGCCAAATTCCTCACTTCGTCCGCAACAACAGCGAACCCTTTTCCTGCCGCTCCGGCGCGAGCCGCTTCAACTGCCGCGTTCAGCGCAAGAATGTTGGTTTGGAAAGCGATGTCATCAATTGTTTTGATAATTTTGCTGATCTGATTGGAGGTCTGGGATATTAGATCCATTGCTGATACAAGATTCTCCACCTGCTGGTTGCCGAGTGTAATATCCTGTGTCGTTTCATTTACCATCTGGCCAGCCTGCTGGGCACTTTGTGCATTGTGTTTTGCCTGTTCCGATATTTCGGCAATTCCCGCAGACAGTTCTTCAATGGAGCTGGCCTGTTCAGTTGCTCCCTGGCTCAAAGCCTGCGCTCCGCTGGAAACCTGCTCGGACCCGCTTGCAACCTGCTCTGATGACGTATTAATCTGAATCAGTGTGCTATTAAGAGACTGGAGAATATGGGACATAGATCCTTTTATCGCGGCGAAATCCCCGATATAATCCAGGTCTATCGAAACAGTCATATCTCCCTGCGCCATTTTTCCCAAAACATGATCAATGTTGTTCACATAGCTGCGCAGATTATCCGTCATAACTCTCATGCTGTTTGCAAGCATACCCAATTCATCTTTGGACACATAGGAGATTATGGCGCTCAAATCACCCCGAGACATCTTGTCCGCCGCAGCTTCAATTTCGGAAACGGGGCTTGTAATACTCCTAATGATATAGATACAGAATAGTAAAATTGCAACGGCAGACAGCACCGTAAATATGGCTAACATTAAAAATGCACTTTTCTGAGCTGTTACACCTTGATTATAAAAGGTCTGTGTGCCAGCAGATCCCTAGCGCTCCGTGTCATCTTGGAGTACTGTTCATTATAAAGTTTTATAGCACCGGTATTATCACCTTTGAGGGACAACTCATAGAGTTTTTCTCTGACCGGTGCGGCTTGTGCTAAAACGCCTTCAAACTCGTCGATTACTTCTTGATCGCCGGTAAAACTTGATTTCAGCGCGCTTATATTTTCCTGCAAAGCAGTGATCGTAGCTGTACATTGATCGATGTATTGCTGCGATTCCTTTACATCCTTTGTTGTACAGGACAAGACGATATATTTTTCCATTTCCTGAAACCCGGATTGCATGTTGGCTGCCTGTTTCGCGGCAACAAACGGTCCGTCATAAAAGGTTGTGAAGTTCGAGGCAAGCGTGTTCATTCCAAAGATTGCGGTAATTACTGTGGCGGCAAAAAATAAGAAGATTACTCCGAAAGCAACGGTCAACTTTTTACTGATTTTAAAATTTTTCATTTGTCATTTTCCTCCTTGACGATGGCCATAAACTCATTTTCATGAAATAGCTGCGAAGTGTTTAGCAAAAGGATCAGCTTATTTTGCAGCATGCCGATTCCCACTAAATATTGATTGTCAGAAGCAATTTTTGGCGGTATGGATACATTCCCCAATGGGATATCAGCCACCTCATCAACTTCTTCTACGATCAGGCCAAACAATATGCCCTCAACACTTACAACAATGATGCAGGTTCTCTCTTGATAAATAATTTCTGATCTGTTGAATTTTTGGCTAACGTCAATAACCGGAATCATATCGCCGCGCAAATGAATAATGCCCTTCATATAAGCGGGCAAATCCGGAATAGGCGTGATCTTTTGTATCCCGATTATTTGAACAACATCCTCAATCGGCAATCCAAATAGTTGCTCACCCAGTTTAAATGTGAGATAACGCTCACTTAAAGAATCCATGGTAGCTCGCAATATTACTACTCTCCTTCGCTGATTTTATTGGAACCCTTTTTGTTTAGCCGCTCTTGCATTGTGGAAGTCTGTCAAGTATACTTTTTTAGTGTACTTTGGAATTTCACTTTAATATTATAACACAAAAACTGGTGGTTACAATATATACCAATAAGATTAACAATTTATTCATGAAATTTCTCTGGATTTTTTACTGCTATACTCTGATTTTACTAAAAAAACACCTGCAATTACGACCATAATTCCCAAAATTTCATTTGCTGTAATTACTTCTGAAAAAATAAAAAAGGAATAAATTGAAGCGATAGCTGGTTGAGATAGACAAATAATCGAGGATAAATTAACATTTATTTTCCCCTGGCAGTGGGCCAATAAATTGTGCCCGATTACCTGTAGACAAAGGGTCAATCCCAGAAGAGGCAAAAGTTGTTCGACCCCATGCGGTGCTTGAATGCCTTCAATAAAAAAGGCGGCTATAAAAAGTGCGAATGCGCTTCCAAATCCACTAACGAACATAATTACACTGCTTTCGATTCTGTCCCGCAGATGATAAGAGATTAGCAAAAAACTGGCATAGAAAAAGGATGCGCAAAAAGCCAAAAAATCTCCGAAATAATTTGACATGCTAGGGTTTAATTTGCCTCCGATAAGGATCAGTACGCCGACAATGGTAATAGATGCACCCACAAGAAAGAATTTTGGGATCTTCTCTTTAAATAAAATACAGGAAACGGGAAGAACGGTGAATGGGGTCAGATTCGCTAACAGGTTTGCGTTTGCGACGGATGTGTAACGAAAAGACAGATTCCAAAGTGCGACATCGCCGGCAAGAAAAACGCCGGCGAAAAACAAAATGGCGAGATCCTTTTTGCTCAGCTGACTCAGTTTCCGATACGCCAACGGAAAAAGCAGAGGAAGGGAAAACAGTACGCGGTAGAGCCCGGTGTTAATCGGGGATAAAGCGCTTAGCTTCACAAAGATACCGCCTGTTGCAAGAAATGATACGGCTAAAAGCTCAAGCAGAAGATCCTTCGTTTCGTTCTTTCGTTCTTTCACTTTCATTGTTGCTCGTCCTCCAATAAATAAAATGTAAAGCGGAGATTTTGCACAGCACCCAAATTTGAAAAAATTTTCTCAATTGATTGCCTGATCGTTAGCTTATACTATATAATAGAGTTGGCACCAAAGAAAGAGCCACCAGAAGTAGAAAAAAAGGTGCCACCTAAGAGGTGCACCCATGATCTTTTTGGAGAAAAACGGCAAAGAGCCTTTCTATTTACAGATTTACTTACAGCTGAAAAGGGAAATTTTAGATGGGGTGTTAAAGGAAGGGCAAATCTTAGCCGGGAGCAGGGGCTTGGCCAAAACTCTGAATATAAGCCGAAATACAGTGGACAACGCATACACCCAGTTATCGGCAGAGGGGTATATTCTCCCGCAGAAGGGGATTGGGTATGCTGTTGCAAAACTACCAGAATTAAAGATAAATCAGCAGAGAAAGCCCTGTTTGACCAGTCATGCGCCGGTATCTGACAATGCGATCCGGCGAGATGTCCTGTATGATTTAACAAACAGCAGCCATACCAGCGACCTGTTTCCTAAAAGCCTCTGGAAACGATATACGCTCGAGTGCTTGGAGAGGCTGGAAAGAGAATCCAGACTATCGTCCTATCAGGACAAGCAAGGGGAACTCTATTTGCGGCGCAATTTGCTTTCTTATCTTGAACGGATCAGGGGAGTCTGCTGCGATGAAAGCCAGATCGTCATCACGTGTGGCATTCAGCAATCGTTAGACTATATCTGTAAATTGCTTTCCTGCCGTCATTCCACGATTTTGATGGAAGAGCCGGGTTATAACAAAGCGGCTTCCGTGTTTGACAACAATGGGCTGCACATCAAGACAGTTCCTGTCGATGCGAATGGAATCGTTGTTTCTCAGCTCCCCGTGATTCAAAATGTCTGCGCGGTATATGCAACCCCGTCACACCAATTTCCAACAGGGGTGACGATGCCTATTGGTCGAAGATATGAACTGCTGGAATGGGCAAAGCAAGCAGGTGCCTACATTATAGAGGACGATTTTGACAGTGAGCAGCGATACTACGCAAGGCCAATACCGTCCTTGCAGTCAATCGATGCGAATCATTGCGTCATTTATCTCGGCACATTTTCAAAAGCACTGTCCCCTTCAATTCGGATGGGGTATATGATTTTGCCGCCGCAGCTGATGCGGGTTTATTATGAGAAGTTTAAAACCTATAACAGCACAGTACCTTTGCTAAACCAATATGTCATTGGCAGACTGATCGAAACAGGCCAGTATGACCGCCATATACGGCGTCTGAATCATATCTTTCGAAAAAGACTTGAGCTGTTTACATCAGAATTTTCAGATGTAAAAGAAAAAATCAAACTATCCAGCAACGGCACAGGACAATATTTCCTGCTGGAATTTGCCGCTCATACAAATCAGGACGAATTGATCGAAAAAGCACTAAAGCATGGTGTGAGGGTTTATTCCACCATGCAATTCTGGCAGGATAAAGCAGACTGTCCGCCAAACACTCTATTTCTGGGATTCAGCAAGATTAGAATTGAGGATATCCCCGACTGCATAACCCGGCTGAAAACAGCTTGGGCGGAATGGCTGTAAGTCAGTACAGTTGGTTTAAGGAGAATAGCGGAGTCGCGCCGGGATTACAGAATCGGAACGGGAGATTGCCAATGAGACAATGTGACCTTGACTTTACGGCTGCAATTCATCCCTCTGAAACCGTCCGGCATATTCAATTATAAATTTAAATGAATGGGGCGATCTTGCTTGCTGCTACGCATGCAAAATTGGAAAATAAAGTTTATCATTCTATGGTGCGGACAGGCAGTGTCACTCCTGACCAGTTCTATTCTGCAAATGGCAATCGTATGGCATTTGACGCAGAAAACAGGCTCGGCGGCCATACTCTCGTTTGCAACTTTGATCGGGTTTCTGCCGCAGGCAATCCTCGGCACGTTTATCGGCGTGTATATTGACCGATACGATAGAAAAAGAACGATGATTATTTCGGACCTGTCGATTGCGCTGCTCGGCTTACTGCTGGCATTTTCAGGCTATTTCGGTGAAATTCCTGTCTGGCTGATTATGACCGTACTGTTTTTCCGCTCAATTGGCGCAGCCTTCCATTATCCTGCGCTGCAGGCTATTACACCGGCAATTGTGCCCAAAGAGCATCTTATGCGCTACGCCGGGTATTCTCAGAGTTTTGAATCGGTTTCTATGATCTTGAGCCCAGCTCTGGCGGCAATTTTATACAGTGTTTGGAACTTGACCACCATTATTCTGCTGGATGTGGCGGGGGCTTTGGTCGGGGTGCTGGCACTTTGTCTGATTCAGATTCCGAAGCAGAAGCGGGAAACTTTTTCGCAGCAAAGCCCCAATGTCCTTCGTGAAACGGCGGATGGGCTTAGAGTTTTACATCAGGTGAAAGGTATGACGGCTCTGCTGGCAGTCAGCACCGCATATGCCCTAGTCTATTTTCCCATCGGCACGTTATACCCGCTCATCACCATGACCTATTTTGGGGGAGGGGTGGCGGAATCGGGCACAGTTGAGGTTATATTTTCCGTAGGCTCGTTGCTTGGTTCCCTGCTGCTTGGGTACATCGGCAACAAAATCAGTAATACCGGAGCAATTAGTAAATCAATTGCTGTTTATGGTCTTGGCGTAATGCTGACCGGTCTTTTGCCGCCCAATGGATTGAAACTATTTATGATGCTGTCAATTTTTATGGGTATTTCAGTACCGTTTTATACGGGCATTCAAACCGCTATTTTTCAAATGAAGATACCAGAAGAATATCTGGGGCGCATATTTTCACTTTCTTCCAGTGTAAGCATGGTTGCCATGCCGCTTGGGCTGATTCTTTCAGGAACCTTTGTTGATATCATTGGGGTCGAAAAATGGTTTTTTTATTCTGGAATTTTCGCTTTGGCGCTTTCGGCAGTGGCGATGTTTTTGCCATCGTTGAGGCATTGCTGTGACCATAATGATGAATCCATTTAAATAAATCACATCTTGATATTGGCTATACGCATGAGAGAACAGCACATGCGTATAGCTTATTTTTTATTTTTTCATAGGCATCGAAAAGTAAAAGAATCACAATGTCGTTCACTCAAAATGACCGTTTGTATATTATTGATGAATGTTGTTAATCAATTTTATACATTTCACAAATAATGCAGGAAATCTTTAGTTGGAACATGCATATACAAACTAAAAAAATGTGTTTATAATAAATGCATGAGGTTCATTAATAATAAAAACAGTTCAATAAGCAGGTGATGAAATGGCTGAAGTTTTAGTGAAATCCCTCTATAAAGCGATGCAATTGCTTTCCTATTTTGATGCAAAACATCCTGAGTGGGGGATTTCGGAGCTCTCCAAAAAATCCAATACACTGAAAAGCACCGTTTATAATGTTTTATCGACGCTTGAAGTGTGTGATATTTTACAAAAGAGTCCGGAGAATGGAAAATATAGCTTGGGAATTAAGACTCTGGAGATGGGAAACATCTACCTCAGCACGAATAACAGCTATGAAGTTATCAGGGGATACATGGAGCAGGTGAGCAACAATATCGGAGAATCCGTGCATTTGGCCCGGCTTTCTGATTTTGAAGTGGTTTATATTGCAACCGCAGCACCGCGTGCCTATTCCACTCGTTCAATCGCCGGCTACCGAACAGATATTCACAGCACAGCAATTGGCAAAGTGTTATTGTCTCACTCTTCACCGGAATATATGGAAGCTTATTTTGAAAAGGTTTATCGCAATGGAGTGGAAGCACATACCACCCATACGATTACCGATGAGGCAAAGTTTCGCGAAGAACTCCGGTGGGTTCGGGAACATGGTTATGCTATGGATAATGTGGAGCATGAGTATGGAATTCGCTGCATGTCTGTGCCTCTGCGCAACAGTAAGGGGCAGATCCATTTAGCAATGAGCATATCTGCTCCGTCCCCTCGGTTGGAGGATGAAAAAATTCCGACCTATCTGGAAATGCTGCAGCGTAGCGCGGATGAAATCAGTCTGAGAATCTGAAAAAATGCAAGGCCACAAGCTTTGCATTTAAAAAAACTTTGTATAGATGAACGAGGCTCATCTATAATGAACATGTTCCCAATGCTTCACTGTGAAGCATTTATATTTTAAGAATAGGGAGAGTAAAATTATGAAAAAGGTATTAGCATTTGCAATGTGCGCAGCGATGGGGCTGGCAACGTTCTCCGGATGCGGCTCGGCGGCTTCAAACAGCGCACCGGCGGCGTCCGGCACTTCCACTGCAGCGTCTTCAACAGCGGCTTCTTCCGAAACGGTATCTGCCGCACCCGACAAGGTGTATACCATTAAACTGGCGTATACGCCTGGTAGCCTCGCGGCGACCGACAGCCCGGACATTATGTATGCGGAAGTTTTTAAACAGTATGTCGAGGAAAATTCCAAAGGCGCAATCAAGGTAGACCTGTATCCTTCCGGCCAGCTCGGCAGCGCGGCGGAAACTCTGCAGGGCGTTGTTGGCGGCAGTATCGAGATGTCCATTATCGATGCTTCGCTGATTAACAACATTTATGAGCAGGCACAGGTTCTTTCCACTCCCGGTATTTTCAATTCTGTTGAAGAATGTGACGAGGTGATTAACGGCGACTGGGGAACCTCCTTCAGAACACTGGTTCGCGAAGAAACAGGTGTCAATGTTCTGAACATGCATTCAAAGGGATTCCGTAACTTTACCACAAGCAATAAGGAACTGAAAACTGTGGAAGACGCGAAAGGCGTTACTTTCCGTGTCATGGAAAACCCGGTTTCCATTAAAATGGTGGAAGCATTGGGCGCAAAAGCGGTTCCGATGCCCGGCTCCGAAATGTATGTCGCAATGCAGAACCATGTTGTTGACGGTCAGGAAAACCCGATTCTGAATATCATTCAGGATAAGACTTATGAGGTTCAGAAATATCTGGTGCTCGATGAACACATGGCTGGCATCATGGCGTATATCATGAACGATAAGTTCTATGCCGCTCTTTCCGAGGAACTGCAGGGTGTTGTAGATGCAGGGTCTGCCGCCGCTATGGTAGAAGCGCAGAAGGTTGTCAACACTAAGAATACCGAAGGTATCCAAATTCTGAAAGACAAAGGCATGGGTGTTTATGAGCCGACCGCAGAGGAACTGGATGCTTGGCACAAAGCGGTACTGGAACCCTGCCAGGCTTATATCAGAAGCACCTTGGGAGATCAGGCAATGGACGACCTTGTAGGCGCGATTGAAGCTTACAGAACTAAAAAATAAAAGCCGGTATTAGGAATAAAAGAATGATACCCCTCCGGGCAGTTCTGCCCGGAGGGAAATCCCAATAGGAGGACTCATTATGGCGGCTATCGGCAGATTGTACACAGCGATGGATAAGCTTTCGAATGCGGTTGCGAAGCTGTTGCAGGCGATTGCCGGATTGTTAATCGCTCTTTGCACGGCAGCGCTGCTGTTTCAGGTATTATACCGTTTTGTAATCATAAAATTTGTTTCCTTTTCGTTTCCGTTCACCGAAGAGTTTGCGCGTTACGCGTTGATCTGGTCCGCCTATTTGTGCTTGGGGATCTGCCTGAAAGAAGGTTCACAGGCAGCGGTCAATTTCATTTATGACCGGCTGGGTCCAAAGTCAAAACTGTGGCTTTATAGCTTGACCCGCCTGCTGATGAGCGTATTTTTAATTGTTGCGCTGGTCTACGGCGTGATTGTCACCAAAAACAATATGATCTTCAAATCGGCCACCCTCAGGGTTCCCGGATTGTATCTTTACAGCGCGCCAGTTCTAGGATGCTTTTTAATGACTTATGAAATGATCACCGAGTGGCTTGGCGTGCTGTGCGGCAAGCTCAAACCGTTTGAAGCGGGAGTAAGGCAGCCGAAAGAGGATGGTCTGGGTCAGGCAGGCTGATTCCTGATTCAGACGGGAAAGAAATTGTACAATTGGGAGGGAACCAAATGGCTTTATTACTGTTAATCGGCTTCCTGCTTGTGGTTTTGATCGGTGTGCCGATCGGTTTTGCGATGGGCTTCATCACGATATCATCCTTTGCGGTTCTGGGCGGAAGTATGCTGATTATCCCGCAAAAATTGTTTTCGGGCATGGATAACTTTACTTACCTTTGTATTCCGCTGTATATTCTGGCAAGTGAGATCATGGCCAGCGGAGGCCTAACCGAGAAGATCGTCCATTTTTGTGACTGCCTTGTTGGACATGTTACCGGCGGTCTTGCACATGTGAATATTTTAGGCAGTATGTTTTTTGCGGGAATTTCGGGCTCGGCAACCGCTGATGCGAGCGGTCTGGGACGAATTGAAATAGACATGATGGACAAAGCCGGGTATCCCCGCGATTATGCCGCGGCGGTTACCGCTGCTTCTGCGATTATCGGACCGATTATCCCTCCTTCGAGCATTATGATCATCTATGCGGTGGTGGCGGGTAATGTATCGGTTTCCAAAATGTTTCTCGGCGGGTTTCTGCCGGGTGTTCTGCTCGGATTTTCTGAAATGGTGATTTGCTATTTTATGGCGAAACGTTATCACCATCCGAAAAGGGCACAGCGCACCCCGATGAAAGAATTGCTCAAGGCAACCAAGGAAACGTTGCCCTGTCTGCTTTTGCCGGTCATTATCCTGGGCGGTATCGCGTCCGGTATTTTTACGGCGACGGAATCCGGCGCAGTCGCTGTCTTATATGCGATGTTAGTGGCCGGGCTGATGATGAAGACACTTAGTTGGAAAGAACTTTTTCAGTGCTGTATCCGAACGGCGAAGACCACCGCAAACGTTTTGTTTATCATTGCGGTTGCATCCGCAATGGGCTGGGCGATTACGACACTGCAAATTCCGCAGCAGATCATCGCGTTCTGCATGACTTATATTCACAGCCCCGCGGTATTCTTAATTTTTGTGAATATTCTTTTGCTGCTGATCGGCATGATTTTGGACCAGTCGCCGGCGCTGCTGATTATGGTGCCGATTCTGCTGCCTGTTGCGCTTGCCTACGGCATTGACCCGCTGCACTTCGGCCTCCTGGTCTGTATTAACCTGACGGTTGGTCTGATTACCCCGCCGGTTGGAATGACGCTCTTTGTCACCGCCAATGTGGGAGGAATCAAACTGACAGCATTATATAAACAGATTTGGCCGTTTGTAGGCGTCTGCCTGCTTGTTTTGGCTTTAGTAACCTTTGTTCCGGCATTAACGCTCGCAATCCCCAATCTTTTGCTAGGAGGCAGCTTATGAGTTACGACGCAAAAATAGTTGATGTACAAGTATATTTGGTGGAACGGACTGTAAAGGGTAACTTTGCGGATTCCACCCGCAGTGTAGAAACCATTGGATACTGCATTACCGATCTGACCACCGATAACGGCCTGCATGGCTTTGGAATCACCTATCACGAGGTCGGCGGAGAGGCAATACGGGAGTTCATCCTGAAAGCGCTTAAACCCAAACTGATTGGGCGCAGCCCGTTTGAAACGGAAGCGATCTGGGAGGAATGTTTCCACTATATCCGCGGCGTTGGCCGCAAGGGGCTGGCATTCTGCGGATACAGTACGGTGGATATCGCCATGTGGGATCTAAAAGGCAAGCTTTTGGACATGCCTCTTTATAAGCTGCTTGGCGGTGTCAAAACGCAGATTCCGATTTACGCGTCGGGCGGCTGGACTTCCTACTCGCTTGAAGAGCTGGTGGAGGAAGCCAGGGAGATGGTTCGCCGCGGCTATACGAAAATCAAGCTCAAAGTCGGTGTCGATGGCGGCAACAATCCGAATGAAGATGTGCGCCGCATTCGCGCTGTGCGCGACGCAATCGGCCCGGATGTTGGGCTGATGCTGGACGCCAACAATGTCTGGCGTTCCGCAACCGCCGTGCAGGTGGCGAACCGCCTGCGCGATTCGGATATTCTTCTGTTTGAGGAACCGGTTTTCGCGGACGATATTCCTGGACTTGCACACTTTAAACAAAGCACAGATATTCCGCTTGCCACCGGTGAGCATGAATATACCAAATTCGGCATCCGTGACCTGATTCTTGCGAACGCGGTGGATTATGTGCAGTGCGATGTGACACGCTGCGGCGGTTTTACAGAGATTCTGAAAATTATCGGCATGACGCAGGCCTGGAATCTGGCCTTTGCGCCGCACGGCATGGAATATATGCACATGCATCTGATGTCTGCCGCCCCGAACGCGCCGTTCCTCGAACGCCTGTTTATGTTTGAGGATGTGTCGGAAATGGTGTTTAAAAATGCTCCTCAGCCGAAAAACGGGTATCTGGAGATTCCGAACAAGCCTGGGCTTGGAATGGAACTGGATTATGACAACATCAAAGAGATTTGCATAAAATTTTGAACTAGATGCGGGCGCCCGTTATTGGGCTACAATCAGGGCGCCTGCATGATTAAATGAGGGAAAATGTGTTGGATGATACTGTCAAACAAATAGAAGGAATTTTTCCGGCGATGGTGACGCCGGTTGACGAATTTGGAGATATAAACGAAAAAGCTGTTTTTGAATTGGTGGATTATTTTGTCTCTGCGGGGGTCAACGGTCTGTACGTCCTTGGAACGACGGGGGAAAACATTTTGCTGAATAAGAAACAAAAAGTTGGGATGTTAAAATCCGTTCTGGAAGCAGCCGATCATCGCATCCCGATTATGGTGCATGTCGGAATGCTGCCGGTGGAGGAATGCTGCTCGCTCGTTCGGGAGGTGCAGGAGCTTGGCGCAATATTTTTAAGCGCAATTCCTCCCTATTATTTTCCATTCAATGATGCGGATTTGCTCTGCTATTACCGAACGATCCTCCGTGAACTGAAACCTGATTCACGGCTGTTCCTTTATAATATCCCCGCGTTTGCCCGCAATTCGATTTCACCGGGGGTGGTGCAGACCTTGTGCAAATACCCCAATTTTGCAGGGATTAAGGATAGCCAAGGAGACATCGCATTGACACAGCGCTATCTGGAGGCAATCGGAAACAGCGGGCAGGTTTTGGTTGGAAGCGATGATTTGATCAAACAGGCTTTCATGATGGGGGCCTGTGGAAGCATTTCGGGGAACGCCAATGTTTTACCGGAGCTTTTTGTCAAGCTGGTGCAGGCATCGAAAAATCAGCAGTGGGATACCGCCGAACAGCTCCAGCAGATGGTAAATGAGCTGGCTGAGGCTACTGAATATGGAAACCTGCCGCTTTTAAAATTAGGACTTTCTCTGCGTGGGATCAGCGCGGGAAAGGCTTTGCCGCCCTTTTACGGAAACATTTCGCTGGAGCGGTATGAACGCCTTAAACATACGCTGCAAAACCTGCGCAGCCGGATTAACGAAGTATAAACTCAATTTGAACACTAAAAAAAGATGCCGAATAAGTTCGGCATCTTTTTTTGATCGGATGAAAGGGGACTCTTAAAAAACGTTTTTGGTGGCAATCATGTCGATTCCGGTACCGGCTACATTCGATTTTACAATGTCGCCGATACGCACCGGAGCGGAAACGTTGACATCCTTAATCTCTTTGATGCAGTCGAAGATTTTGCTCTTCGGAATATCCGATGCGGTTTTGACCGAAACGGTGGCTGTATAGCTTTTGCTTCCCGTAACCCGGACTGTGCTGGTTACGATACGGGTGGGATTTGTGGCCTCCTTGCGGGCATAAGCATCGCCGCGCGGGCAGGTGTTGCCCTCAACCCTGGAGACGGCTCCGGTTTCATCTATTGTTATCTGCAAAGGGCAGCCAAGGGGGCAGCCAATGCAGATGAGGTTCCGTACTTCCATATTTTATGCCTCCTCTACCCGAATCGTAATTTTGTCATGGTCGGTGCATTGGTCGAACATCTTTTTGCTCAGATGCAGTTCTTCCATTTCGCCCGGCGCCATGACGGGACGCTTGCGGTGGAACACCCGCTTATCGCCCAGATAAACGCCGACAAAATGATTTTTAATCACACTGCCTACCCGGAAGCGGACGGTCAGTTCTTGGGGCATATGAGCGGGGTCAATGGTGCTGGGTACTGTATAGCGTGGCCCGCCCTCACAGACAATGGGAATTTCGTGGCGCGCCGCCTCAAATTTGCCCTCCGAAACATATGCTGAAGCGTTGCGTCCGGCGGCCGCTGCTTCCTCGGAAACAAAGTCAACCAGATCGTGAACATGCAGCACGTTTCCGGCTGCAAACACGCCCGGAATGTTTGTTTCAAGGCTCTCATTGACCACAGGCCCGTTCGTTACGGGATTCAGGGATACGCCCATTTCGCGGGAAAGCTCATTCTCGGGAATAAGACCGCAGGAGAGCAGAAGGGTGTCGCAGTCGTAATGTTCTTCAGTACCCGGGATGGGCTTACAGTTGCCGTCTACCTTTGCAAGTGTGATTCCGGAAACACGCTCCTTGCCTTCAATATTTACGACAGTGTGGCTGAGTTTGAGCGGAATGTCAAAATCGTTCAGACACTGCACAATATTGCGCTTGAGGCCGCCGGAATAGGGCATGAGTTCAGCCACAACAAGAACCTTTGCGCCTTCAAGAGTCATGCGGCGTGCCATAATCAGGCCGATATCCCCTGAACCAAGAATGACGACCCGGCGGCCGGGCATAAAGCCCTCCATATTTACAAGACGCTGGGCGGTGCCGGCGGAATAAATGCCGCCGGGACGGTAACCGGGAATGTTAAGCGCGCCGCGGCTCCGCTCGCGGCAGCCCATGGCAAGAATGATGGATTTTGCCTGAATTTCAAAAAGCCCGTCCTCACGGTTCATGGCGGTGACGACCTTTTTTTCGCTTAGGTCCATGACCATTGTAGACAGCTTAAACGCAATCTTGCGATCAAGTACCTGCTGCACATAGCGGCTTGCATATTCGGGCCCGGTTAATTCTTCACGAAAGGTGTGCAGACCAAAGCCGTTGTGGATGCACTGGTTCAGAATACCGCCGAGCTGCGTGTCACGCTCAAGAATCAGAATACTGCGCGCCCCAGCGTCATAGGCGGAAACGGCGGCTGCTAGACCCGCGGGGCCACCGCCGATGATAACGATGTCGTAGTTTGTCATAATCACATTTCCCCCTTTTACACCCGGTCTTTGCTGGTGCCTACAATAAGCCGCGAGGCACCGCCGCATTTGGTAATCTCGCTCTGCGGCAGGCTAAGCTCCCGAGCCAGAATTTCCAGGGTACGCGGGCTGCAAAATCCCGCCTGGCAGCGCCCCATTCCGGCGCGGGTGCGGCGCTTCACGCCGTCAAGACTTTTTGCGCCGAGCGGGCGGTGAATGGCATCCAGAATTTCGCCCTCCGTAACATTCTCACAGCGGCAGACAATGCTGCCGTATGTGGGGTGTTCTTTAATGAGCTTTGCATGTTCCTCTTTTGAAAGTGTTTTGGGATTCAATACACCCTTGCGTTTTCCAATAAAGTCTAAATTTGGCTCGAGGTGCAGCCGGTCGCACAGCAGGTCTCCGACCATGATCCCGACGGCGGGGGCGGAGGAGAGACCGGGGGACTCGATGCCCGCGCAGTCGATAAAACCGGGCGCGTCCTCCACTTCGCTAATGAGAAACTCATGCCCGTCTTCGTGGGCGCGCAGACCCGCAAAGCTCGTAATGACTTGGCGGATGGGCAGATTTTTGACGGTGGTTCCCGCTTTTCCGACCAGCTCGCTGATGCCCTCTGCGGTGGTATTGGTACCCTCGCGGTCTTCAATGTCAATCGCAGTAGGGCCGACAATGAGGTTGCCGTGGATTGTGGGACTGACCAGCACGCCTTTGCCGTATTTGCCGGGCAGCTGGAAGATGGTTTTCTCCACAAATCCCCCCGTGGATTTGTCAAGCAGGCAGTAATCGCCGCGGCGGGGAGTAATGTGAATCTTTTTTGCGGAGACCATGTTATGGAACACGTCGGCATAGACACCGGCGGCATTGACCACATACTTTGTCTCGATTCTGCCGTGGTTCGTCTCGACACTCCACCCCCCGGCGATGGGGTTCAGACCGGAAACTTCGGTATCAAATTGAAATTCAACGCCATTGGTATATGCGTTTTCGGCCAACGCAATGGTGAGGCCGAACGGGCAGACGATTCCGCCGGTAGGCGCGTATAGAGCGGCCACTGCATCGGGGCTGATGTTGGGCTCCATGGCGCGCAGTTCTTCCTGATTGAGGATTCGCAGCTGCTCCACACCGTTTGCCAGACCGTTTTGGTAAAGCTGGTTAAGGCCGGGAATATCGGCCTCGCTCATACAGACAACCAGCGAGCCGTTGCGCCTGAAAGAAAAATCCAGTTCCTCACTAAGGGCACCCATAAGCCGGTTACCCTCGACATTGAGCTTCGCCATGAGGCTGCCGGCCGCGGCGTCGTAGCCCGCATGCACAATGGCGCTGTTTGATTTGGAAGTGCCGCAACAAACGTCCTCGCACTTTTCCACCACGCAGATCTCCGCCTTATAGCGGGAAAGCTCGCGCGCGATGGAACAGCCGGTGACGCCGGCGCCGATAATTACGATGTCGTACACAGACTGTCACTCCTTACAGAAATATACAGGATTAATGATCGCTGTTTATAAAAAAAGAGTCAGGCACTCCCGCTAAACGCTTCATAAAGCGTAAAACGAGACTGCCTGACTCACAGCTTTCTCATACTCTGAATGAGAGTCAGGAAAAAAACACCAAATTTTAATTGGAGCTACATCTGCCAGACCAGCTGGTTTGTGGTGGAGATGGCAGTTGCACCCGCTTCCAAAGCGCTCATAACATCCTCTTTGTCAGCGATCAGACCCCCTGCCAGCACCGGAATGGATGTAATGGCACAGACCTTGCGAATGGTCTTGGGCATGACGCCGGGCAGAATCTCGATAAAGTCCGGTCGGACAGTTTCGAGCTTTTCAAGGCTTGAAAGCGCAATCGAATCTATAACAAACACGCGAAGAATGGTATGCAGGTGCAGATCCCTTGCTCGGCGGATAAAACTTTGACGCGTGGAAATAATGCCGTCCGCCGAAGTAGTGCGCTGGATAAAATCCACGGCGATTTCTTTGTTCGAAAGGCCTGTGATGAGATCAACGTGTACAAGGGCTATTTTGCCCGCCGCCTTAATCCGCTCGATGATTTCGCTGATATTGCAGATGTCACCGAACAAAACAAATACCACATGGATATCTTCCTCGGCTAGACAGTGCTCCAGCCCATCGGAATCCTTTACAGCTGCGATGACTGGATTTGCTGCGACAGTATCATAAAAATGCTGATCCAAACCCGAAAGATCTCCTTTGCTTCACGGCGTATACCGCCGCTTTCTCTTAATAAGGCAAAATAAAAAAGAGTAATCCGATTAAACGGACTAATTACTCCGCTTAACCCATTCTCTTTTCTCTGGGTTCTTCCTATTAATGCTAAAGCTCAAAAATAAAGGCTGCAAAAGAGCCTTAGCTAATTACTACAATCATTACCTTACCACGCACTTGACAAAAAATCAACACTTCACATAAAAATCTCTAAATGGCACACAAATGAAGTTTTAATTTTGGAATTATATACAAATTATTGAAAACATGTCGCTCCGTATTGGGGAAAGTGCATGCGGGATTTTAGACGGCTGTTACAAGATCATTGCTTGCCGGACTGACAAAATTGGTTTGTAAGCCTCTTTGAAATGGAGGAACGTTTTACTATAAACTTGCTAAAATGATATTTGACAATCCCATATTCGTGTGTTAGCATAAAGCCAATAAAGGGCAGACTGCGGGTCTGCTCCCAACCGAATGACAGCCTTAGAGTAAGAGCAGGGCAAGCACGAACGGGAAGTTTTTCCGTGTGTTTGCCCTGCTCTTTTGCAAGTAATCGGGAGGAATCACTAAGCAGAAGCGGAGGAACCATCATGACATGGAAGGAATTTATTAAAGTTGCTGCCGAATGGAATACAGGAACGATTACCCTGCGACTGGTCTCAGCATTGGTCATTGGCTTTATCATCGGCATCGACCGCGGAATTAAGCGCAGAGGCGCAGGAATTAAAACGCACACGCTTGTCTGTCTGGGTTCCGCCCTTGTGATGCTGACCGGACAGTACATCCATATGAATTTTGCGGGCAATATGGACATTGCCCGGCTCGGCGCACAGGTAATCAGCGGCGTGGGCTTTCTCGGCGTCGGCACCATCATCGTCACCGGCCGCAATCAGGTGCGCGGCCTGACAACTGCGGCAGGTCTGTGGGCCTGCGCCTGCCTTGGCCTCGCCGTGGGAATCGGCTTTGTCGAGGGCGCATTTATTACCCTTGTGCTTGTCATTATTACCCTCAAGGTGCTGTCCAAGGTGGACGAACTGATCCACAAGCGCTCAAAGGTGTTTGACCTTTATCTGGAATTTGAAAACAATAAGAATGTAACCCTATTTATCGACGAAATGCGAAGACAAAATATCCGGATCGCCAGTTTTGAACTGGGGAAAGGCAAGATTAAAGGCGAGGGCCCAAATGCCATTGCCACCATTGAGGTGGAGGAACGCTATAAGCGTCCCGTCATTTTTGACAGCATCCGTGCCATGGAGTGCGTGCGCTTCGTGGAAGAACTTTAACAGGGCAATGCCCGCAGGGAGGAACAACGATTGGACAAACTACATCAGCTTTTGCAGGAGACCCGGCTTTTTGTATTGGATATGGACGGCACTTTTTATCTCGGAGACGGTATTCTGGACGGCTCGCTGGATTTTCTCGACGCGGTCAGAAAGACCGGCCGGGACTACATCTTCTTTACGAACAACTCGTCAAAATCGCCCGAAATCTATATCCAAAAGTTAGCGAAAATGAATTGCCACATCAAAAGTGACCAGATTATGACGTCGGGCGATGTAACCATCCGCTACCTCAATACCAATTACCCGGGCAGGACGGTTTATCTTGTGGGTACCGAACCGCTGGCGGAAAGCTTTCGCGCAGGCGGGATCAAGCTCACTGCGGACATGCCTGACATTGTCGTCGTGGCGTTTGATACGACGCTTACATATGAAAAGCTGGAACGCGCCTGCACCTATATCCGCGGCGGCGCCCTCTTCCTTGCCACTCATTTGGACATTAACTGCCCGGTTGAGGGTGGTTTCATCCCTGACTGCGGCGCTTTCTGCGCGGCAATTTCCCTTTCCACCGGCAAGCAGCCCAAATATCTCGGAAAGCCGTTTGGAGAAACAGTGGACATGGTGCTGGATAAAACCGGTGAAAGCCGCGAGCGAGTTGCTTTTGTTGGCGACCGCATCTATACCGATGTGGCGACAGGCGTGAACAACGGCGCAAAAGGTCTGCTGGTGCTGACCGGCGAGACAAAGCCGGAGGATATCCCCCTGAGCAGCGTGCAGCCGGATGGCGTCTATGCTTCTCTTGGCGAAATGGGCCGGATGCTGCTGGAGCTGTAATAAGTCCTCTCATCTTTCATTTTGCTTTCCTACCCAAGGAGCGTGCGGAGCCCTCAAGTTCCGGCGCTCCTTGCTTTATGCACCGGTTCAAACCGTGAACAAACCATGAGTGTGTCATGAACTGTTTATAACGAAAAGTGAAAATGTATAAAAAATTTTTGTGCAACAAAAACAAAATAGAAAAAACAAACAAAAAAACATTGCGTACTGGAAAGTGTTGTGCTATGATATATGCAATAACAGAAGACGATCAATGCGGAATTTGCTTTAGAGCGTGAGACGAGCAAAATGCAAAAGTGGGCATGGCATTTGTATGCCCTGCTGTTGCGTTTTGTTTTTTTTTTGCGCTTTCCGTATGTCGCATTCTGAGGATTGCACAGGCATCTTCGAAAGACGTATGCAAAAAGACGAAACAAAATAAGGAAGGGACGATCACATGAAAAATCTTGCAAAAGCGATTAAATGTACCGTTGCATTTGTTCTGGGCGCTGCCCTAATGACTGGCTGCGGTTCCGCGGCAGGCACCAGTCCGGCTTCCAAAGCTTCCAGCAGCGCCGCTCCTGCGGCGGCTGGCGATGACTACAAGATCACCCTGAAGCTAAGCCACGTTTTCCAGCCTGATGAGCAGATTTACAAATCGATGGAGCTGATCGGCAAGCGTATCACAGAAAAAACCAATGGACATGTAACCGTTGAAGTGTTCGGTCAGGGGCAGCTTGCTGTTTACGAAGATGCTCTTGAGCAGGTTGAGCGCGGGGCAAACTTCATTTCAGTTGAAGAACCTTCCTATCTGGGCGCTTACGTCCCCGATTTCGCTGCTCTGGTCGGTCCGTGCCTCTACCAGAACTATGACGAGTGGGAAGCAATGGGCGAAACTGATCTCGTGAAGGATATGGTAGCCAAAGCAGAAGAAAAAGGCATTCACATCCTTTCTCTTAACTATGAATTCGGTTTCCGCAGCCTGTGCACAAACAAAGTAATCAAGACACCGACAGATTTGAAGGGCACCAAGCTGCGCAGTACAGAGAGCCCGCTGTTTATCAACACCGTAAACGCTATGGGCGGCGTTGCCACTCCGATGTCTTTCACAGAGTGCATCTCAGCCATCCAGTCCGGCGTGGTGGAAGGCTTCGAAGGCTCTGAATCCACTTTGCAGGATACCGGCGCATGGGAGGTCTGTAAGAAAGTTGCACTGACCCGCCATTTCATCGCTGTCCGCGGTGTTTATATCAACACGAATGTTTATAACAGCATCCCCGAGGAATACCGTAAGGTGATTGATGAAGAATTTGCATTCGGTGCAAAAGAATGTCGTGAAGCCGTTGAGGCTAGCTACGATGCCACCGTTTCCAAATTGGAAGGCGAAGGGGTCACATTTAACGAGGTCGATGCCGACGCATTTGCCAAAGCCTGCGAACCTGTTTACGATGGGCTTGTGAAAGATTCCGGCTGCACCGAGGGCATCCATGATGCTCTGCTCGCCGAACTGGCTAAAATCCGCAAGAACGCGTAAATAAAAAATTTAGATCTCCAATGGGAAATGAGTTGACACTATGAAAAAAAATTGGCCGAAACTGATATTAATGAACCTGGATGCTGTTATTACTGGCGCAGCACTGATCGCCACAACATCGCTGGTGCTGCTCAACGTTTTCATGCGATATTTCCTCAACAGACCGCTGACCTGGTCGGAAGAGGTTGCGACGACCTGTTTTGTATGGACTATTTTCATTGGCGGCGCCGTAACTTTCCGGAACAAGGCTCATTTAGGTGTGGATATTCTCATTAAGCATCTACCCACCAAGGCGCGTGCCGTTATTCAGTTTTTAATGGACATCACGGTGATCCTGATTCTGGGCGCGCTGACTTATAACAGCATTTTGTATGCCGCCAATTCTGCAGGCAAGCTTTCAAACGTTTTGCAGCAGACGATTCTGTGGTGTACCTTTCCTGTGGCGGCAGGATTTGGTCTATCCCTGGTATGGGCCGTAGTTTTTATGGTGCAGAATGTCAAGGAAATTATTTTAAAACTGAATAAACAGAAAGAGGAGGTGAAGTGATGTCCGATTTTATGGTTTATCTGCCCATTGTGCTGGTATTTGTCCTGTATTTTGCGGGCGTTCCCATTGTCTACTCGCTTCTGGGCTCCACCTTCTTCTATTTTATGTTTATTGACACCACCTCGCCAATGGATTTAATCCTGCAAAAGGTGCTCACAAGTTCGCAGTCATTCTCTCTTCTTGCAATCCCGTTCTTCGTCATGGCCGGTTCCATCATGAATTACTCGGGTATCAGTGAAAAAATGATGGAGTTTGCCGAAGTGCTGACCGGCCACATGCGGGGCGGTCTGGCCCAGGTAAATGTTCTGCTGAGCATGCTGATGGGCGGCTGTTCCGGCTCCGCAAACGCGGATGCCGCGATGCAGAGCAAGATGCTGGTTCCACAGATGGAGGAGCGCGGTTACTCCAGAGCATTTTCTGCCGCGATCACCGCGGCATCGTCCGCCGCGACGCCGGTTATTCCGCCCGGGGTCAATCTGATTGTGTATGCCCTGTTGGCAAGCTGTTCTCTGGGCCGCGTGTTTGCGGCAGGTTATGTACCCGGCATCCTGATGAGCCTGTCTTTGATGGTTACGGTAGCCATTATATCGAAAAAGCGTAACTATCAGCCATCCCGCAAAAAACGCGCAAGTATCGGTGAAATCGGCAGGCAGGCCTTGATTTCTTTCTGGGGGCTGGCATTCCCGTTCGCAATCATCCTTGGTATGCGCATCGGTTTGTTCACACCGTCGGAGGGCGGCGCTGTGGCTGTGCTGTATACGATTGTAATCGGGAAATTCATCTACAAAAAGCTAAGCTTCCGCCAACATTTTATGCCCATCATGAAAGAAACCATTGCAGGCAGTGCATCGGTTGTCATGATTATGGTGTCCGCCAGCGTATTTGGCTATTATCTCACCTGGCAGGGCATCCCGCAGATGGTTACCCGTGCGCTCACCTCGCTCACGACGAACGTTTATGTCATGCTGCTGCTTTGCAATGTGATCCTGCTCATTATGGGTATGTTCCTTGAGGGTGGCGCCGCGCTGATGATCATTGCGCCGCTGCTTGTTCCCGTTGTCACTTCAATGGGTGTTGATCCTGTCCATTTTGGCATGATCTGTATTGTCAATATCATGCTGGGCGGTCTAACTCCGCCGTTTGGTTCAATGATGTTTACGACTTGCGGTATCACGAATTGCAAAATCAGTGACTTCCTGCGTGAGTGCTGGGCATTTATGCTTGCGCTGTTTGTCGTTTTGATTCTGATTACCGTTTTCCCGGCACTCAGTTTGGTTGTACCCAATCTGATCTACGGAGCATAGGAAGAACTAGTAACAATGCAAAAAATAGCCGGGCAGCATAGGAATGCTGTCCGGCTATTTTGATTTTGTGTAATCCACAACCCAAGTGTTTTTTAACCAGATAGTTATCGTTTGGGGTTGTTTCTTTTTTAGAATAAGCTATAATAAAAAAGAATATATGTTCTTGGCAAAACTGGATTCAGTTTGAAATCATAAATAGGAGAATAAAATGAAGATTTTAAAACCAAACATCACGAAAAATTTAGAACTGGTAGAGGATTTTCTTTCGTTGATTCAAACCGCCAGAATGGACGAAACCGATATTATTGCAAAATTCATGAAAGATGTTACCGTTGAAAATATAGATCTATCAAAAATGTGCTTTAAAGAAGTTGTTTTTGAAAATTGCAAATTTATAAACTGTTTGTTTTCAAAATCCGATTTTATTGATGTGACGATGAAATCCTGTGATTTTTCTAACAGCAATCTCAACGAAAGCTATTTTAATCGGTGTCAGCTTCAGTCTTGCAAAGGTGTCGGCATCAATTTACAGTCCGGAAACCTGCAAAATCTGGTTTTTCAAGACTGTAATTATCAATACGCGAATGTCGATTCCGCCAAAATGAAGAATTTAAGCATTACGAATACCGATATCAGTTTCGCAAATGCGGTGGAATGCAAGTTATCTAACTTGGAACTTGACCATGTAAAATTCGTCAACACAAATTTTTTTAAAACGCCGTTGAAGGGTATTGATTTCACAAATTGTCAAATAGAAGGCATTATGGTGTCCGGTGAGGAGCTAAGAGGGGCCATTGTCGATAGCTTTCAAGCCTCAGAATTGGCGAAATTACTAGGGTTGATCGTCAAGTAAATCGGCTGTTTTTGCCGGTGCTTTTCCAAAACAACTCAAAGTTCATATCAATAATCATAAAAACAGTTGACAAACTATTCATTATTTGGTTGACATACCGAAAATATCAAGATCTGTTTCCGATGCATATAGCCGCGCATAGGACGCTGAAATTTGAGAAAACGAGGAATCTTTTCATGATGAAAGTTGTGATAGCAGATGATGAGGTCAAAGTATGTCAATTGATATGTGGCCTTATTGATTGGACAACCTTGGATATGGAAATTGTCGGCATTGCGCATAACGGGATTGAAGCGCTGGAAATGATTGAAACTCTGCGGCCCGACCTAATGATTACTGACATTCGCATGCCGGGATATGACGGACTGGAAATGATCGGCCGCGGAAAGAAAATCAAAGAGGACATTGACTTTATTATCGTGAGCGGCTACCGACACTTCGAATATGCCCAAAGCGCAATTAAATATGGGGTATGCGACTACTTGCTGAAACCGATCAAGAAAGAAGCGTTATTGGACACGCTCCGCAGAATGCGCGAAAAGTACAGGCAGAGGACACAGCAGCTTTCCGCAGAGGAACGCCTCAAAATTCGCCTGCAAAGCGACATCAGCAAGCTGCGTTCAAATCTGATGAGCAACCTGCTTTTTCAAAGAGGCGGAAATACCGGAATTGACATAGACAAGCTCAATCGGGAGTATCACTTTCATTTTGAACCCGGGTATTTTCAGGTGATACTGGTAAAAAACGATTGCGAATATGGGATTCTTTATGAGGACAGCAGAAAAATTCTCGAAGAAAAAATAAAACAAATCCTGCAAGGACTGTTGAAAGCAAAATGTTCTGACTTGGAAATCAGCTTTCAAGGGAGCAGGGCTTATTGTATTTTAAATTACCCCAAAGGCGCAAGGGATGCCGTGAGGCGG
Organism: uncultured Oscillospiraceae bacterium; assembly: GCA_963519235.1. Lineage (GTDB taxonomy): Bacteria > Bacillota > Clostridia > Oscillospirales > Ruminococcaceae > Anaerotruncus. The sequence continues at coordinate 42,757 of CAUQLV010000020.1, forward strand.
CAGCTGAAAGCAGCAATGGATGAATTGCTTGTTCAAAACAGTGTTTTTGAAAAGGTGGAGCTTTCAATTGGCTTGGGTTCAGCCGCAGAAAACCTAAATCAGCTCGAAGACTCCCTGAAAACCGCCGAATGGGCGGTGTCGCAGCGCTTAATAGAAGGAACCGGAAAAATCATAGAAACAGCCGGAATACCGGTTAGCCCGCCTGCCGGCAATGTTTCTCTTTCGGAGTTTAATAAAAACATTGAAACCGCGCTCGAACGACTTGACATCGGTTCTGTAGCAGCGGCAGTGGATTCACTGAAAAAGCAGAATTTACAGAATCCTCAGAGTACAGGGCAAGAGATTTTTCAACTTGTCACAAGTGCCTGCCTCAACTATCTGGTGATGCTGAAAAATCATCAGTTTTCCGACGACAGGGAAGAAACGCTCTATGAAAAATTTATCAGCCGCGCCGACCTTTGCTCCGCTGTGCCGCAACTGTTTGACTGTCTGCTGAATTTTATTCGGGAATCCATGGAATCTGCGATGCAAGACAAAAAGCAGGCAGAAAAAAAGCCAATCCGGCTGGCCAAACAGTACATTCAGCAAAATTTCAGCAAGCAGATCAGTCTGGAGGAAGTAAGCAATGTTGCCGGTTTCAACGCGTCCTATTTCAGTATGCTGTTCAAAAAAGAAAGTGGGCAGAATTTTATGGAATATCTGTCTGAAGTGCGAATGAATAAGGCGAAAGAGCTGTTTAAGGAAACGAATCTCAGCGTTGCCAGCATCTGCGAACAGGTCGGTTACAGCGATATCAAGCATTTCACACAGGGATTTAAGAAATTTACGGGTCTTAAACCGAATGAATTTCGAAAGTTATATTCGTAGATCGGATTTGTGCTATGAAAAAAATTCAAAACCATTTTCTTTCCCGGAGGGTTTTCCTGTTTCTGCTTCTGCTGACAGTTGATATCTGTCTTTTTCTCGTGGCATTCATGGTTATCGCGGCACCTTCCAAAAATTACATAGTATTGCCGCTGTTGGGATTCTTTTGTTTGATTGGAATTCTGTATTTTGGATACCGGTGGGTTTATCTGCCCTATAAAGAGACGGAGAAGGTGCTCCAGCTTTTTGCAAGTGGGTACACGCTGCAGGGGATCTATGAACTGCGTTATCCCTTCAGCCCCAAAATGGAAGACACGATGAAAAAGCTGAGGGCCTACCTGAATACCAATGAGCTGATCAGCGCCACCAGAAAGCAGGCGCAGTACCTTGCGCTGCAAAATCAGATCAACCCGCATTTCTTATATAATACGCTGGAGGGAATCCGCGGCGAGGCAATCGCTGCCGGGCTGGACAATGTCGCAGAAATGACAGAGGCGCTGGCAACGTTTTTTCGCTATACGATTTCCAATGTTGAAAATCTGGTTACGCTGGAGGACGAGTTGACCAATATCGAAAACTATTATATCATTCAGCAGTACCGTTTCGGGGAGCGGCTGAATCTGAACATCGAATACGATTGTGAAGACCGCGAAGAAATCCTGAAATACCGCATGCCCAAGCTCACGTTACAGCCGATTGTGGAAAATTCCATTTTTCACGGGATTGAGCGGAAAATCGGGCGGGGCAATATCTGCATTAAAATTGAAACAACGCCCAAACGTCTGATTATCACCGTTTCCGATGACGGAATGGGCATGGAGGAAAGCAGGCTGCGGGAGCTGAATGAAAAGCTCAATATCCAGTCTCTTGAATACGTAAATCCGGACGGCGAAAAGAAAGGCGGTATTGCAATCATCAACGTCAATAACCGCATTAAGCTGCTGTTTGGGGAGGAATACGGCATCGTCCTGTACAGCACCGTCAATGTGGGGACAGATGTGGAAATCACGCTGCCCCTAATTGTGAGCGAGGAAAAGAGGGTTTAAATGAAAAATGAAATCGTTCGTTTGGAGCGTGTGACTCAAATTGAGGAGGGGGTGACCCTTCTTGACCATTTTAACCTTCACATTTTTCAGGGTGAAATCATGGGGTTGGTATGCATTAATGCGCAGGGGGAGGAAGCTTTAATCCGCCTGCTTTGCCAAAATGTGCCGATTCACTATGGCTATGTTTATTTTCAGGGGAATCTCGTGAACAATTATGAGCACAGCTCGATGAGCATGAACAAGGTTTCAGTAATTGAACAGCGCAGCCGTCTTGTCGAGGATTTAACGGTTGCGGATAACATTTTTGTCTTGCGCAGAGGGTTTAAACAATATCTGATTCATCCAAAGATCCTTGAGGATCAGTTAGCCCGCTTTACAGAAGAATTGCATATTGATATCGACGCAAATGAACCGGTGGCAAACCTGTCGTTTTTTGAAAAGTGTGTGGTGGAATTGCTTAAGGCGGTCGTGACCGGCGCAAAGCTGATTGTAATTCGCGATATCAGCAACTTCATCAGCGCCTCGGATTTGATCATTATTCATGATCTGCTGCGGCACTATGCCGCGCAGGGCTTGTCCTTTTTGTATATGTGCAACCACCATGAGGAAGCGTTTAAAATCTGTGATCATATCTCGTTGATGGAAAACGGAAAGGTTCGTAAAATTCTGGATCAAGCAAATTTTCACAATGAAATCATCAACCATTACACCTTGGATTTCAGCCGGATAGACTCGCCCGCAATCCATAAAACCGGCAAAAACGGAATTTTAAAATTTGAGCACGTTTCCACCGAAACGATCAAAGATATGAGCTTTACCATTGAAAAAGGCGAGTGCGTCGTTTTTCTTGACATGAACAACACATCGCTGGGAGATCTCCTGCGCCTGATGAACAACGAAAAAATGCCGCTGTCCGGTAAAATCCTGCTGGATGGGTCTGACTGGAAAAGAAATGCTGCCAGACTGAAAAAGGGGCTCTGCTTTATTGAGGAAAATCCCATTCAGGCCACGTTGTTTCAGGAAATGAGCTACCTGGATAATCTTTGCTTTCTGCTCGATCAGAAACACCCTTTTCTATGGGTGCACCCCAGCATCCGCAAAAGTGTCGCTCAGGAATATGAACCGCTGATTGGGAGGGACATTTATGCGGACGACATCACAAAGCTGACCCCGTTTTCCTTATATAATTTGGTCTATTACAAGGTGCACCTCTATCATCCAAAGGCGGTTATTTGCGTCCAGCCCTTCTCCGGAGCGGATATGTATCTGCGGCATCATCTGATCGGGCTGATCAACCGGCTTCGGGAAAGAAAGATCGCCGTCATGATTTTGGCTGTCAGCATATCAGATTCCCTTGTGGTGGCCGACCGGCTGATGGTCATAGAAAACGGCCAGCTTTGCGGGGAATATCACAGCGAAGAATTTCACTTCTTCAGAACAAATCAGTAACGGAATCGGCAAAAAGGCTGCCCTCTCTGAGGGCAGCCTTTTTTGATGAAATTAGCAGTAGTGCACAGGAAATATACACTAAATTTTTCTATAATAGACAAACAAACTAAAAACATCCAAAGAAATCCCCCGAAAGTACAAAGCTTGCCCCCTTATCTATTTGGTGCACCAATGCTATACTGAAAACCGTAATCAATATGCAGCAAATGATGAAAATGGGTGAACGGAATGCTCGAATATATCGTTGAGATGGAACATATTCAGAAATCATTTCCCGGCGTCAAAGCGTTGGACGATGTGTCGTTTAACTTAAAAGCCGGCGAAGTCCTCGCACTGCTTGGGGAAAACGGAGCGGGAAAATCGACGCTGATGAAGGTGCTCAGCGGGGTCTATACACGGGACAGCGGCGACATTTCGATTTTTGGGGAAATGGTAACAGATCTCACCCCCAAAAAGGCGCAAGAGCTGGGGGTCGCAATCATCCATCAGGAACTAAATATGTGCGCGCACCTTTCCGTCGCGGAAAACATCTTTTTAGGGCGGGAAAAGAC
>CAUQLV010000021.1:0-43682 GCA_963519235.1 uncultured Oscillospiraceae bacterium
CTACCACCTCGTAGCCGGATCGTTTGAGGTTAATGACTTCAAAATCGCGGATGACATCTTCATCCTCAACCACTAAAATACGTTTCATATCAAAACCACCTTTCTGTTTATTCGGCAGCCTAAAGCAGGGTAAACATGCGATTGGGATTTTTGGAGGATAATTGATAGGCGCCGATCGAGAGACTGCTCTTCACCTTATCAGGGATATACGCATAATAGGTGAACATGCCGCGGGTATCCAATTCCGTATATTTTTCGAGAAACTTATCCTGATACCCTTTTTTGGAGACCACGCGGATTCTGAGCAGCTCACCCGCAAGATCGCTGAACGGGTCCTCAAGGGATGCGTTATATTCGATAAACCGCCACTCACTGGTTTCCGGCTGGGAAAAAACGGTCACCTGATCGACCCAGTCTTCCGGGAAGTTTACGCGGTATCCGCCTGACCGGTTAATCACTGTGGCAAGAATGCGCACAAGCTGTTTCCCCTGAAGCTGCATATATTCTGTCAAATATAGTGCCTCGCTGTCCTTTTGCCGTTGATAGCCGGGCAGCAGGCGCGCAGTCGGTATTTCTATTACGGAGTCCCCATTGATATCCGCGCAGACAGTTTCCCTAGAGCTGTCCTTTTCTCCAGAAACAGCGTCCCGCAGGGTGCGCTCATAAAGGGACGGGCTGCCGTCTTCGCTTTCGTCGCCGCTCATGCCGATGCTGACGACAGGGGCCAGGAGGCCGTCGTCATCCAGCGTGAATACTTCGGTAGCTAAAATATCGCCGAACAAAAGCTCATCTATAAACACCCCGCGCCGTCCGCTGGTGCGGTCGAGATTGCCTGCAATGACGCCGACAAACTGAGAGATGGAATCTGACAGAGAATGTTCGCTGAACAGCCGGACAACGCCCGCCTGGCTGTCATAGGAAAGCTGCTTGATCCAAGAGGACTCCAGACGGCTGCGCTCATCGCGGCTGAACAGAAAAATATCATCCAGGCCGTCGGAATTCAAATCGTCAATCAGATAAGAGTCATAGTAATTGAAGTCTATTTTACCGGAGTTATCCCGAAACAGCATACGTTCCAGCTTGCCGTTCGAACAGGTATAAAGCTCCAACTGCTTTTCAGTCTCTTCCTCGCTGCCCCAGCCGATCACCACATCTTCGCTGTTTGAGCCGGAGATCTGCGCGAAAGCGACGAATTCCACCTCTTCGCTTGCTCCGGACAATGCGTTGACCGACCGCCACACGCCGTTCTCTTTGTTGAGCAGGGCAACACGCGTGGTGCTGCTCAAGCCGATGGAATAGAAAGCAAGCGCCTCTTCGTCTCCATCCTTGTCCAGATCCTGATAAATATACGCGGAACGGTAATCACCGCTTTTGGGGTATTTAAGAGTGAAATCCCCTGCGACAGATTCCCGCAGCGCGTCATCAATGGCTTTTTGTTCCGCAGTCAGGCGTGGAGGCTGCATCAAGTCCTCGGTGACAGGGCTTAACCCGGTGCAGGAGGAGCATAGAAATGAAACAGCCAGCAAAACGGCTGACAGCATAGTCCTACGCAGCAAAAAACCACCCCTTTCTGAAGAATCATCCGGTTATAGTGCATAAAACGATATGCTAATTTTATAGCAAAGCTGGTGGAATGTCAACGGAGGCCGGCATTGCCAAAATAAAAAGCCGCCGAATAAACCGGCAGCTTACGAACAACATTGCGTATTGAGACAATTCATGATAAAATATGTAAAAATGGATTATCTTTTTGAATGTGTTGGGTAGGAAATCCGTGCTTCTGAATTTTGCACAAGATTCAGAAGAGAGGAAGCAAACAGGGGATAGTCCAGCGAAAGAGATTCTGTCGTAACATACAGCGGGTCAATATTCTCAATGCGCTCCATGTCAGCAGCCGGGTCCCCCTTGGCAATTGACTGTGCGTTGGCGAAAGAAACCTGCATGGCAGCATCCGCATAGCACTGGGAGACAGTTTCCGGAATGGTGAACAGTGCGCTCTGGTTACGCGGGTTGGCGCTGTATACCAAACGGAACATGCGGTAAACCGATAGCATTAAAAAAGAGGAAACCTCATTGATCAAAGGCTTGCACCTGCTGTGGGAAAGCAAATCAAACAGGATGTTCAAGGAGTTGGCGATCAGTTTTTTATTTAAAACAGGGAGAACCCCAGCCTTAAAAACATTTTCTTTGCCTATGGTATCCGGTTCCGGAATATCCTCCACGGTCAGATTGGAACCCGTTCTATCAGGAGACCGGCCCAGCATGTAATCGCAGGAAACTTCATAGAAGTCGGCGCACCGGATTAAGAAATCCAACCCGCATTCTCGAATTCCTTTTTCATAATGGGAAAGCAGAGCCTGTGAAATACCGAGCTTAGATGCGGCTAGTTTTTGGCTTATTCCGCGTTCTTTGCGCAACAAAGTTAGGACTCGTGGAAAATCAGCGTTCATGTCAATACCCCTCAAAAGCCTTTTTTTCTATCTGCAGGCGACAAAATACGCCCAAGGTCTTTTACGTATTGTAAATTATATAATACGCAAAACCTTTTGTAAAGAGGTGCGCGGAATATTATAAATATTTGTAGAATAAAGTCAAAAAGGGGCAGAAAATTTATGCTAACATACAAAATACACATGATTCGGCACGGCTTGACACAGGCAAATCTGGAGGGACGCTATATTGGAACCACCGATCTGCCGCTTTGCGAGCAAGGTCGCGCGTCGCTGGAGCAGTTATACAAGACATGCGACTACCCTGCGGTCGACAGGGTATACACCAGCCCATTAAAGCGCGCGGTTCAGACGGCGGAGATTCTGTATCCAAACAGCCTGATCGAACCTGTTGATAAATTGCGGGAACTGAATTTCGGGGAGTTTGAAGGGAAAACCGCTTCCGAGTTGGAACACGATCCGGCATTCCGAGAGTGGATATCGTCGCCGGGCGGATGTCCGCCTCGTGGTGAAACCGTCCAGTCGCTGAAAAAACGATCCGTGGAGGCGGTTGCATACATTTTCGGGCAGATGATGGAGAAAAAAATACTGTCTGTTGCGGTGGTGACCCACGGCGGGCTGATTATGAATGTCCTGGCGGAACTTGGGCTCCCTCAGCGCGACGCTGTGCGCTGGACGACGCAGGATGGCCGCGGCTATACGCTGCTGCTTACCGCGCAAATGTGGATGCGCGACCAAAAATTTGAAGTTTATGAGCAGATTCCCTATGAGAAGCTGCCGGAGGAGCTTCTCTGGGAAGAAAATTCATGATAGAAATTCATAATTTATAGGTGGATTTTTTCCAATACACATAGTAAAATAATTAACAATCTAGATAAAGGAGACTTCTTGATGAGACCTATCAAGATCTGTGTGCTGGCGGGTGACGGCATTGGGCCTGAAATCATAAAACAGGCGGTAAAAGTGCTCAAGGCTGCTTGCAATGAACGCCAAATCGCGTTGGAATTAGAGAATGCGCTGCTCGGCGGCGCTGCGATTGACGCAGTCGGAACCCCTCTGCCGGATGCAACTGTTGCTGCGTGCAAAGCATCCGATGCAGTGCTGCTGGGGGCTGTCGGCGGTGAAAAATGGGACAAGCTCCCTTCCGCAATGCGACCGGAAAAGGGGCTGCTGGGGATTCGCTCTGCGCTGGGGCTTTACGCGAATCTGCGTCCTGCCACTATTTTTCCGGCGCTTCAGTCCGCTTCTCCGCTGAAAGAAGAAATCATCCGCGCGGGCGTGGATATTCTGGTGGTGCGCGAATTGACCGGAGACGTCTATTTCGGGGAGCATGCCCGTAAACAGGAAAACGGCTGCGAAGTCGGATACGACCATATGCAGTACAGCACATTTGAAGTGGAGCGTATTGCAAGGAACGCGTTTGAACTGGCGCGAAAACGGAACCGGCGGGTAACCTCCGTGGACAAGGCCAATGTGCTGGAAACTTCACGGGTATGGCGCGAAACCGTTACCCGCGTCGCGCAGGACTATCCGGATGTTGCGCTGAACCATATGTATGTGGATAACGCGGCGATGCAGCTTGTGCGCAACCCGGCGCAATTTGATGTATTGGTAACAGGCAACCTTTTTGGAGATATTCTTTCCGACGAGGCTTCGATGATTTCCGGTTCGATCGGTATGCTGGCTTCTGCAAGCCTGGGGGACGGCAAGCCCGGACTCTATGAGCCGATTCATGGCAGCGCGCCGGATATTGCGGGAAAAGGCCTCGCAAATCCACTTGCTACGATTCTTTCCGCAGCGATGATGCTGCGCTATTCGCTCAATTTGCCGGAGCTTGCAGACGCTGTCGAGAAAGCTGTTGAAAGCTCTCTGGATGTGGCACGCACCGCGGATATCCGAGACCCTGCCCTGCCGGTATATACCACCGATGAAATGGGAGACTTTGTGGCGGGAAAAGTCAGGGAGCTGCTTGAGAAATAAAAGGCCGGGATGAATTCCCGCCGATAGGAGGATGAACTTATGGGTCTATCCAAAACAGTCAAAATGAACGCAAAACGGGCTCTGACCGGGGCTTGGGGGAGCGCAATCGGTGTCATGGTCATTACTTTGCTGCCGTCGATCATGATTAATATTCTGGAAACGATTATCAGAACGGTCAGCGGGGTGCCGGAGTTTATGGATTACGCCGCCACACCTTCCATTGCGTTTGACGATATGGCCAATGTTGCTGTAATTTCCACGTTGATTTCGCTTATGATTTCCGCACTGATCTTTTTTGTTATGACGCCTTTGCAGCAGGGGTGTGCCCGCTGGTTTTACCACCGCACCGGCGGAGAACAAGAACCTGTGTCGGGAGTATTTTTCTATTTTGAATCCGCAAAAAGTTATTTCCGCTCGCTGGGGCTGTATTTTCAGATCGCTCTGCGCACTTTTCTTTGGATGCTGCTTCCGGCGCTGCCTATGGCGGCAACGATAACGTTTCTACTATTTTACAAACACCAGTTCGGTGGAAATCTGCCGAATGCCGCTTATGCGGTGGTTGTGATTCTGATGGTGATATGGGCAATTCTCCTTGTGGCTCTTTCCGTTTTAATCTCTCTGCGCTATTTTCTCGCGCCATACCTATTGGCAGAACACCCCGAACAAAAAGCCAGCCAGTGCATTAAAAGCGGAGTGCGTCTGGTAAAAGGACATAAGGCGGAGTTGTTTGGGTTTATGTTGTCGTTTATCGGCTGGATGTTATTGTGTATCTTTATTATTCCTATTTTTTATGTTATGCCGTATATGCAGTCTTCCTATGCCGTGTATGCGCGCTATCTGATTCAGCTGGGGGAAGAGGCCGGTTCCGATAACACCAAGGAATATCTTTACAAACCGGACATCGACCGCTATATGGAGGAACAGGCAGCCCGAGACGGGGAAGGAAAGGAATCGCCTGCTGAGTCTTTTCAGGAGGAGCCCAAATTCCCAGGCGTTTAATTTAACAAATGCGAAAAGCCACGAAGTGATTCACTTCGTGGCTTTATTTTTTGATACTCGACCAAATCAGATTATTTTGCCGAAGTTAGCTGTTTGAGGCATTCCGCACAGACATTTCTACCCTTAAAGCTAATCACATCAATTGCGCTGTTGCAAAAAATACACGCAGGCTCGTATTTTTTTAAGACAATCTGATTTCCGTCCACATAGATTTCCAGAGAATCCTTTTCGTTGATGTCCAAAGTGCGACGCAATTCAATCGGAAGAACAATACGACCTAGTTCGTCAACCTTTCTAACAATTCCGGTAGACTTCATGGGCATTACCTCCTGATTTTGACACTTAATCTCACTACTATTTCTACTTACCAATATAGCCCAATTTTGGAAAAAAGTAAACAATTTTAGAAGGTTTAGTCATTTTTTGTAACTATTACGAAAATCATAACCATGAAAACTGTGGAATATAAATAGGCAAGGGGGTGCCTAACGATGATGAATTATATCTTCGCCGGCATGATTTTGCTGTCTTTCGTATTTTCTGTGTTTAACGGCCGCCTGAGTGAACTTTCAAACGCCGCTTTAGAACAGGCGGGGAATGCGGTAGAGCTAACATTTTCGCTGGTGGGGGTTCTTTGCCTTTGGAGCGGCCTGATGAAGATTGCGCAGGAATCGGGACTGACAAAAGCGCTCGGGAAAGCACTTTCTCCGATCACAAAACGGATTTTCAAAGGGCTCAACCCGGAAGGAGAAGCGATTCAGGCCGTCTGCATGAACATCATCGCTAATTTTTTAGGGCTTGGGAATGCGGCAACCCCGCTTGGCATTCGAGCCATCTGCGCAATGAAGAAAGAAGAGCACGCTAAAAAAGCGACAAACAATATGGTCACATTTGTCGTCTTGAACACGGCATCGTTCCAACTGATTCCCACAACCATTGCGCTGCTGCGAATGAGAAACGGCGCAGAGGCACCCTTTGATATTCTGCCCGCAGTATGGATTTCATCGGCCGTATCGGTTACAGTCGCAATCCTTTTCGCCAAGATGCTGGCACCTGCTTGGAGGGATTCCTGATGGCGGCGGCAATGATCCCGCTTGTAATTGCGATCATCGTAGGGTATGGATTGATTAAGGGAGCGCCGGTGTTTGATCTGTTTCTGGAGGGTGCGAAGGAAGGGCTGACAACATCGGTCAGAATTTTACCGGCTTTGGTAGGGCTTGTAGCGGCGGTTGGCATGTTCCGGATTTCCGGTGGCCTTGATATTTTATCCTGGGCGATGCAGCCGCTTGGAAAACTGGTTGGACTTCCCAAAGAAGTGCTGCCGCTTGCATTGATGCGCCCGATTTCCGGCAGCGGCGCGATGGCTTTGTTTCATGATTTGCTTGCGGAGCATGGAGCAGACAGTCTGATCGGGCGGATTTCCAGCGTTCTGATGGGTTCCACCGAAACAACATTTTATACCATTGCGGTTTATTACGGAGCGGCGGGTATTAAAAATACCCGCCACAGTGTTCCCGCGGCGCTTGCGGGAGATTTGGCAGGATTTTTGATGTCTGCTTTGATGGTGCGGTTACTATTCTGAATACGAAACCGTGCGGCAACATGAAAACTGCCGGCTCTGAAAGAGCCGGCAGTTTCTACTATTTCGCAAGAAAACCGATCTTTTTGTGTACCTTATCCAGCGTGCGCTGAGAAAAGGCTTCTGCCTTTGCAGCGCCATCCCGATAACAGGTTTCGAGATAGTCCTTGCTTCTCATCAGTTCTTCAAACCGTTCACGGACAGGTTTGAGTTCTTCCACAACGGCCTCGCCGACCGCCACTTTGAAGTCTCCGTAGCCTCTTCCGGCAAACTCCCGCTCGATCTCTTCAAAGCCTTTTCCGGTGACAGCGCTGTAGATGGACATAAGGTTATTGATCCCGTCCTTGCCTTCCCGATAGGCGACTAAAGCCTCGGAATCAGTGACGGCGGATTTAAACTTCTTGATGATCGTTTCGGGTTTATCCAGAATCGCGATGCACGCCTTGGGGTTTTCATCGGACTTGGACATTTTCTTGGTGGGCTCTTGCAAAGACATCACCTTTGCCGCCAGCTTGGGAATATAGCCATCCGGCAGGGTAAAGGTATTGCCATATACACTGTTAAACCGCTGCGCCACGTTGCGCGCAAGTTCCAGGTGCTGCTTTTGGTCGATGCCAACCGGAACAAGATCCGCCTGATAGAGAAGAATATCGGCCGTCATCAGAACCGGGTAGGTGAACAGGCCCGAGTTGATGTCTTCCGGGTGCTTCGCGCTTTTATCCTTGAATTGCGTCATTCGGCTCAATTCGCCGAACTGGCAAAAACAGCTCAGCACCCAGGACAGCTCCGCATGTGTTTTGACATGGCTTTGTATAAACGCAACTGACTTTTGAGGATCAATGCCGCAGGCAAGAAGCAGCGCATAAGCGGCAAGTGTGTTTTCCCGCAAAAGCTTGGGATCCTGACGGACAGTGATCGCGTGCATGTTTACGATGGAGTAATAGCAGAAATATTCATCCTGTAAAGGGCCCCAGTTTTTCACGGCGCCCAGATAGTTGCCCAGCGTGAAAGTACCTGTTGGTTGTATTCCTGAAAAAATAATCTTTTTACGAGCTGTCTGTGCAGCTTCAGCCATTTATATCAGATCCTTTGAAGGTATTTTAGAGTCATGAGTATCAATAAAGCTCCCGAAGCAGTTCGCCAAGAATAGACACGCCTTTGACAATCGCCTCATCGGTCGGCGTAGAAAAATTCATGCGGAAGGAACGGCAGGGAGCCTTTTCATCCGCCAAAAACGCGATTCCGGGAACCACTGCGACGTTGCGCTGCGCGGCAGTCCGGCAGAATTCCATCATATCCGCGCCTTCCGGCAGTGTGCACCACAGGAACAGTCCGCCCTGAGGCTCTGTATGCGTGACCGAAGCGGGGAATTCGCGGGCGATACAGTCCAGCATCAGTCTGCTTTTCCTGCGGTAGATTTCAGCGATTTTGGCGATGTGCGCTTCGATATCAGTCTTGGTTAAAAACTGTTCGATAATCATCTGCGCGAGCATGTTGGTATGCACGTCCTCACACTGTTTGCCGACCGTCATTTTCGCAATCAGGGGCTGGGGAGCCAGCGCGAAGCCGACGCGCATGCCCGGCGCAACAATTTTAGAAAAGCTGCCGATGTAAATGACGATGCCATCCTCATCAAACGATTTGATGGAGGGTACCGGTGTCCCGGAAAAGCGAAGATCGCCGTAGGGATTATCCTCGAGGATGATCACATTGTGCTTTTTGCAGATGCGGTAGATTTCCCGGCGCTTAGCCTCCGAGGTCGTAATGCCGGTCGGATTCTGGAAATTCGGAATTGTATAAAACAGGCGGACATTCTGATTTCCCACAATAGCCTGTTCCAGCTTGGCGGTGTCGACGCCGTCCGATTCCATTTCCACACCAACAAGATTACAGTTGTAGGAGCGAAAGCAGTTCAGGCATCCGATGAACGACGGATTTTCGCAAAGGATGGTGTCGCCCTCATTCACGAGCACCTTGCTGGCAAGGTCGGCGCCTTGCTGGGCACCCGAAAGAATAATTAGACCGTTTTCGCGGATAGGAATTTGATAATGGTTTTCAACCATAGACCTCACCGTGTTCCGTAGCGCAGGATACCCCTCGGTAATAGAATACTGGAGGGCGTCAATCGGGCGTTCAGTCAGAATTTCGCCGGCTATGCGCGCGATATCTTTCACAGGGAAAGCGTCCGGCGCGGGGTTGCCTGCCGCGAATGGGATCACGGCGGGATTGGAAGTAGCTTTTAAAATTTCACGCACTAATGAAGGCTGAAGATTTGCAATCCTGTCGGAAAACTGATAAGTCATTCGGAAAAGTCCTTTCTGCCGGGAGCAAAAATTTTATCAAAGTGATGCGTCCGTGTAAAAAACATCGTCCGCGCATTCATACGATAAAGAATATTTTAACACATGTGAATTTGTTTTTCAACGTTCGGGGCTTGTTTTTTGCAATACAGGGAATCTGCTTAAAGAGTCAAAAAGGAAATCGAATCAGTTCTCTTTTTGACGGATTCAATCAAAGCGCTTGGAAAGGGCTAAAATACGACAACCGATTCTGACAGAATATGCACATAGTAATATTTACAATAGTTCATACGGACAGGATAATCATCAATGATATGAGGGGCGGCGGAGATTTATGCATAATCGGACAACCATCCGCGAAATGACGTTAGGGGAGCGGATGCTGCAGGAACTGAGGGCACACAGGCTGATTGTGGAATACGTGGTCTATCTTGTGACCGGGTTTATTTCAGCAAACGCCTTTGTTCTTGGCGGACTGGCTCCTTTCGGCGTTGCGCTTGCGGCGTCCGCAAAAGAAAAATATCATGCTGCCGCGACACTCGGGGCTACGTTAGGGTATATGATTTCCTTTCATGTCGAAGGAAATCTGAAGTATATTCTGGCAATGCTGATTTTGTTTACCTTGCGTAAATTTATACAAAGCGGAAAACTGCTGCGTAAATTTCCAGTATCGGGGCCGATTGCCCTGGTGATTTCACTGGGAGTCCCCTCCTTTGCCATGACTGTGGTCAGCGGAGGAAATGTCTATGACCTGGTATTTGCAGCATCTGAACTGCTCCTTGCCTGCTGCGCGGCCTACTTTTTTTCCCGAACTGTGCAGGCATTCGACCTAGGAATCGAAAATATGAAACAAAACGACATAACTTCGATTATTATTACATTCTGTATTACGATATTGGCATTAGTAAATCTCAATTTATTCGGACTTTCCGTGGGGCGCATGATTGCAGTTCTGGTAATCCTGCTTGCGGCTCAGGCGGCGCGGGAAGCGGGAGGAGCCATCGCGGGAGTGGCGGCGGGTGTCTCCGCAGGCGTTCTCGGCGGCGCCTATGGATTTTTAATGGGAACCTATGGCTTCGGCGGGCTTTTAGCGGGCGTGTTTTCTCCGCTCGGCCGGATTGCGTCCGCCGGCGCGTTTATACTGGTTAATACGTTCACGCTGCTTGCTTCACGCCAGCAGACCGGGAATGGTATCATGGTTGAAATTTTTATAGCCGCAGCCTTTTCCATGCTGGTGCCGTCTGGCTTGCTTCGCCGCGTGACGGAAAGGCCTGCGCAGGCTTCCAAGGTGTACCCAAACACCTACAAAGCAATGCTTGCGGACAAGATCGGCTTTATTGCCGGCGCACTGCGGGATGTGGCGGACACCACCCGGCAGGTGAACGACAAGATTTCGGGCATGGTGAGCGGGGATATCTCATCTGTCTATCAGTGCGCGGCGGAAAGAGTATGCAAGAAATGCCGCAACCAGATGCTCTGCTGGCAGCAGCGCTATAGCGATACCAGCGATGTTTTAAATGGGGCAATGGATGTGCTTCGCAGAACAGACCAGCTGCAGGAAACGGATTTCCCCGACTATTTTTCCAATACCTGCCTGCGGCTGCCGGAACTGACCGTTCAGCTTCGCCAGCTTTACACCGACTATATGGCCCGGGAACAGGTGCGGCACAAAGTGGCGCGCGTACGCGGCGTGGTGACCGACCAGTTTGAAGGCATGGCAATGATGATTGACGCAATGGGGCGGGATTTGGATGCGCTTGCCGAGCAAGACAACCAAACGGCGGGCAAGGTAAAAGAATATCTGCGAAGCCTGACCATTTTCCCCGATTCGGTAACCTGCACGGTGGATTGCGATGCAAACATGACATTGGAAATAACAATGCCGATTTATAAGTTCTCTCGCATCGACCCGGTGGGGCTGACACTGGCGCTCTCCGACATCTGCGGCCGTGAATTCGATTTTCCTGTAAAACGGGAACGCACAGCAGATACGCTGGTAACCCTGCGCTTTTTGGAAAAAGCGGCCTATACCGTCAAATGGGGTGCCGCACAGATCGGAAACTCCGGATCGAAGCTTTGCGGGGATAGCTACAGCTATGTTGACAGCCAGAGCGGCAGGGTAAACGTCATCCTTTCCGACGGCATGGGCAGCGGCGGGAGCGCGGCGGTGGATTCCACCATGACGGCCGAACTGCTCAAACGTTTGATAGAGGCGGGTGTGAGTCTGGATGCGGCGCTGAAACTGGTGAATTCCGCACTGCTGATTAAATCCGGCGACGAATCGCTTGCCACGATTGATATTACCGGAATCGATTTATATTCCGGCAAAGTGGAATTTTATAAAGCGGGCGCAGCGCCTACGTTTCTGCGTAAATCGGGAAAGGGAGGCTATGTCGAGTCGCGCTCGCTCCCTGTGGGAATTCTTGGCGGGATATCCTTTGAAAAAAACTCGGTTACTCTTAGGGAGAGGGACTGGATTGTCATGGCATCGGATGGCGCTGTCTGCAGCGGCTATGACTGGATTATCAGCGATTTGGAGCATTATGCGGGCGATGACCCGAAAGAGCTCAGCGAGCGGCTTGCCGCAGAAGCGAAGCGCAGGCGCAATGACGGCCACGAGGATGATATTACGGTCATCAGCATTTTGCTTGAAAAAGGAATTTAGCGGGATTCAAAATCAAAAAGGCGCTGCCAATTGCAGCGCCTTTCCTGTTTATAATTTAGTTTTCTTCCTCCGCCATTTTTTTCGCTTCTTCAATCACGGCTGCTTCCAGCTGATTGGGGAGCAGCTCATAGCGCTCAAATGTGAGGGTGAAATTGCCGCGGCCCTGCGAGGTGGAGCGCAGAACCGTGGAGAAATCGCCCATTTCGCTCATGGGCACCTCGCCTTCGATCATCTGCAAACCGTCGTCTGTCGGATTCATCCCAAGTACGCGGCCGCGGCGCTTGTTAAGTTCGCTGATCATATCTCCGGTGTTGGAATCAGGAACATAGATTTTCAAATTGCCGATTGGCTCCAGCAGCGCGGGAGAGGCCTGCGGCATCGCAGTCTTGTAGGCGATCGATGCGGCGGTTTTAAATGCCATTTCAGAGGAATCGACCGGATGGTAGGAACCGTCTACTAAGACAGCCTTTAGGCCAACCACAGGGTAGCCTGCCAGAATCCCGTGCTTGACAGCTTCCTGCAACCCTTTTTCAACGGCCGGGAAGAAATTCCTCGGAACAGAGCCGCCGAATACATTTTCCTCAAACAGCAGTTCCTCGCCGTCGTAGGGAGAAAATTCGACCCAGACGTCGCCGTACTGACCATGCCCGCCGGACTGCTTCTTGTGCTTACCCTGCACCTTAACCGGTTTGCGGATGGTCTCCCGATAAGCGACGCGCGGTTTGACCAGACCGATGTCCACACCGAATTTGGCCTTCAGCTTGGAGACAATCACATCAATATGCTGCTCGCCGAGGCCCGAAATAATCTGCTGGTGCGTTTCATTGTTCTGCTCAAAGCGGATGGTCGGGTCTTCCTCCATGAGACGTATCATGCCCTGCGCAACCTTGCCCTCGTCCCCTTTGTTTTTCACTTTTACCGCCATGGAGAGACTTGGAGCAGGGAACTCCATGCGCTCGAAGGACACAACGTGCTTGGCGTCGCACAGGGTGTCACCAGTGATGGAGGAGGAAAGTTTTGTAACTGCGCCGATGTCTCCCGCCGAAATGAACGCGGTTTCCTCCTGTTTTTTGCCGCTGATATAGATCAGCTTGCCAAGGCGTTCCGGTTCACCGGTTCTGGAATTGACGGGCGAAACGTCGGAGGCCAGCTTTCCGGAGACGACCTTGAAAAAGGAAAGCTTTCCGACAAACGGGTCAGCGACCGTCTTGAAGATGTAGGCGGCCAGAGGGGCCTCGTCGGTGCAGGGAATTTCCACCGGCTCACCTTCCTGCGAAACGGCAGTTTCAGCGCCTGCCTCCCACGCCGAGGGAAGGTGATCCACAAGAGAATCCAGCAGCATGTCGATGCCCTCAAGCGTCTGCGCGGAACCGCAGAGCACCGGGGTAATCGTTCCCGTATGGACGCCGACATGAATTCCTTTGATAATTTCATCGCGGGTGAATTTTTCACCGGAGAAGAACTTTTCAAAGAGCGCCTCGTCCGTTTCGGCGATTGCTTCGGAAATTGCGCCGATCAATCCTTCCAGACGATGCCCGGTATCCGGCATGGAAACCTCGGAAGGCTCCCCTTTATCGTTATATTTATAAGCCTTGTTGTCTACAAGATTAATATAGCACTGCACCTTATGATTTTCCACCACCGGCACCACAATCGGGCAGACGGACGGGCCAAAATTAGACTTGAGATCTTCCAGAACCTTATAAAAATCTGCGTTTTCGGCATCCATCTTATTGATGAAAAACAGCTTGGACTTTTGCATTTTATCCGCAAGCTTGTATGCTTTTTGTGCGCCGACGGTTACCCCCGAACGCGCTGAAACACAGATCAGAACACTTTCCGCCGCGCGCACACCCTCGTAAACGCCGCCAGCAAAATCAAACAATCCGGGCGTATCAATCAAATTGATTTTTACGCTGCCCCAGGCAAACGGCGCGACAGCGCTGGAGACAGATACCTTTCGTTTAATTTCCTCGGGATCAAAGTCACAAACGGTGTTGCCGTCGGAAACTTTTCCCAACCGGTCGGTAGCGCCCGCCTTGAACAGCAGTGCTTCGGCAAGCGAAGTTTTTCCGCTGCTTCCGTGTCCGGCAATAGCAACATTCCTTATTTTTCCCGCCAAGTATTGTCTCATGAAAATACACTCCTTTTATCTGCTTCTCTGGAAATACGAGACCGCATTAGTAAAATTAGATAGAACCCCCTAAATGTACAAAAGACATTATATTGATATTATACAGGCGATTCCTTTTTATGGCAAGTAAAACTGAACTGCGGCAATGCAAAAATAATCAGAAGAATCCTATTAATATTGTACAAATTATGACCAGTTTTTGTACGATGATTACACAAATCAACAAATCTTATTCCTTTTTTATTATTTTATCACGAACCTCAATTGAAAAAGAGCCTGCCGAAGTCCGGCAGGCTCTAAAAATCGTTGGTGCAATCACCATTTTACAATCGAAGCGGTAATCCAGTTGATCACGAGCCATCCCAGATGGAACACAATCAGGGTATTGAACGGTGCGGAGGAAAGCGAGCCGCTGAATGCCATAAAGGCAACCAGCCCGTAGCCCACGATGATTCCGATTAGCTGAAGGATGGTGCTTCTCGCGACTGAGTGACGAATGGCGGACGCCGCTTTTAAAAGCAGCTGCATGCCGGCAAGCCCGCCGGCATGAACGCCTTTTGCGGGGGTGCGCTCCCTTGGACGAACCAGTTCCTGATATTCAGCATGAATTTTCGCGGGCAGAATCCGGATACTGGATTTTTTTACGCCGTATGCGAGCGAGATCAGCTCGCTGGTAATGTTGGGGTCGCTGGTATAGACGGACGCAAAGACTCCATGCCGTTCCAGGCTGGTGAGAATCTCGGCGATCTCCGGGTCGGCGTTGTAGCTGACCACAAACATGGCGGTCAGTTCGCCGGAATTGGCAAGATAGAGCACCCGGCGGCCGTCCCTCGCATACCGGCTTTCAAAATCTTTGGACGGACAATCTATTTCATGACGGCGCATTAACTCATGGCTGCCGATGAGCACGCGCTTTCCGTTCACCCAGGCGGATATACCCATGCTATCCTCATAGGAAAGGCTGTCCACTTTTTTCAGCATGGCGCGGTTACCGCCGATCATATTGAGAAATACGCCCGACATCACTCCGTTGCAGGACAGCATGACGCTAGCGGCGTCCAGAATGGCCTCGTCAATCCGCTTTTCCGCAAATACCTTCATCCCGTGCAGCATGACATTTTCTTCAGAAAACAGGTCGCGGTCGCTGATAATGACGGCGCCGGTTTCCGAGAATTCCTCGGCAGCGTCATAGCCGGACAGCATCGCTCCCTTGCGGGCGAGGCGTTTGGACATTCTAGAGAGCATCAGATTGGGGATGATTGCTCCGGAAAAAGGGGAGCAGATGCACAGAATCGCAGCAGCAGCAGAAACTGCTGTGGAAGGGTCTTTTGCCAGAACAAATGTCAGAATACCCACCACCAGCGCACCCGCCAGACAGATGGGGGACACCAGACGGCTGAAGCTGTCGCAGTAATCGGGCGTATTTTCCCGCGAGAAAAAGCCGCTGATAAACCGGCTTTGGGTGCTGTAAGCGACGCGGTCAACGTCGGGCCCGAGCCCCCTGGAGAATTCCCGCGCAAATTCCCGGCTCTCAATCTGCTCAAAGACATATTTGGCTTCATCCGCGGCGACACAGAGAAAGTTCCGTTCCGTGCGGACAGCCTGCATATGCCTGCCGATTGCGCTGAAGAACAGCATCAGCGTTGCAACGGGGAGATAAAGGCTGATAGAAAGATTTTTATTAATCTGGTCCGGGAAAATTACCAGCATAATTCCCTGAATCATCACGCCTAAAAAGGCTAGCGAAACAGGCGAATCGCAGTTGGCCTGCATCCGGCAGAGAGAAGTGATTCCGCGCGAAATCACATCGCTGCAAATAATTCCGGCCAGCACACAGACCACCAGATTTCCAATCACGAACATGCGCATGTCCTGTTCGGGCAGCATAAACGGCGGTAAAAATAACAGGCCGTTCGGAACGCCGAGCTTTTCGGCAAATGCCAAAGGATGCAGAGAAAATCCCAGGTAGATGGAAATGAACGCGAGAACCCCGACCACTGTCATCCTGATTCCGGCTCCCACACGGGCGGAACGAACCTCTTTTTCCGCGTCCGCCGCGTCTTCCGGCGTCGCGTAGGGGTCGTCCTCGAACAACTCCTGCCCGCTGAGTTCCTGCGCGGCAAAGTTCTCACCGACCGGATCGTCAAAGCCTTCCGGCTGAGGGGCTTGCTGCCGGCCAAATTCGCGGAGAGGCGGCTGGCTGATTCTGCGCGGTGGGACGGGAGGGGTCTCCGTTTGAGAAATGTCATCCGGAGAGAAGCCAAGCCCAAATGTCCCATCCGCCTCCAATAGAGGCGTAGCCGCAGACCACTCCCCGGCATCCAAGCTTTCGTCAGGCGGCAGGATCACTCCGGGGTCTTCCGGAAAAGGCAGATCTGACGTCTGAAAGGAAAAGCTGTCCGTTTCCGTCGGATGCCGCTGGGCGGCAAAATCGGGAATAGCCGGTGATGCTGCCGAATCTGAGGCGAGCGCGGTGTCAAAATCGAACGGTGTTCGGGCGGTTTGCCTCAACCCGCGTTCTTCTTCACCTGTATGAAACTCGAAGCCTGTGCTTTCAGGCTCATGAGGGATTCTGCGTTTATCGGCTGAATATGTAACCTCGTTTCGGGGCGGAGCTTGTCTTGCCGGAGCGCTCCCGGGATATGGCCGGCTTGCTGTTTCCGCAGACGGACGGTTTCTCCGGCTGCCAAGCGGCTTGATGTCGCCGTATCCCACAAACTCAGGCTGTTTTTGGCGCGAACCGCTCCGCTCAGCGGAGGATGGCCTTTGCGGGGAACCGGCAAAGCCGTTTTTGCTATGGGGCGCGGGAGCCTGTCCCTGTGCCGACCGCTGGACCGAGCGGGTCGGAGAGAAATCCGCTTCCTTGCGATCCCCGTATGTACTGTGCTGCGGCACCTCTGAAGAGGGTGTCGCGCGGCCTTTTTTCCTGCGGATTTCTTCAAGTATGTCGTCAACATTGTAATCCTGCGGCATGGATGCATTCACTCCTCAAAAATCAAAGATTGTCCCTATTTGGTGCGCTGCCGAACCACTTCATACATCAATATGCCAGCCGCGACAGAAGCATTGAGGGAATTGATCCGTCCCAGCATGGGAAGAGACAGGATCACATCGCAATTTTCACGCACAAGCCGTGAAATGCCGAATCCCTCTGAGCCGACGACCAGCGCGACGCTGCCTTTCAGGTCAGTGCGTTCCCAACGCTCTCCATTCATATCTGCGCCGTAAATCCAGACGCCACGTTCCTTCAGCTCTTTCATGGTTGCCACCAGGTTGGTTACACGAACCACCGGAAGATGTTCGACCGCTCCTGCGCTGGTACGGCCGACAATCGGTGTCAGGCCGACGCCGCCGCGCTTGGGGATGATAATGCCATGTGCGCCGGCAGCTTCCGCGGTGCGGATGATCGCGCCCAGATTATGCGGGTCCTCAATGGAATCGGCAATTAAAATAAACGGGGGAGTTTCGCCTGCTTTTGCGAATATATCGTCCAGTTCGCTATAGCGAAATGCTGCTGCCTGTGCGACGACCCCTTGATGATTCAGCCCGTTCGACAAAGAATCCAGCTTGCGGGAATCCACCTTTTTTACCGGTACATCGGCATCCTTCGCCATTGCAACAATGCGTGAGATCGGCTGACCCTTTGCCTGGCTATCATCGCAGATATAAATACACTCCACCTGCCGGGAGCCTTTCAGCAATTCTACTACTGCATTTCTCCCCACCACAAGGGTATCATCCTCGCGGTCCAAACTAGGGTTGGAATTCCCCATGAAACTACCTCCTGTATGTTTATCCGGCGTACCGGAAATACATTTATTTTATACAGAAGTTATTATAGCATAGCAAACTACTGTATGCCAGTCATTCCCATCTTTTTTCGCAAAAATTGAGGAAGTTTCCAGAACTTTGTCAGAGAAGAAAGAACAGACACGCGATCCCAGCTCCGCCAAGCGCTGCGAGCAGACATTTTATGCCGTCATTCAGCCTGAAGCGGCGCTTCGGGCTGGACGGATGGTAGTTGATTTGCGAAAGGTATTCCACAGCCCGCTCTTTCAGCAGCGTTTTGTCTTCGCTTTGCGCGGGAACTCTTATAAACAGGATGGCCTTTTCGAAATATCGATTGTCGGTGTGCACCACCTCTATGACCTTTTGACTGACCCCTTTCAGCACTTTTTATCACCCCTCAATACAGATTGTAATGCCGTACTATTTTTCACGGGAAGGACTAATTTATTCTCCTGTCAACTACCATTTTAAACAAAAATCTCCCGGCCTGCCCAAATCGAGGATATACGTTCGGTATTGTTGAATTGTTGAAAACTTGACCTGCTGATGTCCGAAAGCTGTGGAAAACTCTGTGGAAACTGTTGACAACCCGGCATTTCAATGTGGATTTCGTTTGGGAAGACTTTTCACCTAATGACAATTTGGCGATGTTGAGAAGAAATTTACGCATTACTGACAGTATTTAAATAGAAGAATTTGGAACGTGATTTTTGTAGAAATTGTCTTATTTTGTTCACATCTTTTTGTTTTCATTTTTTCCCCGATCTGTTATACTGAGAGACAAAGCAAATTCGACCGGAGGAATCCTTTTATGACAAGAATCGACAGCAATATTACTATAAAAAAGTATGATGGTGGAATCTTATTATACAATTACAATAATTTTGACATCGCTCAAACGCTTGATTGCGGGCAGGCATTTCGTTGGCGGAAGTTGGACGATGGAAGCTACACCGGCTTAGCCGGAAGATTCGTTTGTAACATTTCACAAACCCCGGATGGAATTCTGCTGCGCGGTGTAACCGACAGGGAATTTGAAGAGGTCTGGTATCATTATTTCGATCTGGGACGGGATTATGCGGCGATCAAGCAGCGGTTGACTGCTGATCCGGTTTTTGCCAAAGCGGTTTCCTATGCACCCGGCATTCGGGTTCTCAGGCAGGACAGCTGGGAAGCGCTCTGCTCGTTCATCATCAGCCAGAATAACCATGTGAAGCGCATTCAGGGAATTGTACAGCGGCTTTGCGAAGCGTTCGGGGAACGTCTTGAAAGCGGAGAGTACCAGTTTCCCGAACCCGAAAGACTGGCTGCGGCTTCTCTCGAAGATCTCGCGGTGCTTCGGGCGGGATTCCGCGCCCGTTATCTGCTGGACGCAGCCGGAAAAGTCGCATCCGGGCAGGTTCGGATCAAGGAACTGGCGAAACTTCCGCTCGAGGAAGCCCGTGCGGAACTGATGAAGATTACCGGGGTCGGAATCAAGGTGGCCGACTGCACGCTGCTTTACGGATGCGGCAGAATGGAGTGCTTTCCCGTGGATGTCTGGATCGGGCGGGCGATGAAACAGCTCTTTCCGGATGGACTGCCCGCTTGTGCCAGTGACTGCGCTGGGATTGCCCAGCAATATATTTTCCATTATGTACGGACCTGTCCGGGAGCACTCGGCGGGAATTGACATTATATGACGGTGCATTATAATAGGAATCAGATGGTAAAATCTTCCGGACATTGAGAAAAAGGCGGTGACAACATGACAATGGCACAATTCAGGCGCATGAAACCGAAATATCAAATGCGGCTGGTTCTGGTATCGGCTGCTGCTCTTGCTTTATTTGTCGGTTTGCTGTATGCGGTTGTATTCGGTGTATCTGCTTTGCGCGTCAAGTTCAGCACCACTGAACTGAAAGAAGTGGTTACGGAAAGAGTGCTGGAAAAGGAAAGTTTGGATCAGATTGTGAGTGCGATTAAGCCTCAAAGCATCGACAATCTGCTGGTGCTAGACAGCAGGCTGGCCTGTGACGATACAGGGAAAGTGACGTCGCTTGAGATGCATTTGGCCAATCTGGTGGACAACAGGCAGACCGATTACTGGGTGCTCACCGCCGCGAAAGGCCGTGTGCGCGTGCGACGGGAAAAAACGATGTACGACAATCTCAAATCCCTGAAGCTGCGCAAGGTGGAGCTGAAAAACTATTATCCCGCGCTTTCACGGATTCCCGTTGGGTATCTGCTTTCCGAGTCTCCCGTCGGCAAAGGCGGCGGCTATGTATTTACCGACCGGTTTGACAATAACCGTGACCCGGAGTTTGCTTCCTACATCAGCGGGGGCATGACCGGCCTGTGGGTGTCAGAAACCGGCGCTGTTTCGCCTTTCCCGGAAACCTTCGTACCGCCCAGCCTTTGCGCGCCTACCGTTGTCACAATCAATGCGGTGGATGAGAAAAAATCCAAAAAGAAAAAAGTGGTTCTGCTCCCTCCTGAAGATCAATATGTTGTACTGCTCAAATGTGCGCCGTATGTTTCTTGATTTTTAAAATGAGCGCCCAGCAATATTTAATCCGCAAAAAGCCCAAAACAGGCAGGCTTTTTGCGGATTTATTTTGGCAGGAAACATAGTATTCCCCCTCGGTGCGTATAGATAGAAGGACAGAATATGGCAAAGCAGGAGGGAAAACTGATGTTTACGATTTCTGTAAGAATTACGAAAAAGCAGATTGCGGTTGCCGCGGCGGTCTTTATCATGGCGCTCGCGGGTGGAATTGGGGTAAATGCTGCCCTGTCAAAACTAGCCGCAGCCCCCCAAAAAGAAACCGCCGAAGCAGTCAAAATTGAAAAAGCATCGGGGAAAACCAGCGACCAGCGCGTTGAGTTTCTCAAATCCTTTGGCTGGGAAGTGAATCCGGAGGAAGTGGAAATCATGGAGGTGCTGATTCCCAAAGAAGTGGATGAGGTGTTTGCAAATTATAATGACATCCAAAAACAGCAGGGATGCGATATGTCGAAATATGCTGGAAAACGGTGCAAACGGTATAGTTATACAGTGCTCAACTACCCCGACGGAAGCGAGGATGTGCGGGCCAATGTCATCGTTTATAACGGGAAGATCATTGGTGGTGATGTCTGCTCGACAAAATTAGACGGATTTATGCATGGGTTTGCTATTGAAAACGATTGAAATTGCTTGATAAGTGTGTTACAATTTGGGCAATATAACAAATGCGGCAAATTGCATAAAAAATGAGGAAGCCGGTACAAAACGCCGGAGGGGCACTTGTCCGCCGGTGTTTTGCGGCAATTGTGTGTATGTATTCTGGTGATATGAGGTAACTGAATGAGCTTTCAAAAAGGCAGCGAACGTCTGGATAAGGCGATTGCCGCGCAAACATCTCTGTCCAGACGGGATGTGCATCGGCTGATCAGCCGGGGGCTGATCTTGGTGAATGGAATTCCGGCCCGCGGCTTCGATACAAAAATTGATCTGGAGCTTGACGACGTCACTGTGGAAGGGCTGCGGGTACAGCTGAAAAAATACAGCTACCTGATGCTGAATAAACCAAAAGGAGTTGTAAGCGCAACAAGCGACGCGGCTCTTCCCACGGTTCTCGATCTTGTGCCGAAGGAACTTCGGCGAAGCGGTTTGTTTCCCGCGGGGCGGCTTGATAAGGATA
Source organism: uncultured Oscillospiraceae bacterium (assembly GCA_963519235.1). GTDB lineage: Bacteria > Bacillota > Clostridia > Oscillospirales > Ruminococcaceae > Anaerotruncus. The sequence continues at coordinate 21,562 of CAUQLV010000021.1, forward strand.
CGGAAGGCTTTGTGCTGATTACAAACGACGGAGATTTTGCACACCGGATTCTTTCCCCGCGAAGCCATGTGCCGAAAGTGTATACGGCATATCTGGACAAACCGTTTTCTCCCCAAACCATTGAATGCTTTGCAAAGGGGCTGATGATAAAAGCGGATAAACACGACAATTTAGATGAAAAAAGAGAGTGTGCCTGCCTGCCGGCGCAGCTCGATTCGGTCGATGGCGATTGGCAAATTGGCCGAGTGATAATCCGGCAGGGAATGTATCATCAGGTTAAACGCATGTTTGCGGCCTGCGATCTGGATGTCGTGGCGCTCAAGCGTATACAAATCGGAGGACTGGCTTTAGACCCCTCCCTGAAAACTGGAAAATGCAGGGAAATCACCGAACAGGAAAAGCTGCTGCTGGCTCAGGAGCAGCCTGAATGCTGATTCCGGGGTTTTTTTAGCGGCCGTCGCAGGATAAATTGGAATAGCTGTTCATAAAGCTGACAAAATTTAGCCACACTTTTTTCCGAAAAAAATAGTATGATAGTAGAAAAGTCAGTTTGACAGCATTTCTCCTCGAAAAATGGGGAAATAATAATTATTCCACAACAAAGATTAGAAATCGTGTTGCAAATTATACAAATTTGTTGTAAAATATTCGTGATGGCTTGTTGGAATTCAAATGTTGTGCTTTTTTCGCCTGTTTTGGGCGGACAAGCTGCGGCAAAAAACCGGTTCGTTGTTCATTTGCGTCCGGCGGGAGATACAAATTATTACGAGTGAAGAGGGGATAGAAATGTCAAACAGGCTTTTCCAAGGAATCGTTCATCAGATGAGGGACTGCATTGATCGGGTCATTGGTGTTGTTGATGACAGCGCAACGATCATTTCCTGCAGCGATTTAACTAAAATTGGAGAAACCAGCGAGTTTTTTACGCTTGATGTAGGGGATGCCAACGAGGTGTTTGCCCGCGATGGTTATACCTATAAGCCTTTTGGCAGTAAAATGAAGCCGGAATTTGCGGTTTTTGTCGAGGGTGTTGACGAACCGGCTGCTAAATACTGCAACCTGTTGGCAATTTCGCTTTCATCTATTAAACAGTATTATGATGAAAAGTATGACAGGAGCAATTTCATTAAGAACGTGATCCTCGATAATATTCTTCCCGGTGACATATATGTCAAAGCCCGCGAGCTGCATTTCAATACCGATTCCACCCGTGTCGTTTTGCTGATACGGATTGTTGCGTCCAACGACATCTCTGCATTTGATGTAATTCAGAACCTCTTCCCGGACAAGCAGAAGGATTTTGTCTTCAACATTTCGGAAAGCGATATCGTGCTGGTGAAAGAAACCAAGCAGGGAATCGAAAGCAAAGATTTGGAAAAGCTTGCCCGCTCAATCGTGGACACGCTGGGGAGCGAATTCTACACCAAGGTGGTAGTGGGAATCGGAACCTCTATCGTGGGCGTGAAAGATCTTGCGCGCAGCTTCAAGGAGGCGCAGGTCGCTCTTGAGGTCGGCAAGGTGTTCGATACCGAAAAGGCAATTGTCAGCTATGACAACCTCGGGATTGCTCGCCTGATTTATCAACTGCCGACAACCCTTTGCGACATGTTTTTGCGGGAAGTGTTCAAAAAAGGTTCCATTGAGAGCCTTGATCATGAGACCCTCTTTACCATTCAAAAATTCTTTGAAAACAACCTGAACGTTTCCGAAACCTCGCGCAAGCTGTTTGTGCATAGAAATACACTCGTTTACAGACTGGAAAAAATTAAAAAGCTGACTGGGCTTGACCTGCGGGAATTTGATCACGCGATTATTTTTAAGGTTGCGCTGATGGTCAAAAAATACCTGACAGCAAATCCGGTCAAGTATTAAACCGAAACTGACCTGCAGCAGCAGGCATTTTCAAAGGCGGTGTACCAGTGATCGAATTTGTCAATGTTTCCAAGGTCTATAAGACCGGGACACATGCACTCAATAATTTTAATGTGAGTATTGACAGAGGGGAATTTGTGTTTGTAGTAGGGCCATCGGGCGCTGGGAAAAGCACCTTTATCAAACTTCTGATGCGTGAGGAAAAACCAACCTCCGGCGAGATTTATGTAAATGGACAGAATCTCGTGAAGCTTCATAGAAGGAAGGTGCCCTTTTTTCGCAGGACGCTTGGGGTCGTTTTTCAGGACTTCCGGTTGATTCCTAACATGAATGTTTATGATAATGTTGCGTTTGCTCTGCGAGTCACAAACGTCTCCGGCAAGGATACTCGCAGCAGGGTTCCTTACATACTTGGCTTGGTCGGCCTTTCCGGAAAGGCAAAAAGTCTGCCCGAGCATCTTTCGGGCGGAGAACAGCAGCGTGTTGCTTTGGCGCGCGCGCTGGTGAACAATCCCTCGCTGATTATTGCGGACGAGCCGACCGGCAACATCGATCCCGAGCTTTCTTTTGAAATTGTGGATCTGCTCAGCGAAATCAACAAGTGCGGCACCACGGTTGTAATGGTGACCCATGAGCATCATCTTGTCGCTGAGTTTAACCACCGCGTCATTGCTATCGACGAGGGTACTGTGATATCCGACAATAAAAACGGGGGGTACTACGTCGAATGAAGGGGAGTAGTTTTGGCTATCTGCTCCGGGAAGGCGCAAAGAATATTTATGTGAACCGTTTGATGTCTTTTGCGTCAATCGGAACGCTTGTTGCGTGCATGCTGCTGATTGGCGGCTCTTTGCTGTTCTCTATGAATATCAACCGTGCTGTGGGATATGTGGAACAGCAAAACGAGGTTGAGGTTGAACTCGCCGATGACCTTTCCGAGGAGCAGATTAAGGAAGTCGACAAGGAAATTTCTTTGATTGACAACGTTTACGAGTGGAAATATGTATCCAAAGATGAGCTGATGGAGGAACTGAAGGCGCAGTCGGACGACCTTGCAACCCTGCTGGACGGTTTGGAGGACGACAACCCTCTTTACAATTCCTATCGTCTTAAGATTAAGGACCTTTCGCGTCTTTCCAGCACTGTGATGAAGCTGGAATCCTTTGAAGGGGTATCCGCTGTGCGCGCCCCCGATATGGTCGGAGAAATTATGACGAATGTGAAGCGGGCCGTCTCTTCGGCGGGCTATTTTATTGTCGCCATCCTGCTTGTCGTTTCTCTGGTGATTATGGGAAACACCATTAAGGTGACGGTCTTTAATAGAAGGAAAGAAATTAACATCATGAAATGCGTTGGAGCAACTGATGGATTTATTCGGTTGCCGTTTTTTGTGGAAGGCTTTCTGCTGGGGCTCCTGTCCGCACTGATTTCTTTCGGCCTGCTCTGGGTGGGATATAATTATATTTTGGATGTCATCGCTCAGAACCCGTCAACATGGATGACGCAGGTCTACAGCAACATCATTCCGTTTGATGAAATCGCCACTGAAATGCTGAGCTGGTTTTTAGGTGGCGGTGTACTTATCGGCGTTTTCGGTAGCATGTTCTTCGTGAATAAATATCTCAAAGTGTAATTTGATGCGGCGTTAAATTTATAAATTTGCAGGGGGCGGAAGGCAGCATGAAGACTTCAAAGGGGAAAAGAATTTTTGCTTGGCTGATGGCAGCGCTGATGGCGCTGATGTTCATCATTCCGTCTTTATCGACGATGGCAAGCGCTGATGACGGGGACGAATATTATGAGGAAGATGTCGTGGAGGATGACTTCAGCGACGAAAAAAATCAGATCAGCGATCTGAACAATAAGTTTGCTCAGCTTCAGAAACAGCAGCAGGAAATCAGCTCAAAAATCACGCAGGTGAAAGGCGAAAAGGAAAAACAAATCGCCATAAAGCAGCAGATAGACTCGCAGATTAACAACACAATTGCCCAGATTGATGTGCTCAATGACCGCATTGGGTTGCTGGAAGACCAGATCTCTGAAAAAAAGAAGGAAATGGATCAGAAGCAGAAAGATATTGATGCAAATTTTGAGCTTTTTAAAAAGCGTGTCAGGGCGCTCTGTTCCACCAAAAAGGCTACAACACTGGGCCTTATTCTGGGTGCGGACAGTTTTTCTCAGTTTCTTACCAGAACAGAGGCTACTACCCGGATTTCCAAATATGATACGAATATGATCAAGATGCTTACTGACCAGAGAAATGAGCTGGAAAGTATCAAAAAGGGAATTGAACAGGATAAAAACAGTGTTCAGGAGGACCGAAACGCGCAGGCGTCTAAAAAAGATGAACTGTCGGGGCAAATGGTCGTAGCGCAGAACAAAATTCAGGATATTTCCGCAATGGAAAAAGAATTTATGGCAAATAAAGACGCTCTCACTAAACAGATGCAGCAGGTGCAGGCGGAAATTGCAAAAATTTATGCAGAAATTAACAAAACGTCCATGAACACGCAATATACGGGCGGTAAGATGGGGTGGCCGGTTCCGAGCCTCTCGCAGATCACCTGCCCATTTGGCTGGCGTTTTGGGGGAAGCGATTTCCACACCGGAATTGATATTTCCGGCGGGGGGGCTTACGGCGCGACAATTGTCGCGGCAAACACCGGCACAGTCAAGGTCGCCAACACCTCGTTTACGCCCGGCTATGGTTACGGTAAATATATCATCATTGACCATGGCGGCGCCATACAGACTCTTTATGGACATTGCAGTGCTCTGAATGTATCAGTCGGGCAGGTCGTTGCAAAAGGACAGCCAATTGCGCAAGTGGGTTCCACCGGCTGGTCCACTGGCCCTCACATACATTTTGAAATACGGCAGAACGGCAAAGCAGTCAATCCATTGGGCGGTGGCTGGCTGGAAAAAGGCTGATGCCATATGCACCACTTGCAGGATCGGCGGAAGGCACAAAGTTAGGAGAAGGCTGATGAATAAAAAAATATCTTTGGGCGCCGCAATCTTTCTGATGCTGATTTTTATGGCGGCTACCGTTTCGATGACGATGATCTACTCCCAGCGGGACTTTAACAGAAAAGTCCGGGACCTCAACGACCGTGAGTCCAGATACAGTAAGATTGCCGAAATCGATAACTATGTACAGAACCGTTATATCGGTACCATACTTGCGGATGGTCTGACAGATGCCACAGCGGCGGGTTTTTTGGCCGGTATCGGTGACCCGTATGCCAAATATTACGACAAAAGCAGCTATGACCGGCTGCTTGCCGATTACAGCGGAAACTCGGTGCAGATCGGAATTGTTTCTCAAAAGGATGAGAGCGGCTATATCAAGGTCAGCGAGGTTTATCCGGATTCGCCCGCGCAGGCCGCAGGTATCCAGCCGGACGATCTGATTGTCAAGATTGATGAAACGGATATCAGCAGCGAAAACTTTACGGAAGCGGTTGTGATGCTGAAGGGTGAGCCGGGAACAAAAATGAACATTGTTGTGCGGCGCGGGGTGGAAGAAAACACGCTGGAAATGACCCGCCGTTTTGTGGAAACACCGTCAGTGAATACAACCATGCTGGAAAACAAGATCGGTCTGGTTAAATTTACTGAGTTTAACGATACGACTCCGGATCAGTTTAACAAACGTGTTAATAAACTGATCGATGAAGGCGCACAGGCGCTGATCTTCGATGTACGCGGTGTAAACACCGGCGTATTGCGTTCTGTGGCCCAGGTGCTTGACAAATTGCTTCCGGAGGGTACCATTGTTTCCTCCACGGATAAAGATGGCAACAAGACTGTGCTGGAAACCTCGGACGTTACGGAGGTTGCGCTCCCGATGTCGGTGATGATGAACGACAAAACTTCCGGCGAAGCGGAGTTGTTTGCGCAGGCGATTAAGGATTATAATAAAGGAAAACTTGTGGGAACCAAGACCGCCGGAAAAGGAACCGCTCAGACCATCATTCCGCTGACCGACGGCAGCGCAATCAAGCTGACAACTGCTCGTTACAATCCGCCGGTGAGCCCCAGCTATGACGGCATCGGCGTAAAGCCTGACTTTGAAGTAAAAATGAGTGATGAACAGCTTCAGTATGCTACTGATGATCCCGAAACGGATGCGCAGTTAAAGAAAACAATTGAAGTGGTGACTGCCGCGATCAAGCAGTCTAACGCAACGCAGGCCGAATCATCGGAGTCTTCCGCAGAAGCGGCATCAAAATAAACAGTAACCGGTCGGCAGCCAGCCGACCGGTTTTGTCATAGCAGAGCAAGGGCATGCATATACTGGACAAGAGCTTGGAAATCAAATGCAGCAATTGTAAAAAATTCATTATTTTCAAATCTTTTGCTTGACATAACAAAGCACTTTGACTATAATACTAAGCATTGTAACATATCGTAAGCTAAGTTCTTATGGCCGATATGTGAAAGGGCTGCCGAAGTTGGCAGCCAAATCTTTTATATTGGCTAAAATAATGCTCTGTAAAGGAGAATTTAATATGGCAACTGAATTGCTGATGACACAAGAAGGCTATGAAGCACTGAGGAAAGAGCTGAATGAGCTCAAAACCGTTACTAGAGGCGAAATTTCTGAAAAGATCCGCGTAGCGCGCGGCTTTGGCGATCTTTCTGAGAATAGCGAATATGATGAAGCTAAGAATGAACAGGCAGTCGTTGAGGCGAGAATTAAAAAACTGGAAGACCAGCTGAAATCAGTAAAAATCATTGCGAAAGACCAGCTTTCCACCGACAAGGTCACCGTAGGATGCCATGTCAAAATACTGGATATGGAATTTGATGAAGAAATGGAATATGTGATTGCAAGTTCTGTGGAATCGCATTCCGATCTTAACAGCATCTCGGACGAATCTCCTGTGGGCAGGGGCCTTTTGGGACATAAAGTCGGTGATATTGTTGAGATACATGCGCCTGCCGAGACGCTGAAGCTTAAAATTATGGAAATTAGGGTTTAAAGACGATTTTCTTTCTACGCGGGCTTTGCAAAAGCCCGCGTTTTTGCTATAATATATCTGTTTGCAGAATTACAGATTAAGGATGTGTCAACTATGGATCAGAATTCGCATACTCCCGAAGTGGAGTTGACTGCGGAAGAAGAGCAGGCAAAACTGTCGGAGGTTTTGCAGATACGACGCGACAAACTGGCCGCATTAAAAAATGAGGGGAAAAACCCTTTTGAAATTACAACCTATCAGCGAACCGCCTATGCCAAACAAATTGTCAATTCGTTTGATGCGATGGAGGGCAGCGAGGTCTCTATTGCAGGGCGCATTATGAGCAAGCGCGGAATGGGAAAAGCTTCTTTCCTTGATGTAAGCGACTCTACGGGCAGAATTCAGAGTTATGTTCGCCAGGATCATGTTGGGGATGAGTCCTACGCGGATTTCAAAAAGTGGGATATTGGGGATATCATCGGAATTACCGGAGAGGTCTTCCGCACACAGAAAGGTGAAATCTCTGTGAAAGCGGAAAAAATTGTGCTGCTGTCCAAATCCCTGTTGCCGTTGCCGGAAAAATGGCACGGGCTAAAGGATACGGAGCTGCGCTATCGTCAGCGATATGTAGATCTGATTGTAAACCCCGAGGTAAAGGAAACCTTTATCAAGCGTTCGCGTATTATCACCGCGATCCGCAGCTTCCTGGACTGCCGCGGATTCATTGAGGTGGAAACGCCGGTACTGCATACGATCGCGGGTGGCGCGAATGCGCGTCCGTTTATTACGCACCACAATTCGCTGGATATCGACATGTATATGCGCATCGCCCTGGAGCTGCATCTAAAACGCCTGATTGTCGGCGGCTTTGACAAGGTGTATGAGATCGGGCGCGTTTTCCGCAATGAAGGAATCGATACCCGGCATAATCCGGAATTCACATTGCTGGAGCTTTATGAGGCCTTCACAGATTATCACGGAATGATGGATATTACCGAAGCCTTAATCAGGCATTGCGCGCATGAGGTGCTGGGCACCGGACTGATTCAGTACGGCGATGTGGAAATCAATCTGGACAAGCCTTTTGAACGTCTTTCGATGCTGGACGCCGTGAAAAAATACAGCGGGGTGGATTTTCACGAAATCACCACACTTGAACAGGCCCGCGCCGCCGCAAAAGAGCATCATGTGGCATATGAGGAGCGCCACCTCATCGGCGATATCCTGAGTCTGTTCTTTGAGGAATTCTGCGAGAAACATCTGATTCAGCCGACCTTTATCACCGACCATCCGGTCGCGATCTCTCCGCTGTCCAAACGCAAGCCGGAGGACACGGAATATACCGAACGGTTTGAGCTGTTTATCCTCGGCCGCGAGCATGCGAACGCATTCAGCGAGCTTAATGACCCAATTGACCAGCGGGAGCGCTTTGAACATCAGGCGGCATTGAAGGCAGCCGGTGACGAGGAAGCCACGGACGTGGATGAGGATTTCCTGACCGCGCTGGAATATGGTATGCCCCCGACAGGCGGTCTGGGCATCGGAGTTGACCGCCTTGTGATGCTGCTGACGAACAGCGTTTCCATCCGCGACGTTTTGATGTTCCCGACGATGAAACCCAATAAAGATTAATATCATTGATTGATCCATTGAAAGGAGGAACCCCTCATCGAGCAGGTTAACACAAAGGGAATCAGCATTCAGAGCAGGCGCCGGTTTGGCATGCTTGTTATTGCGCTGCTGATGATTTTGATGCTTGGGCTGGGATATTATTATTCAGCAGGGCAGAAAATGGGCGAAAGTACGGTTGTCGTCGCGGTGCGGGGATATCTTTCGGTGGAGCAGAAATCCGCGCTGAACGAGCAGTTTTCCGGCTATTCGCCGGAAAACATGGAAGGGCTTCGGCTGGAAATATTTGAGTTTCCGGCAGCCAATGCAGAAGATTCCGGCGTGGATGCCTCCAAAATATTTGGAGAATTCATGAGCGAGCTCAAAAGCAGCGAATCCAGCCTGATTTTGCTTGACCGCAATATCTATGACATGGTCGGGGACGAAACGCTGTTTGAAGATCTCGCCGCCCGGTATCCCGCCGATCCGGCCGTTACCGGTAAATACCTTTATGCGGTGAAAGACAAGCCGTTTGTAACTGCAAAGGGACTGAAAGGACTACCCGAACTGTACGTCGTTTTGCGCAGTTCCAAATCGGGAGCGGTCAACCGCAATGCGAAAACGCTGGAGCTGTATAATCAGCAATGCGAGCTGCTGGACAACATTGTATACAGTACCCCTCCCAACGGCTTTGCCGCCAAAGGGCTGAAAAAGTAATACTACTGTGGGACACGACAAAACGTTTTGTTCCGCGGGTAGAAAAACTATCGTTTTGCCATGTGGACAGAAACCTAATAATAGTGTATAATTATACACATAATAATGAATAGGGAGAGAAAATATACAGTGCAACGGATTTTGAACAAAAAAATAAATCATCCGCTGCCTTTTTTCCTTTCCTTTTTACACTGTTTTTTTCATCGGATACCTATCCATTATTTTAATGGATAGGTATTTTTATGTGTAGCAATGACAGGCTTCTGCCCAAAACCGGAAAGGAAAGATCATCTGTGAACAGACTTCTGATTAAAAACGCTCATGTTATCGACCCTTCACAGGAAATTGACAAGTTATGCGATGTGCTGATTGAAAATGGGCTGATTGCTGCTGTCGGCGCTGCTTCCCGCGACTATGACGGCCCGGTCATGGATGCCGCAGGGCTTTGCCTCGCACCGGGTTTGGTGGATATGCATGTTCACCTGCGCGACCCCGGATTTACCCAAAAGGAAGATATCCTGACCGGCTGCGCCGCTGCTGCCACCGGAGGGTTTACCTCAATCGCTTCCATGCCGAATTCAAACCCTGTCTGTGATAAAACCGACGTGGTGAAATATATCGTTGGGCGCGGGGAAACGGCGCTTGCAAATGTCTATCCTGTCGCCGCGATTACAAAGGGGCTCAAAAGCGAGGAACTGACCGATTTTGCCGCGCTGCATGAAGCTGGCGCGGTCGGAATTTCGGATGACGGGCGGCCTGTTACGAATAACCAGCTGATGCTGGAGGCTCTGCGCACAGCGGGCCACGAACATCTTGTGGTTATCTGCCACGCGGAGGATTTGGATATTGTAAACGGCGGAATTATGCACAAAGGCGAAATCAGCAGCCGCTTAAAAGTGCCCGGAATTGACCGGGCGTCGGAGGACTGCGCGACCGCCGCGACAGTGGCGCTTGCGGCGGCATCGAATACCCATGTGCACATTGCGCATGTTTCCACAAAGGGTTCTGTGGAGCTCATTCGGGACGCGAAGCGGCGGGGCGTGAATGTGACCTGTGAAACGGCGCCGCATTATTTTGCGCTGAACCATGAAATGCTGCTCAAAATGAGCGCAAACTATCGGATGAATCCGCCGCTGCGGGAGGAAAGCGACCGCAAGGCGATTCTGGACGCGATTGCCGACGGAACGATTGATTGCATCGCGACTGACCATGCCCCGCATACGCCCTATGAGAAAGCGGAGTTTGAAACCGCGCCGAACGGTGTGATCGGTCTGGAAACTTCACTGGCGGTATCGCTGACACATCTGGTGCACACCGGGATGATTACGCTGCCCCGGCTGGTTGAACTGATGTCGTGGACTCCGGCGAAAATTCTGGGCATCCGCGCGGGGACTCTGAAAAAAGGAATGCCGGCGGATCTGGTGCTGTTTGACCCAGAAGAAAAATGGGTGGTGGACAAAACAAAATTCCGGTCGAAAGGGCGCAATACCTGCTTTGACAAAGCCAAAGTTACCGGAAGGGTGCGGTATACCATACGAAACGGCGTGTTGAGCTATGAATATCAGGAAGGAACGGAGAATGGCAATGAAAAAACTGATACGGCGGATTCTTGAACTGAAAAACCCCACGGTTGTGGGACTTGACCCCACCTTGGAATATCTGCCCGCGCAGGTGAAGGAAAAAGCGTTTTCCGCCTATGGGAAAACGCTTGAGGGGGCTGCGGCCGCCTATCTGGAGTTTAATCAGGCAATCATCGACGCGGTCTGCGACATTGTTCCGGCGGTAAAGCCGCAGTGCGCCTACTATGAGCTGCTGGGCTGGCAGGGAATGAAATGCCTCGCCGAAACCATTGCATACGCACGCAAAAAGGGAATGTATGTGATCACAGACGGCAAGCGCAACGATATCGGTTCGACCATGCAGGCGTATGCTGCGGCACATTTAGGCGAACTGGACCTTGAGGGGGTTCGCTGTGTCCCATTCGGCGCTGACGCGCTGACGGTCAACGGTTATCTGGGCTCCGACGGCATTCAGCCGCTGCTCGATCTGATCAGCGGGCAGGAAGACAAGGCGATTTTCGTGCTTGCGAAAACCTCGAACCCGTCCTCCGGGGAGCTTCAGGACAGACTGATCGAAGGCGAGCCTGTTTATGCGGCGATGGGAGCCATGTGCGAACAATGGGGAGAAGCGTCCCGCGGAAGCTATGGCTACTCGCAGGTGGGCGCGGTGGTGGGCGCAACTTTCCCCGAACAGCTTACGCTGCTGCGACGAAAGCTGCCCCACACCTTTTTCCTCGTGCCGGGATACGGCGCGCAGGGAGGCGGAGCGCAGGATGTTGCGGGCGCGTTTGATAAAAATGGGCTTGGCGCGATTGTGAATTCCTCCCGCGCGATTTTGACCGCGTGGAAAAAAGAAGGATGGACGGGAGAGACTTATACACAAGCCGCGAGGGCCGAAGCCATCCGTATGCGGGATGACATCAATTCAGCGATTCCCCCCATGCAGGGATAGGGAATCCTTTACCAGAACAATTTACATTCGGGAGATACCGGGAGGACGCGGCAAATTTGCAGCGTTTGGTAGTCAGAAAGATGGAGGCATTTATGCAGATACTAAAAAATGGGCAGAAGGCGTTCCTGCTGCTGGCAGACGGCACCGTATTCGAGGGGCTGTCTGTGGGCGCGCAGGGAACTTCAGTTGGAGAAGTGGTGTTTACCACCAATATGACGGGGTATCAGGAGACGTTGACCGACCCCAGCTATTATGGGCAGATTGTCACCCAGACGTTCCCGCTGATCGGAAACTACGGTGTGAACAGATTTGACGGGGAGTCGGCGAAATCCTATGTAAAAGGCTATATCGTGCGCGAATGGTGCGAGGCGCCCAGCAATTTCCGCTGCGAGCACGATCTGGACTGGTTTTTAAAAGAACAGGGCGTTGTGGGGATTTATGGGATCGATACCCGCGCACTTACGAGAAAAATCCGCGAACACGGCGTGATGAACGGAATGATTACCACCGAGGATGTCTATGCGGATTTGGACGGAAAGCTCGAGTTGCTCGGCGCTTACACCATTCAAAACGCCGTCCGTTCGGTTTCCATTCCCAGTGCGAAAAAGTACGCGTGCGAAAACCCGCAGTTTGAGGTTGCGCTGATGGATTACGGTTATAAGCGCAATATCCGCAGGTCGCTTTTGGCGCGCAGCTGCAATGTGACTGTACTGCCCTGCATCACTACCGCGGAAGAAATTCTGGCGGGCGGATATGACGGCGTCATGCTTTCCAACGGCCCGGGGGACCCCTCGGAGGATGAAAAACTGGTTGAGAATCTCCGCGGGATTGCCGGTATAGGACTGCCTGTGTTTGGTATCTGTCTGGGCCATCAGCTGATGGCTCTGTCGCAGGGCGCGAAAACCGCCAAGTTAAAATACGGTCATCGCGGCGGCAACCAGCCGGTGGTTGACCTTGAGACCGGACGTACTTACGTTACCAGCCAGAATCATGGCTATGAGGTTCTGGGGGATACCCTGCCAAAGAAAGCGGGGCATGTCAGCCACATCAACGCGAATGATAAAAGCTGCGAGGGTGTCGCTTATGCAGTCGGGAACATTTTCACCGTCCAGTTCCACCCGGAGGCCTGTTCGGGCCCGCAGGACACAGGAATATTATTCGATCGGTTTGTGGAATTGATGAAATTAAAAAAGGAGGCGAACTGACATGCCGCTGCGCAAGGATATTAAAAAGGTGCTCGTGATCGGTTCCGGCCCGATTGTGATCGGGCAGGCCGCCGAATTTGATTATGCAGGGACGCAGGCATGCCGTGCGCTGCGCGAAGAGGGGCTGGAGGTCGTCCTAATCAATTCCAACCCCGCCACGATTATGACAGATAAGGCGATGGCGGATAAAATTTATATCGAACCGCTGACACTGGATGTCGTGAAACGCATTATCCTGAAAGAAAAGCCGGACAGCGTGCTTTCCACGCTGGGCGGACAGACCGGACTGACCCTCTCCATGCAGCTCGCAAGGGAAGGATTTCTGGAAAAACACAACGTCAGGCTGCTGGGCGCGAACCCTGAAACCATCGACAAGGCAGAGGATCGGCAGATTTTTAAGGACACCATGCAGTCGATCGATCAACCGTGCATTCCGTCCAAGGTTGTGGAAACGGTGGAAGATGCCGCGGCATTTGCAAAGGAGATCTCCTATCCGGTCATCGTGCGCCCGGCCTTTACACTGGGCGGCAGCGGCGGCGGCATCGCGCAGGACGAACACGAGCTGCGGGAAATTGCCCGCAACGGCCTGCGCCTCTCGCCGATCACACAGGTGCTGATTGAAAAATGCATCTCCGGCTGGAAAGAGATTGAATTTGAAGTCATCCGCGACAGCAAGGGCAACATTATCACGGTTTGCTCCATGGAAAATCTTGATCCGGTGGGGGTCCATACGGGAGACAGTATCGTCGTCGCGCCCGCCGTGACGCTGGCGGATGAAGAATACCAGATGCTGCGCACCGCTTCGATCAATATCGTGCAGAGCCTTGGCGTGGAGGGCGGCTGCAACTGCCAGCTCGCCTTAAAGCCCGACAGCTTTGAATACGCGGTAATTGAAGTCAACCCGCGTGTTTCGCGTTCCTCCGCGCTGGCTTCCAAGGCGACCGGCTACCCGATTGCGAAGGTAGCGGCAAAAATTGCAATTGGCTATACGCTGGATGAAATCAAAAACGCCGTAACCGGCAAGACCTATGCCTGCTTTGAACCGGCGCTGGATTACATTGTGGTCAAATTCCCCAAATGGCCGTTTGACAAGTTCGTATATGGAAAACGCACGCTTGGCACGCAGATGAAGGCGACCGGCGAAATCATGGCAATCGGGACATCGTTTGAGCAGGCGATGATGAAAGCGGTTCGGTCGATTGAATTGGGGCTGGATACGCTTGATTATCAAAAGCTCAAGGACAAAACGGACGACGAAATTCTGCAATTGCTACACAACTGCGACGACGAGCGTATCTTCGTGGTGTTTGAGGCGCTCAAACGCGGCGTGTCGCCCGATACAATTTTTGAAATTACAAAAATTGACCGGTGGTTCACCAATAAACTCAAGAATCTGGTGGAACTGGAAGTCTATCTGTCCGAAGGCAAGCTGGATCAGAAAAAATATCGGCTTGCAAAGCAATACGGATTTCTCGACAAGACCATCGAGCGGCTTTCCGGCTGCAAGGTGGGAGCGCTGAAAAAGTTTGCTTCGTTTAAAATGGTGGATACCTGCGCCGCTGAATTTGCCGCGGAAACGCCCTATTTTTACTCTACCTTCGACGAGGAAAATGAAGCAAAACAATTTTTGGAAAGCCACCCCACCGGAAAGAGAAAGGTCATGGTCATCGGTTCCGGCCCCATCCGGATCGGGCAGGGCATTGAATTCGACTACTGCTCGGTGCACTGTGTCTGGGCGCTGAAGGAGGAGGGCTACGAGGCGATCATCGCGAACAATAATCCGGAAACCGTCTCCACCGATTTTGACACCTCCGACCGGCTTTATTTTGATCCGCTGACGCCCGAGGACGTGGACAGCATTCTGGAAACGGAAAAGCCGTGGGGTGTTGTGGTGCAGTTCGGCGGGCAGACCGCGATTAAGCTGACCCGCCACCTGCAGCAAATTGGCATGCGGATTCTGGGAACCTGCGCCGACAGCGTCGACGCCGCCGAAGACCGGGAACGGTTCGATCAGGTTCTGGAAAAATGCGGGATTCCCCGCCCGGACGGACATACGGTGATGAACAGCGACGAAGCGCTCGCCGCCGCCAATCAGCTGGGCTATCCGGTGCTGCTGCGCCCCTCCTATGTGCTGGGCGGGCAGAATATGATCATTGCGTATTCCGACGCGGATGTAACCGAGTACATGGGCATTATCCTGACCCACAACATTGAAAATCCCGTGCTGATTGATAAATACATGATGGGCAAGGAAATCGAGGTCGACGCAATCTGCGACGGGCAGGATTATCTGATCCCCGGCATCATGGAGCATATCGAGCGCGCAGGGGTTCATTCCGGAGACTCCATCTCTGTTTATCCGGCGCAGACCCTTTCCCAGCGCATCAAGGCGACTTTGATCGATTATACCGGGCGCCTTTCCCGCGCGCTGAAAATAGTCGGGCTGGTAAATATCCAATATGTGGTGTATAACGATCAGGTCTATGTAATCGAGGTCAACCCGCGTTCCTCCCGTACGGTTCCCTACATCAGCAAGGTCACCGGCGTGCCGATGGTGGACATTGCGACAAAGATTATGATGGGTCATAAGCTTTGCGACATGGGCTACGGTTCCGGGCTGTATCCTGAGGGCGATTACGTTGCGGTCAAGGTGCCGGTGTTCAGCTTTGAGAAGCTGCACGATGTCGATACCGCGCTCGGACCCGAAATGAAGTCCACCGGCGAAGTGCTGGGAATTGCCAAAACCTTCGAGGAAGCCCTGCTCAAGGGTCTGACCGCGGCCGGCTATAAGCTCAACCGGAAGGAAGGCGGCAACGTGCTGATTACCGTCAAAGATTCCGATCAGCTGGAGATGGTGGATGTTGCGGAAAAATTTGAAAAGCTGGGCTTTACGATTTATGCGACGCCCGGATGCGCGTCATTGCTTAACCGGCATATGATCGCGGCCAATATGGTGCGCAAGATGGATAAAGATCACCCGCACCTGATGGATTTGGTGGAAAGCGGAAAGCTCGATTATATCATCTCCACCTCCGCCAAGGGCAGGCTGCCAATCCGCCATTCGGTGCAGATGCGCAGGAAAGCGGTGGAACTTTCCATTCCGTGCCTTACTTCGCTGGATACGGCAAATGCGCTTGCAAATGTCCTTTTGATGAAAAAGACAATTGATGATGTGGAACTGGTCAACATTATCAATATCTGATGAAAAGAAATGCCCGCGGCGAAAGCCGCGGGCATATTGCTATTATTTTTAAATCCGGGAAAACCCGAAACTGTTTGCCAGCGCGTCGATTGGAATTCCCTGACGGCACTGCGGACAGTCACGGTAGGAGTGGGTTTCGTAATCGGGAATATCCTGCCAGGAAAAGAGCCGGTGGATGCGGATGCCTTCCTGTTACTCCTTCGCGCTGAAAATCGCTGCGATGCCCTGCACGTCGCCTTTATAATATTGGATGCATTCAAGCGCGCGGTGAATCGTTTTTCCGGTTGTTACCGACGCAATCAGCAGCAGCACTTTTTTGCCGCGAATCATAGGCTCCAGATTGTCGCGGAAAATCATCTGCCCGTTGGCATTGAATTCAGGCGTGATGACAAAAATATTTTTCCGGCTGTTCATGGAAATCATGTCGTTTTTGGAAAGTTTCTGCGCGAGGAATGCCCCGATGATTTCACTGCCGTCCATGCAGACAACCGTGTCCACAATCTTTTCATAAGCAAAATTGTCCGCCAGGGTTAGACCGGCCTCCCGCGCCAGCATATGGCTGTGCTTCATTTCGGTGATATCAATGTAGTAATTAATGTGGGAGTGGCTGGTTACAAAGTGTCCGGGAATTGCGATAATAGACAGCACCGGATTCAAGGGAGATGCGATGGTGATAGAATTACCTGCCATAGGAATACCTCCATTCTTTGCGTCACGGGCTGAGAGACTTTCTCTCTATTTAAACTATAGCATATTATACCAAAAAATCAAGATATTAAAAATAATTTTTATGCAATAAGTTTAATTTTTAACGAACGGTAATCTTTTGCCGGTAATCGCTCCCGCAGGGCTGCACAGTCGGCAGGCCGAGCACATACAGATCGGAGGACTTTGCTTCAAACCGGGCGAACTCCGCACAGACACCGCCAAGCTGCTCCAGCTTGGCAAGCGAATGGGAAACGGGAATCGCTCCGAAAGCCCGGATATCCGACAGCAGTTCCATCCCCCGACGGTTGAAGGACAGAACCCGCGCGTAGGGCGGGGGTACCTGAATCGACCGAGCGGGCGTGCGCAGATAAGCGTTCCAGATGAGCCGCCGAATGCGGGAAAGGGGATAGCGCTTGGTTTTCACCGCCGCAAGCAGCGCGTCTACGGAAACGGAAGCGTGGACTGCATCATAAATGCGGTGCTCCAAACCCTCGGACAAATCCGGCAGGTTAGCAAACTCCGCTTCGTCCATCGTGCGCAGCGAGGAGAGCAGCGAAGTATGCAGGCTGTGGGAATCGAACGGCATCAGACCGGCCTGCGCTGCGGAACGGTAGACCGCCATCGCCGCGGACGGTACAAACGGTTCCAGGCTTTCTACCGTTTCCAAATCCAGAAGATTGCGCAGGTGAGAAGCGGAGGCCATCCTGCCGCTGGGCGAATTGCTGTCGTGCTCTGCGCCCTCGCGCGTCACCGTGAACGGGGTAATCTTCAGATTTTGCAGAATGATCTGGCGCAGATATTCCACCGCCAATGTATTGTTGGGGGAGGAAAGCACCTCGGCGACCTCCGTTCCGTAAAGGGTTTCAACGGCTTTTTGCCGCGCGCGCGCGTAGGTGACGCCGTCTGCGAGAAGCGTTTTCGTGTATTCACTGCAATACGAGGAGAGAACTGATTTTGCCGCTTTTACCAACAGGTCTACGTCCCCGCATTCGCTGCCGAACGAAAGGACATCAACGCAGCCGAGCCGGCCTAAAACAGACAGCGCTCCGTAGGCGAACCGCTCCGCCGTCGCCATTGCGTAGGAAAGCGGAAGCTCCAGAATCAGATCTGCCCCGCAGGCGACAGCTGCATTGGCGCGGACAAACTTCGGCGCGCAGGCCGGGCCGCCCCGCTGCGTGAAGTTGCCGCTCATCACAGCCACGATATGGGTCGCGCCTGCCGCCCGGGTCGCTTCAATCTGATACGCGTGCCCGTTGTGAAACGGATTATATTCTGCAACAATTCCTGCAACGATCTTTTTCTCCATGGCAATCTCCCTGTTTTGACGAAATTTCTCTATCGCCCTTGAATTTTGTCTTGTAGTGTAATAATATATAAACGTATGCAAATGTGTCAAGACGCAATATGGCAAATAGGCATGTACAAACCAATATAAAAGGAGCTAGAATTCATGAAGGTACTGGTTATCAATGCAGGAAGCTCGTCGCTGAAATATCAGCTGATAGACATGGAGGACGAAGGCGTTCTGGCAAAAGGAAACTGCGAACGGATTGGAGCAGGCGGAAAAATCAGCCACAAAACCGCTGACGGCCGCACCGTTTCCTATGAGACGGATTTTCCCTCGCACAAGGAAGCGTTTATGGAACTGGTAAAAACACTTACTACCGGTGAAGGAAAAGTCATAGACGATGTGAAAGAGATTGCTGCCGTTGGTCACCGCGTTCTGCACGGCAGTGAAAAATATAAAACCTCAACGCTGATTACTGACACGGTGATTGATGATATCCTCTCGTTCTCGGAGCTTGGCCCTCTGCACAACCCGCCTCAGGCCACAGCGATGAAAGCCTGCCAGGATGTGTTCGGCAAAGAAGTCCCCATGGTTGCGATCTTCGATACCTCGTTCCATCAGACCATGCCTGAAAAGGCCTACATGTTTGCAATCCCCTATGAGTACTATGAAAAATACCATATCCGTCGCTATGGCTTCCATGGAACCAGCCACCGCTATGTCAGCGCCCGCTTCTTCCAGGTTTCCGGCATTAAAAAGGAAGGCAGCAAACTGATTACCTGCCACCTCGGCAACGGCAGTTCCATCTCTGCCATTCAAGACGGAAAATGCTTTGATACCAGCATGGGCTTTACCCCGCTGGACGGTTTCATCATGGGAACCAGAAGCGGCGGCATTGATCCCTCCGTCGTCACCTATCTTGCTAACAAGGAACAGATGACCCCTGACCAGATGTCGGACATGCTGAACAAAAAATCCGGTTTTCTGGGTGTTTCCGGTGTTTCCAGCGACTGCCGCGACGTTTCCGCCGCCGCCGAGGACGGAAATCACCGTGCCCAACTGACCCTTGAGATGCTCTACTACCAGATTAAGAAGTTCATTGGCGGCTATGCCGCGGCGATGGGCGGCGTGGATGCAATCATCTTCACAGGCGGAATCGGCGAAAATGACAAAGCCCTGCGCTCCGCTGTCTGCAAGGATATGGAATTCCTCGGCGTCAAGTTCGACGAACAGGCAAACGATGAGTTCAGCGGTGAGGAGCACAAAATTTCAGCTCCCGGCAGCAAAACCGAGGTTTGGATTCTTCCGACCAACGAGGAACTGCTCATTGCCCGCGATACCAAGGAACTTGTCACGAAATAAGCCTTAAAAGCAGAACAGCCATCCGCAAAACGCGGATGGCTGCTTTTCAATGACTTTCAAGAGAGGAGACACCCCAATGACAGAACTTAACGGGCGCATCATAATCGACGCCCATGCACACATTTTCCCCCAGAAAATCGCCGAGAAAGCGACGCAATCCATCGGCAGCTTTTATGATGCCAAAATGCTGCATACGGGAACGTCTCATCTGCTGCTGGAAAGCGGCCAAAAAATCGGCGTATCGAGATATCTGGTGTCTTCAACGGCCACAAAGCCCGAACAGGTTGAGGCAATCAACACCTTTGTTGCAGAAGAATGCAGGATACATCCGGAATTTTTCGGCTTTGGGACCATGCATCCCGGTTACCGGAATATAGAAGAAGAAGTCGGGCGCATCGTTGCGCTCGGTCTCCATGGCGTGAAGCTGCATCCGGATTTTCAGCGGTTTCATATTGACGATCCGGATGTGATGTCCATGTATCGGGCAATTGAAAAAGCCGGGCTGCCAATCCTATTTCACACCGGAGACAAACGAATGGATTTTTCCGCCCCGAGAAGGCTGCATGAAGTAGCGGTGAAACTGCCCGGGCTTACCTGCATAGCCGCCCATTTCGGCGGCTATAACAGCTGGTCGGAGGGAGCCAGGCATTTGCTGCTCCCTAATGTTTATTTTGACACGTCCAGCAGTCTGTTTGCACTGACCCGCGATCAGGCGGTAGGCCTTTTACACCATTTCGGTGTGGACCGGTTCATGTTCGGTACCGACTTCCCGATGTGGGATCATCAGGAGGAACTTGACCGATTTTTGGCGCTCGGGCTTTCCGATATGGAAAATGACCAGATTCTCTATCAAAACTTTGCAAGGATTTTTCAGATTCAGTTATGACGTCTTTGCAGCGGCCTGTCGTTTTGGCAGGCTTTTTTCTTTGACCTGCTCAAACAACTCTACAATTGCCAGCTTCGGTTTAAACAGAGGTTCGTTGTTTAGCAGCTTGATTTCTTCCAGCGCTTCGCTTTGGGGCGCCATAGCGGGAGCGACGCAGATTGGGGGATAAATCACACACCACCAGTTTTTGCCTTTGCCGCTGCCGATTGTAACGCGAACGGCGTCATAAATTCCTGCCGGCAGAGAGATGTCCTCATATTCCCGGGTGGTAAAGTACATCCGCGTGAGTTCTGCGTTTACAGATGCATGCACTCCGTTTTCCCGCAATTCTTTTTCCGCCGATTCAAGAATGGCAGGCAGTGTCTGTTCAGCCACTTTTTTGGCGTCCTGCTGGCTCTGCGGCTCCGCGAAGACCTCGCCGACATCCGCTAGAATCCTGTCGCGTACCTGAAGCTTGATTTTTTGATCGTTAATGCTGTTGGAATTAGCCATAATATGTAGGCGCACCACATTGGAGCGTACAAGATCGCACTCCTGCCCAAAAGCCGCAATGTTTGCGATTAAAACAGACACTGCCAGCCCGATTACCATTGCCAGATCCAGCCTGCGCATAAAAAATCCTCCCAACAAAATCTTTTGTCAGGAGGAGTATTGGAAAATAACACCTGTTTAATCATCTGCCGGATAAAGATTTTCATCGAGCCTTTCCAAATCGAAAGGCGTTGCCTGATAGACATAATAGTTCAGCCAGTTGCAAAACAGGAGGTTCGCATGACTGCGCCAGGTGTAAACCGGAGTCAGATCGGAATTATTGTCCGGGAAGTAGTTTTCCGGCATATTGATTGGAAGCCCCTTATTTAAATCACGGAAATATTCATCTGCAAGCGTGTCGCGGTCATATTCCGAATGCCCTGTAATAAAAAACTGACGCCCGTCGCGCCGTCCCACCATATAAACGCCCGCTTTGTCCGAAGAGGCCAGAATTTCCAGTTCGGGGTTGCGCTGTATTTCGCGGCGCAAGACAGTGGTGTGCCGTGAATGGGGAGCATAAAAGAGTTCGTCGAAACCGCGCGTGATGGGATGATTGTTCGACAGCAGGCGGTGTTGAAAAATACCAAACATTTTTTCATCCAAAGGATACTTATTGACACCGTAATGATAATAGAGCCCAGCCTGTGCACCCCAGCAGATATGCAGTGTGGAATAAACATTGGTTTTGCTCCACTCCATAATCTCGCAGAGCTCATCCCAATAGTCCACCTCTTCAAAAGCCATCTGTTCAACCGGTGCCCCGGTAATGATCATGCCGTCAAAACGTTGTCCTTTGATATCGTCAAACACTTTGTAGAATTTGAAAAGATGCTCGGAGGATATATTTTTAGGAGTATAGGACTTTGTTTGCAGCAGCTCGATGTCAACTTGAATGGGGGAGTTACCGAGAAGCCGAAGAAGCTGCGTCTCTGTCTCAATCTTCTTCGGCATAAGGTTCAGGATCACAATCTTTAGCGGGCGAATATCCTGGTGCTGTGCCCGATGCTCAGTCATCACAAAGACGTTCTCGTTGTCGAGAATCTTTGCAGCGGGCAGGCTGTCTGGTATTTTAATTGGCATAATGGGACCACCTTTAATTATAATATAAGAGCGGCAAGGCTGATAAACATCATTTTATCGTATTCCCTATCGAAAAGCAAGCACGCGAAGTGGCTTGGAATCGGGGATTGTCAGGAAGATTCAAAAAACCCGAAAAAACATTGCGAAAAGGTGTTGACAAAAACAGTGGGGAATGGTATTATAA
>CAUQLV010000022.1:0-42316 GCA_963519235.1 uncultured Oscillospiraceae bacterium
GTTACTCCCTGCACGCGGATGCTGCGGCAGCGGCACAAAAACAGAACACGCGGACGCCATGCGCCTCGTTTGACCTTGGCCTGTACCCACCAGTCCCCGTTTTGTGCGTTCGCGTCTATCGTTCCCTGCCCGATGATATTCACATTGTTTACTTCTATTCCTGTCAAAAGGCTGGCATAGGAGGTCAGGGGATTCCCCTCCCATGCGCCCAGATAATATTCGTCGTTTTCATTGGCGGAAAGGGTCACGCCGGGCAGCAGCGGGTAATTTTCACGACCTGTCTCGCCCAGCAGGACGGCGCCTTCCTCCAGATACAGCGTAATGTCGCTTTTCAGAAAGAGCGGGCCGGTCAGAAAAATGCCCTGCGGAAAGTAAACTGTCCCGCCTGCCGGGCAGCTGAGGATTGCAGCCTGAACGGCCGAGGTTGAAGAAGTCACCCCGTCGCCGACTGCCCCGAACCGCCGCACATCCAGAAGGACTGATTCTTCGGGTGTGCAGAAGGTGTATTCCCGCTGTTCTTGGCCGGATTCAAGCAAAAC
Organism: uncultured Oscillospiraceae bacterium; assembly: GCA_963519235.1. Classification (GTDB taxonomy): domain Bacteria; phylum Bacillota; class Clostridia; order Oscillospirales; family Ruminococcaceae; genus Anaerotruncus. The sequence continues at coordinate 540 of CAUQLV010000022.1, forward strand.
GGTGTAGCCGGTGCCGGGCAGAAGATGATAGAGCGAAAAAACATTTTCTGTCCGGTTTGAAAGAACCAGTCCCCCGTTCAGGTAAACGCAATATGGCGTGGCTGTCCGGTAGATTTCGCGGTTATCCAGTTCAAAAGTTGCGCTTCTGACAAAAAGCTCCAAAAGATGAAAATCCATATTCTATACACCAATTCATAAAATTTCTGATATTTTTCTGTAATCAAAAGCCGATTTATGCTACACTAAAAAAAACGGGAGATGGGAGGTTTGCGGCATGGTGAGAGAATTCGTTTTTTCTCCGCACTGCGATTTTTTCATTGACAAGGCGCACCGGGAATCCGGCTATGACATGCGCACCTTTCATCTGCACAAAAAGTACGAAATCTACTATCAGCAGGAAGGCTGCCGTAAATATTTCATCAACGACGCGGTCTATCTGGTCAATGCCGGAAATGTTGTCATTCTCGGAAAAGACGAGGTGCATAAAACCAGCTCGGTAGACGATGCGCCTTACACGCGCTATGTGCTGAATTTCAACAGCGAGTACATAGAAGATGTAGCAAAATCACTGGGAAATGTGGATCTGCTGTCCTTTTTTGACGAAGGCATCAAAGTGCTTACCATTTCAATGAAGATGCAGGGCATGGTGCAGAGCCTGCTGATGCGGCTGATGGAGAAACGAAGCAGCCCGGAAGGCGACTCTGACCCGTTTTGCAGGTTGCTGCTTGTGGAACTGCTGTTCTATCTCAAAAGTTGTGTTGCCGAGCAGAAAAGCAGGCAGGAAAACGCACCGATTCTCAGCAATAAGACGATTGACAAGATTTCCAGTTATATCGCGCAGAACTACCAGAACAGCATGACGCTGCCGGAAATCGCGTCGCGGTTTTATATCAGTCCGTTTTATTTGAGCCGGCTGTTTAAAAAAACCACCAACCTGACGCTTGTGGAATACATCAACAGTGTGCGCATCCGCGCTGCACGGAACCTGCTGGAAACCACCCGCCTGCGCGTTTCCGCGATTGCGGAGCAAACAGGGTTTTCAACTCCGGCGCATTTCAGCCGCATTTTTAAAGAGGGCACCGGGATTTCTCCCCAACAATACCGCAAATATTATCATCTTGAATGATTTTTGAGACAGCCCCGCTTCCGGCGGGGTTGTGTTTTGTCCAAATGCATGCAACCTATCCTTTGATGCTGCCGGTGGTGATGCCGTCAATAAACTGGCTCTGCGCGCACATAAATACGACAATCGACGGAATCAAGCTGACAATCGACATGGCAATGATGCGGTTTTCATCATAGCCCGCGCCCGTTGCGTCCATCGACATGCGCAGCGCAATCGTAATTGGATATTTTTCAACACTCGAAATAAAGATCAAAGGACCCATGAAGTCGTTCATTGTCCACATGAACGAAAACAGTGCAATGGAAGTGATTGCCGGTTTAATGATCGGAACCAAAATTCGGATGAGCGTCATAAAGCGCCCGCAGCCGTCAATCCTTGCCGCTTCGTCCAGTTCTTTGGGGATTCCGCGGAAAAACTGGATGAGCATAAACACAAACAGCGCGTCGGTTGCGAACAGCGCGGGCAGCGTCAGCGGTGCATAGGTGTCCAGCAGGTGAAATGAATTCCACATCAAATAGCTTGGGATGCGCAGGATGATGTTCGGCAGGAGCAGTGTTCCAATCAGAAGCGCGAACAGCTGCTTCTTAAAGGGAAATTCAAAACGTGCAAAGCCGTAGGAGGTCAATGTTACCGATATTACGGTAAAAATCACACGGGGGACGACAATCTTGAATGTGTTGACAAAATAGTGCCCCATGGTGTATTGAGAACCGGTTTTCCAACCGTCTATGTAGGGCTGGAGGCTGAATGATTTTGGCATAAACCAGATGGAAGAATGGATTTCAGCGTTGTTTTTAAACGATGCGCCAAACAGCCAGACCATTGGATAGAGCATAATAATCGCAACAATAATCAACAATGTGTATAATATTGCAGATTTTATCCGTTTTCGCGCAATTGTGCGGGCATTATATTCGACGTTATCCATCTTTTTCGCCAGCCCCCTTTCCGTCATCGCTGTAAAATACCCAGTATTTTGAGCCTTTAAAAGCGAATGCCGTAAAAATCATGATGATGAGGAACAGTACCCAGGACATTGCTGCCGCGTACCCCATTTTATAATATTTAAAGGTGTTTTCATAAATTAGAATCGGCAGCAGGTAGGTGCCTTTCAGCGGGCCGCCCTTTGTGATCAGATAAGGCGCGTTGAATTCCTGGAAAGCATGGATCAGCTGCATGACAAAGTTGAAAAAGATTGTGGGGCTGAGCAGCGGAATAGTGATTCGGAAAAACTGCCTGAATTTGGTGCAGCCATCCACCGACGCCGCTTCATAAACATCCTGCGGAAGGCTTTTCAGCGCCGCAAGGAAGATGACCATGGTGGAGCCGAATTCCCAGACACGCAGCATTACAATTGTGATCAGAGCCGGGAACTGTTCGCCGAACCAGCCGACCGAAGGCATCTTCATTACATTAAGAAGCTGATTGGCAAGACCGTTTGTCTGGAATATAAATTTCCACAGAACAGCGATGGCCACATTGGACCCCAAAATGGAAGGAATGTAATAAGCAGTTCGAAAGAAATTGATACCGCGCAGCTTCATATTGAGGATCATAGCCACGAACAGGGAAAATGCCAGTTTGAGCGGCACCTCCAGGATCACATACTGAAATGTGACGGTGAGCGCTTTCCGGAATACAGGGTCCTTAAACATGCGAACATAGTTATCCAGCCCAATGAATTTCGGCGCTGAAACAAGATTGTATTTTGTAAAGCTCAGATAAAATGAGGCTAAAATGGGATAGAGTGTAAAAACCAGAAACCCGATCAGCCACGGTGTAATATAGAGCAGACCATGATAGCGGCTTTCACCCAGTCTGCTTTTACGTTTGCCGGATTTTTTGACAGGCGGTGCCCCGAGGGCGGGTTTTGCGGCAGTTGCTTGAGACATAGTCAACCTCCTTGAGTCGCGCAGTATCGTTGCTGAAACATACGGGTGTGTCCGGGGACACACCCGTATTGCTTATTTTACCTTATAGATCAGGCTGTCAGTTCAGAAAGAATACTGGTAACGGAATCAAACATGGTCTGGGCGGCGTCCTGAGAGGTTGCCGTGCCATAGGAAACAGATTCCACAGCAGTCTTATAGGCTTCTTTCATTTCGGCATTTTCCATATAGGGACTAACGATGCAGGGGTTGCAATTGATAATCTGTTCTGTTCCGAGATAAGCAAGATCTTTTTCCAGATCAACATTGGCTTTGAGTGCTGCCAGTGCGGATTTGCTGGAGGGAATGCCGCGGGAAGTTCCGAGAATCACGGCTGATTCGGGATCGTTGAGCAGATAGTTGAGGAACAGCGCGGATTCCTTCGGATGGGCGGTTTTCGCGTTGATCGCAAACAGGAGAGACGGTTTCATGAACCAGCCGTTCATTTTCGCGCCGTCGATCACAGGAAGATCTCCAAGCACCAGCTCGTCGGGAGGATCCTTTTCAGTAAGCACTTTTGCAAATTTACCAATGGAGGAACCCCACTCCAGAACGCCCGCCACATTACCCGAGATGAAAGGATCGGTTTGGTAAAGCGGAGTTTCTCCGGCATCGTTCATGCGGGTCTGCTGGGTACGGATTGCTTTGGACTGTTCAAGGCTCATATAGAAATCGAGCGCGTCCTTGATCTCGTCCACGGTGAATCCAAGTTTATTATCATCGGTGATGAACTGCTTTCCGGTTTTCTGCTGCTCATAAACGCAAGCAGCATACCAGGCGGGGAAGCCGGAGCCGGTATCAAGGTCAAACGGATACATGGTTGCGCCTGCGGCCTGGAATTTTTCGCCCGCGGCTTTCAGATCGTCCCAGGTTTTGGGAATTTCCACGCCAAGCTTATCGAAGGTTGATTTGTTGTAGTAGAGGCTGCGGCCAGTAACAGATACCGGAATCGCATTTAGGGCACCGTTGCTGTATCCGAATTTCAAAACGGACTCGTCCCAGTTGGAAAGGTCGACTTCCGGAGTGGATTTCAGGTCGAGAAATCCTTTCCCGTCGGAAGAAAGATTTGCGATCCAGTCATAATTGATCTGAAGCACGTCTGCCGCAGTGCCGCCGGCAAACTGCGTGTTGACCTTTTCGGCGTGTCCGTCCCAGCCGCCGTATTCAGGCTCAATGGTGATATAATCATATTTTTTCTGGAAAGCTTCAATCGCTTTGAGGGTTGCCTCGTGCCGGTCGTCTCCGCCCCACCACTGGACGCGGATCGTTACCGGTTCCTGAACGGCTTCGGAAGATACTGCTGATGAGGACTCGGGAGCTGCGGGGGCCTGAGAGGAAGCCGGGGTGGGTGCCGCGTTGCCTCCGCAACCGGCAAAGGAACCCAACGCCAACATTGCTGCCAAACTGATTGCGATGATCTTCTTCATGATTTCTCCTCCATTACTACGTTTATCGGATGGGGTTTATTATTTTTCCTTGTTTACATTCTAGCAGAAGAAGCGATCAATAACACGATATTTTTTGGCAGTCCGATCTAAAATCGTGCATATTTTGCTCTGTTTTTTTTTAATGCATAAAAAATATTGACTGTAAATATTTATAGAGTTCAAATATTTTGGCAAAAGTATCTAAAAATTTTAGCAAAAAACTGCTGTCGAAGAAAAAACAGCAGTAAAGGGCGAATGCAAAATATGTCGGATGAGTCCTTAAGTCGCCTTTCCGGGACTTTAAATGCGTGTTCCATATAAAAAGAGGATGGGCAAGATATGCAGGTTTCCTGTCTGCTTCGCTGAACAGGAAACCTGCGCGGCTACATTTGATGCATAGCACCTGCTAGCCGTTTTTGCAAAGAGCCTTCATGAAAGAAAAAAAAGAAAGCCCGCCGCTTCTGCGGCGGGCGATCCTTATCTTTGGACGTTGAAGGCCTGCTTTTTGAGGTATTTCGCGCCTATGCCCAGTTCTTCTTCGATGCGCAGCAGCTGGTTATATTTCGCCACGCGTTCGCTTCTGCTGGGGGCACCGGTTTTAATCTGCCCCGCGTTGAGCGCGACGGCAAGATCGGCAATCGTTGTGTCCTCAGTTTCACCGGAGCGGTGGGAAACAACCGCAGTATAACCGGCCTTGTGCGCCATTTTAATCGCCTCAAGCGTTTCAGAAACGGAGCCGATCTGGTTGAGTTTAATCAGAATGGAGTTGCCGCAGCCCGATTCAATTCCCTTTTTGAGTCTTTCCGTGTTGGTCACAAACAGGTCATCGCCAACCAGCTGAACCTTTTGGCCAAGCTCCAGCGTGAGCTGCTTCCAGCCGCTCCAGTCCTCTTCATCGAGCGCGTCCTCAATGGAATAGATGGGATATTTCTCGCAGAGCGCTTTCCAGTGTGCAATCAGTTCTGCCGCGGTCATCTTTTTTTGCGCTTTCGGCAGCAGATAGCATCCGTCGCCTTTCCATTCGCTGGAAGCGGCGTCGATGGCAAGCACAAAATCGTCGCCCGGCTGGTAACCCGCTTGCTCAACCGCCTGCAAAATCAGTTCGATGGCCTCTTCATCCGACGCGAGGTTCGGCGCAAATCCGCCTTCATCCCCTACAGAGGTCGCAAGCCCGCGCTCTTTCAGAATGCCCGCCAACGCGTGGAACACTTCGGTGCACCAGCGCAGACCCTGCCGAAAGCTTTCGGCGCCTACAGGCATGATCATGAATTCCTGCACATCCACGTTGTTTGCCGCGTGTGCGCCGCCGTTGAGGATGTTCATCATCGGCACGGGAAGCGTATTGGCGTTCACACCGCCGAGATAGCGGTATAGCGGAAGATGGAGAGCGGTGGCGGCGGCCCGCACGCAGGCGATGGATACCGCAAGAATCGCGTTTGCGCCCAGGCTGGATTTGTCCTTTGTTCCGTCTTCTTCACACATAAGCCGGTCAATTGCATAAATGTCCAGCGCATTCACGCCGCTGAGGACTTTATTGATGTTGGTGTTGATGTTATGAACGGCCTTAGAGACACATTTTCCTCCACACCTTTTTTTATCGTTGTCGCGCTGTCCCCGCGACTCAAAACCGCCGGTGGTTGCGCCGCTGGGCGCGGCGCCGCGCCCGACTGTGCCGTCTGAAAGGTATACTTCTGCTTCTACAGTGGGGTTTCCGCGGGAATCAATGATTTCCCGCCCTGTGACTTTTGCGATCGTAAGTTGTTTCATAGCCATTTCCTTTCTATTTCAATGTATTAAATGATGATTCCGGAAAATTTCTGTGGCCTGCCGGAGTTCCTCGGAAGAAGGCGCGGGTGTTTCGTACAGCTGGTAAGGTTCGTTCAGTTCCGCCCATTTGTACTCCCCCAGTTTATGAAACGGAAGCAGATCGACCCGTTTGATGCAGGAAAAACCGCTGAGGTATTCCGCAAGCTTTTCAAGCAGAGGCGGGGAAAGTGTATAACCGGGAACCAGCACATGCCGGATCCAGACAGGCTTGCCGATGCTTTCGCAGTAGTCCAGCGTTTCCAGCGCAAGCGAATGTGCGCTGTCCGAACCGGTCAGCTTTTCGCTGAGACCGGCGTCATGGGACTTGATATCGAGCAGCAGCAGATCGGATACGTCGATCACTTCCCGCGAAACCTCCAAAGGTACGCTGCCCGCTGTATCGAGCGCTGTATGGAATCCCAGCTGCCGGCATCCCCGCAGCAGCGCGGCCGCGAATTCCGGCTGGAGTAGCGGTTCGCCGCCGGAGAGCGTAACGCCTCCGCCCTTGATGAAATTGCGGTAGGCGGCAATATCCTTCAACAGTTCGCCCACTGTAATCTCTTTCCCGCCGGCGAGTGCCCACGAGTCGGGATTGTGGCAGTAGAGGCAGCGCAGGCGACAGCCCTGAAAAAAGACCACATAGCGGATGCCGGGGCCGTCCACCGCGCCGAACGTCTCAATCGAATGGATTCTGCCGGAAACCGATTCTTCCTTGTATGCGTTCATGGTTAAAACCTCTCGTGGAAGGTGCGGTGGATGACGTCAAGCTGCTGTTCCCTGGTCAGCTTGATAAAGTTGACGGCGTATCCGGAAACACGGATGGTCAGCTGTGGATAGTTTTCAGGATGCTCCATTGCGTCCAGCAGAACCTCTCGGTTCAGCACATTGACGTTGATGTGATGTCCTTGCTCCGCGAAATATCCATCCAGCAGTGCTGCCAAATTTTCCACCTTTTCCTGCGCTTCTTTTCCGAGCGCGCCGGGTACAATGGAGAAGGTGTAGGAGATGCCATCCTCGGAATAGTCATAAGGCAGTTTTGCGACCGATTTCATAGAGGCCACGCAGCCATGGGTATCCCGCCCATGCATTGGATTGGCGCCAGGGGCAAACGGCTCGCCCGCCTTTCGGCCATCCGGGGTAGCACCGGTCTTTTTGCCGTAGACCACGTTTGAGGTGATGGTCAGGATCGACATGGTTGGTTTGGATTCGCGGTACGTGCGGTGCTTCTCAATCTTTTTCATAAAGTTTTTCACGACGCTGACAGCAATTTCATCCACCAGAGGGTCATTGTTCCCGAATTTGGGGTAGTCACCCTCAATTTCAAAATCCACCGCAAGGCCCGACTCGTTGCGAACAGGTTTGACTTTTGCGTACTTAATCGCGGAAAGGCTGTCCACCACAACCGAGAGTCCGGCAAGGCCGCAGGCAGACGTCCTGACTATAGTTTCGTCATGCAGAGCCATTTCAATTCGTTCGTAACAATATTTATCGTGCATATAATGAATAATATTCAGCGTATTGATGTAGAGCTTCGATAGCCATTCGCAGATTGTGTCGAATCGCTGCATCACCTCATCATACTGAAGATATTCGGAAGTAACCGGCCTCAGAACGGGCGCAACCTGATCTCCGTAGCGTTCGTCCCGTCCGCCGTTGATCGCGTATAAGAGCGCCTTGGCGAGATTGGCGCGCGCACCGAAAAACTGCATCTGCTTGCCGATTTTCATAGCGGAAACGCAGCACGCGATACCATAGTCATCCCCAAATTTTTCCCGCATGAGATCGTCGTTTTCATATTGGATGGAGGAGGTGTCGATGGATATCTTCGCGCAGTATTCTTTAAACGGGGTAGGTAGATGCTGGCTCCACAGAATCGTCAGGTTCGGCTCGGGCGCCGCGCCAAGGTTGACCAGCGTATGCAGGAAACGGTAGGACATCTTGGTCACCATGTGCCTGCCGTCCAGGCTCACGCCGCCGATTGCCTCTGTAATCCATGTGGGGTCGCCGGAGAACAGCTCGTCATATGAGGGGGTGCGCAAAAACCGGATGATGCGCAGCTTCATGACAAAATGGTCGACCAGCTCCTGCACTTCCTGCTCCGTGTATCTGCCTTCCGCCAAATCGCGTTCGGCGTAGATATCGAGGAAGGTGGAAATCCGCCCGATGGACATGGCCGCGCCGTTTTGCTCTTTGACCGCCGCAAGGTAGCCGAAATAGAGCCACTGAATGGCTTCCCGCGTATCTTTGGCAGGGGCGGAAATGTCAAATCCGTATCCCGCGGCCATCTCTTTGAGCTCTTTGAGGGCTTTGATCTGTTCGGAAACTTCTTCGCGCAAGCGGATGGTGGGGCTGTCCATAATATCAAAAACCAAATTTTTCTTGGCGGCCTCTTTTTCCCGAATTAAGTAGTCCACGCCGTAAAGAGCGATGCGCCGGTAGTCGCCGATGATTCTGCCGCGGCCGTATGCGTCGGGAAGGCCGGTAATGATGCCCGTATGCCGCGCCTTTTTCATTTCATCGGTATAAGCGTCAAATACGCCGTCGTTGTGTGTTTTTCGGTATTGAAAGACATTCGCAACCTGCGGATCCATTTTCTTGCCGTAGGCTTCCAATGAGCTATAGACCAGCCGGATTCCGCCGAACGGCATAATCGCTCTTTTCAACGGTTCATCGGTCTGCAGGCCGACAATCTGCTCTAAATCCTTGTCGATATAGCCTGCGTTGTGGGACGTGATGGTGGAAATTGTCTTTTCATCAATGTCATAAACGCCGCCGCGCTCACGTTCCAGTTTCATCTGTACGCTGAGTAATTTCCATAGCTTTAAAGTCCGTTCGGTCGGCAAAGCGAGAAAATCTTCCCCGCCGTCATAAGGAATATAGTTTTTCACGATAAAATCACGAACATTGACTTCGTCCTGCCAGACGCCTTTTATGAATTCCATAAATCCACATCCCTTTCCCGAATGCCGTTTTGTATGTACGAAGTTGAAATAAGTGTATCTGAACGCATTTTTATGCTGCGTCCTGAAAAGCCCGCTTTAGCCAGCTCTTCGTATACTACTTTCGTATACTATTATAATATACAATCCTATCGAAGTCAATAACAAACAAGCTGCCGCGGCAGGGATTGCCATGCGCAGCGAGTCAAAATCAATTCAGCAAACATATCATGCAATAGCGTCACTCACTTCCTGGATGAAACAGATAAAAAAATAGAGTGAAAAGACAGGAGGAACCTTGATGAATAGCATCCAAATTATTCGGTCAGTTTTCTGTGTTCTGACTACCGCATTTGGGGGGCTGGCGCTTTGGTACCGGCAGAGTGCGGCTATCAGGAGCAGAACCGCGAGCCTGATTGCGGAAGCTGAAAACAGGTACAGCATACTGTCCAAATCCGGTGATATTAAATTTGAATGGGTAGCCAGCAGAATCTATCAGACGGTTCCCGCCGCGCTCCGTCTGTTTTTTCCGCGTAGTGTGATAAATTCGGTCATTCAGACAACGTTTGACGCAATGGAAAGCTACTCAGCGCGGCAGCTCGAATGCTTTGCTGAAAAAGTGAAAAAGGATGTGAATACCGGTGCCATGTGACGACTGCAATCTTGAGCAGTCTGTAGCTTCTCTGAAAGAAGACAGCAAAGAAAATCAGACCGCTCATCGGGAAATCTATTCAAAAATTGAAAAAATCAGTCAGGACAATGCCGTTGCGAACGAACGGTATCAGCAGATTTTAACATCCATGAATGAACTCAAAGCAGATGTAAAAGAACTCAAGGAGAGACCGGGGAAAAAATGGGACTTTCTAATGAGCATTGTGCTGCAGTGGGCTGTTCTGGGAATTCTGGCCGCTACAGTCATTTTGAAATAAAAGTTGGAGCCTGCCGTCGGCAGGCTCCTTCCCTTTGCCGATTTTGCCCAATATTTCATACCGACAACAGCTGGACGAGATGCAGCAGCAGTTTTGGTGCTTTGCCGAAAGAATACGCGAGATCTACCCGCTCGGTAAATTTGTGAGGGTCCCGCCCGAGCGGCCCGAAATTGATAAACGGAATATCCAGCGCGCGAATTTCCTCCAAAGGCACTGAATAACGCGCTCCCCAGACCGGAAAACTTTCGCGCAGGGCAGCAATATCCACTTCCCCGCGCAGAGAAAGATAGGACATATCGGTCAGCCCGTTGAAGCAGTAATCAATTGCGAATGACTCCCCATAATTTTCCGCTCCCTTTGCCAAAGCACGGCATGCGCGGATGGTGGGGCTGTCTTCCTCAATAAAACCGCTGTGCGGATAATAAGGCGGGGCGAAACACAGGATGACCATGGGGTCGCGATCGGGGCAGAAGTTGTGCGCCTCCCGAATCAGTTCCACCGTCAGCAAACGCAGATCTGTCTTTGTCGACTGCTCAAGAAACTGCTCCATATGTGCGGTGAACGTTTCGCCGTGCGCCTGTTCGCAAAGCCGGAACAGGTCGCCGTACCGCATCACCTTGGGGGCAAACACATCCCGGCGGACAGCGCGCCCCAGCTTTTTTTCTGCCCCTTCGTGTTTTTCCTCAACCAGGCGCAGGGCATCGGCAAAGGCGTCCGCTGCCGTCTGCTCCATCAGGCGAAGCAGCTGCTCGGGCGTGTGCGTGATCGTCATGACGTTATAATAGGCGTAGGCGGCGCAGGGGGTCTGCACCGAATATGCTGTTTTGAGGTCACTTTGCTTCAGGCAGGTGGGGGCAGGCGTATAGCAGCCCCGGTTGGAATCGATGAAATCGGCCGAAAGCTCCATGCGCGCGGTAATTTCAGAAAGCAGCAGATTGGGGTTTAACCCGCAGAACGGTTCCCCGACATGTGTCTCTTTCCCTGCGCAGTAGAAAAGGGGCATCAGCTTGCCCGCCGCGCCGACATGCATCTTTTTGACGGATCCGCCCTGCTCGGGCGAGATATCCGGTTCGCCCACAAGACAGCAGGTATAGGTCAGCCGGTTCGCTTCGCGGTAGCTTAAAAGGCGCTTCGCCGCCGAAAGCATCCCGATGGAGTTGCGCTCCTCGTCCGGCACCGAAACCATCAGCAGGTTGGCGCCAAGCTGTGCGGGATGCTCCGAAAACCAGCGGAGCAGTTCCAAATCTGCGGCAATGCCCCATTTCATATCGCAGGTGCCGCGTCCGAACATGAAGTTACCGGATTCCAAATCCGCTTTTGCCTGCGCCGGAAGGCTGATTGCCCCGGTTTTCAGATAGCTTGTATAGCGGGCGGGGTCGAACGCGAGCGCCTGCGCCGCACCGTATTCCTCCACGCCGACCACATCAAAATGGCTGAGCAGCAAAATCGTTTTTGCCTGTTCGTTCTGGCAGCGCATCAGGGCGAACAGATAGGTTCCGCCCTTTGGATCGTTTTCAATGGGAAAACGATCGATCTGCGACGGATGCTGCGCAAAATAAGGAATGCGCAGCAGCATCTCGTGCAGTTTTTGCGGCATTGCGCGCTCTCCGTCGCTATCGCTGATGCTGGAAACCGCGCAAAGCTCCAAAAGAGTTTTCATAATCAGTTCTGAATTCAAATTCTTCACCCCTCAAGGCTTTTATTATAACACCGTTCACCGTTTTCGCATCAAAAATAGATGATTTTGTCGGAACCGGTTGACAAAAGTTTATGCGCGGCACATAATTTCAATTAAATTAATCTGATCGCACAAGGGGGAGTATCATGGGCCGCTATATCATGGCGCTTGACCAAGGAACGACCAGTTCCCGCGCAATCCTGTTTGACCGGGAACAAAACATTGTGGAGCTGTCCCAGAAGGAATTGACCCAATATTATCCCAAAGAGGGCTGGGTGGAGCATGACCCTATGGAGATTTATTCCTCCCAGTATGCGGTCATGATGGAGGTCATTGCGAAAAGCGGGGTGGATGTCCATGAAATCGCCGCTGTCGGGATTACCAATCAGCGGGAAACCACGGTCGTCTGGGACAAGGTAACCGGCCGCCCGATTCACCCCGCAATCGTGTGGCAGTGCCGCCGTACGGCGGACCTCTGTGACAATTTGAAGGCGCAGGGACTGTCTGAATACATCCGCGATACGACCGGTCTTCTGCCGGACGCTTATTTTTCCGCAACCAAAATCAAATGGATTCTCGACCTTGTGCCGGGGGCGCGTGAAAAAGCGAAGCGGGGCGAAGTCTTGTTCGGCACGGTTGACAGCTGGCTGATCTGGAAGCTGACCGGAGGAGCGGCGCATGTCACCGACTACACCAACGCCTCCCGCACCATGCTCTATGACATTCACCGGCTGGATTGGGACGACCGGCTGCTCAAGGCGCTGGACATTCCCCGCGCTATGCTGCCCGAGGTGCGTAATTCCAGTGAGGTTTACGGGCACTTTATGATTCAGAACACATTCATTCCGATTGCGGGGATCGCGGGGGATCAGCAGGCGGCTCTATTCGGGCAGACCTGCTTTTCAAAAGGCGAAGCCAAAAATACTTACGGAACCGGATGTTTCCTGCTGATGAATACGGGGGATACCCCTTGCAAGAGTGAAAACGGCCTGCTGACCACCATTGCCATCGGCCTTAGAGGAAAGGTGCAGTATGCGCTGGAAGGCAGTGTCTTTGTGGGGGGAGCGGTCATTCAGTGGGTGCGTGACGAGCTGCGGTTCATTACGGAAAGCTGTGACGCCGCATATTATGCCCAAAAGGTGGAAGATACCGGCGGGGTTTATATCGTCCCTGCGTTCACAGGGCTGGGCGCGCCTTATTGGGATATGTACGCGCGCGGCTGCATCATGGGAATTACGCGCGGCACCCGGCGCGAACACTTGATCCGGGCGGCGCAGGAATCCATTGCTTATCAGAGCCTTGAACTCGTGGAAGCGATGGAAAGAGATACGGGAATCAGCTTGCGTGAACTGAATGTAGACGGCGGCGCGAGCCGTGATGAATTCCTCATGCAGTTCCAGTCCGACATGCTCAACAAACCGGTGCGCCGCCCCATGATCCGCGAAACGACCGCGCTGGGCGCGGCTTATTTAGCGGGGCTTGCCGTGGGCATGTGGAAAGATACGGAGGAAATCAAACAGCTGTGGAGCTGTGACAGCTCGTATCAACCCAATCTGGAAGACGAAAAACGCCAAAAGCTGCTTCGCGGCTGGCGCAAAGCAGTCTCGCGCAGTCTCGACTGGGCGGAGCACGACGAATAGCCGGAGGGGAGCCGTTCATCTGTCGGGGATATTGCGCTTTTTGGTGGGAAACCTAAGAACCTGCCAGAGAATTCTCACAGATTCTGGTAAGGAGCAGTTTTCAAGCTGCCGTCATCGCAGCGAAATGGAGAGTTAGCCATGATAGAGTATCTCAAAGCAATTAACGAGCGGTGCTCACGGCGCGCTTTTGTGCCGGAGACACTGGAAAATACGGATTCTCTGCGGGAACGCATGGAGCTTTATAATCTTAAAAGCGGCCTTCATATCCGTCTGGTGGAAAATGACCGCGATGTTATGAAAGGAATTTCCGCAAGTTACGGGATGTTTTCCGGCGTTCGGCATTTCTTCGCGCTTGCCGGAAAACAAAGTGAGCCGCGCCTCAATGAAAAGGCCGGCTACTGGGGAGAGCGGCTCGTTTTGGATGCGACGCTGCTTGGACTGGGCACCTGCTGGGTGGGGGGCACCTACCATAAGGAGCTTTGCCAAAAAAAGATCGGGCTTGCGCCGGACGAAAAGCTGGTGGCAATTATACTGGTTGGGAAAGTGCCGCGTCAAAAGACTGTCAAGGAGCATCTGATCCGTTCCGTGGCGCGGCATGGCATCAAGCCGCTTGACGAACTGTATACGGCCGCCGAGACACCGGAAAACTTCTTAAACGGCATGAGGGCTGTCCGCAAGGCGCCGTCCGCAATGAATAAGCAACCTGTGCACTTCCAGTACAAGAACCGTACGGTAACGGCAGAGGTGCCCGACAGAAGCGGCCATCAGGGAATTGATTTGGGAATCGCCATGCTGCATTTTGAAATCGGTTCCAGGGCGGAAACCCGGTTTGGAGAAATTGATGGGCATTACATGCTCCAGCTCTGAATACAATAAAGAAAACACTGCAAGCATGTAAAAGCGGGAACCTGAGGGCCCGACTTGAAAGGACAGCATATGGGGAAAGACGATTTTATCACCACCGCGTCCGGGATGCGGTTCACTCCTTTTGCTCCGCGCGCAGAGCAGATTCGTATTGCGGACATCGCGCACGCGCTGTCCAATTTGTGCCGCGCCAACGGCCATTGCCGGTATTTTTATTCTGTCGCGCAGCATTCCGTCAACTGCGCGCGGGAAGCGGCGGTGCGCGGATACAGCCGGCGGGTGCAGCTTGCCTGCCTGCTCCATGACGCCAGCGAGGCCTATCTCTCCGATATCACCCGGCCTGTCAAACGGAATATGCCCGCGTATCTGGATTTTGAAAAAGTGCTGCAGGACGCGATTTTTGCCGCTTATGGGCTGAATGATTTGACAGATGGGGAACAGGCGCAGGTGACCGGCATAGACGACGCCATTTTGTGGTATGAGTTTTTGGCGCTGATGCCCGAGCCGATTTCCTCAGAAGCGCCTAGGCTGGATAGCAGTCCGGAATTCGGCAGGCTGGAAATTGAATCAGTGGAGCAGACATTTCTGAATCTGTTTTCAGAATTGAGCTAAAGCCAAACAGCCCCGGAATTTTCTCCGGGGCTTGTTTGGAAAATCGGGACAAGCTTACTATTTTCGTTTATAATGAAACTGGGTGATAAAACGTGCAGATTCAGCGATTATTTGAAATGACATACCTGCTCCTTAGCCGGCGCAGCATGACCGCCAAGGAATTCGCAGAACGCTTTGAGGTTTCCGAGCGGACGGTTTACCGCGATGTAGATGCGCTTTCCTCCGCTGGCATACCGGTTTATACGGCGAAAGGGAAAGGCGGCGGAATTCGGCTGCTGGATAATTTTGTGCTTGACCGTTCGGTGCTGTCCGAAGCGGAGCAAGGGGAAATTCTATCCGCCCTCCGCGGACTTTCGGCAGTGCGCATGCCGGATATGGATCGCTCGATATTGGAAAAACTGGGCGGCATTTTCCACAAGGAGACCGCCAACTGGGTGGATATTGATTTTACAGGATGGGAAGGCTCGCAGGAGCGGGACTGGTTTCCGCTGCTCAAAGAAGCGGTTTTGCAGAACCGGGTCATTCAATTTGATTATTTCAGCAGCACGGGAGAACAGTTCGGGCGGGTTGCGGAGCCTTTGCGGCTGGTTTTCAAAGGGCGGAGCTGGTATTTATACGCGTTTTGCAGAACCCGCGGGGCGGAGCGCCTTTTTAAACTCACGCGGATGAAGAATCTGCTGGTAACACAAGAGCGGTTTGAACGCACAGCGCCGGACAAGCTCCCTTTTTCAGAACCCTATCCCCATAAAATGTTTCTGCTCAAGCTGCGTCTGGACGCATCCTGTGCGTTCCGGGTTTACGATGAATTTTCATCCGAACAGATTACGCGCAGCCCCGACGGCAGCTTTCTGGTAAACGTCGAATTTCCGCCCGGGGAATGGGTGTACGGCTATCTATTGACCTTCGGCGGCGCGGTGACCGTGCTGGAACCGGAGGAAATTCGCTCCGAACTCGTTTTACGGCTTCAGAACGCGCTAAAAAATTATTTATAATATGACATACGGATGTCTGGTTCTGTTTGGTATTCTTACTGTAAGAAACCTGAAAGGAGCAATCAGAATGGAAAAAATTCATTATTGCCAAAGCTGTGGAATGCCGATGGAGGACAACCTGTACGGCACAGAAAAAGATGGGACGAAAAGCCCGGACTACTGTTCCTACTGCTATCAAAACGGAGCGTTTACCGGAGAGATGACAATGGAACAGATGATTGATTTCTGCGCCGCGCCGATGGCGGAGCACCAACCGGAGATGACAGAAGAAAAAGCAAAAGAAATGATGCGGCAGTTTTTCCCGTCACTGAAACGCTGGAAGCAGCAGTAATCGGAGAAATCCCGCGCAGGAGAGCCGGATATGGAGTATATTCCCGCCAAAACGATTGTCACACGTACGAAATCCAGCACATGGTTCGGCGTTGATTACAATATGAACATCTACCGTGGCTGCTGCCACGGCTGTATCTATTGCGACAGCCGCAGCGAGTGCTATAAAATTGAGGCGTTCGATCGGGTGTGCGCCAAGGAAAATGCGCTGGAAATCATCCGCAACGACCTGCGGCGCAAAGTGCGCCCGGGCGTGGTGGGAACCGGCGCGATGAGCGACCCTTACAATCCGTTTGAGCGGGAGCAGCAGCTTACCCGCCATGCCCTCGAGCTTCTGAATGCCTATGGATTCGGTGCGGCAATCGCGACCAAAAGCAGCCTTGTGACGCGCGACATCGATCTTCTGCGGGAGATCAAAAGCCATTCCCCGGTGCTCGTGAAGGTGACGGTAACGGCGGCGGACGATGACCTTTCCGCGTTGGTGGAACCGGGCGCGCCGAGCTCCTCCGAACGGCTTGGGGCGGTTGCAAAGCTGTCGGATGCCGGAATCTTTACCGGGCTTCTGCTGATGCCGGTTCTGCCGTTTTTGGAAGATAACGCCGAGAACATCCTTGCCATTGTCCGAAAAGCAAAAGAGGCGGGCGCGCGCTTTCTCTATCCCGCGTTCGGCATGACCCTGCGGGACCGCCAGAAGGAATGGTATTTTCAAAAGCTGGATACGCTGTTCCCCGGGCAGAATCTGCGGCAGCAGTACGCGCGCGCTTTCCATAACAGCTACCAGTGCGTCAGCCCTCATGCCAAAATGCTGTGGAAGGAATTTTCAGCGGCATGTGAACAGGAAGGGCTTCTGTTTCGGATGCAGGATATAATCCGCGCGTATAAAATGGGTTATGGCGACAGCCAGCTGACCTTCTTTTGACGAATTCATGAAAACTGGAAAGAAATTTCCTATATCAAAGTGCAGAGATAAAAGCACAGAGGCAGGTGACCACCTGCCTCTGTGTTTTTCTGCAAATCAGCTATAAAAATCAATTAAATGTTCCGCCTCCGATGAATTCACGCAAAAGAGAATTCATCGGGACGAAATTGGCGTCCACCGGTTCCACATGCGCAAGAAATTCACGGATTTCTGCAAGATCGCCGGTCTTTCCGCCGGTCTTTTCCAGCTCAGGAAGCAAAAAAGGGCGGTAGACGGACAGCTCGCTCGGGAAAAAAGTGTCAATATCGAATTTGGCACGGTATTTATAAGGCATGATAAACAGATTCTCGCCGCGTGAAACGCTGCGGAAACTTGCCAAGGTATCCTCAAAATCCCGCCCGCGAAACAGTTTGTTGCGGATCAGTCTTCGGGTAAGCCGGATTTTGGACGGATGCAGCAAGGCGCCGGAAGGATGCTCCGCGCGTGTGCGCACGCTGACATAGATGCAGGTGGCGGTTTCGTCGGTCTGGCCTGTCACTGCTGGATTCAGCGCGTGAATCCCTTCCAGAATAATCAGTTCGTCTTTTTTTCGATGCAAAGGCACCGATCCGGTGCGGGTCTGCGTCGTAAAATCAAAGATTGGAACTTCCACGGGTTCATAATTAAAAAGCCGTGTTAAATGCTCGCTCAAAAGCTCGGAATCCAGCCTTTTTGGAGATTCAAGATCAATATTACCCTGCTCATCGAGCGGCATCGGGCCGGAATCGCACGGCAGAAAATAGTTATCCATTGAAATTGTGTGGGTTTCGCAGCCCCAGCTGTCAAGAAGCTGCTCAATCCGCAGCGCGGTGGTGGTTTTTCCGGAGCCGGAAGGGCCTGAAATCAGGATGATCGGTTTTCGGGAACGGTTTTCAAACAGCTGCTGCGAGACTGCAAGAATCTGCTGACTGTAAACATGCTCGGCCTGCGCGACAAATTGTGCGGCGTCGCGGCGGATGCTTTGATTCATACTGTTGATTTTATAGTATTTCACAGAATTCCCCCTGACTTATGGAACTATAAATTCATTATATCACTTTTTCGGCTGTTTTACTACAGCCTACTAGGATTAACACTCTGTTTTTGTGTAAAAGTATTTAAAATACGGTTGGATCAACGTGCTTCTAGATGCTTGTGAGACGATAATGATAATAAAAAAATCAGACGTCGTGATGCAAACTGATAATTTCCGCATTTTTTGGCAAAAATAGGATAGAATGAAGAAGTAGTACCCAATCAAAAAGGAGGAAAATCATGGACTGGTTTTTCGCGCTGGAAGGGGAAGCGCCGCAGGAACTCTGGATTCCCGTTTTCAGCAGAACCCATATGACATGGCTGGTAGTTTGCGCGGCATTCTGTGCGGCGGTGACTTTCTGGTTTCTCAGACAAACTCCTGCCGCAAGAAAACAATTACTGAAAATCTGCGTTTGCGCGGCGGTCGGCTCTGAACTGCTGCGGGACGTCTGGCTTTTGTGCAGCGGAAAATTTGCTCCCGCTTATATGCTGCCGCTGCATCTTTGCGGCGCCATGCTTTTTGCGGAGTTTTTTGCAATTTATACCGATAGACCGCTTCTGAAAGAGCTTTGCTACTGCCTCGGGCTGCCCGGTGCGCTGAGCGCGCTGGTTACTCCGGGGGTCACCGGTTTCTCCTTGTGGAACCTGATGTACATGCAGTTTATTTTTGCGCACGCAATGCTGCTGCTGATCCCGGTTCTGCTGCTCGCCGACGGGTTCCGGCCCGACTACAAGCGGCTGCCCAAATGCTTCTTAACCCTGCTACTGCTGGCTGTTTTCGACAGCCTGACCAATTTTATACTGAACAGCAACTACTTGTTTTTGCGCAGCCCTTCGGTTGGATCGGTACTGGAACTGATCGGAAACGCGGCAGGTTCGCTTTACCTGCCCGCAGTCATGTGTTTCGTCTGGCTGGTGTGGGCCGTGCTTTATCTGCCGTGGGTATTTTTGCAGAAGACGCCCCGGCTTCAAACGGCTTTGCAGATGGCGGCCACTGAAATTCCGAGGCAAAGAGCCTCTGCGCGGCATCTTCTTCAAAAAATTGCGCTCGCCGCGCATTTCCGCCCGCGCGGCTGAACAAACGATGCAAAAAGGACCGCTGTGGAAAGGCGGTTCTTTTTCTGTGTCAAAATTTCTTGCAATCTGTTCGCAGAATGCGTAAAATAAAGGAAAAACTTGCGGCAGCAGGACGGGGGAAACGATGGAACTGTTAACCATCTTCGATGAGGATTTGCACGAAACAGGCACAGCCCCGCGCGGGCAGGCGCACGCGCAGGGGCTGCTGCATCAGGTGGTCCATTGCTGGGTGGTGTCTGAACAGGAAGGCGGCACATGGGTTTATTATCAACAGCGGTCTTTTCAAAAACGGGATTTTCTGGGTCTTTATGATCTGGCGGTAGGGGGTCATATCGGGGCGGGCGAAAATCCCGCGGACGCAATACGCCGCGAAATGCACGAGGAAATCGGGATTGCAGTGAAACCCGGGGAACTGGAGTTTCTCGGTACGATCCGTGAGGATACCCACATCGGCGATTTTTTTGATCGCGAACTCGGATACATTTATCTCTACCGCAACACCGACCCGCAGTTCGCGGTGGGCGAAGAGGTGGAGCGCATGATTCGGGTGCCGCTTGAGGAACTCCGGCACAAAGAGCCGGGAGGGCCGGAACCGATTCAATGCTATACGCTTGGGGGCGAGCCATTTCTGGCGGGGGCGGACTGCTGGTGCAGGCATCCCGGGGAATTTCAGACAAAACTGCTTCCGGTATTGGAAAAAAGACTTGACCGGACGCCTCCAGTCGGATAAAATAATGCTGTACGCGCGCAGGCGCAATTATATTGGAGGAACGTGAAACTATGAAAGCAAGAATACCCAAGCATCGGGAGTTTGTTATTGACCTTAAAGAAGAGGATGAGCCGAAGCATGAAGAATGCTGGGCGAAACTGACCGCAATTCTGGACGATTACAAAAAGTTGGGAAAGTCCGTTTATACCGACACCTTCATTGAAGACAATGAAGAGAAGGTCAAGGCGCTCCAGCAGGAGTACAAATTCACCTATACGGTGGAATGGCAGAGCTAAACGATCTCATCGGTCGTCAAATGAAAACAGGTATCCCGTGCGGGATACCTGTTTTATTCTGCCAACGCTGTCGTTCACACAATCACATTCCGAGGCTTGCCGTCCAGCCATGCCGCGAGATTATCGCAGACAATCACCGCGCGTTTTTCCATTGCCTGCTGGCTGGCAAACGCCACATGCGGCGTCGCTACAAGGTGCGGCGCTCCGAACAGCGGGTGATCGGAAGGAATCGGAGGTTCCTTTTCAAACACGTCCACGCCTGCGCCGGCAATTTTTCCGGAGTTCAGTGCTTCGGCAAGCGCGGCGCTGTCCACGATTGGGCCGCGCGCCGTGTTGATTAGAAGGGCTGTCGGCTTCATCAGCGCCAGCTTTTCCGCGTTAATCAGTCCGACGGTTTCACTGGTCTGGGGAACATGAAGCGAAACGATGTCGCAGATGGAAAGCAGGTTGTCCAGCTCCAGATAGGTGACACCCGGCAGATTCTTTTTGGTCCGGCTGTAGGCGTAGACCTCACAGCCGAATGCCTGCGCGATTCTTGCAGTGCGCATGCCGATTGCGCCGGTGCCTATCACACCGAATTTTTTGCCTTCCAGCTCAAAGCCTACCAGCCCGGCCTTCGTGCCGCCCTGACGGACAGCCTGATCGCAGGGGATCAGATTGCGCGCAAGCGCGATAACCAGTCCAAACACGAGATCCGCAACCGCCACGGTGGAATAGCCCGCGCAGTTACAGACGGTGATGCCCCGCTCTTTGCAGTAGGCGACATCCACATGGTCGACGCCGGTAAACGCCACACAGACCATTTTCAGGTTGGGGCAGTGCTCAATCACTTCGTGCCGGTACTGGAAGTTGGAAAGTACCACTACATCCGCGTCCCGGCTCCGTTCAATTAAGGTCGACGTATCTTCCGCACGGGTATCATAATAAACGACCTCCATGCGTCCGTTTACAGCCTTTTCCACCAGGGCGAGCAGGGTTTCTTTTGCCACGCCCAGCGGTTCCAAAATTGCCAGTTTCATTAGGAGCTTCCCGCTTTCTTTTTTTCTTTTATCATAGCGCGATTCATCGGTAAAATCTACCCTGATTTGCAGAATCCATGTAATTTTGAGGGAATTTATGATATGATAAACACAGAAGAATGCAAAAGAGGAAGGCGGCGATCCCATGAAAGCGCTGATTACGGGCGCAAGCTCCGGGATAGGGCGGGATATGGCAATTGTTCTGGATGAAATGGGGTTTGACCTCATTCTTGTCGCGCGCAGGCAAGACAGGCTCGAAGCGCTCAAAAAGCAGCTTTCCGTTAATGTGCAGATCATTACCACGGATCTTTCCCGCGAGGAAAGCTGTTTTGCGCTTTATGAGCAGGTGAAGGGGCAGGAAATCAATATCCTGATTAATAACGCGGGGTTCGGGCTGTTCGGCCGATTTGACAAAACAGACCTGCGGCGGGAACTGGAAATGATCAATCTGAATATAAAGGCTGTGCATATTCTCACCAAACTGTTTCTTCGGGATTTTAAAAGAAGAAATGCGGGGTATATTCTGAATGTGGCGTCCTCCGCCGCGTTCCTTCCGGGGCCGCTTCTGTCCGCCTACTACGCGACAAAGGCATATGTCCTGCGGCTGACGCAGGCAGTCTATGAAGAACTGCGCCGCGACAGGAGCAGAGTCTATATCGGGGCACTCTGCCCCGGCCCGGTGGATACGGAATTCAGCAGCACCGCCAATGTCCGGTTCAGCCTCAAAGGCATGACGAGCCGTGACGTCGCGCTCTGCGCAATCGACGGCATGTTCCAAAGAAAGCTCGTGATTGTGCCGGGCTTAAAAATGAAACTGGCGCGGTTTGGCGAGCATTTTTTGCCTGACAAGATGCTGCTGCGCGTTGCCTACCATTTTCAAAAGAAAAAAGAAGGCTGAATCATTCTGCCCTAATCGGGCTTAATCAGAAACAGACCAAGGAAAGAGTGGCTTAGATGAAGGTACCTGACGTTGCCATGACGCATGGCGGAAAGTTTCACGCGGATGATGTGTTCTCCTCCGCACTCCTGCGGATTTTGAATCCAGACATCCGTTTTATGCGGGTGTTTGAGGTCTCGGAAAATTACGACGGGCTGGTGTTTGACATCGGATGGGGAAAATTCGATCATCACCAAAGAGATGCGAAGGTGCGCCCCAACGGGACTGCCTATGCCGCGTTCGGCCTGCTGTGGCAGGAATTCGGCGCAGAGCTGGTGGGCGGGGAAGAGGCGTCGCGTATGGACGAGTATTTCGTCCAGCCGCTGGACAGAGACGACAATACGGGATGCGGCAGCGCTCTCGCGGATGTGATTGGTTCATTCAATCCCAACTGGGATTCCGAGGAAGATACAGATGTCTGCTTTGAAGAGGCGGTGCAGTTTGCCACTACGTTGTTGAAAAAGAAGCTGGAGACCATTTGGAGTATCCAGCGCGCGAGAAAGCTGGTGGAAGAAGCTTTCGCCGATATGCAGGACGGGATTGTCGTCCTGCCGCGCTTTGCCCCGTGGAAACAGGTGCTGGTCGGTACTGGCGCCGACTTCATAGTCTATCCGTCTCAGCGCGGCGGGTTCAGCGCACAGGGAATCCCGGCGGACAGGGAAAGCTCTGCGCTCAAATTCGAATTTCCCGCCGAATGGGCGGGCAAGCCGGAAGAGGAACTGGCGGTGATCTCGGGTATTAAAACGCTGCGGTTCTGCCATAATAACCGGTTTTTAATTTCCACAGGCACTCAAGAGGACGCAATTCTAGCCTGCAAATTGACAAGGGGAGAAAACGTGTGATTTACGGGACAGCGATCGAACACTTTACCATCCGGACGGCAGAACCGGAGGACACCGCCCTGATCCTGCGGTTTATCCGGGAACTGGCGGCTTATGAAAAGCTGGAGCACGAGGTGGTGGCGACGGAGGAAATCCTGCACCAATCCCTATTTATTAGGCATCAGGCGGAAGTGCTGATTGCGCAGGAAGGCGATCAGCCGGTGGGCTTTGCCCTGTTTTTTCATAATTTCTCCACTTTTCTCGGCAAGGCGAACCTATATCTCGAAGACCTGTATGTCGACCCGGCATGCAGAGGAAAGGGTTACGGAAAAGCAATGCTCGCCTGTCTTGCGAAAGTTGCCGTTGAACGCGGATGCGAGCGGCTTGACTGGTGGTGTCTGGACTGGAACGAGCCTTCCATTCGGTTTTACCGGTCGCTTGGCGCAAAGCCGATGTCCGACTGGACGGTTTACCGGTTGGAAGGAGAAAGCCTGAAAGCATTTGGAAAAAACGAAACAGAACGCGCCGCCCGATAAAACCGGGCGGCGCGCTTTGCGGTCAGCCGAGTGCTTTTCCGAAGAATTCGGCTGTTTTGCGTATTTTTTCCATCACTGGTTGGAATTGAGCCGGCGTCAGGGACTGTGCGCCGTCCGAGAGTGCCTTTTCCGGATGCGGGTGTACCTCGATGATCAGCCCGTCGGCACCCGCCGCAATTGCCGCCAGGGAAAGCGGCTCGACCATCCAGGTGATGCCGGCGGCATGGCTGGGGTCTACTACGACCGGAAGGTGCGACATCTTTTTGAGCAGGGGGATTGCGGAGATATCCAGTGTGTTCCGTGTGGAGGTTTCAAAGGTGCGGATGCCGCGTTCGCAGAGAATGACCTGTTCATTGCCGCCCGCCATAATGTATTCGGCGCTCATAAGCAGTTCCTCGAGCGTGTTGGCAAGCCCCCGTTTGAGCAGGATGGGGTGGCGGAGCTGTCCAAGCTTTTTCAGCAGCTCGAAATTCTGCATGTTTCTGGCACCCACCTGAATGATATCCACGTCCTCGAACAGCGGAATCTCGGAGGCGTCCATAATTTCCGTGACAAACGGCATCCCCGTTTTTGCGCGCGCCAGCCGGAGCAGCTCCAGCCCCTCCGCACCCATGCCCTGAAAGGAATAGGGGCTGGTACGAGGCTTAAACGCGCCCCCGCGCAGCAGTCCTGCGCCTTCTTTGCCGACTGCTTTTGCAACCTCCAGAATCTGTTCTTCGCTTTCCACAGAACAAGGCCCCGAAATGACCTGAAAATGCCCGCCGCCGAATTTTCTGCCGCAGACATCAATTACGGTGTCCTGCGGATGGAATTTGCGATTCGCGTTTTTATAAGGCTCCTGAATCCGCTTCACCAGATCAACGGCGTCATTTGCGAGCAGAGCGTTTTCATCCACCTTTGAGGTGTCCCCCACCAAACCGATCAGGCGGGTGTGCAACCCCTGCGACTCGTGGATGGCAAAACCCTGCTCCTTGAGCTGTGCAATCAGCAGGTTGACTTTCTCTTCCGGGGCGTGTTCCTTTAAAATGACAATCATACAAAACAACCTTTCCAAATAAATTGCAGACATTAGGGAAATAAAAAAACGGTGCTTTCGCCATGAAAGCACCGCTCGAAAATCTGCTGCGGGAGAAACCGTCAGTCCGCGCTTTTTCGAAATGGAACAACTTCACAGCAAAACAAACCCGGATAGCAATACTCCGAGCCGTAATAATAAAAATAGGAAGCTGTTTTGCCGGTTAGTGTTGCCATTTTGCGGTTCCTCCTCTTTAGTGATTTTATGTGCTAAATTATATACGCTTTATAAGCGGTTGTCAAGTGCCAGTTATTCCGCCGGTTTCCGGGATTCGTTTATTGACCGCAATCAGCATGCAGGGCGGAATTTGACGCTCGGCCTTCAGAAATTCCTCCATGGTGCGGAGGTCATCCGCCGCACCGGACAGCGCGTTATAAAAATGAAACCGCTCGCCCTCGCGGCGCAGCGCGGCAAAATGATTACCACTGCGGTGGCGGTAAAGCAGGATGCAGGCATCCCCGGTTTTCGCCACTGCGGAGAACCGCCAAGGAATCGCACACAGGCGCACACGATAGCCGCGCTTTCGCAGATAGTGCTGGACAAAATAAACATGGGTTCCAAACTTTCCACCCAGCACAAGCCCGCCGCGCAGGTCTTCCATGACCCATTCGGGGCGGACGTTCGCCCCGAGCATTTTCAGCACGTTATAGACAGCAATCCAGCCACAGCCGTTTTTGTCTGATCCGAACCAGCCATTTTTCAGATCACCCAGCAGGGACTGGTTAATCAGCAACCCTTCTTTGGAAAATGCGCGTGAATCGATAAGCCCAGCCCCCTTCTTCTTTAGTGTTTGTTCTTAAGCGTGGAAAAACCGTTTTCCACAGAAAAAATGAGACTTGTTGAAAACCGACCGCCTAAACAAGGCGCTTATGCTGCCACCTGCTGCCGCAAAAACGGAGGACAAACGCGGTGGTGCGCACGACCCAGTCTGCTATCATGGCGAGCCAGACGCCGGGGACTCCCCAGCCAAACGAAACAAACAGATAGCTAAGCCCAATCCGGCAGGTCCACATCGATATAATCGATACCGACATTGTGAATTTGGCGTCACCCGCCGCGCGCAGCACATTTGGGAGGGTGAACGAGAGGGGCCAGATAATCATGGCGCCAATGCCATGGATAATCAGCAGCTGAAGCGCCACCGCTGTAGTCTGCTCAGACATGCGGTAGACATTCACAATCGGATGGCAGAAGATCAGAATGGCGATATTAAGTCCGATCATTGAAAGATAAGTGATTTTCAGCAGCTTTATGGCATACTGCCTTGCCTGCACATAATCCCGCGCGCCCACACACTGTCCCACAACCGTGATCAGCGCGAGCCCGATTGCGGCACCGGGGATGACCTCCATGCTTGCAAGGTTGTTCGCAATCGCGTTTGCCGCGATTGCGGTGGTGCCGAGGGAAACGATCAGCCCCTGCACAAGCACCTTTCCGATTTGAAAAATTCCGTTTTCCAATCCAGTTGGAACACCGACCGCAAGAATGCTGCGCACCATGGACGGCCGCACCTCAGGGATAAACAGGCGCTCGATATGGATGGGATTTTCGCGATGCCGCAGCAACAGCAGCATAATTACGCAGCCGATCATACGGGAAACAAGTGAAGCAATCGCGGCTCCGCGCACGCCCATGCCGAATCCAAAAATCAAAAGCGCGTTGCCGCCGATATTTGCCATGTTCATCAGCAGCGATGTAAACATGGAAACCCGGGAGTTGCCCATCGAGCGGAACAGGGCGGCTCCCGCGTTGTAGAGCGCCAAAAAAGGATAGGAATAGGCGGAAATGGCAAAATAAATCTGTGCGTTTTCCATAACCGAAGGATCGATGTTTCCAAAAATTTTTGCGAGAATCAAGTCGCGCAAAAATAGGCAGACAAGCATGACCACCATGGAAAGCGACAGAGTGACATAAACAAGCTGCTTTGCCGCAACACAGGCGTTCTCAGGTTCCTGTTTGCCCAGATATTGAGAGGACACGACCGCGCCGCCGGTTGCCAGGGCGGAAAAAATATTGATAAGCAGTATATTGATCACATCAACCAGTGCAATGCCGGAAACGGCCGCTTCCCCGCAGCCGGACACCATGATTGTGTCCGCCATACCAATCGTGACCGCCAGCACCTGCTCAACGATCAGCGGGAAAATCAGCCGCCTTAAATCCTGATTCGTAAACATGAATCCTCCTAAGTGCGTTTATCGCTACAGCCCTTATTCTACCTTCAATGTGCGTTGAATGCAAGCGTATTCTTATTAAGTGGATGCATCAAAATCATAGAAAATAACAAAATGCAAGCGCATGATCTGCCGATGGAAACAACTGTTCCTGCTTGCCATTTCATAAAAAATTTGCTACAATTCCAAATTGTGCGATTTTTGAGGAAAGGATTTTTTGAATTCATGAATGATATCACCGAAATCTATAATAAACCAAAATACCTGCCTTTTTTAATTTACTGCCGTGAGCATCACTATAAAACAATGGAGGATCTGGCCCGATGCCCGTTTCATCTTCTGACGAAGGAACCGGGTTTTACATCGCTTCTTGCAAGCCGCGTCAAAGCGGTCTATCTCACCTACTGCAAATCCGAAAGGAATGCTGTTCAGGTGCAGGAACAAGCAGTGGACGAATCTGCAGAACCCGAGCGTCCAAAAGCTGCCGAAAAAGCACCTGCTCTTCCTAAAACACTGAGCGAACCAGAACTGGTGATCCTGCTGCATGAGTATTTCCAGAAGAACAGCGACCGGCTGATTTCGGCCGATGACGCATTCAAAGCGGCTGGCGGGCGCGCCAAACGGGCGGAAATTACAAAAATATTGCAAAATGTGGCCTGGTGCCGCATCGTGGATAAGGGGACTTTTTTCTATGTGCCGAACAATTGACGGCATAGTGCCGCTATGACTGCGGCTCTTTCCCTTTACAATTCTGAAAATTTTTTCTATACTTGTAAACAGACCAAAGGGGGTGCCGGCGGATGAATATTCAGATTTTCGGTAAAAGCAAATGCTTCGACACGAAAAAGGCGGAACGCTATTTTAAGGAGCGGAACATCCGGTTTCAGAGCATCGATGTTGCCAAATTCGGCATGAGCAAGGGGGAACTGGGCAGCGTGAAAGCCGCCGTGGGCGGAATCAGGGAGCTGATTGACCCCAATTCAAAGGACTACGAGAAATCTTATATTGCTTATTTGGCGTCCGAACAGAATATGGAGGATAAGCTTCTGGAATATCCGGCGCTGTTTAAAACGCCGATTGTTCGCAACGGGAAGAAGGCCACAGTAGGCTATCATCCCGAAATTTGGGAAAAGTGG
Source organism: uncultured Oscillospiraceae bacterium (assembly GCA_963519235.1). Lineage (GTDB taxonomy): Bacteria > Bacillota > Clostridia > Oscillospirales > Ruminococcaceae > Anaerotruncus. The sequence continues at coordinate 28,563 of CAUQLV010000022.1, forward strand.
GAATGAACAAATGAACGGACAGATGAGAAAAAACATAGCGATTGGCGCACTGGTGGATATCGTGCTGAAAAAGGATCAGCCCACCGGCAAGCTGACCCGCGGGCATGTGAAGCGGATACTAACCAACAGCCCCACGCATCCCCACGGCATCAAAGTGATGCTCGAAGAGGGGGACATGGTGGGCCGCGTGCAGGTGATTTTAGAAGAAGCTGCGAACTGAGGACAGGAGAAAACAGTGGAAATTGAACGGAAGTTTTTAATCGATGGATTCCCGGATCTGCCGCCGCTTAAGGAATCTGTGGTTTATCAGGGCTATCTGTCCACAGAGCCGGTTGTGCGTATCCGCAGTTCTCAAACCGGCGATGAACGCCGGTATGTGCTCTGTATCAAGGGGAAGGGAACCCTTGCGCGCGAAGAAATCGAGTTGGATCTCGATCCGGAACCCTTTCTGCGCCTGAAAGACCTGCTCACTTCGCCGATGATCCGCAAGGACTATCAGACTTATGCGCTGCCCGGCGGGCTTACGCTGGAGTGCAGTCTGGTTGACGCGGGGGAGCCAACCGCGTTTTACTACGCGGAGGTGGAGTTTAACTCTGTGGAGGAAGCGGCCAGCTTTGTTCCGCCCGCGTTTCTTGGTCGTGAAGTGACGGAAGAACCCGGCTGGAGCATGGGCCACTACTGGTGGAAGAAAGCGCTGCTTGCAAAAAATGCGGCAGAGGAGATAAAATCGGATTGAAAAGGGGCGCTCTGCATGAAAGAGGGCGGCAATTTTATTTATATCCTGCAATGTGCCGGCGGAACGCTTTATACAGGCTGGACAACAGACCTGCAGGAGCGCCTGCGAGCGCATAATGCCGGAAAGGGCGCGAAATACACCAAAGCCCGTCTGCCGGTGCGCATGGTGTATTCGGAATGCCTTCCGTCAAAAAGCGAAGCCCTGCGGCGGGAGGCAGCCATTAAGCGGCTGACACGCGCCTGCAAATTGGATCTGGTGGGAATTGACAAAAGTGGAGTTTAATGGTATAGTTGTAAATGATAAATAAATAACATATACCGAGGTCAAGGAAAGAAGGAATCTCCTATGAAAAAAATCATGGCTGTTGCTTTGTCTGCGCTGCTCAGCATATCGCTGCTGGCGGGATGCGGCGGCGGAGCGGGCGCATCGGAAAGTAGCGCACTGGCATCTGCGACGTCGTCCGCCCCTGAATCGTCGAAGCCCGGAGAGCCTGCGTCTTCGGGGCAGGAGGCTTCCGACGAAAAAACGGCGATTCGTGTGGCGTCCCTGAAGGGGCCGACCTCCATTGGGCTTGTGAAGCTGATGGACGACGCGGAAAAGTCGGGAGCAGCCAATGATTACAGCTTTACAATTGCCGGAACCGCAGACGAGATTGTCCCGAAGCTGGTAAAGGGCGAATTGGATCTGGCGGCGGTTCCTGCCAATCTGGCATCTGTACTGTACGGCAAAACGCAGGGGAAAATCAGTGTGCTTGCCGTTAACACGCTGGGTGTGCTTTATCTGGTTGAAACCGGCGACACCATCCACTCGGTTGCCGACCTGAAAGGAAAAACCATCTATTCGACAGGCAAGGGGACAACTCCGGAATACGCGCTCAATTATGTGTTGTCCGCAAACGGTATCGACCCCGAAAAAGACCTGACTGTGGAATACAAGTCCGAATCGACCGAAGTGGCGGCGCTGCTTTCTCAGGACGAGAACGCGATTGCCATGCTGCCGCAGCCGTATGTTGCCACTGTGCAGTCCAAAAATGATAAATTGCGCATTGCGCTGAATCTGACCGAAGAATGGGATAAGGTGCAGGGGGAAAACAAAAGCGCCCTGATTACAGGCGTGATAATCGCACGCAATGATTTCATCAGTGAGAATCCGGAAGCGCTGGACGCTTTTTTGAATGAATATCAAAAGTCCGTCGCGTTTGCCAACGACAATCTCGATGAGAGCGCCGCTCTGACCGAAAAATACGGGATTGTGCCGGCAGCGGCAATTGCGAAAAAGGCAATTCCTTATTGCAATATTACCTTTATCGAGGGTACAGAAATGAAGGAAAAGCTTAGCGGCTATCTGAAAGCTCTGTTTGACCAGAATCCGCAGTCCGTAGGAGGAACCCTCCCAGATGATGCATTCTATTTCAGCCGCTGATCGAAAAAAAGCGGGAATTAAAATAGCCGCGTTGCTGTTCTGGCTGGTCGTCTGGCAGAGCGTCAGTATGGTGATTGGACAGGAGATACTGTTGGTATCTCCTGTTTCTGTTGTCGTGCGTTTGGCCGAACTGGCCGGCACACCGGATTTCTGGGGTTCTGTCTGGTTCTCGTTCATACGGATTGCATCGGGATTTTTCCTTGCGCTGATTGTCGGGACGGTCTCCGCTGTGCTATCCGCGAACCTCAGAACCGTGCGCATTCTGCTTGCGCCGCTGGTTTCGGCTGTGAAATCCACGCCCGTCGCAAGCTTTATTATTCTATGCCTGATCTGGGTGGACTCGCGTAATTTATCAGTAATCATTGCGTTTCTGATGGTATATCCGGTGGTTTACATCAACATGCTGCAGGGAATCGACAGCGCCGACCGCCAACTTTTGGAAATGGCGGATGTGTTTCAAATCCATGGTATGCATCGGGTATTTTATATCTATACCCCGCAGATGATGCCCTATTTCCTTTCCGCCTGCACGCTTTCGCTTGGCCTATGCTGGAAATCGGGCGTGGCGGCCGAAGTGATCGGAATTCCGTCCGGCTCCATCGGCGAAAAGCTTTATCAGGCGAAATTGTTTCTCTCCACCGCTGACCTGCTTGCGTGGACGCTGACGATTATTTTGGTGAGCACCCTGTTTGAGCGGCTGTTTCTGTTTTTGGTGCGGAAAATCTTCCGCCGCATAGAAAGGATGTGACGGAATGGAGATCACAGTGGAAAACCTTTCAAAGCAGTATCACGGAGTTTCGGTGCTGTCTGGCTTCAGCGCCGTCTTTCCGGGCGGAAAAACCACTTGCATCATGGGGCCGTCCGGCTGCGGGAAAACGACGCTGCTGCGCATCCTGATGGGGTTGGAGTCGGCCGACGGCGGGAACGTGATAGGAATGTCCGGGCGGAAGATCAGCGCGGTTTTTCAAGAAGATCGCCTGTGCGAAAATTTGAGTGCGGTTTCCAATATCCGGATTGTCTGCCCCAAAACGGTAAAACGGGAGACGATTGAGGCCGCGCTGCGTTCGGTTGGTCTTGAGGAAACGTCACTGTATCAGCCCGCGGGGGAACTGAGCGGAGGAATGAAACGTCGTGTTGCCATTGTTCGCGGCGTGCTGGCGCCCTCCGAAGCGGTTTTGATGGATGAGCCTTTTCGGGGTCTGGATGAGAGCACCCGCGCCAGAACAGCGGATTTTGTGAAAGAAAATCTCCGGGGGAAAACGCTGATTCTCGTTACGCACGCTCCGGAGGAGCCTGCCATGATGGGCGGCGGTCTGATTGTGATGGGTTAAGCAAAGTTCTGTGGCTGCGCCGCCGCTGCCAAATTTTTTAATAGAACCCGAAAACCTATTGACAAGTCGACTTCCGGAATATACAATGAACATATGAACAATGATTCATATGAAGAGGTGATAATATGACAGATGTAAATGGGGTGGAGCGTTGCGATTATATCTGCACGCATCCGGAAGTCATCTTGGCCGTTACGGAACAGATGCCGAATGGGGAACTGCTTTATGAACTGGCCGAACTCTATAAGGTATTCGGGGACAGCACCCGCATTAAAATTCTTTATGTGCTGCTGGAGGCGGAAATGTGCGTATGCGACATTGCGCAGCTGCTCAATATGAGCCAGTCCGCGATTTCCCACCAGCTGAGGGTGCTCAAGCAGTCACAGCTGGTCAAATTCCGCAGAGACGGAAAAATCGTTTTTTATTCCTTGGCGGACGGTCATGTCAAGACGATTATCAGCCAGGGTATGGAGCATATTTCGGAGTAAGGATGGGGGAATTTATATGAAAAAAACATATCGCATGGATGATTTGGACTGTGCCAACTGTGCTGCGAAAATGGAGGCGGCTATCCGGAAGATTGACGGGGTCAGCGCCGCGACGGTTAACTTTATGACGCAGAAGCTGACAATTGAAGCGGTGGACGAAAAATTCGAGGCCATCGTGAAGGAAGCGGTTAAAATCTGCAAAAAAATCGAGCCGGATTGCTCCGTGGTGCTATAAGCGCGGAGATAATGATGGGGGGAACATCCATTGTCAAAGAGTCATAGGCGAACACTTCTGCGCATTCTGCTGGGGGCTTTGCTGTTTGCAGCCGCGCTTCTGATTCCGCTGAAAGGGGTTGCAAGGCTGTTCTTGTTTCTGACCGCCTATTTAATAGTGGGGGGAGACGTGCTTTGGAAAGCATGCAGACATATTGCGCGCGGGCAGGTATTTGATGAGAATTTTCTTATGTGCATCGCCACCATAGGGGCATTTTTTGTGGGAGAATACCCGGAAGGCGTTGCGGTAATGCTGTTTTATCAGGTGGGGGAGCTGTTCCAGAGCTATGCGGTCAGCCGTTCCCGCCAGTCGATCTCCACACTCATGGACATACGGCCCGATTACGCGAACATTCCAACACCGGACGGCCTCAAACAGGTGGACCCGGAGGAAGTCGCCGTCGGGGACCGGATTGTGGTAAAGGCGGGCGAAAAGGTGCCGCTTGACGGCAGGGTGCTTGAGGGCGCTTCAGCGCTTGACACCTCCGCGCTGACCGGCGAAGCCCTTCCGCGTGAGGTGGAAGCCGGAGACAACATTATCAGCGGCTGCATCAACCTGAGCGGCCTGCTGACAGTCGAGGTAACCAGAGAGTTCGGGGAATCCACTGTCGCAAAAATTCTTGACCTAGTGGAAAATGCCAGCAGCAAAAAAGCCAAGGCGGAGAACTTTATTACCAAATTTGCCCGCTGGTATACGCCTGCTGTTGTCATCGGCGCGGTGCTGCTGGCGCTGGTGCCTCCGCTGATAGCTGGCGGCGGGTTTGCCGACTGGATACATCGCGCGCTGATCTTTCTGGTCATTTCCTGCCCCTGCGCGCTCGTGATCTCCATTCCGCTGAGCTTTTTCGGGGGAATCGGCGGCGCGTCAAAATGCGGCGTGCTTGTAAAGGGAAGCAACTATCTCGAAGCGCTTGCAAGGACGGATATTGTTGTGTTTGACAAGACGGGAACCCTTACAAAGGGCACCTTCCGTGTTACAGAACGGCATCCCAGCGGGGTTTCTGAGCAGGAACTGCTGGAACTGGCCGCCCTCGCGGAAAGCTATTCCACCCACCCGATCTCGCTTTCTCTCCAAAATGCTTATGGCGGACGGAAAGAAGAGACCCGCGTGAGCGATGTCGAGGAGCTTGCGGGCTATGGCGTAAAAGCGTTGGTGGATGGTAAGAAGATCTGCGTCGGGAATGCCCGGTTGATGCAGAAAATCGGCGTCGACTGCGCGCCCACTGATACTGTTGGCACAGCGGTGCATGTTGCGGCGGAAGGCGTTTATCTCGGCTATCTGGTGATATCGGATGAAATCAAGGAGGATTCCGCTGCGGCCATCGCTGCGTTGAAAGAAGCGGGCGTGCGCAAAACGGTCATGCTCACCGGGGACTCCAAAGCAGTCGGTGAACAGGTCGCCAAACAGCTTGGGCTGGATGAAGTGCATGCCGGGCTGCTGCCCGCCGACAAAGTGGAGCGTCTGGAGCTGTTGCTCGATCAAAAAATCCCGGGCGGACAGCTTGTCTTTGTCGGGGATGGAATCAATGACGCGCCGGTGCTGTCGCGGGCGGATATCGGAATCGCAATGGGAGGTCTTGGATCAGACGCGGCAATCGAAGCGGCGGATGTTGTGATTATGGACGACAAACCCTCAAAAATTGCTGCCGCCGTTCAGATTTCGCGGAAAACGCTTGTCATTGTAAAGCAGAACATTATTTTTGCGTTGGGGGTCAAGGCGCTTGTTCTGGCTCTGGGCGCATTTGGATTGGCGAATATGTGGGAAGCGGTATTTGCGGATGTCGGCGTATCGGTGATCGCTATTCTCAACGCCAGCCGCGCACTGAAAATAAAGAATCTATAAAAAACAAGGACCCCCTGCCGGATGCCGGCAGGGGGTCCTGATAGTTTGTTAGCCGATGCTGATGACCGATACAGGGCAGCCGTCGCGTGCTTCTTCGGCAGCGTCCTCCTCTTCTTGGGGAATTTCATCTACATAAGCTTCAGCCAAGCCGTCTTCCGCCATCCGAAATACCTCGGGGCAGGTTTCGGCGCAAAGACCGCAGGAAATACAGCCGTCGCGGTCGATGGTTGCTTTCATAGCAACCCTCCTTTCCTTTTTCAGGGGACGGCTATAGTATGAGCAAAATTTGCCAGGCACATACACGTTAAAGGCTGAAAAAATGCCGCCCGAACAGGGCGGCAAGCAAATTATTTCTGAGAAGGAAACAGTTTTTGACCGAACCCCGCGCGAAGCAGGGCGGCACGAAAGGCCGGCGCTAAGAGCACGGATACGACGACTGCGAACACGGCATTCACGCCGGAAGTCAGCAGTTTGATTCCGCAGGCGGCGATGGCGGCGGCAAGCCCGCTTCCCTCCAGAACCAACACAATCAGGCTTTTCCCGATATGCAGCACCAGATAGGACCCCGCGCCGGAAACTGCGGCGATGATGTTCCATCTGTTGTCGCGGCCTTCCCTGCCGTGCCAATGGGAGATCAGCCCGCAGACAAAGCTCATGATAAAGAAAAAGAGAAGCGTAAACGGAGCGCTTGGGGCAAAAACAGGGTCGGTCAGATCATAAAGCGCCGAACCGATGCCCGCTGATAACCCGCCGCGCAGGCCTCCGAACAGTAGTCCCGCAAGCAGGCAGACAATGTTGCCCACCTTCAGCATTGTGGGGCCTGCCGGTGTTGGAATCGGTCCGATTTTCAGGAAAGCGGTTGAGACAAAACACAAAGCCGCCATGACCCCGATAATCACGATATCATATGTGGAAAAATGCTTGGATGAATACATTTGAAAACCCCCTCAAAATGTTCTGATATTAGTATATCGTTCCCAGTTTGAGTAAGCAAAAAGCCTGACGACAAACAACGCTGTTTTGAAAATAGAATATTTGCATAAATACAGAATCTAATTATAAAAAAAATTGGGAAAAAATACAGCCCGGTTCTGCCTGCCGAAGCGGAGAAAAAACGGGCTGTAAAAATATGCACAAATGGAATAAGCTGAAAGCTCTCACAGCTGTGAAGATGGTAGAATTTTATGATTGTGCTTGATAGGCCGCTCTGCCTTTTTGTGTAACAGTGATAACCCCGCGTTTGATTGCCGCTGTGTCAAACAGGAAACTGGGTTTTCCGCGGCCCTCCTCCACAAGCTCGTTCAGCTGCGCAAACAAATCGCTGTCATAGTAGCGCTGGTAATCGGAGCGGGCGGATACAGGCAGATGGAAGCAGGCTTGAACGAGCCCCTCTTCACACATTTCCCGCAGCAGTGCACCCCGCTTTTTCACAGCTTCCATGGTGTCGTGTATATCCTCTATACGGACAAAATCCAGCGCGGTCGAGATTAATTCGCTTTCGCGGCTGTTGCGCAACTCGAATCTAGTCACGCAGTACCGTTTGCAGGTTTTAATCTCGGCAATCAATGCCAGTTGTTCTTGAGACAGTTTCATGATAAATCCTCTTTTCCTCCGGTCAGACCGGATATTGTTTATTTTACCATTTCATCATTTTAGTTGCAATAAAATCCGAAATTCTGCCAATTATTCAGAAAAAAATGATTTTTTCTAAATCCATACCGAAGTTAGTGTTGGAAAATATTTCTTTTTGTTGTAGAATAAAAGAAACAACGCAGAGTCGCGGCTGCGGCAATGCGGAAGGAGGTGCTAAAATGCCGGATTTTTGTGTAGGCGGCGCATCGCTGCACTATGAGGATACCGGGAAAGGCGAGCCGTTGTTGCTGCTTCACGGCAACGGGGAGGACCTGCATTATTTCGACAAGCAGATTCCTGCTTTTGCCGAACGGTACCGGGTTATTGCAATGGATACGCGCGCTCACGGAAAATCTACCCACGGAGAGGGCGAGCTTCGTTTTGAGCGGTTGGCTGACGATGCCGCGGCACTGCTAAAACATCTGGATATTGAACGAGCCCACTTGCTCGGCTATTCCGACGGAGGCAATACAGCCATGCTGTTTGCGCTCAGGCATCCTGAAATGGTTTGTTCGCTGCTTCTGAACGGTGCGAACGCAGATCCTTCGGGCGTAAAACTGTTTTGGCGTATCTTAACATGGATTGGCTATTGGGTTTTGTTATTGTTTGCCCAGTTTTCCGATTCGGCGGGATGTAAGCGGGAAATCATAAGTCTTATGGTGTCGCAGCCTCGCCTTACCTCGGTCAACCTGTCCGCAATCGGAATGCCTACCCTCGTGGTGGTGGGACAGCATGACATGATTCGCGCTTCCCACAGCGAAATGCTTGCGCGGAACATCAAACACGCAAAGCTTGTGGTCATTCCGGGGGCAGGCCACTCGGTAGCCCGCAAAAAGCCCGAAACGTTCAATCGGATTGCGCTGGATTTTTTTCAGAATCCCATAAGTCAAATAAGTTTAGAGGCCGAATTTATGCAGGAACAATAAAAAGCAATTCTTTTTGGTGTGCAAATTGACAATCGATGTCTGTGTGGTTATAATAAAATGGCTCAATTACTGATATGCCGGTGTTTTCGGCTGAAAAATGAGAGAAACTGGAAAATGTGCGGTTTTAGAACCGGAAAGAAAAGGAGCTTATGCAAATGGCATCACAGATGGAAGTTGGGGATTTTTTTAATTTGGACAACCGGGTGGCACCCCTTGGTCTGATCGTAACTGATGGCGCTCGGGAACTCGGTGCGAAAATTGATGCCCACCTGACCAAATGGGCTGCAGAAGGCGGCAATGATATCGAGACCTTTATTGTAGAGAGTGAATGCCCAAGGTTTTCCTCAGGAGACAGCAAGGGCCTGATTAAATCCACGATTCGCGGTGATGACCTGTTTTTTCTGATTGATGTCGGCAATTACAGCTGCACGTATGACCTGTTCGGCGAGAAGAACCACATGTCGCCGGATGACCATTTTCAAGATCTGAAGCGTTTGATTCAGGCGGCGTCCGGTAAGGCGCATCGCATCACTGTAATTATGCCCATCCTGTACGGCGGAAGACAGCACCGCCGCAACTACCGGGAATCCCTTGACTGTGCCTGCGCTTTGCAGGAACTGCAGGATATGGGCGTTTCCAACATTATTTCCTTTGATGCGCATGATGCCCGCGTGCAGAACGCAATTCCTCTGATGGGATTTGACAATGTCATGCCCTCTTATCAGGTGCTGAAATCATTGTTCCACAATGTTCCTGACCTTATGCTGGACCGTGATCATTTTATGGTGGTCAGCCCGGACGAGGGCGCGATGAACCGCAACATGTATTACGCCTCGGTCCTTGGGGTGGATCTTGGCATGTTCTACAAGCGCCGTGACTATTCGCGCGTGGTAAACGGGCGCAACCCGATTGTTGCCCACGAATACCTGGGTACTTCCGTGGAAGGCAAGGATGTCTTTATTACAGACGATATTATATCATCCGGCGAGTCGATGCTGGATATTGCTTATGAGCTCAAAAAGCAGAAAGCCCACCGGATTTTCTGCTATGCGACCTATGCGATCTTCACAAACGGTCTGGATTTGTTCGACAAAGCCGTAAATGACGGGGTGGTCGACGGCGTATTCGGAAGCAACCTGACCTATCGACGCCCGGAGCTTCGCCAACGGGAATGGTTCTATGAAGTGGACGTTTCCAAATATATTGCTTATTTTGTTGCGGCGATTAACCACGATATGTCCATCAGTTCCATTATCGACCCGCATGAAAAAATCAAAGCATTGCTGGCAAAGCGCAAAGGCAAAAATTAACAGCGATCAGATGGTGGAAGTGTAAGATCAAGAAGATTAAAAGCAACTAAAAAGATGTTTATTACTTGCTGATTTCAGTGTATAATGACTATAAGGTGGGGCGCGCTACTCCTGCAAGGCCGGTTAATTAACATTGTAAATGCGCATCAGGCTGGTGCTGTCTCAATAAAAAGGAGGTGTACTTGTTGTTACAAAGTGATAAACGTTCTGTTTGTGAGCAACAGGAGATCAATCTGTTGGGCTTGGAGATGGAAACAATCCGCAGCGTCGAGACGGATTTTTCCATTATTCTGTCGGAGCTGTCTGAATCCCAGGATTATGACGGAGCTTATTGCTGTACCTATGAGGGCTTCAAGAACATTTACCGGTTTGTCACGCGGAACACCAAGCGGAGCAGACAACCCTGCTATCTGGTGCTGTATACACTGATTGACCGGAATAATGATGTGCCTTCGGCCAGTTTGGGGGATCGGGCCATCCGTATTTTAAAGGATGCGATTTCCAGCTCGCTTCGCTGCGGAGATCTGTATGCGCGCTACAGCTACTGTCAGTTTGTTGTAATACTGCCGGGCGCTTCGCTCGAGAATGCGCAGAAAGTCGCGCAGCGTGTGTTGGAATGCTACAACAGCTACGGCACGATTCCAGGTATCCGGCTCACCTATAAACTCCATCCTCTTGCGAACGAAGAATAAGAAGAAAAAGGCTGCCTCACCCCGGTGAGACAGCCTTTTTCATGCATTAAGCTTCCACAAGCTCGCCTTTTTCGTTAAAGCGAAGTTCCACTACGTTGGCGCGTGCGTATTTCAGAATGTTGCGCAGGCGGGGAAGTTCTTCTCGCGAATAAAAGATATAGGAAGAACCTTCTTTCTTGGCTCGCCCGGTGCGCCCGATTCGATGCGTGTAATATTCATTTTCAGTAGGAATTTCAAAATTGAATACAGCGTCAACATCGTTGACATCAATGCCGCGTGCGGCCACGTCCGTTGCCACCAGAACATCAATTTTACCTTCCCTGAAATTGGACATAATCTGATTTCGTTCAGACTGGCGCATGTCGCCGTTGAGACAGTCCGCATTGAACCCTTTTTCCCGCAGCATGCTGGAAAGGCTGGTGGTGGAATATTTTGTGTTGCAGAAAATCATGACCCTGTGATATTCATAAAACTGCATGATGTACACCAAATCAGCAAATTTCTGCCGCCCCACGCTTTCAATCATATATTGTGAAATCTTCGGCTCATTGTCCTGCACAGGTTCAACGGTAAGCTCTACGGTATCCCGCTGATAAAGCCAGCCGATGTCCATAACCTCGCGGGAAATGGTGGCGGAAAACATCACCATCTGCCGGTCCTTCGGCAGTCGGTCAAGAATTTTGCAGACATCTTTGTAGAAGCCCATATCGAGCATTTCATCCGCCTCGTCCAGAACGGCGTATCTGACCGCTGAAAAGTTGATTGTCCGGCGGTGCATATGGTCGAGCATGCGTCCCGGGGTGGCGACAACAATTTGCGCGCCGCGTTTGAGCGCGTTGATCTGCTTGTCAATCGGTTGTCCGCCATACACGGAAATAATTTTGAGCCCCTGCTTGAAAAATGCCAGCTCACGCAGCTCGTCGCAGATTTGGGTGGCAAGCTCCCGGGTGGGGCAGAGCACAACCGCCTGCAGCTTGGTGTCGGACGGATCGACCTTTTCAATCAGCGGAACACCGAAAGCGCAGGTTTTTCCGGTACCTGTCGGCGCTTTTGCGATGATTTCATGGCCTTCCAGCATAACCGGAATGGCTTTTTCCTGAATTTCCGTCATTTCTGTGAACCCCATGCGATTCACGGCGTTCAGCAATTCCTCAGAGAGGGGCAAATCGCGATATTTTGCCATCTACTATTCAAACTCCTTTATTATAAAACGGCGCTAAAACCTTTGAACTCATCATCTTTTATGTATTATAACACATCTGCATGCCCAGCGTAAAGATTGGATTGCCGCTTACTGGCGAATGCATGCGGGATTCCTAAAAAAAGCATGCTGATTATTTCGTTTCGTGGTATAATAACCGTTAAACGGCTATTATACGTTTATGGCCTACGGCTCGCCGCTTATGCGGCAACCGCCTTTTGATGGCCGATTTATACTACTGCGTAACAAACTGCATCGCTATTGTGCCCTCACATCGCTGTGAGATACGGAGAACATAACATAGGCAAAGACGGCTTGCCGGATTTAGCTGCTTTGCGGCGGGCAAACCCACAGGGGGCTCGCAGATATGGACTTCAGAATTACTGCAAAAGAAATGGAGAGAGACCAAATGAAAGATTCAGCCGAAATTCTCTGTATCGGAACTGAAATTTTGCTGGGAAACATCGTCAATACCAATTCGGCGGTGATTTCCCGCGGACTTGCCGATATCGGCATAGACATGTATCACCACACGGTCGTGGGCGATAACCCCGAACGTCTGAAGCAGGCGCTTGATATCGCCTTTTCCCGTAACAATATTGTCATCACCACCGGAGGGCTCGGCCCCACCTATGATGATTTGAGCAAGGAGACAATTGCCGAATATTTCGGCATGCCGCTGGAAATGCACCAGCCGTCCGCAGACTTTCTGGTTGCCTTTTTCAAAAAGGTGGGCCGTGAAATGACGGAAAACAACCTTAAGCAGGCAATGATGCCGAAAGGCTGCATCGTGCTGGAAAATCATAACGGAACCGCACCCGGCGCGATTTTGGAGAAGGACGGCAAAGTAGCCGTCATGATGCCCGGCCCGCCCCGCGAGATGGAGCCGATGTTCCAAAAGCAGGTTCTGCCGTGGCTGATGAAGCGTTCTCACCAGGTGCTTCGCTCCCACTGCGTCTATTTCTTCGGAATCGGCGAGAGCGCGCTGGAATACGAACTGCGCGAACAGATGGAAGCGATGAAGAATCCGACCCTGGCGCCGTATGCCAAGGAGGGGGAAGTGATGCTCCGCGTCACCGCCTCCGCCAAAACCGAGGGGGAAGCGGAAGCGCTGATGAAACCGGTCTTGAAAGACTTGCAGGAACGGTTTCCGGATCTGATCTACGGCGTGGATGTGGACAACCTCCAGACCGCTGTCGTGTGCGCGCTTGGTGACAAAGGGATGAAACTTGCGACAGCGGAAAGCTGCACAGGCGGATACCTTTCCAAACGCATCACCGATGTGCCGGGTAGTTCACAAGTGTTTGACTGCGGCGTCACCAGCTATGCCAACGAAATCAAGGAGCAGGTTCTGGGCGTCAGCCATGAAACGCTGCAAAAATACGGCGCCGTCTCCCCGCAGACCGCCCGCGAAATGGCGGACGGCGTGCGCAGAATTTCGGGAGCGGATATCGCCGTTTCTACCACTGGAATCGCTGGCCCTGACGGCGGCACCGCCGAAAAACCGGTCGGGCTGGTCTATGTGGGAATCAGCAGCGAATGGCACAGCGATGTGATCGAACTGCATCTCGGCCGCGGCTATGCCGCGGAGCGTGATTTGATCCGCTATGTCGCCGCTTCCCATGCGCTCTCCCAGATCCTTAAGGTCATCCGGCTGAAATGACGGGGAATACAAAACCTGAGCGTATTGTCCATGAGATTTCCCCCGTTTACGATACGCGTTCCCGCATTCTGATTCTGGGAACCATGCCGTCGCCCAAGTCACGTGAAACGGGTTTCTTTTACGGGCATCCCCAGAACCGGTTCTGGCGGGTGATGGCGTCCATCCTGAAAAGCCCTCTGCCGCAGACTGTGGAGGATAAGCGGATGCTGATGCTTGAGAACCGGATTGCGCTGTGGG
>CAUQLV010000023.1:0-39829 GCA_963519235.1 uncultured Oscillospiraceae bacterium
TGCGTTCAGCTTCCATCCCCTTGTAATATTTCTCCCATTTCTGGGCATGCACAAAGCAAATTTATAAAAACGGGCCGCAGCATTGCCGCAGCCCGTTCAGGTCACTTTATTTTTTTTTGAAGGAATGATCCTCTTTATTGAAGTACATAAACAGCTGACACTTAATCATTCCATTATAAAGTTTGCGGCGTCGATCCGCTTTCCGGCCGAACAACTCCTCAAACTCCTCGTGCGGGCTGATGATGTAGTAGCTGAAAAGTTCATCAGGAGCAAACACTTCTCCCATGGTTCGATAGAGGGTTTCCGCTTCGGATACCGCAAGCATACGTTCCCCATACGGCGGATTGGTGAGTACAATTCCTTTTTGTTCGGGCGCGACATGAAAATCCGCCAAGTCCGCCTGGCGCACACGAATGCGGGACGCCACGCCGGCTTTTGCTGCGTTTTCCATTGTCAGTTGCACGGCATGTGGGTCTATATCGGATGCGTAAGCCATAAACGGCGCGTCACGCCGCACCAGTTCAGTTGCCTCTTTACGAATATCGCTAAAGATCTGATTCTGAAAACATGCCCAGTTTTGTGCGGCAAAACGGCGCCGGATGCCGGGTGCAATGTTCAGCGCTTTCAGCGCAGCCTCGATAACCAGCGTCCCCGAACCGCACATTGGGTCATATACGGTTGAATCGCCGCGTACCCGCGCAAAATCAACGATGCCCGCCGCAATGGTCTCTTTTATCGGCGCTTCATTGGAATTTGCGCGATAGCCTCGCTTGTGCAGCCCCGGCCCCGTGGTGTCCAGCAACAGGGTCACAATGTCCTTATGAATGGAATACTGCACTTGGTATAAAACTCCGGTTTCTGAAAACTGCTCCTTATGGTAGACCTTTTCAAACCTGCGGACAATCGCGCGCTTGATAATCCGCTGGCAGTCGGACATACTGAACAGCTTTGAATTAATAGAGGAGCCTTTCACCGGAAACTGATCGTCTATGCCGATAAACTCTTCCCATGGCAACTCCGCCGTTTGATCGAAAAGCTCTGTAAAAGTTTCCGCTTTAAAAGACCCGATGACAATCCCGACCCGCTCTGCGGTGCGCAGCCAAATATTTGCTTTAGCCACCATGGGAAGCTCTCCCTCAAAGGTGACCCGCCCGTCGGTTACCGTTACATTTTCTCCCCCGAGCTTGCGAACCTCGAATGCGAGCACACTTTCCAACCCAAACAGGCATGGACAGGCTAAAGTTAGTTTTTTCATTTAGTAATCCTCTTTCTTGTTCTGTCAAATACAATTATATTTCATTTCCTAACGATTAAAACAACAGTTTCTGATAAATCGCGCCAATATTATTTTGTACAAATGAGCGGATAAAGGCTTCAGCACGTTCTGGGGAATCGGGTTTGATCGAAAGGTGGAGGTCCGCGTTACGCCCCGTCAGCGCAACCATATTGTCCCCTGCCGCCTGCACCGGCATATTTCCCCCGGGAAAAGATACAGATAAAATCCGTTCAATTCCCGCCATCTTCAATGGAAAAAAAGGGCACCCGTAACGCATTGAAAAGTCGCACAGCTTCATTTTATCCACAATCGGCGGCTCCAACCCTCCATAAGGACTGACGGCGGCCGCCAGAGCGTTTTCCTCGTTGCCGGTAAGCGGATGAACTTTCAGATTCCATGCGTCAGCCTGCAGCCCATCCGCGTATAGCACGGAAATTCCGCTTAAGATATCCACACTGCTCATCGCAACAGGGTAACCGCAAGGGTTTTTAATCAGCTCCGATTGCACCAGCTGTTTGCACGCAAGCGCAGGAGCCTGCAAAATTTTCTGCATCCACAGCTGAATCTCTTCACCAGTACACCCCTTGGACCAAAGGAAAACGGGAACCGCCGCCAAAGACGTTGCAGAGAGCATCTTAATCGGGACTGCACAGGAATGAAGCTCCTCTGCAAAAATATGTGACCAGGGCGCCCCGATACCGCTTCCAGAAAATGCAACTCCGATTTTCATGGCAGACCCCTCCCAGGTTCAGTTTTACTGCCATATTATGTGAAATTCACGGATTTTGTTACGCAATCGGGTGATATTCCGCCATTACGGCGATCGCACTGCGAATTCCATCAACCGCGGCGCTGATGATGCCTCCCGCATATCCGGCGCCCTCGGCACAGGGATAAAGCCCGGAAGCAGCCAAGGATTGCATGTTTTCACCGCGCAGAATACGCACAGGTGAAGACGTGCGCGTTTCCACACCGGTCAGAAGCGTATCTCGGGCCGCAAATCCGTTCAATTTTCTGTCAAAAGACAACAGCCCCGCTTTCAGCGTTTTCGCCACGAAATCGGGCAGCATCGTGTTAAAATCGCAGGGCTGCACACCGAGATGATAAGTCGGACGCACTTTCCCCAGTGTAAGCCCCGGCTTGCCGTCCAGAAAATGTCCGACGTCTTGGGCGGGCGCCTGATAGGACTTTCCCCCTGCCTGCCACGCAAGACGCTCCAGCCTTCTCTGAAACTGCATACCGTCAAGCGGAGAACTCCCAAAATCTGATGGCGACACGGAAACAGCTACCGCAGCGTTGGCGTTTACGCCGTCTCGCGCATAGCAGCTCATGCCGTTGGTAACCACCATTTCCTGCTCCGACGCGGACGGCACGACAACTCCTCCCGGGCACATGCAGAAGGTATATACGCCCCGTTCTCCCACCCGATGCGAAAGCTGATATTCCCCTATCGGCAGTGCGGGGTGCCCGGCAAGCTCCCCGTAAAGCCCGCGGTCAATCTCTGCCTGAAGGTGTTCCATACGGAGTCCTACCGAAAACGGCTTTGCTTCCATGGTAATCCCCCGGCGAAGCAGCATTTCAAAAGTATCCCGCGCGCTGTGTCCGGTCGCGAGAATCAATACTTCTGCCGGGATGGTCTCAGACGCGGTCACTGCCGCTGTCAACTTCCCGCTTTTGATTTCCAAATCCGTGATCATTGTGTCAAACCTGACTTCTCCGCCCAGAGCGATGATTTCCTTGCGGATGTTTTTTACGACCTCTCGAAGGCGGTCGGTTCCGATATGTGGCTTCGCTTTATACAGGATCTCCTCGGGAGCTCCAAAGCCCGCAAACTCCTTTAAAATCCAACCGCATTTGGAATCACCGATGCGCGTCGTCAGTTTCCCGTCTGAAAAAGTTCCGGCCCCACCTTCGCCGAACTGAACATTGCTTTGCGGATTGAGTGTTCCGGTTTTCCAAAACTGTTCCACATCAGCAACCCTTTGATCAATCTCACTTCCGCGTTCCAGAATCAGCGGGCGGTATCCCTGACGCGCCAGCAGAAGCCCCGCAAACATGCCGGCAGGACCAAACCCCACGATAATCGGGCGGTGCTCCAGCATCTTAGAACCGGTTACAATCTCCAGCGGCTGTTCCGTCTGCAAAGAGACCTGAGTTCCCGAAAAACGGTTGACCGTCTCCTGCTCCCCGCTTTCCAGTGTAACCGAGACCGAATGAACAAAATGCACATCGGTCCGCTTTCTTGCGTCCAGCGATGTTTTCACAATATGGGCGGATTGAACGGAATCCTCCGATATGCCGAGCAGACTGATTGCTTTTTTTACCGCTTCCTGCGAGTCTTCCTGAATGGATGTGCTGATAGAATGAATTAAAATTGACATAAATATAATTTCCTCTGATATGATGGAGGAGTGTCCGGCCGGTGCCGGGCACTCCTCTTGTTATTATTTTTCTTTGATTGTGACCACTGCGGTATATTCGCCTTGCGCCCAAACCAATCCTTTTCCGGGCGCGGTTATCTTGACCGGCAGATTATATGGGCCGGGCGATACTTCCCGTTCGGAGATGTCGATCTCGGCGACAAGATCATCCGCTGACAGATTCTCCATGACTTCTTCCAAGCCGACCATATGGACGCCGCTGATCTGCACGGTATCGACTGAAACTTCGTAATTAACCGGAACGTTCACGGCATTGATGTTTTTCACTATAAAGTTTGCTTCCATCATACCGGTCGTATTCACTTCCACGCTGATGCCGTCCACGTTGTCCAGATTTTTGAAGCCGCTTGGCAGGGATATATCAAAGACCTCTACGTAGTTCAGCCCCACCTCGCTCAGATTGATGTGCCCGATGGATAAATCCTGATAGGCATCAATCCCGCTTTCGGGCCCCGCAACGTTAATGTATCCCTGTGAGAGCCTGTAGTCCAGATCCTGGATCGGGAAACCGGATGGTATATTGATAAAGTCAACCTTGACCGGCAACTTTTTGCGTTTCAGCACCGGCACCGTAATATCCGCGGTCTCGGGGCTTAGCGTAAAGAGATTTTTCTCAAGCTCGTTCCCTTCACTGTCATAAAGCACAATGTCGCTTTTTACCGTAGTATTTTTGGTCAAAGGATCGGTAAAAGCTGCGGAAACTCCACAGTTATTAATCTTGCTAATTTCGCTTTCAGGACCTGTGATTGTCACTTCTTTCGGAGTAGTGGCGGTCTCAAACCCCACATAATCATCAGGAATTAAAAGCCCTTCCACATCGGTGGTAATCGCAAAGTTTCTGGTTACCATGCGGTCTATTTTTACAGTAATCATGGAAGGCGTAATTTTCGCGACCTGAAATCGTTTATTTGTCGCGCCGACACTGTTTAAATCTGTGCAGATCAACCTGACATTATTATAGGTGCCAGGCTGCGTAATCCCGGTCAAATCCGCCACAACGCTCAGTTCAGAAGCCCTGACGCCGCCAATAACTCCCTGATCGCCTTCAATCAGGACATCTACCGAAATTTCCTGGCCCAGCTCCCCCACTACACTCAGATTCATCGGGTCAATTTTGGAAGACTGCGCGGTAACGTCCACAGCGACGTCTTTGATGGTTCGGGTGGTGATTGAGTCAATGGTCTTTACAACCAGCAGCCAAGCAATAACCGCAAGAAAAACCGACATTAATTTTAGCAGGCTTTTATTGCTGAAAATTTTATCGTAATTCAGTTTCATTGCTTTTTCCCCTTCCTAAAGTCAAACTTCTTTTCGGAAGGCTCCGATGTAGACTTTTCCGGGAGCAAAACGTTGCTGAGCCGCTCCCGCAGTTCCGCCAGAGTAAGCCCCCTGTCCAGCCTGCCGTTCTGACAAGCGGTAATATATCCCGTCTCTTCCGATACGACGATGACAAGGGCGTCACTCATTTCGCTCATGCCAAGCGCCGCGCGGTGGCGGGTGCCAAGTTCCCTGCTGATTTCAGAATTGTCGGATAACGGCAAAAAGCAGCCGGCCGCGTGAAGCCGCCCGTTGCGAACAATCATGGCACCGTCATGTAAAGGAGAGTTGGGGAAAAAAATGTTGCCAATCAGTTCGGCGGAAGCATCGGAGTCAATGATCGTGCCGGTTTTGATGATATCCCCAAGTTTTGTATTTTGTTCAATTACAATCAGCGCGCCGATTTTTTGACGGGACAGCGCGGACGCTTCCTCTACCAGCGCGTTGATAAACTTTGTCCAGCCGATCTTTGCATCCTGTTCTCCCACTGACGACGAAAACACCTGCAGCTTTCCGATTCGGGAGCGCCCAACCTGTTCGAGCGCGCGGCGCAGTTCCGGCTGAAACACAACCACAAGCGCAACAAATCCAAGCTGCATCAAATTTTCCATCAGGAACTTCATTGTGCGCAATTCAGCAGCGCGCGCAATCACATAAAGCACCAGCAGCATTGCGATGCCTTTGACGAGCTGTGCAGCCCGCGTTTCACGCACAAGCTTGATCGCCTGATAGATTAAATACGCGATGACCGTAATATCCACCGCATCACGCCAGGAAAATGCGTTAAACGCGTTTACAATCCAATACCACAGTGCAGACATAAGCTTAATTCTCCTTCGCCGTTAGGAGGCTGCGGCCGGAAGCTCCGACCGCACAATCCTATTATCTATTTTATCACATTCAACCATGAAATCAATCTTTTTTTACTGTGTGTTTGGATGAGCGTGCAATTTTGCAGATCGCAGTTGCCAGATCGCGCGCCTGTTCTGCCGTATTGAACGCTCCGACGCTGATTCTTGCAGTCCCGATTGAATCTGTCCCGAACTTTTTGTGCACAGCTGGCGCGCAATGCAGCCCGCCACGCAGTGCAAATCCCGCCTTGTTCAGCCGCGCTGTCGTTTCTTCCGAAGTCAGCCCTTCAATGTTAAAGCTGACCACCGGAAGATTCACTCCATGCTCCGGCGGCGGCGTATAAAGTATGACTCCTCTTTCTTTGCAGATATTGTCGTAGACACAGCGCGCCACCATACATTCACAACGTGCAATATTGGCCGTGCCGCGCCGCTTTAAGAAATCAAGCCCCGCGCCGAGCCCGATGATTCCGACTGTGTTAAGGGTACCCGATTCAAACCGGTCGGGCATAAAATCCGGCTGCGTCAAGTCAAACGAGAGACTGCCTGTGCCCCCTTCAACCAGCGGGGTCAGACAGCTTCCGTAGGGAGTAATCAAAAGGCCGGTTCCGGCCGGGCCATACAGCCCCTTATGGCCTGCCATGCACAGAAAATCAATTCCCATGCCGGTTATATCAATGGGCTCTGTACCAGCCGTCTGGGCCGCGTCAAGCACAAAATACAGCCCATACTGACGGGCAAGCCGGGCAAGCTTTTCAATTGGCAGTTTGATGCCAAACACGTTTGACGCGTGCGTCGTCACGATTATACGAGTATTATCCCGAATCAAGCGGCGGAACGCGTCCACGGTTTCTTCGTCATTATTGGAGGTCACCGCACAACTATATGTGATGATTCCTCTGGTTTCCAGCGTATGAAGCGGTCGCATCACTGAATTATGCTCCAAATCGGAGGTGATTACATGATCCCCCGGGCGGGCAAGGCCTTTTAAAACGGTATTCAGCGCATACGTGCAATTTTGGGTGAAAATAACCTGTTCCTCGTTGGCGGCTCCAAAAAATTCTGCCGCCTTCACGCGAACTTCATATACTTTTTTTCCTGTTTCCGCTGCAAGGTCATGCCCGCTGCGGCCCGGATTTGCTCCATAGCGCACAATTGCGGTATCCACCGCATTTTTTACCGACAGCGGTTTGGGGAAGCTGGTGGCAGCATTGTCAAAATAAATCATCTATCGGGGTCACCTCCGTATCTCCACGACTTCCACACCCTCCGAATTCAGAATTCTGACAGCATTGGAAAGATCTCCTACTATTTTTATCGCATATCCGCAGCCATTTTGGCTTGCGGGAGATGAACTACGCTGTATCTCGGCAGGAATCCCCTTGCTTTCCAGGATTCGCTGCCCTCTCAACGCACTGGTGGAAGAACGTACCGCCAGAACGTAAACCGTACTGCTCGCCATAGAAAAAATCCCCCTCACATAACAAAATACAGCGGTACAATAGAGTGCCGCTGTATCATCTTATGCCGGGGAAAAATCATCTGCCACGAACTATCTCCGGGAAAGCAGGCAGACAGCATGGGCGCAAATTCCCTCTCCGCTGCCCGTAAAGCCCATCTGCTCCTCCGTTGTCGCTTTCACATTGATGCTTTCAAGCCCGCATGCACAGGCCTGCGCCAAAGTTTCGCGCATCTGCTCGATATAGGGCTTCAATTTGGGTGCCTGCGCAACCACGGTCACGTCCAGATTGCCGATTTCCCATCCCATATCTTCCATAAGCATCCGGACTTTTGCCAGAAGCTTGATGCTGCAAATACCCTTATAGGCAGGGTCACTATCCGGGAACAGGGTTCCGATATCGCCCATTGCCAGCGCGCCAAGGATAGCGTCCATGACTGCGTGCGTCAGCACGTCGGCATCCGAATGCCCCAGAAGGCCCCGCTCGTAAGGGATTTCCACACCGCCCAGAATCAGCGCCCTGTCCGGCGTGAGGCGGTGCGCGTCATAGCCATGCCCGATTCTGATATCCATTCCGTTCCTCCTGTTCTATCGCGATCGCCTGCGCGAAAATCAAATCGGCGGGCGTTGTAATTTTCAAATTTGCGCTGTCGCCGCGCGATAGGTACACAGGCTTGCCGACCGCCTCCAGCATCTGGCAGTCATCGGTATAGTCTTTTTGGTTTTTCTGCGCCTCTTCAGACGCTTCCCGATAACTGCAGATTTCAAAGACCTGCGGGGTCTGCACCGCAAAGAGATGCTTTCGATCCGGCGTGCTGATGATTTTTCCGTCTGCGTCCGCCAGTTTGATTGTATCCACCACAGGTACTGCCGCGGCAGCCGCGCCGCAGCGCACACCGTCGAGCACCGCATCCGCAATCACCTGCTGGGTGACAAACGGGCGCGCCCCGTCGTGCACCGCAATATACTGCGTTCTATTGCTAACAGCCGCAACGCCGTTTCTGACCGATTGCTGTCTCGTCTCACCGCCGATTACCACCGAACGCACTTTCGGAACTGCATACGCCTTGATTAAAGCATACACGTCGGGAATATCTCTCTGCCGAACGACAATGACCAGCTCATCGATCCAGTCGCTGTCGGAAAGCGCCAGCATTGAGCGGACAAGGACAGGAACCTCGTCGATCTCTTCAAATTGCTTGTCCAGTCCGTTCATCCGCGTAGCCGAACCGGCCGCCGCGATGATGGCGGCTATATAAGGTTTCTTTATCTGCATTCGTTTTCCAGCCATATCCATTCCTCCCTACTGATGATCCTACACCCATTTGGGGAAAAAAGAGCGCATTTTTTGCAGGCTCTAGTTGTTTTCCGGCGCAATCCAGAAGGTTATCCTGTCCGGCGCGTAAGAAATTTTCATCTTATGCCGGGAGAAATAGGCCTCCAGTTCCTGATAAAACAATTCTGCCGAATGGTCAAACGCCTGCGCGCCCATAGCTTCCACCCACATGGACTGCCTGCCGCAGGCGTCCCGCAGATGCACCTGAAACAGCAGCCCTTTCTCGCGAAGCAGCTGATTCAGTTCTAAAATCATATTGATGGAGATAATTTGCGTCATAGTAGTTATCACATCTTTCCAGCAGAAATCGACCTTGTTTATGCTGTTTCTATTATAACAACAATCAAGAAAAAGAGCAATTCTGTTTCCAGAATTGCTCAGATTCATCTGCCGGGACAGCCGTCAGGAATTATGGTTGCTGTCGCGAATGGTTTTCAGATTCCCGATTTTCTGCCTGCGGGTTTCCAGAATAGTTTCAACCTGCTCCAGTGGGATATCCTGCTGCGCCATCATCACCAGCAAATGATAAAGCAGGTCGCAGATTTCCTCCGCAGTATCCTCATTTTTTCCGTTTTTGGCGGCGATAATGACTTCGCTGCATTCCTCGCCGCATTTTTTCAGAATCTTATCCAGTCCTTTTTCAAACAGGTAGCAGGTGTAAGACCCCTCCTGCGGGTGGTCGCGGCGCTCAAGCACCACTTCATAAAGCCCTTTCAGCACGTCATTCATCGGTATCCCTCCAAATTTCTTTAAAAAAGCAGCTGTGCGCGCCCGTATGGCAGGCGTTTCCTGTCTGTATCACGGTCACCAGCAGCGTATCATCATCGCAGTCGGCACGCAGATCCACCACCTTTTGCAGATGCCCGGAAGTCGCGCCTTTGTTCCAAAGTTCCTGACGGGAACGGCTGTAAAACCAAGTATACCCCGTTTCAAAGGTTTTTTGCAGGCTTTCCCGGTTCATATAGGCAAGCATCAGCACCTCGCCGCTGCCCGACTCCTGAACAATCGCGGGAATCAGTTCGGATTTTTGAAAATAACTATCCAAATTCTTCACGGCTTACCTCCTGACCGGAATATTGTGGGACGACAGGTGGGCTTTGACCTGTTCCACCGTCAGTTCCCGGAAATGAAATAAAGAAGCGGCGAGCGCCGCGTCGGCCCCGGTCTTTTCAAAGACTTCGGAAAAGTGCTCCAGCGAGCCGCAGCCGCCGGAAGCAATCACGGGAATATTCACCGCCCTGGTGACGGCGTTGGTCAGTTCCAAATCAAAGCCGTTGCGGCAGCCATCGGTATCCATGGAAGTCAGCAGGATTTCCCCTGCGCCAAGCTTTTCACAGGTCTTGACCCATTCGATTGCGTCCAGCTTCATATCGATGCGCCCGCCGTTCACGACAACGGTAAAGCCGCCGTCAGGGCGGCGCTTTGCGTCAACAGCCACCACCACACACTGGTTGCCGAACCGTTCCGCGGCATCGTGTATCAGCTGGGGGTTGCGTACAGCGGCTGAATTCACCGAAATTTTATCCGCTCCCGCGCGCAGGATTTCCCGAAAGTCATCCACGGTGCGGATGCCGCCTCCCACCGTCAGCGGCACAAATACCTTACGGGCGGTATTGCGCACCACATCGATCATGGTGCTGCGCCCCTCATAGGTCGCTGTAATATCCAGAAAGGTGATTTCATCTGCGCCCTGCCGATCGTATTCCACAGCGCATTCCACTGGGTCCCCCACCTCGCGGATGCCGACAAAATTCACGCCTTTGACGACTTTTCCGCCCTGTACATCCAGGCAGGGAATAATTCTTTTTGCTAGCATGTCTGTTCACCCGCCATTTCTATCGCCTCCGGCAGCGAAAGACTGCCGCTGTAAATGGACTTCCCGCAGATGACGCCGTAGAGTCCCAGTTCTTTGCAGGCTGCAATGTCCTTTAGATCACGCACACCACCGCTGGCAATGATGTCGCAGGAAACGGCTTCGTTGATCGCGGCCAGCTGTTCCAGATTGACACCCTGTAATGTGCCGTCTTTTGAGATGTCGGTGAAGATGATGGTTTTCACCCCGGCCTGCTCCATTTTTTTCGCAAGGTCCAGATAGGAAACGCTGCTGGTATCCAGCCAGCCCTCTGTTGCAACCATTCCGTTTTTGGCGTCAATCCCGACCGCGATGCGGTTTCCGTATCGTTCTGCCGCTTCCCGCACCAGCGCGGGGTTTTTCACCGCCACGGAGCCGAGAATCACGCGGGAAACGCCATTCTCCAGATAATAGGAGATTGTCTCCATTGTGCGGATACCTCCGCCCAGTTCAACTTTCAGACCGGAAGCGGCAGCAATCTTTAAAAATACCGGCGCGTTGACGACTCCGCCGTTTTTCGCGCCGTCCAAATCAACCATATGAATCCACGACGCTCCCGCAGCGCGAAAGCCCGCGGCCGTATCCTCCGGATTCTCCGCGACCTTGTGCGCGGTGGAAAAGTCTCCCCTGAGCAGGCGCACACAATTGCCGCCCTGTATGTCAATTGCAGGCAAAATAATCATTTTTGTCCACCTGCCAATCCTGCAAAATTACGAAGCATTGCCAAGCCCACCGACCCGCTCTTTTCCGGATGAAACTGCGCCCCGTAAACCTGCCCGCGGTGCACCAGAGCGGGGATGCGCTCGTGGTAACTCGTGTAGCAGGAAATGTTTTCATTCGGCGTTTCGGCGCGGTAGGAATGAACGAAATAGACGTACTCCCCGTTTTTTGTATCGGCAGTCAGTGCGCAGGGGTTGAGCACCGTCAGATCGTTCCAACCCATATGCGGGATTTTCAGCCCGCCTGCATCGATCAACTTGGCGCTGCCCTCAATCAGCCCGAGACCTTCCGTCTCTTCAAACTCAAAGCCTTTTTCAAATAGCAGCTGCATGCCGAGACAAATGCCCAGCAGCGGCTTTTTTGCCGCCTGATCCCGGATAACGGGTACCAGTCCGGATTCCCGCAGCATTCTCATCGCATCGGGGAACGCACCTACCCCCGGTAAAATCAATTCGTCGGCCGCTTCCAGCGCAGCCGGATCGGAGGAAATGGTGTGTTTGATCCCCAGATAATCCAAGGCGTTTCTGACACTGAACAGGTTACCCGCACCGTAGTCGATGATAGCGATCATCCGTCACAGCACCCCCTTTGAGGAAAGAATCCCGCCGGTATTGGGCATCACTGCTGCTTTCAGCGCGTGTGCCACCGCCTTAAAGATTGCCTCCGCCTTATGGTGGTCATTTTCACCGTAAAGGAGGCGGATATGCAGGGTTATCCCAGCGTTCATGGCGAACGCCCGGAAAAATTCCCCGGTCATGCAGCAGTCATAACTGCCAATGGAGGGATTCGTAAACGCGCAGTCGAACACCAAGAGCGGGCGTCCGCTGATGTCAAGAGAACAGAACGCGAGCGATTCGTCCATAGGAATATAAAAACTGCCGTAGCGAGTGATTGCGCTTTTATCCGCCAGAAGCTGCGCAAATGCCTGTCCCAACACAAGTCCCACATCTTCCACCGAATGGTGGCAGTCCACCTCCAAATCCCCGGTCATCTGCAAAGTGAGATCAATCCCGCTGTGAACAGCGAAAGCGGTCAACATGTGGTCAAAAAAGCCGATTCCGGAAGTGCCGGAAAAACAGCCCTTTCCATCCAGATTGACAGAAAGCGTGATATCCGTTTCCTTGGTTGTGCGGCGTATGGTACATTCCCTCACGTTCGTTCCCTCCTACTTTAAACTATCGGACAGGGCGGCAAGAACTGCCTTGTTTTCCGCTTGGCTGCCGGCAGATATCCGCAGATAACTTCCCAGACAGCGCACGGCGATTCCCCTGCTGAGCATTGCCCGAAATACCTGTTCAGGCTCCGGCACCCTGAGAAACACAAAATTTGCCTGGGTGTTGGCGATCTCCAGTATCTCGTGCTTTTCCTGTTGCAGTCCGCAAATCATCTGATAAAGCGCGTCCCGGGAGTCCTTGATCTGTCGGATGCAGGTTTGCAGATAGTCCTTCTGCTCCAGAAGAAGGCAGCCGACCGCCTGCGTCATGGAATTGACGTTATAAGGCGACTTCACCGCGCGAATTGCATTGGTAATGGTTTGATTTGCCACCGCGAATCCCAACCGGATAGCCGCCATGCCAAACGCTTTGGAACAAGTCTTGAGCACAATGAGGTGATCGCGCCTGGCAGCAACATCCAGAACGGAGCCTTCCGCAAAATCCATATAAGCCTCATCAATCACCACAAGGCAGTCGAGGCTGTCCACAATTTTTAGAATTTCCTCCCGCGAAGCTACTAACGACGTGGGATTGCAGGGATTGGAGAGAATCAGCAGAGAAACCTGCTTTTCTTTCGCAAATGCAATCAGCGCATCCGCGTCAAGTGCCAACCCTGCGTCAAGCTTGGAAAAGGTCTCGACCCGCACACCGTTCATCTGGGCATAAAACGCATACATGGAAAAATCAGGGCTGACTACCGCCATGGATTCTCCGGCAGCGGTGAACGACGAAATAATCAGACCGATTAATTCGTCCGACCCGTTACCGGCGACGATATGCTTTTCCTCAAGCCCAAAAAAATCGGCGAACCGCTTGCAAAGCTCCGTACAGTTGGGGTCCGGATAGCGGTTAAAATCAAGGGAAGAGACGACCTCGGCAACCTGCATGCGCAGACCTGCCGGCAAAGCCAAAAAACTCTCGTTTGCATCCGCACGAACCGGATAGCTGCCTGTGAGCGGCTCATAAGGCACCAAAGCCTGTAGCTTTTGTGGAAGCTGGTACATGGGAACACTCCTTTTTAAAGCACTTTACAAAGGAAACCGCACCTGAATCGAATTCGCATGTGCCGTCAGCTGCTCTTTTCCGGCGATCAGAAGAATATCGTCTTTCGCTTCACACAGAGCGTCTTCCGTATAATAAATGTAGCTTGATTTTTTGATAAAGCTGTCCACGCCCAAGGGAGAGAAAAAGCGGGCAGTCCCGGAGGTTGGGAGGACATGATTGGGGCCTGCATAATAGTCCCCCAGCGGTTCGGGTGCATATTGACCGAGGAAAACACTGCCCGCGTTATCCAGTTTTCCCAGATAATCAAACGGGCTTGCGGTCATCACCTCAAGATGCTCGGGCGCCAGTTCGTTGGCAAGATCGATCATTTCCTGCTGATTTTGGCAGATCAGGATCGCTCCGTAGTTTGCAAGTGATTTTTGAATGATCTTTGCGCGGGGTAATGCGGCAATCTGCCGTTCCAGCTCCGCAGCTGTCGCCTCCGCGACCGTTTCGCTGGTCGTCAGCAGGATGGAGGACGCCAGAACATCGTGCTCCGCCTGGCTCATGAGATCCGCCGCCAGATAAACGGGGTTCGCGGATTCATCGGCAATAATCAGAATTTCGCTCGGCCCCGCAATCATGTCGATATCGACAACACCGTACAGCAATTTTTTTGCGGTTGCCACAAAAATATTGCCGGGACCTACGATTTTATCCACCTTCGGGACGGTTTCGGTTCCGAAAGCAAGCGCGGCGACCGCCTGTGCGCCTCCCATCAGGAACACGCGGTCGACACCCGCTATGGCGGCGGCGACCAGAATATCAGGGTTCGCGGTGCCGTCCTTGCGCGGCGGGGTCACCATAATCAGTTCGCGCACACCTGCGATTTTTGCCGGCACGCAGTTCATCAGCACGGTGGAGGGATAGGCGGCGGTACCGCCCGGCACATAAAGCCCCACCCGGTCAAGCCCCCGGATGCGCTGCCCCATAATGACACCGTTTGGCTTTGTATCAATAAAGCCCTGCTGCTTCTGCCGCTGGTGAAACGCTGAAATATTCTCCATCGCATTCAGCAGCGCGTTGACGAACGCGGGGTCCGCCTCTGTCAGCGCGTCGTTGATCGCTTCCCTGTCTACTTCAAAGACTTCCGGGCATTGCCCGTCGAACCGATTGGTATACTCCCCCACAGCGGCATCCCCGTGGTCCCGCACATCGCTGATGATGCCCGAAACGGTTTTTGTGACTTCTTCATTCACTTTACCGCTGCGGCTTCGAAGTGTAAAAAGCAGCTCTTTTTCCGCTTTCCCATCCGTTCTGACAATGCTGATCATTCTGCTTCCCCTTCCAAATACCGCTCGATCTGATTGATGAACGGTTCAATCTCACTTTTTCGCAGCTTCAGGCTGGCGATGTTCACAATCATCCGCGCGCTGATGTCGCATACATATTCCGCGATTACAAGCCCGTTTTCCTTTAGCGTCGTCCCGGTCTCCACGATATCCACAATGGCATCGGAAAGGCCGAGAATGGGCGCCAGCTCGACCGACCCTTCAATCTTAACAATGTTGACATCCATGTTTTTGCGCTCAAAAAACGCTCTGGTCACATTGACATATTTCGAGGCGATGCACCGGGTGTGGTAGCCTTCGTAAAAATCGACACCTTTTGGAACAGCCAGCGCAAACCGGCATTTCCCAAATCCGAGATCGGCAACCTCGTAAAAGGTGCCGCCTTTCTCCATGATGGTGTCCTTCCCCACGACGCCGATATCACACACGCCGTTTTCCACATAAGTAGCAACATCCGCCGCTTTGGCAAGCACAATTTCAATGTTGGCGTTTGCCAGCGGCAGAATCAGTTTTCTGCCCTTTTCCCTCACTGCTGTGCAGTCATAGCCCAGTTTTTCAAACAGCTCGATACTTTTTTCTTCCAGCCTGCCCTTTGTAAGGGCAATCCGAATCGGTTTCATCTGACAGCCCTCCCCTTACAGCGTATCCATATCAATGATTTCAATCTCGTCATCCACGACATGCAGCTGCGCAATTCCGCGGCTGCGTGCGTAATCGGCGGCGGCTTCAAAGTCGTCCAATACGCAGTTTTCCACCGTCAGCCCGTTCTGCGCCAGAGATTTGATATAGTTAATCGCCTGCGGCAGATGGTTTTCATCCGCAAATACTAATATATCCGGCACTTTCTGCGCAGGATGACCGACAGCCCCTGTCACAAGGTCAACCGTCACCGCGAACCCTGTTGCGGAGAGGCTGACACCGAAATCATGAATCAGGTTGTCATAGCGCCCGCCGGATAAAACCGGTTCCCCGATCCCATCCAGATAGCCCCGGAAAATGATCCCCGTGTAGTATTCCGCCTGATTGACCAGACCGAGGTCAATCAGTACGTGGTCTTCCAGCTCAAGCTGGCGGAGATTTTCATAGATTGCTTTCAGGTAATCCAGGCTTTCCTTGGCGCCGTTTTCGGCAAACAGAGAATAGGCCTTCTCAAATACCTCTTCTCCGCCAAACAGTCTGGGCAGGTATTTAAGCGCCGCCGCCGCTTTGCTGGAGCCGAACTGCTCGAGCAGGTCGTTGAGCGACGCATAATTTTTCTGTTCCACGCTTTGGCGGATTTCCTCTTTTGTGGCGTCATCGGTATCAAGGCTGTCAATCAGCGCCTTAAAGTAGCCGATGTGGCAGATTTCTATGCGGAAGCTTTCCCCGTTCAAGTCTGAAAGCCCGGAAGCTGCCAGCTCCACAATTTCCAGATCGCTGCGCAATGAATTGCTGCCGATCAGCTCCACGCCAGTCTGGAAGATTTCATCCCGCTTGCCGCGCTCGTCATGCCCCATCCGGTAGACATTTTGATTGTAATACAGCCGCAGCGGCATCGGCATCGCCGCCAAACGGGTCGCCGCCAGCCTCGCGATGGGAATGGTGCAGTCGGGCCGCATCACCATCAGCCGCCCGCGGTTATCGGTCAGCTTATACATATTTTCCTGCGGGAAATAGGTGCCAGAAGACCCGAACACATCATAAAATTCGATTGCCGGAGTCATAACCTGACGATAACCGCGGGAGCGGAACATAAACGTCAGGCGGGAAACCGCTTCATCCCGCGCTTCGCATTCCTCAAAGAGAAGGTCGCGCGTGCCGTCGGGAGTAATCTTATTATATCGTTTCATAGAAACCTCCAGCTGTCGTGCATTGCTTTAGCTTGCTAATATATTAGCACATTGAATTAAAGCTGTCAACTGTTTCCGGCTGCATTTTTTGTTTAAAAGAACGAAACCTGTGAGGTGTCAGGCAAATCGCCTAACGCGCCCATGCTTTTCAGCGTTTCAATCACAGATTTGGAAACACCGGTGCGATTCGTTATATCGTCGGCTGAGATAAAGACCTCTTTTTTGGCCGCTTCCCATAGGTTCTTAGCCGCCGCTTCCCCGACTCCTTTCAAAGCCATAAAGGGCAGACGAATCTTACCGTCTTCCACCTGATAAATTTTGAAGTGGGATTGATACAAATCGACCGGCAAAAACTTGATGCCGCGCGCCTGGCATTCATGGATAATTTGAAGCATCGTCAGAACGCCGTCGTCTTTTGCCGAACGCTCGTTTCCCATGGCAATCAGATTCTGCATCTTATTGCGCGTGGTCTGTTTGCCCGCAACCGCCGCTTCGGCGTCAAAATCGTCCCCGCGGACGGTAAAGATGACCGCGTAAAATGCCAGCGGGTGGTATACTTTGAACCAGCAAAGGCGGATGGATGCGATATCGTAGGCCGCGGCATGTGCCTTTGGGAACATGTATTTGATTTTGAGGCAGCTGTCGATATACCATTGCGGGACGCCATGCTCCCGCATCGCGTCCATGTGCTCTTCGGTCAGCAGGCGCGGCGCGTTGCCCTTACGGGTAATTTCCATGATTTTAAATGCCATTTTCGGTTCCAGACCTTTGTGGAGCAGGTAGGTCATAATGCTGTCACGTGTTCCGATGACGTTGGAAATTGTGCAGGTTCTGTTTTTAATCAGCTCCTGCGCGTTGCCAAGCCAGACATCCGTACCATGCGAAAGCCCTGAAATCTGGAGCAGGTCGGAAAAATTCTTCGGCTGCGCCTCAATCAACATCCCCCGCACAAAGTTTGTGCCGAATTCGGGGATGCCGAGCGTTCCGGTGTTGCAGCCGATTTCCTCCTCTGTGACGCCGAGCGCCTCGGTGGACACGAAAAGGCTCATCACCTTCTGGTCGTTCATCGGGACGTCATTGGCATTGATGCCTGTCATGTCTTCCAGATACTTATACATGGTCGGAACATCGTGGCCAAGCTCGTCCAGCTTCAGAATTGTGTCGTGCAGGGAGTGAAAGTCAAAATGGGTGGTGGTAATATCCGATGTCGCATCGTCCGCCGGACGCTGTACCGCCGTAAAATCAAAGACCTCATGGTTGGACGGAACAACAACCATACCGCCGGGGTGCTGCCCGGTTGTGCGTTTGACGCCCGTACAGCCCAGTGAAAGGCGTTCCTCTTCCGCGCGGGTCATCACCAACCCGCGTTCCTGCGCGTATTTTTTGACAAAACCATAGGCGGTTTTCTCCGCCACCGTTGAGATCGTGCCCGCCTTGAACACATGGGTGGAGCCGAACAGCTCTTCGGTATATTTATGAATCTGCGACTGGTATTCGCCAGAAAAGTTCAGGTCGATATCGGGCGCCTTGTCGCCGTCAAAACCAAGGAATGTTTCAAACGGGATATCATGCCCATCCTGCTTATAGGTTGTCCCGCACTTGGGGCAAACTTTCTCCGGCAGGTCAAAACCGGAACCCACCGACCCGTCGGTAATAAACTCGCTGTGCTTACAGTTCGTGCAGTAATAGTGAGGCGGAAGCGGGTTGACTTCGGAAATGCCCGCCATGGTGGCAACAAACGATGAGCCAACGGAGCCACGCGAGCCGACGTGGTAACCGCCTTCCTCGCTTTTGGCCACCAGCTTCTGCGCAATCATATACAAAACGGCAAACCCGTGCTTGATAATCGAGCCGAGCTCCCTGTTGAGGCGCTTTTCCACAAGCTCTGGAATCTGCCCTTCGTGTCCGTACATGGATTTTGCTTTTTCCCAGGTGATGCGCTGAAGATCCTCGTCCGAACCGGGGATGGTCGGCGTAAACGTCCCGTCCGGAATCGGCTTGATCTCCTCAATCATGTCGGCAATCAGGTTGGTATTGGTAATGACCACCTCGCGTGCCTTTTCGGCTCCGAGATATTCAAACTCCTTGAGCATTTCATCAGTGGTGCGGAAATAGAGCGGGGCCTGCTGGTCTGCATCGGAAAAGCCCATGCCCGCCATCAGAATCGCACGGAATTTCGCGTCACCCGCGTCCATGAAGTGAACGTCGCAGGTTGCGACAACCGGGATATTCAGCTTTTCGCCTAACCTGACAATGGTCTCGTTGTATTCTTTCAGCGTATCTATGCCGGGAACCTGATTGCTGCGCACCATAAATTCATTGTTCCCAAGAGGCTGGATTTCCAGATAATCATAGAACTTTGCGATTTCGCAGAGGTCGCCCCAGCTTTTTCCCTCTATAATCGCCCTGTAAAGCTGTCCCGCTTCGCAGGCGCTTCCCACCAAAAGCCCTTCCCTATGCTCCATCAGTTTACTTTTCGGGATGCGTGGTTTCTTCGCATAGTAATCCAGATGAGAGGCGGAAATCAGCTGGTAGAGATTGCGAAGCCCTTCGTAGTTGCGCACCAGCAGGATTTGATGGTAGATCGGCGATTTTTTGACATCAACTGCGGCAAGCGATGTGTTGATTCGTTCGATGCAGGCACAGTTTTTTTGCGTTTTCAAAATGACGATCATCCTCTGGAAGATCTTCGCGAGAACCTCCGCATCGTCGCAGGCGCGGTGGTGATTGAAGTCCTCCAGCCCCAGATGCTTGGCGACAATGTCCAGCTTATGCTTTTTCAGCTCCGGGAACAGGGAGCGGGACATCACCACCGTATCAACGGCGGTAAACCGGTATCCCATGCCGCTGCGCTTTGCCGCCTGCCGGATAAAGCTGGTATCAAACGAGGCATTATGCGCTACAAGCACCGCGTTGTCTCCTCCGCAGAACTCGTAAAACAGATTTAGGGCTTCTTTTTCAGAAGGAGCATCCCGCACATCGTCGTCCGTGATACCGGTCAGCTTTGTAATTTCGTAAGAAATCGCGCGCTCCGGGTTGACGAACGTGTCCATCCGATCCACGATTTCACCGCCCCGCAGCTTGACTGCGCCGATTTCCGTAATCCGCTCTGTCGCGGCCGATAGTCCGGTCGTCTCAAGGTCGAACACAATGATTTCTTCGTCAAACCCGCGCTGCGCGGTTCCGCTGACGGCGTGCACCACATCATCGACAAAGTATGCTTCCACACCATAAAGAACCTTGATATTGCCGCCAGCCTTCCGGATCTTGCCGGTAGCGTTCATGCAGTCGGGGAACGCCTGCGCCACGCCATGGTCGGTGATGGCGACCGCTTTGTGCCCGAATTCATAGGCGCGCTGCACCAGCTTTGCGGCGGGCGTCATTCCGTCCATAGCGGACATATTGGAGTGCATGTGCAGTTCGACCCGCTTTTCTTCACTTAAATCCCGCCTTGCGGTCTTTTTTACCACAGCGATGCTGTCCGGTCGCAGGACGGTTTCGTGGTCGAACCGATCGAATTCGATGATACCGTGCATGACGACGGTATTGCCTTCCTTGAGTTCTTCCAGAGCTTTCGTCTTTTTGTCAAAGCGTCCGAGCACCTTTGCGCAGTAAGAGCTAGTATAATCGGTAAAATAGATGGAAAGTATCAATGTTTTCTCATCACGGCTTGTCCGGCGGTCAATTTTAAACACATCGCCCCAGACGGTGACGTTTCCGCTTTCAATATTGACCTGAGCCATTTCCTGAGGTTTTCCCTTTGGCGGATTTCCATAAAGCGTCACCATGGAATTTGGCTCAAACGGCAGAGAGTCCGCGTCAAAGCTGAGCCGCGCAGGAGCGGGGCGTTCGGCTGCGCCGGCAGATGCCGGCTTCTCCTGCGGTGCGGGGGGCGTATAAGTAATTGGAGCCGGCCGCGCCTTTTCCACCATATCCTGATATAGCGCACTATCCGGCGCAATCTCAAGCACACCGTCAAATACCACCTGAACCGTCAGGGAAAATTCTTCTGAAATTACCTGTGAAATTCTGTTTGCGCAGTGAATTCCATCCAAAAGCTCCCACCCGCCGTGTGATAGGTAGATACGCAGCCGCGAGTCGAAATAATCGCATTTGCAGCCATTAAAAAAGCCGTTGACCGGCACACCCATATTCCCGAGGCGCGCAATAATCTCGGGAAGATAGTCGCAGGTAAACAGCTTCGGCGGATAGTTGGGGCAGATATGTACTTCTTTCAGCTGAAGGGCAGTGCACAGGCTGCGCTGAAGCTGCACAAACTCCGTATAGGGGTGCAGTTCATCCAGACTCAGCCGAACTTCCATTTCCCGGTTGTCCTGCCGTACGGTCAGGCCGCAGACTTCTCCGCGCAGAATCCCTTCACCCGGCGGTGTTGCCAAAAATCCGCCAAATATTTCCATAAATGATGCCAAGGTTCAACACTCCAAACAGATCGATTTCTCAAGCATTACAGACTCTCTATTTCACGCAGAAGGATCTCCAAGATTTCGCTCTCAGGGTATTTGCCGACAACTTCGCCTTTTTTAAACAGGAGCGCCTCCCCGTTTCCGCCGGCAATGCCGATATCGGCCTCGCGGGCTTCTCCCGGCCCGTTCACAATGCAGCCCATCACCGCGACCTTCAGGTCTTTGCGGCATCCGGCCAGCGCTTTTTCCACTTTGTCGGCAAGCGGGATTAAATCGATTTTTGTGCGTCCGCAGGTCGGGCAGGAAATAATCTGTACCCCGCACCCCGGTTTGCCAATCGCTTTGAGAATGTCCTGCGCGGCATACACTTCCTCAACGGGGTCGGCCGTCAGCGAAACACGGATGGTGTCGCCGATGCCGTCGCATAAAAGCGAGCCGATGCCGACGGCGCTTTTAATAAGCCCCATGCGGCTGGTTCCCGCTTCCGTAACGCCGAGGTGCAGCGGATAATCAGTCTGCTGCGCCGCCAGGCGGTAGGCCGCGATCATATCGGGCACATTGGAAGATTTCATAGAAATGACTATATCGTGAAAATCAAATTTCTCCAGAAGGCGCACATGGTAAAGTGCGCTGTCCACCAGCGCCTGCGGCGTTGGCGAACCATATTTCGCAAGAATCTGCTTTTCCACCGAGCCGGAATTGACGCCGATGCGAACCGGGATGCCCGCAGTCCGGCAGGCGTCCACAACCTGCTTGACGCGGCTGTCTTCCCCGATATTGCCCGGATTGATTCGGATTTTATCAACTCCCGCCGCGACGCATTCCAAAGCGATGCGGTAATCAAAATGGATATCCGCTACAACCGGGACCCGCACCGCCTGCTTGAGCGCAGGAATCAGTCTGACCGCGTTCAGGTCAGGCACCGCGGCGCGGATGATCTCACAGCCCGCCGCTTCCAGTGCCTTTGCCTGCCGGACGCTCCCTTCCAGATTTTCCGCCGGAATATTCAGCATCGACTGCACCGTGACCGGCGCACCCCCGCCAATCGTTCTGTTTCCTACTTTCACTGTCTTCGTCATGTTACCATCCTATCTGTCTGCTAAAAAAGCCTTACAATATCATTAAACGTAACCACCAGCATCAGCCCCATCAGAGCGACAAAACCGGCGGCGTGTACATAGCCTTCATATTTCGGATTGACCGGCCGGCGCATAATCAGTTCAATTAAAAGAAAAATCAGGCGTCCGCCGTCCAAAGCCGGAACCGGCAGCAGATTAAAAACGCCGATATTCACCGTAATAAACCCGATCAGCAGTAAAAGCGTACCCATGCCGGCAGAACTCGCCTGCCCGATAGCCGTGGATACCCCCACAGGGCCCGACAATTCGGACATTGTGAAATTCCCCGTTAGGAGATTCGCCAGTGAAAGCCAGACCTGCCGCACGATTGAGAACATCCACAGGAACGTATACTTTACGCTGCCCAAAAAGGTTTTCTGCGCGGAAAACACATAGAAGTCCAGATTGATCAGGCGCGTCCCGTCCTCTTCGACCTGCATACCAAAATCAATTCCCGGGATTTCCAGCCTTTTGCCGTCCCGCAGCACCGAAAAATCCACAACTCCGTCTTTGTCGCTGATCATAGAAAATGTGACGTCATTGGCTGTAAAAACACTGTTTCCGTTAATTTTGAGGATCTTATCATAGCGCTCAAGGTATGCGTTGCTTGTCGCGCCTTCCCGAAAGTCGGAAACAATCGTAGTCGGAAGCGCGGTGCGCAGACTCACGAGTATCGATAAAATGACAAACCCCAGCAAAAGGTTCATGATAGCACCGGCACAGACAAACAGAATCCGTTTCCAAAGGCGGACATTGCAGAATGCTCTGGGGTCGGAGCTATCTTCATCCTCCCCTTCCACAGCTACATAGCCGCCGATCGGAAAGAGGCGCAGCGCATATTTGGTTTCTCCTTTCTGCCTGTGCCAAATCGCAGGGCCCATGCCGATTGCAAATTCGTTGACACGCATTCCAGAAAGCTTACCGACTGTAAAGTGTCCCAGTTCATGTACAAAAATCAAAGTCCCAAATACCAAAACCGCTATGATCACTTGAAAAACAATATTCATATGAAACCTCTCATTTTTCCATCAGAACGAAATAGGGGCATCCCGCCCCTATATACTATTCTCGATTTCCCCGGCAATATGCCAGCACCTGCTCCCGCGCGGCAAGGTCGGTTTCTAAAACCTGCTCAAGCGTATAGACGCCTTCCGATGCACACTTCAGGTTATCCAACACATATTTCACACAGCGCCCGATGTCGTTAAAACCAAGTTTCCCCTCAAGGAACAGCGCAACCGCCTGTTCATTTGCGCCGTTTACCGCACAGGGATACAGCCCGCCTCTGCGAATTGCCTCAATGCAGTATTTTAGGCAGACAAAAGTGTCGAGATCCGGCTTTTCAAAGGTCAGGCTGCCGCATTCCGTTAAGGAAAGCGGCTTCACACCGCTTGGCGCGCGATGGGGATAGGTCAGCGCATATTGGATTGGAATCCGCATATCCGGCACGCCGAGCTGTCCGATTACCGAACCATCCTCATATTCCACTGCGGAATGAAGCACGCTCTGCGGATGCACCACTACTTCAATCTGTTCCGGTGTTAAATCAAACAGCCACATGGCTTCGATAAATTCCAGCCCCTTATTCATAAGCGTGGCGGAATCTACCGTGATTTTTGCACCCATCGACCAGTTCGGGTGATGCAGGGCTTCCGCGCGGGTCATCCCCTCCAGTTGCGCATAGGTTTTTCCGCGGAACGGGCCGCCCGAAGCCGTGAGGATAATCCTGCGCAGGGACTTTTGCTCATTTCCCTGCAGGCATTGGAAAATAGCGCTGTGCTCACTATCCACCGGCAGGATTTTCACACCGTTTTTTGCCGCCGTCTCCAAGACGAGTTTTCCCCCGGCGACCAGTGTTTCCTTATTGGCAAGGGCAAGAGCCTTGCCCGCGCTCAGCGCCGCAAGCGTAGGCCGCAGGCCAACCATGCCGATCACAGCGTTGCAGACAAGATCGTTCTCGTCAAGCGCTGCCGCTTCACACAAGCCATCCACACCGGCAAGCAGGCGGATAGAAGTGTCGGCAAGCCGGACTTTCAGGTCGGAGTAGGCGTTTTTATCCATAATTGCAACATAGCGAGGGGTGAACTCCCTCGCCTGCCGCTCCAAAAGTGATACGTTCCTGTTTGCCGCAAGAACGTTCACTTGATATTCTAAATTCTTACAGGAAAGTAATGTCTGGGTGCCGATGGAACCGGTAGACCCTAATAAAGCTATTTTTTTCAACGTGAAACCTCACTTTACCGAAGCTGTGCCAGCGGAACCCACTGGCTGATCAGATAGACCAGAGGCGCCACTGTTAAAGCGCTGTCAAAACGGTCCATAACACCGCCGTGGCCGGGCATAATGGACCCGTAGTCTTTGACGTCGAATTGGCGCTTAATCACCGACGCCGACAAATCCCCCAAGATGCTGACAGCTGTTAAAACAGGCATCATACAAAAAATCCTTAAATAAAAAACATCTACAACAAATCCGAAAAGAGATACCATTAGCGTATACAGCCACGCGACGAACAGCATGGTGAAAGCCGCAAAAACTGCGCCGCCTATCGCGCCCTCCACCGTCTTCTTGGGGCTGATCTGTGGCGCCAGCTTGTGGCGGCCGAAGGCGCGCCCCGCAAAATAAGCCCCCGTGTCGGAAAGCCATGCGCTGCCCAAGGAGAGCAGCACGTAAAAAATCCCCAGTGTGGCGCCATGGCTGTCCCGCTGATACACAAGTGTTGTCAGCGAAAACGGAACTAGCAGGCTGCACATTACGCTGACGGCCACTTGCTCGATGTGCAGTTGCTCATGGGTTTTTAAAAGGAGCAGGAAAACTGCCAGCACATAGATATAGCAGATCACCATCAGATTCTGAGCAACAAAACGCACCGGAAAAAAAGGAACCAAAGCGGCAAAGGTCATAGCAAGGATAAAAAGAACACGGTACTGTTTGCATCCAGTGGCGCAGAGCAGCTCAAATACAGCAATCAGAGAAATCGCCGCCACCGCAATGTTCAGTACAATTGTATGAAACATCAGCAATACCAGAATCAGGACAACCAGTCCGATCAGCGAACTGATGACTCTTGTTTTCATAAAAAACTCCATTCCTCCGCATACGCAAATGCGCCGTTGGATAATCTGCGCTAAATGCCGCCAAAGCGCCGGGTGCGGTTCAGATATTCCAGAATTGCGTGATCCAGATGCGCAGGCGTAAAATCCGGCCAAAGCACATCCATAAAAACAAGCTCCGAATAGGCGGACTGCCACAAAAGAAAATTCGACGTGCGCATTTCTCCGCTGGGCCGGATAATCAGATCAGGGTCCGGCTGTCCCGCGGTATAAAGCTGTTTTGACAACAGTTCTTCATTAATATCCGCAGGGCGCAGTTCGCCGGAAACACATTGCGCGGAAAGAGCGCGGACCGCATGAATGATCTCATCACGCCCCCCGTAATTCAGCGCCAGATTAATCGTAATGCCTGTCCGGTGAGCGCTTTCACGTTCAGCCCGTTCCATCATTTCTCGAATATCATCATCAATCGGCTCCCTGTCGCCTAAAAAACAAATTCTGGCGTTTTCATCCTGATGTAGCTTTGTGTCCTTCAGGTATCTTCGCAGCAACCCCATGATTTCGCCGACCTCATCAGCCGGACGCCGCCAATTTTCTGTCGAAAAAGCATAAGCAGTCAAATATGAAATTCCAATTTCCCTGCAGTGTTTTGCAATTTTACTGAATGTATCGGCGCCTTGCTTATGGCCGGCGCTGCGGGGCAGTCCCCGTTTGGTTGCCCATCGGCCGTTGCCATCCATAATAATCCCGATATGTGCCGGCAGTGAATCTGCCGGCACATGTGAAAGCAATGATTTTGCCATTTGACACTCCGTTCTGGAATCAGATCTCAAGGATTTCCTTTTCTTTTTTGGCCGAAAGGTCGTCAATCGTTTTGCAGAATTTTTCCGTTAGTTTCTGGGCAGCGTCCTCGAGATCCTTCTGCTCATCCTCACTGATTTCACTGGTCTTTTTCAACGCCTTAAATTTTTCGTTTGCGTCGCGGCGGATAGAACGAATTGCCACCTTGGCTTCTTCCGCTTCTTTGCGAACCTGTTTGCAGATGTCTTTTCTGCGTTCCTCAGTCAGCGACGGGAAAACAATGCGCAGCACTGAGCCATCATTCGCAGGGTTAATTCCGAGGTCAGAGGTCTGGATCGCCTTCTCAATCGCTTTCAGTGTGGATTTGTCCCATGGCTGTATGACGAGAATTCTTGCCTCTGCAACAGAAATGGCAGCCATGGACTGAATCTGGGTAGGTGTTCCATAATAATCAACCATGATTTTGTCCAGCACTGCGGGATTTGCTCTGCCCGCACGGATTGCGCCGTATTCCTTTTCCAGCGCGTAGATGGTTTTTTCCATCTTTTCGTTATAGAACTTTACCTTTTCGTTCATGATTATGCCTCCTTAACAATTGTTCCAATATTTTTGCCTTCGATTGCTTCCACAATATGGTCGGAATCGGAAAGACTAAACACAAGCACAGGGATATGGTTTTCCTTGCAGAGAGCTACCGCGGTGCTATCCATCACGCCAAGCTGTTTTTCCAAAATCTCCTGAAAGGAGATCTCATCATATTTTACCGCATCAGCAAAGCGGTTAGGATCACGGTCATAAATACCATCCACCATCGTAGCCTTCATCATAATATCCGCCTCAATCTCAGCGGCACGAAGTGCGGAAGCTGTATCAGTCGAGAAAAACGGATTGCCGGTTCCACAGCCGAAAATAACCACACGCCCTTTTTCGAGGTGGCGGATTGCCCGGTTGCGGATGTACGGTTCCGCAATCTGCTGCATCGTGATCGCGGTCTGCACGCGCACCGGCACGTTCAGGGCTTCCAGCCCGTCTGCAATCGCCAGTGCGTTCATGACGGTTGCAAGCATCCCCATGTGATCCGCACGGGTTCTGTCCTGCATCTGGCCGCTGCTGCGCCCGCGGAAAAAATTCCCGCCTCCGACTACAATTCCAATCTGGGCACCCATTTCCACACTTTTTTGAATGCTTTTGCAGATACTGGATACTACATCATAGTCAATTCCAAATTTTTTACTGCCGGCAAGCGCTTCGCCGCTGAGTTTTAAAAGTATACGCCGATATTGAATAGGCATTTGCAACCTCCATATATATAAAAATCAGATTACTTTCATTCTGCGCTTATATCTTATCTATTTTACAATAACCAGAAAATAAAGTAAAGACCAATTGGTAGATTCTCATCAGAAAAAGCCCGCCGGGAAACCCCGGCGGGCTTTCATAAAAACCGTTTACTTAATCATTCCGGCAACTTCGTCAGCGAAATTGTCCTCTCTTTTTTCAAGGCCTTCACCTTTTTCATAGCGGACAAAACCGGTGATCTGAATGGAACCGCCGAGATTCTTTTCGGTTTCGGCAGTGTACTGGGCAACTGTGACGTCGCTGTTCTTTACAAACTGCTGATCAACAAGGCAGTTTTCCTTGTAGTACTTGCCAACTCTGCCTTCGACCATTTTGGCAATGATCTGGGCAGGCTTATTCTTGAGTTTCTCATCGTTTTCAATCTGAACAGTGAGAATCTCTTTTTCTTTCTGAATTACTTCGGCAGGAACAGCAGTTTCATCCAGATAAAGCGGGTTGATCGCTGCAATCTGCATTGCGACGTCCTTCGCATAATCCTGGAACTCGGCCTTGTCTCCAAGGTCGGTGTTAAAGCTGACCATAACGCCGATGCGGCCACCGCCATGCACATAGGTGCAGATGGTTCCTTCTGCATATGTGAAACGGCGAATCTTCATGTTTTCTCCGATGGTCAGAATCTTATCACGCAGTTCTTCCTCGATGGTCATATTCAGACCAACCGCAGGCAGCTTCAGCAGTGCGTCCACATCGGCAGGTTTGTTGGCTGCGACAGTTTTGGCGCAGGACTCAACAAACTCCATAAATTTTTCGTTTTTCGCAACAAAATCGGTCTCAGAATTAACTTCGATGACTACGCCGACTTTTGTGGCTTCGTCAACGATAGCCGTGACTACGCCTTCAGCAGCGATTCTGCCGGATTTTTTAGCGGCAGCAGCGAGGCCCTTCTCTCTGAGGATTTCAATTGCTTTATCCATATCGCCGTCAGATGCGGAAAGTGCTTTTTTGCACTCCATCATGCCGACTCCGGTTTTTTCTCTGAGGGACTGTACATCCTTCGCGGTAAATGCCATTTTAATTCCTCCGTATCGTTTTTTCTTCCCGTAAGATTACTGAGCAGCCTCGTTGGTTTCATCAGCTTTTGCTGCAGCTTCTTCTTCAGCCGCAGCAGCGCTTCCCTGTCTGCCTTCAATGATTGCGTCAGCCATTGTCGCAGATAGCAGTTTGACAGCGCGGATTGCGTCATCATTGCCGGGAATCACGTAGTCGATTTCATCGGGGTCGCAGTTTGTATCAACGATTGCCACAATGGGAATGCCCAGCTTGTGCGCTTCGGCAACAGCAATCTTTTCTTTTCTCGGGTCAACGATAAACAGAGCGGCCGGGAGCCTCTTCATGTCTTTGATGCCGCCTAGGAATTTTTCGAGTTTTTCAATTTCAAGGTTCAGCTTGCTGACCTCTTTTTTCGGCAAAAGCTCAAATGTGCCGTCCTCTTCCATTTTACGCAGCTGAGCAAGCCGTTCAATTCTGCGGCGGATGGTTTTGAAGTTGGTCAGCATGCCGCCGAGCCATCTTGCATTGACAAAGTACGCGCCGGCGCGGGTTGCTTCCTCGCGGACAGAATCGCCAGCCTGCTTTTTGGTTCCGACAAACAGAACATTGCCGCCGTTCGCCGCAACGTCACGGACAAACATATAAGCCTCGTCCAGTTTTTTAACGGTTTTCTGGAGGTCGATGATATAGATGCCGTTTCTCTCCGTAAAGATATAGCGCGCCATTTTGGGGTTCCATCTTCTGGTCTGATGTCCAAAATGAACGCCAGCCTCCAATAATTGTTTCATAGATACTACGCCCATGATAAATTCCTCACTTTCGGTTATTTTCCGCCACCCTGCTTCAAGCTCGCCTTATCATCCCACGCGGGACACCGACAAGACAATCACATGGTGTGTGTTATGCTGATTTAATCCATCAGCCGAATAATAGTAACATATAATGGAACGAAATGCAAGTGGTAATCCTATATTTTTATGCAATGGTCGGCCGCCTCTTAATCTTCTGTCAGAATGTGAAGCCAACCCTGTCCCCGTTTGCGGGGTTCTCCGGAAACCGGCAGCGTATGATTGACAAGAATGGTATCCTCGCCGATGACCTCTATGTCATTCCACCGAATTACAATATCCTCTTCGCGCCCTAAAAAACCAAGCAGGCGGAGTCTTCCTTTAATGACAAGTGCAGAAGCCGTCGCCGTCACCGTATCCAGCTCCACGTCAGAAACATAGCCCAACTTCGCGCCGTTGCGGACATTGATGACGAATTTGCTCCGCAGATCACTGATCCTGCAATACATCGCGTCCCCTCCTTCATTGCGCAGATCTCACGAGTATCTATACTGTATGTGCCCG
Organism: uncultured Oscillospiraceae bacterium; assembly: GCA_963519235.1. Taxonomy (GTDB): domain Bacteria; phylum Bacillota; class Clostridia; order Oscillospirales; family Ruminococcaceae; genus Anaerotruncus. Next base: position 29,729 of record CAUQLV010000023.1, read on the forward strand.
CAATATAAAATAGACCGGAATGATCTTCTGTGATTGACTTTCCATCAAAAGAAAGGTAAGATATTTTCGTTCCTGTTGCGCAAACTTATGATGTCAACGCGGCGCAGACGCGCACGCAAATCAAATGTGAGGTGTTTATTTTGCAGCGAGAGAAATTTGCTTCGCGGCTGGGCTTTTTGCTCATATCAGCAGGCTGCGCCATTGGGCTGGGTAATGTGTGGAGATTTCCATATATTACGGGACAGTACGGCGGCGCCGCTTTCGTTCTGATTTATCTGTTCTTCCTATTGGTATTGGGCCTTCCGATTATGGTCATGGAATTTTCCGTGGGACGCGCCAGCCAGAAAAGTGCGGCGCTTTCCTTCCGTGTGCTGGAACCGAAAGGCACGAAGTGGCATCTGTACGGTTACGGTGCGATGCTCGGAAACTATATGCTGATGATGTTTTATACAACGGTCGGCGGCTGGATGATTATCTACTTTTTAAAAACTGCGACAGGCGAATTTGTCGGTAAAACCCCGGACGAAGTCGCGTCGGTATTCGGCAGCATGCTTGCTCAGCCGGGGCTTATGGCTTTCTGGATGGTTGCCGTTGTGCTCATCGGGTTCGGCGTTTGCTCGCTCGGCCTTCAAAACGGCGTGGAGCGGATTACCAAAGCGATGATGGGATGCCTGTTTTTGGTGATGATTGTCCTCGTTTTAAGGGCGGTAACTCTGCCGGGAGCCGGTGACGGTCTGCGGTTCTATCTACTGCCTGACTTTGGAAAAATTGCGGAGCAGGGAATCTCGACTGTGATCTTTGCGGCAATGGGGCAGGCTTTTTTCACACTGAGCCTTGGAATCGGCGCGATGGCGATTTTCGGCAGCTACATCGGCAAGGAACGTTCGCTCACCGGAGAATCCATCAGCATAACGCTGCTTGACACCTGCGTTGCCCTGATGGCGGGACTGATTATTTTCCCCGCCTGCTCAGCGTTTGGGATGGACCCCGGTCAGGGTCCGGGACTTGTTTTTGTGACGCTCCCCAACATATTCAATGTGATGACGGGCGGGCGTATTTTCGGGTCTCTTTTCTTTGTCTTTATGACTTTTGCAGCGCTTTCCACCATTATTGCGGTATTCGAAAATATCGTATCTTTCGGAATGGACTTGTGGGGCTGGTCCCGCCGGAAAACCGTTCTGATCAATATTGTCCTCATTATTGTTCTTTCCATTCCTTGCGTGCTTGGTTTCAATCTCTGGAGCGGCATTCAGCCGCTGGGTGCCAGCAGCAATATTCAGGACCTTGAAGACTTTATTGTAAGCAGCAACCTGCTGCCGCTGGGGTCTCTGATCTATCTGGCGTTCTGCACCTCCCGCTACGGCTGGGGATGGAAAAACTTTCTCAGAGAGGCGGACACCGGAAACGGCATCCAATTCCCCGCATGGACCCGCATCTATGTTTCCTATATCCTGCCTGTTATTGTTTTGTACATTTTTGTGCAGGGATATAACGAAAAATTCCATCTACTGGAACAATTAACCGCAATGTTTGCGTAACACCGAAACCGAAGTGACAACAGCAGCGGCCGCCTGAAAAGGCGGCCGCTGCTGTATTTATAAATGTTTTTTGATCCAATCCAGCGCGCCCTTTTCCAATCTGGACACCTGAGCCTGAGAGATACCGATTTCCTGCGCTACTTCCATCTGGGTCTTGCCAACAAAAAAACGCAGGGTAAGGATTTTTTTCTCACGTTCCCCCAGATTTTTCATTGCTTCCCGAATTGCAATTTCATCCATCCAATCGTTTTCCCCGTTTTTATCTCCAACCTGATCCATCACATAGATGGTATCACCGCCGTCCGAATAAACCGGCTCATAAAGCGACATCGGCTCCACAATTGCTTCCAGCGCCAAAACGACATTCTCTTTGTTCACGCCCATTTCCGCGGCAATCTCATCGATGGTCGGTTCCCTTGCATTGCGGTTTACAAGCGCTTCCTTTGCCTGCATAGCCTTGTATGCCATATCTCTCATCGACCGGCTGACACGTACAGAGTTGTTATCCCTGAGATGCCGGCGGATTTCTCCGATAATCATGGGCACGCCATAGGTGGAAAAGCGTACATTCTGATTTGGGTCGAAATTGTCGATCGCCTTAATCAGCCCGATGCATCCCACCTGAAAAAGGTCGTCCAGATTTTCACCGCGATTTGTGAATTTCTGCACAACTGAGAGCACCAGCCTCAAGTTTCCGTTAATCATCTCTTCCCGGGCGGCATGATCGCCCCCCCGGATCCGCCGAAGCAATTCTATCTTCTCCTTCTCCTTCAGCACTTTTAGCTTAGACGTATTTACCCCGCAAATTTCAACCTTATTGATATACACGTCCCGCACCCCGTTTTCTATTTTCTTTTCAGAAATTAGTATGGGCGCGGGCATCAACAAACATGCAAATCTGAGTTCTTTCCAATAATTACCCATTGAAAGAAGCTGGAAAATAATTTTACATTGCATACACAACAAGCCGGCGGTTTTCCGCCGGCTTGTTGTGCCTCGTGAACGCGTGGTTTTTTAACGCGCGCAATACAGATCTTTGCAGCAGAGCCAACGGGGGTGAGAGAAAGACGGCCAGTACGTATTTCTGCAATCCACCGGAAACATTCCACAGCAGCCACCCTGATCGCAGCAGATTCTCATTCTTCGCTGAACGGATTCCGTGTCCACAATCGGGTGCCAGCTGTTTTTGCATCTAATGCAATTTTCCTTAGAACCACAGCCTGGGACTGCACATCTGTAATTGCAGCTTCTGTTGTTACAGCATCTGTTGTTACAGCAAGCCATGAATGATCACACCTTTTGTCTTAAAAATGAATATACTTGATACGGCAGCACGAGCGCCGTTCTTTTTTATAGTATGCATGCCATGTGTTTGTGGTTCGCAAGAATATTTTAATGCACTCTTTTTCGACACAAACAAAACTTGTCCCTTTCCTATAATAAAGACCGAGGACTTCCTCTTTGGGAAGGCGGTGTTTAATATGACAGTGTATGCGGATGTTCTGGTTGTGGTGAATTACATCATCAATTTCTTGATTATATTGGCTGCCGGCAAAATATTAGGCATCATAGTAAGCCGAAAACGGGCCTGTCTTTCCGCTCTTCTTGGTGCGGCAGGCTCGCTGATTATTTTTTTACCTTATATAGGCTGGTGGTTCCAGCTCTTTTTCAAACTCTTTTTGTCAGGGGTGATGGCGGCTGCCGCTTTCGGTTGCCATTCATGGAAACGGCTGGCCAAATCGCTGTTTGTACTGCTTTCTGTCAGCTTCCTGTTTGCCGGCATTCTGCTGGCAGCCTCCTTTCTGTTAAAGCCGCTCAATCTTCTTTTTTACAATGGCGTAGTGTATTTCGACATTTCCATGCTTATGCTGCTTACGACAACGACAATTGCGTATTTTCTGCTGCTTTTATTTGAGCGGTTGCTATTCAGCCGTACAAGTGAAAAAAAGCTATATAACGTGTCGGTCATGGTAAACGGCAAAACTCTCGTCATCAAGGGACTGGCCGATACCGGCTGTCAACTGAAAGAACCTTTTTCCGGTGCGCCGGTCATTGTCTGTGACAAAGAGCTTGCCAGCCGCATCGCGCCGTCGGAAGAAACCCGTTACCGCGTGATTCCCTGCTATACCGTTACCGGGCAGGGCGCGCTGCGGGGGTTCCGTCCGGACGAGGTTTCCATTTCCGGAGAGAACATACTGAAAAAGACTTCGGATGTTTACATAGCGGTCAGCAGAGAACCGATTCACGGAGAATATCAGGCATTGCTGAACCCTCAGCTGGTTGACCGGGGATAACCACTTCTTGAAAAAATGCAGTGTAATTGTCCAAACATCAGTAAATGGCATTTTCGCATAAAGGGAAAGGGTGTTTTTCATGCAATGGATTCAAAAAAGGATACTGCTTCTGAAAAGTCTGCTCCTGCGGCTGAAACTCCGGCGGGTTTTTTATATAAACGGACCCGAAACCCTGCCTGCCCCGCTTTCCAAAGAAGAGGAAAAGCTGGCATTCCTCGGGTTGGAAGCACACGACGAGTCAGCTAAAGAAACGTTGACTGTGCACAATCTGAGGCTGGTTGTGTACATCGCAAAAAAGTTTGAATCCACTGGCATCTGCGTGGAGGATTTAATTTCAATCGGCACCATCGGACTGATTAAAGCTGTCAATACTTTCTGCCCGCAGAAAAATATTAAGCTGGCGACCTATGCGTCCAGATGTATCGAAAATGAGATTCTCATGCACCTGCGGAAAAATCAGAACCATAAAAATGAAATCTCAATCGACGAGCCGCTGAACATCGACTGGGACGGAAATGAGCTGCTGCTTTCGGATATCCTTGGAACAGAAGCCGACAGCATTAATCGACCGATTGAGGACGAGGCGGAAAAAAATTTGCTGCTCACTGCTGTGAACCGTCTGGGCGAACGAGAACAGACGATTATGAAACTAAGGTTTGGCCTTATGGGGACAGAAGAAAAAACCCAAAAAGAAGTGGCCGACATTATCGGGATCTCCCAGTCCTACATATCACGCCTGGAAAAACGAATTATCAAAAAGCTGAAAAAAGAACTGGAAAAGACCATTTAGTCGAACCTTCAAAGTCTGATAAAAATAGCACCTGCGAGTTGCCGCACTCCCGTGGGGATATATTTGAACAGCGGAGCAAATTAAAATTTCCCACCGCACCCATTCTTCTGTCACAATGAATAAAAGCACATCATAGATTGATAAAGAAGCTACAGATCGATTTTGTTCCCCGCCAAACAGGCGGATGCCCCCGCGCAGTCAGAATACTGCCGGAATCCATCCTGTCGTATGAAAACCATCCGGGCAGGCGCAATGCAGAAGCGCCTGCCCGGATGGTTTTATAAAGCGGTTACTGCCGCCTATTCTATCACTTCATATCCCTCGGAAGCGGTATCCTTTGTGGCATAATCGCTAACCTTGACCACTTTCACCTTAAGCGGCCTCTGGCCCAGACAGATTTCTACCGTGTCCCCTTCCTTTACATCGTAAGACGCTCTGGCTGGCTTGCCATTCACGATAATACGTCCAGCGTCGCAAGCCTCGTTAGCCACAGTCCGGCGTTTAATCAGCCGTGTTATTTTCAGATATTTATCCAGTCGCATCGTTTGACCTCCACATCCTCGCAAAAGGAGCGTTGCGCACTTTTGCGCGAGCGCCCAAATGCAAAAAGCCCGCCGACAATTCTCATCCGGCGGGTTTTTATTGTTTCAAGCTTATTTGCCGGCTACAGCATCTTTCAGCGCTTTTCCAGCTTTAAATGCAGGAACCGTTGCCGCCGCAATTGTCATCGGTTCTTTGGTGATCGGGTTGATGCCCTGTCTTTCATTACGGGTCTTGGTCTCAAAGGTGCCAAAGCCAACCAGAGCAACTTTTTCGCCGGCGACCAGAGCTTCTGTAATTGCGTCAATTACTGCAACAACTGCTTTTTCGCTATCCTTTTTGGAAAGTTCCGATTTTTCCGCCACTGCGGCAATAAGTTCTGCTTTTGTCATTTTAAATGACCTCCGTAATTTTTTAATAAAAATATGCCATCAGGACTCTCTCCTGTGATCATACCAGCTTTTTAGCCCGCTTCCAAAGCTTGTCCAACTCCTCAATAGAAGCCTGCTTCATGTCCAAGCCGCCAGAAACCGCCAATTTTTCCACCTGTTCAAACCGTGCAATAAATTTTTCGCAGGATCGTGTCAGCGCGTTTTCCGCATCTGTCTGCGTAAAACGGGAAACATTCACAGCCGCAAAAAGTAAATCCCCCAGTTCCTCATCCACATGCGCCTGATTTTTTTCAGCGATTGCTTCCTTAAGTTCCAGAATCTCGCTGTCAAGATCGCTAAGCGCATATTCCAAAGACGGATAATCAAACCCGGATTTTGCTGCACGATGCTGAACCTTTCCGCTGCGCATCAAGGCCGGAAGCACCGCCGGAACACTTTTCAGCGTTTCCGTTGTGGTATTCTGCCCTTTTGTCTGTCGTTTAATCTGATCCCAGTTGACAAGCACTTCCCCGGAATTTTCCACGATAACATCGCCGAATACATGAGGGTGGCGCACAATCAGCTTTTTACAGATTCCATCACACACATTTCCAAAATCGAATCGGCTTGATTCCGATTCCATTTGGCAGTGAAAAACGATTTGCAGCAGGACGTCCCCCAGTTCTTCTTTCAGAAGTTCTGAATCGTCCAGATCAATTGCTTCCATCACTTCGTAAGTTTCTTCCAGAAAATTTTTACGAATCGAATGGTGATCCTGTTCCCTGTCCCATGGGCATCCGTTTTCGCCCCGCAGCAGTTCCATGATTTTAAGCAGATCACCAATATCATAGGACTGTTTTTGGGGAAAATTCACTGACAAATCAAACGCCTCCAAGGACTTTCTTCGCCGTCTCAAACATGTAAAATTATTGAGAGACGACTTTTATTATATTACCCTAAAAGCTTGTGCTTTTCAAGTATATTTACAAACTTTTCTCCGTTTGATAGCATCAAAATATCAGTTTTTGTGAATGTTCTTGTAAAAAGCAGCATTGCGAGATAAAAAAAGCCTCCAATGGCCACTCCCAGAAGGGTGGAAACCGCTTCCTTACAAACGCTCAGCAGCAATAAATAAGAGGCCCGCGCCGTGACACCGCAGCACAAAGCCGCAAAAAGCGGCTTTCCGAAAATTCCGCCAACCGGCAGGCGCACGCCGGTTATCTGAACCAACGCGGATAGGCTGACCGCAAGTACAAACGCATAACAGAAAAGTGTTCCAACCGGAGCGGCACGAATATTCAGCCACGGAATTGCGACCAGAAAATAGTTGAGAGCCAGCTTCATCAGCCCGCCCAAAAGCAAAAGCCTCATCGGCAGTTCCGCGCGTCCGACCGCCTGCAAAATCGCGTTTACCGGAAGTGTCAGCGCAACAAACACCGCGCTGATTCCCATCAGCCGAAGCACGGGCGCAATTGCTGCCACTTCCATCGGCTTTGAAAAATAGAGCAGACGCATAATCGGCTCTGCCATAATGGAAATTCCGATGCCGGCCGGCATTGCGATCATAGACGCAACACGCAGAGAACTTGCGACATTGCGCTCCATGGCGGCTTGATTATGGATAGTCCATGCGGCAGATACAGCGGGCAGCAGGCTGACCCCAATGACTGCTGTCAGCGACGGAACCAGATTATAGATCGGCACTGTCAACCCTGAATAGCAACCATAGAGATAGGATGCCAGCTGTTTTAGCTCCACACCGGGCGGGATTGCGTTCCGATACATCCCAAGCACCGTTTGCGGGCTATTTTCAATTGCTGAAACCAGCCGGTTCATGACAGAAACCAAATCAATAAACGACGTCATATTGGTAATCAGCGAAGCGCAGCAGACCGGAAAAGCAATCGCGATCAGACGCTGCCCGAGCATTTTGGCAGGAACCGCCTTTGGAGCCGCCTTCCACAGCGCCAGCGGGATTCCGCCCCGCCCAAGCTTATGGTAGGCATACAAATAGATGCCGCCGCACAGGGCGCTGACGGTTACCCCAAGGATTGCTCCGGCAGCCGCGAACGGCAAAACCGCCAGTCTTGCTTCTTCGGCGCTCGGGCATGAAATTCCAAATACCGTTCCCTCCCGCGCAAACTGGCGTAACCCTGATTGCGTAACAAGATAAGCCAGTGTCAGCCCCAGAGCAAGCTTTGCGACTGCTTCCACAATCTGCGACACGGCGGTCGGCTTCATGTTCTGCAGCCCCTGAAAATATCCCCGGAACGCAGCCGTAATACAGCCGAAGAATAAGGCGGGCGACAGCATCCAGACAGCGTATCTGGCATCCGGATTATGCACAACCTTTGCAAACCATTTTGCGCCAAAAACCATGACAACGGAACCGGCAAGGCCGATCCCCACAAAAATAACGGCCGAAATTCGCAGCAGCCTTCTGGCATCGCGCGCCTGCCCGCGAGCCATGCTCTCGCTTACCAGTTTGGAAACCGCAACCGGCACTCCCGACACAAACAGCGCGTAAAGGGGGTAGTAAAGGTCATAGGCAACGTTAAAATAGCTCATGCCTACTCCGCCGAGAAGATTGGTCAACGGAATCTTAAACAGGGCGCCGATCAGTTTCACCACGATGGTTCCCGCCGTAAGCACCATCATTCCATAAAGATATCCCTGCTTATGCTGTCTGCCCATCCGCTTCCCCCCTTTACTGCAACATTACAGCTATATTAAAACAGAAATAGAATTATAACCCGCATAAAGTTGAAATACGGTCTGTCATGATGTAAAATAGCTTCATAAAGAATTGGGAGGATATATCATGAAAACCATTGGCATTATCTGCGCGCTTGAAAGCGAACTGAAACGCATCCGGGAAGCGCTTGGCGGCAGGCCCGAGCAGGTAGGACTCTACACCTTTTACGCCGCAAGCCTCGGAGAAAAGCAGGTCGTTGCGGTGCAGTGCGGCATCGGCAAAGTAAACGCCGCCGCGTGCGCACAGATGCTGATCTCCAATTTCCACGCTGACTGCGTGATTAACAGCGGGGTTTCCGGCGCGCTTTCGGACAAGCTTCATATTATGGATATCGTAGCCGCAACCGACGTGGCTTACCACGACCTTTACAGCGGATTCCTTTCGGGCGATTATTTCCCGGGTGCCGACCTTTTTCCCGCTGACGAGCAGATTTCCTCGCTCGCGGAAAAAATCTGCGCGGAGCAAGGCGTTGCCTGCCTGCGCGGGAGGGTGGTTTCCGGCGATCAGTTTGTCACGGATTCCGCTGTGAAAGCGAAGATTATCGCAGACACACAGGGAATCACGACGGAAATGGAGGGCGCGGCTATCGGGCACGTCTGCTATCTGAACAAAGTACCTTTTGCGGTGATCCGCTGCATTTCCGACGGGGCTGACGACCAGGGCGCGACCGATTTCGATACGTTTGTGGTGCATGCTGCCGAACGCTGCGCAAAAATAACGCTTTCTCTGATTGAGCGCCTATAAGTGACGCACAAAAAGGGGCCGGTTTTCTGATAAAGAAAACCGGTCCCTTTTTCATTTTATCAATCGGGCATCTGCTGAATCTGATTACGGTAGACCCTGCGGAACATCAAAATTGCCATCACGACAGAAGCAACTTCCGCCAGAACAAAGGAAAACCACACTGCGTTCAGCCCGAAAAATTTCGCCAATAGATATGCCGCCGGCAAAATTACCACCAACTGCCGCGCAACCGACATTATGAGGCTAAGTACACCGTATCCAACCGCCTGAAATACCGAAGACAGCATAATTGCAATTCCCGCGCCCAAGAAACTGATACTGATGATGCGAAGCGCGGGAACACCGATGGCCAGCATCACGTCAGAGGCTTTGAACATGGCGAGAAGCTGATTCGGGAATATCTGAAATATTACGACGCCGAACGACATGATTGCTAATGAATATAAAAGCGCATCCCGCAGCGCGCGCATGATCCGTGCCTTTCTGCGGGCGCCGAAATTATAAGCCACAATCGGAATCAACCCGTTTGTCAGGCCAAAGACCGGCATAAAAATAAAGCTTTGCAGTTTAAAGTAGATACCGAAAACAGAAACCGCGGTTTCTGTAAACATCAGTAGGATTTTGTTCATTCCTACCGTCATAATGGTTGCGATAGACTGCATGATAATGGAAGGGATGCCCACCTGATAGATTTCCCTGATGATGCGAGGATTCGGGCGAAATCCCTTAAAGTGCATCCGCACTTCGTGGTTTTTATAATGGTTGAACAGAATGCCCAATCCCATCGCCAGAATTTGGCCCAATACCGTAGCGAGAGCGGCACCCGGCACCCCCATTTTGGGCATTCCGAACAGGCCGAAGATTAGGATGGGGTCAAAAATAATGTTAAAAATGGCCCCGGCTCCCTGTGTAATCATGTTGTAAATCGTAACACCTGTGGACTGCATAATCCGCTCAATTGTGAGCTGCATAAACAGACCAAACGAAAAGATTGTACAAATTTGCAGATATTGAGTCCCCATTTCAACGATTTCCGTGTTTTGCGTAAACATGCGGAAAAATGGACCGG
>CAUQLV010000024.1:0-36176 GCA_963519235.1 uncultured Oscillospiraceae bacterium
ACATAAAGGGAGAGCCCGGTCTGCCGTTGCAGACCGGGCTCTCCCTTTATGTATCTATTCAACTACCTGTATCACTTCGGCCCCATGAGAGACCAGACGCGCAAGCAGCACACAATTTGCTTTGTTGTAAAGCTTTCGCATGCAGCGTTTTGCCAGCCATCGGCTTTCAAAGATTCCAAAAACCGCTGAACCGCTTCCGCTCATCAGAGAGCCTAGCGCCCCCGCGCGCAGCATCATGCTTTTTAATTCCCGAATGTCCTGCAGTTCCGCCACTTCTTCCAGCACGTTTCCCATGCAGGCCGCGACGCCCCTGATATTCCCCGCCCCGATATTGCTGACAAGGACCTCCACATCCGGATGCCGCACCGCAATCAGCTGGTCATAGCGGCGGAAGCTTTCCGGCGTAGAAATTCCGGTTTCAGGCTGTGCAATTAACAGCAGACAGGCAGGCAACTCCGGCAGCCGTTCAAACTGTTCCCCAATTCCCCGCGCTCTTTTAGTTCCCCCGACAAGGCAAAACGGCACATCTGCGCCGACTGTCACGCCGATTCGACAAAGAGTCTCTAAATCTGCGTTCACTTCAAAAAGCTGATTCAAAGCCACCAGCACACCCGCGGCGTCAGCACTGCCGCCGCCCAAACCAGCCTGCACAGGCACCCTTTTGCAAATGTCAATTTCGATTCCGCGGTCGTCAATTCCAAAGGCATCAAAAAATTTCAGTGCCGCAATATAGGCATGATTTGTTTCATCACACGGCACACGCGGACGGTCACAGAAAATCAGAATTCCGTCCTGCACCCGTTTCTTAATGGTGATCGTGTCGCACAAGTCGATTGTCTGCAAAACAGTATCCATCTCATGATATCCATTCGGCAAGGTGCCTGTAATATTAAGAGAAAGATTAATTTTGCCTGGAGCGCTTGCCACCACTGACTTTTTCATATCTGCTTTCCTCCGTTAATGTGGACGGTTAAATCGTAACCGACACAGGGATATTGGATTGGGCGACGGCAACCGTTTCTTTTCCCAATACTTCCGCAGCCAGTCGGGCAAGATAATCCACCACAAACGTCTCGGTTCCGAAATGTCCCGCGTCTATCAGTGTGATTCCGCTATGCACCGCGTCCAGCATAACATCGTGTTTCACATCACCGGTAACAAATGCCTGACAACCCGCCACGGCGACCGCTTGCAGAAGACTTCCACCGCTCCCGCCGCAAACAGCAACGCGCTGGATTGCCTGCCCCCCGTCGCAATACCGCACCGCATCCGCGTCCAGCATGCGCTTGGTATAATATGCAAATTCCGGCGGGGTCATCCCTCGCGGCAGATTCCCAACACGGCCCAGCCCTTCCCCGTTTTCCAAAAGGTCAAGATTTTCAAGCGCCAGTTTTTGCGCCAAAATATCGTTCACGCCGCCCTTTGCAAGATCAAGGTTGGTATGGGCGCTGATGACCGAGATATTTTCGCGTATCAGCTTCCAAACCAATGTATCCGCCGTCACTTTTTTCATCGGGTGAAAAATCACCGGGTGGTGGGTAATAATCAGGTTTGCACCGCGAGCCGCCGCCTCCGCAATCACCGCGTCGGTTACGTCAAGCGCCGCCAGCGCAAAGGTCACCTGCGCCGCCGGATCACCAACCAGCAGCCCCGGATTATCAAACTCCATGGCAAGGGAAAAATCCGCTGCCCGGTGGATTCGGTCATACACATCCTGCACTGTCATGATCCAAGTCTCCTTCCAAACGCGCAAGCAATAAGCGGTATTGCGCCAATTCTTCGCTGCTTCCCGCTGCTTTTGAAAGCCCGTCCACTTTTTCCCTGATAAGACGGGCGGTTTTGTTTAGATAAGCTTTTGCCGCTTCGCCGTCTTGGTGAAGCAGCATGCCCGTATAAGCAAATAGCATATCTATTTCCTGCGCAATACCAGTGTAGCAGACTTCCATTACCGTATAGGGGAATTCGCCGGAAATGACAGCATGCTCCCTGCTGATTTTAAATCCGCCCCGATAAAGGCTTCGCCGAAGCCGCTCCGGCTTGGTCATCGGCTGCAATAAAAAATGCAGGGTTCCATCTCGTGTCCACTTTGCGGCATCAATGATGTCCCAAATCAGCTCCCCGCCCATGCCGGCGATGACAATGTCGTCCACTTCCCCTTGACGCAGGCCGGAGAGGCCGTCGCACCGCAACAGCTTGACTTTATCCGCCGCACCGCAGGCAGACAAAGTGAAAGCCGCCTTTTTCAGCGGCTTTTCATGAATATCGCAGGCATAGCCGGACCGGATTCGACCGGTTGCGGCAAGCCATGCGATCAGATATCCATGATCGGTTCCAATGTCTGCGCAGCAGACGCCGTCACGCACCATGGACGCAATCGCGACCAGGCGCTGATCCAGTTTCGGAAGCGCTCCCATCAGGTTTCCTTCGGTTGATGCGCATTCAATTTCTCGATCAGTTCGTCACAATCCACCCCATGAACTTCACATGCTTCCTCAATGCTTTCCCCTCTGGAAGCGGGGCATCCCAGGCAGTGCATTCCCATTTCTAAAAAGTATTCCGCCAGAGACAGATCAGAATCAAGGACTTCTCCAATGAGCGTATCTTTCGTATAAATCATAAACTTCATCCCCTGTTTTCAGCTTTTTAGTTATTATATCATATTTTTCTATAAAATGATCAACATATTATGAATTTTTCTTCTGTGCAAAAGCCATTGTTCTGAATTTTGCGTATAAAAAAGCCGCCGTAAAAACGGCGGCTTGATTTTTCAAAAAAATTACTGAGCTTCCTTCATTTTAGCAAAGCACTCAGAGCAATAGACCGGACGGTCTTCGCGAGGCTGGAAAGGGACCTTAGCTTCGCGGCCACAGCTCGCGCATGTAGCGGTATACATTTCTCTCTGAGGTCTGGCGTTGTTTTTGCGCGCATCACGGCAGACTTTGCAGCGCTGAGGCTCATTTACGAAGCCTCTCTCCGCGTAGAACTCCTGTTCACCAGCGGTGAAGACAAACTCGGCTCCGCACTCTTTGCATGTTAATGTTTTGTCTGTGTACATTTTGAATACCTCGCTTAATTTTTGATTTACCCGCTGGACTGAGTGGACCGAGATTGAAAACAAGCTCTGCCAAAGGCGCCAAAGGGTATATATGCAATCCCTCTCAGGACTGTCACAAAATAGGTACGCGGTATGTTTACTCGTAAGTAAACACCGTCCGCAGCTTTCGCCGAACTCGCTGCAAGGCATTGTCAACAGCTTTCGTGGATGAACCGAGATTAGTTGCCATTTCATCGTAGGAATAGGAGCTGAGATAAAGTTTTAAAACCTGCCGTTCGAAGATAGACAAAAGGGTTTCTATGCGCCTGTTGCGCGCATCTGCTTCCTCGTTTTGGATCACCAGAAACTCAGGGTCGCTCCGAACAGAAGAATCAGCCAGCTGCTCTTCCGAAACATCGGAGTCGCTCAAAGAAAGATACCCGCGCATGGGGGCATTTTTATCCCTCATATGCGCCGCGATTGCACTGATTAACTTATTATTGATGCAGACAACAGCAAAAGTCTTGAAGCTGCCTTCCAGATCACTGCGATAGTTCCGAACCGCTTTCAGCAGAGCAATCATGCCCTCCTGAAACAAATCATCCTCATCAAGACCGGATTTTGCGTAAGTACGGGCTCTTCGATAAACCAGAGGAACATATCGCTGAATCAGATTGGTTAATGCCTCGTCGCTTCCCTCTTTTGCAAGCAATGCAAGCATCTCATCGGACATTTCTTCAAAAATTTCGGATTTTGAGGATGCATTCATCAAAATTCTCCCGATTATACGACCAACGCCACTAACTAAACTGATACAACTGTTAGTATAGCGATTTTATGTGTATTTGTCAAGCTATTTTTAAAAAATCAGCGGGTGATTGCTGATTTTTTTGTGAATTATTCCATATTTAGTCTCGAACTGTGATGTCTTTCAGCCACTGAAACTTTAAAATTCTGATCGTGGAAACGATGGTTTTTAGAGCTTCATCACACTTTAGGCAGAGAAACACCGCCCATGCGGGCCAGTGCAATATCAGTCCCGTGAAGGATCCAAGTGGAACCGCAACGCCCCATAAAAAAACGACTTCACAAACCAGAACAAATTTTGCGTCTCCACCAGCCCTCAGAATTCCGATCATGCCAACGACAGCCAGCGCCTGGAAAAACACAATCAGCGCGCCAACCCGATTAATCGATAGCGCAATCTGGACAGTCTCCGGAGCGAAGTGATAAAACGAAACGATCACCGGGCTAGCAAGCAGCATAATACCCGCCGTAACGAATCCAAGCAGGACGGCAAGCACATAGAGCTTCACCGATCTTTGTTTTGCCAGTTCGTAATCTCCTGCGCCGATGGTATTCCCGACAATTGTAAGCGCGGCATTTCCAACGCCGAAAATAATGACCGTCACCAACTGGTTGAGCACTGTGTAGATGCTGTTTGCGGCAACGAAATTGGTCCCCATCCGGCCGATGACAACCGCCGCCATCGACGCCCCGAGGCCCCACATGATCTCGTTCCCCAGCACAGGGGCGGACAGGGCTCCGTATTTCTTGTACAGCATCCGGTTGCACGGCAGCAGGTTTTGCAGTCGAAAACGAATCTTTGTTTCCCTGAACAAAACATAGTATGCCGCAATGGCAAATTCTGTGCAGCGGGCGCAGACCGTCGCGATTGCTCCCCCCCGGATTCCCAGCGCGGGAGCACCGAACTTCCCGAAAATCAGTACATAATTGAGTGAGGTGTTGACGATTAGGGAAGTCAGGTAGACCACCACAGAAATATTAACAGTTCCGACCGAGCGCAGCATCATGATCGATATATTTGCGATTGCGAAAAGCGGATAGGACCAGCCAATGATACGCAGATACTGTGCACCATATTCGATTACGGCGGATTCTGTTGTAAAAATCCGCATAAAAGCCTCCGGTGCCAGCAACGCGATGCAGCCGAAGAGGATGGACGCGGCAAATCCGATTTTATAGGTAATCGCTTCTACCCGTCTGATTACTTCGACATCCTTTTTACCCCAGTACTGGGCAATCAGCACGTTCGCCCCGCCGGAAACGCCGAAGCAGATTATCATCAGCATAAACCAGAGCTGGTTTGCGATTGAGGTGGCGGACAGCTGTATTTCCCCAAGCTGGCCAATCATTAGTGTGTCCATCATTGAAACCATGACCGTAATCAGATTCTGAAGCGCAATCGGCAGGGCAATCGCGGCCAGCATCTTATAAAACCCTTTTTCATTGATCATAAATTTCATGTCTTTTGCCCTCCGTCAATCAAATGCAGAAAACAGGCGGGCCTGAAAGCCCGCCGTTCTCTTATTTCTCCTCAATGGTCACTTTGTTGATTAAAATGCTCTGAACTGGCTTATCACCTTCGCCAGTTTCAGCTGCGGCTATTTTATCAACTACGTCCATTCCTTCAAATACATAGCCGAACACCGTATGCTTGTTATCCAAGTGCGGGGTTCCGCCTTCCTGTTGATACATAGCTATAACCGGCTCCATCTTTTCCGAATAATCCTGCGGCACGCCTGCGGCCTGTTTCGCGCTCAGGGTCTGATTCAGCTCATCAATCATCTTATTGAGGTCTTCCTCGGACTTTCCGGCCTTCTGGGCTTCCTCGAGCTGCTTTGTTGCTTCGTAAACTTCTTTGTTCATATACATCTGCAGCAGGTATTGAGACTGCTGGGAATCATCCGAAAAGGCTGTTTTGTTCTGCACGATAAAAAATTGGCTGCCGTTTGTATTTGCTCCGGAATTTGCCATGGAAAGGGAGCCCCTGAAATTATGCACCAGATCCGAGAATTCATCTTCAAAAGGCTTGTTCCAGAAGCTTTCACCACCCGTTCCGTCGCCTTTCGGGTCGCCGCCCTGAATCATAAAATCGCTGATGACGCGGTGGAACGTCAGTCCGTCATAGTAGCCCTTTTTAGCAAGCCCGATGAAATTCTCCACGGCCTTGGGAGCCTGTTCGGGGAACAATCGGATTTTGATCGTCCCTTCGCTGGTTTCCATAATTGCCACCGGAAGATTTGCATACTCTCCCGTGCCGGCATAAAGCGCTTCCATTTCAGCTTTGAACGCCTCTACATCCACAGGCTCCGAGACTTCTTCTGGCGAAGCGGCTTCGGAAGAAGCCGTGTCCTGCGCGGAAGATTGGGAAGAAGCATCCGCGGCAGACGATGAACCGGCATCCCCTTTTGCGCCGCAGGCGGTTAGAGACGCCGCGGTCAGCAGCGCCATAAAAAGTGCAACACTTTGTTTCATGTTTTGATATCCTCCAAATAATTAAAAAATCGGAACAAGATATGAGTATAGCATAGTTTACCCGTTTTCACAATGAACCGTTTGTAAATTCGGTGTGCGTAAATTCACGCGACAAAAAATAGATAAACCGCCAAACCGTGCGTTCTGCCGGTATGGCGGTTTAGGCTCACTAATATGAGTCAAAGATTTATTTTTCAGAGAGCTGCCTATCCAGCCAGATAGAAGCGATGCTCAGCGCATCATACAAGGTTGCCTTTTCCGTTTTTTTCAAAACACGGTCACGCGGGCGAAGTTCATCGTCGGTTGACCAGATTTGAACCGCAACACGGTTCGGAACCATTGTATCCTTAAAAGGAACCTCGTTTAAAATCTGAAGCATTGCGACATAC
The DNA here is from genome assembly GCA_963519235.1 of uncultured Oscillospiraceae bacterium. Taxonomy (GTDB): domain Bacteria; phylum Bacillota; class Clostridia; order Oscillospirales; family Ruminococcaceae; genus Anaerotruncus. Next base: position 6,703 of record CAUQLV010000024.1, read on the forward strand.
TTATCGCCCATATCTCCGTAATAAATTGTTTTTCCGCTGCGAACAAGCGGCCTGCCCTTAAATGTGAGGGAACCTGGTTTCTTATTTGTTTCCATACTATCAGCTCACAATCTATATGAAATTAAATTTTATACACTTTTATGATAACATAAAGTATTCAACATGTAAAGAAGCGTTAATTTGTTTATTTTAACTCAATTACCGTCACACCGGATTCTCCTTCGCCATAAACGCCCAAGCGATAGGTCTTTACGCTCCTGTGCGATTTCAGGTGTTCCTGTATTGCCGCCCGAAGCGCGCCGGTTCCTTTTCCGTGAATGACCGTTATCGTTCCCACTCCGGAAAGGACACTGCTGTCAATATAGCGGTCGAGTTCGATAATCGCTTCTCCGCTGGTCATTCCGCGCAGGTCAAGCTCCGTTTTTACGTCGCGCTTGGAACGGGATGTCACATCCTTCATCGAAATTCTGGAATTGCTCAGGGTCACCCGTTTCTCTTTGCGGTCAATCAGCCGTACTTCCGACTGGTGTATTTTTGTCTTGATGATCCCCGCCTGAACATTGACGTAGCCCTGCCCGTCCGGCGCCGAAAGCAGCACTCCTTCGGTGTTCATGGAAGTCAAGCGGACGGTATCTCCCCGTTTCAGCGGGCGTTCCGGCTGGTAATTGTCCGGGTTTTTGCGGGTAACCGGATCAGCCAGATCGCGCAGCCTGCGCATATCCGCTTTAAAGGATACCTTGGTTTGGGAAAGCCTTTCGGCAAACTGTGCGCTTTCCTTTTCCTTTCGCAGTTCATCCAGCTCACTGATCAGTTTTTCTGCCTGCGCATTCACCTGTTCAACGATGCCGCGCGCCTGCACACGCGCCCTTTCCAGTTCCCGTTCCCGCTCGGTCTCCATCGCACGGCGCAGCTCGTCGGCTTCCTTGCTGGTGCGCTGGGCCTCCACGCGCTTGGTCTGCACCATCTCCCGTTCCCGCTCCAGTTCCTGCCGGGTGGATTCCAATTGAGATACGACGTCCTCAAACCGGGTATTTTCCCCGGATACATGAGATTTCGCCTGTTCAATCAAATCATGTGATAACCCGAGGCGCTCACTGATTGCAAAGGCATTGGAGCGGCCGGGCACGCCGATTAGCAGCCGATAGGTCGGGCGCAGGGTCGCCACGTCGAATTCGCAGCTGGCGTTTTCGACTCCCTGCGTATTAAGCGCATACACTTTTATCTCAGCATAATGCGTGGTGGCAACCACTTTAGCATGCTGTTCCCGAAGCCGTTCGATAATCGCGACAGCAAGCGCCGCCCCCTCAACAGGGTCGGTGCCGGCACCAAGTTCGTCCAGCAGGACGAGCGAACGGCCGTTTGCCTCCTGCAGGATACGGATAATATTGGTCATATGCGCCGAAAAGGTGGACAGGCTTTGCTCGATGCTCTGTTCATCACCGATGTCGACCAGAACCTTTTCAAAAACAGGCACTGAACTGCCGTCTGCTACCGGCAGCATCAGCCCGCATTGCGCCATCATGACCAACAGGCCAAGCGTTTTGATCGCCACCGTTTTACCGCCGGTATTGGGGCCGGTGACAACAAGCGTATCAAACTCACTTCCAAGGCGCAGGTCAATGGGCACCACTTGTTCTTTATCCAGCAACGGATGGCGCGCTTTCTTTAAATTTACAATTCCGTCCGCGTTAATGGCCGGAACGGTGGCACGCATTACGTCCGCCATGCGGCTTTTGGCAAAGTAGAGATCCAACTCAACGATTGCTTCATAACTTCCCAGAATACTGTCCGCGCAGCCGCCAACCTGTGCAGACAACTCATACAGAATCCGGTCAATCTCAGTCTGTTCTTTCCCCTGCAAAATCCGGATTTCGTTGTTCGCTTCCACAACCGCAATCGGCTCCACAAAAATTGTGGAACCGGACGCGGAAGTATCATGCACAAGCCCCTTGATTTCGTTGCGGTATTCGATTTTAACCGGCACGACAAAGCGCCCGTCGCGCTGGGTGATAATATTCTCCTGCAAATACTTCTGGTAAGTTGCGGACCGCACCATTTTGTCCAGCACTTCACGCGCCTTTGAGCCGGCCTGCCGAATCTTTCGCCGTATTTCCGCCAGCTCCGGGCTAGCGTTATCCGCGATTTCCTCTTCCGAAAGAATCGCAGAGGAAATATTGCGATAAAGTGTGGGCAGCGCAATCACGGAATTCAGCAGGAACTCCAGGCTGGTGGGTTCGCCTTCCAGCTGATTTCTCCAGCGTTCAAGCGTGTCGATCGCATGCAAAACGCGCGCGACTTCCAGCAGTTCGCGCGGTGACAGACGCGCGCCGATCTCAGCCCGTTTCAGTGCGGAAGCGCAGTTCTCCACACCGCCGATCGAGGGGGTGGAGTAGCGTGTGGTCAGGGTGTTTGCGTCCACCGTCCGCTGCATCAGGGCACGGACATCCCGGATATCGCGTTCGGGTTCAATCGCCATCGCCATCGCGCGGCTGTCGGCGCAGGTGCAGTACCCCGCCAGCATATGAAGGATTTTATCAAGTTCTATCGATTTACAATGTTTATCCATAGTTCCTCCGTCGATCTTTTCGCCTTGTCCTGTCAACCGATGCCTTTAACTCTTCCGGATGCTGAAATAAAAGTCCAGCGTATCAAAGCGCTTATCCAGCTGCACCATAATATACTGCTGCGTGATTTCGCCCAGACGGTCCAAAGCCGGCTGCGGCAGCGAAAACTGAAACAGTTTTTCCTGCTCCGCATAAAGGATATGGCGCATGGCGGATAGGATTCCCTTTGAGATCGGAACACGCTGCTCGTTATTCGGCAGACTTGCGGCACAGCCGCCGCAAACAATTCTGGAAGAAAGCGGCATAAAATACATTTGCTCGGCCTCGTAGCAGCCGCAGCCTGCGCAGGCCACCAGATCAGGCATATAGCCCGCCATTGCCATCAGCCGAAGTTCAAAAACAGGTTTGATGAACACACAGGAGCGCTTGCTTTGATCCAGAAGATAAAGGCTGTTCAACAGTAGCCGCAGATATTCCTGCGCTTCCTCCTCACGGGGAGCCAGTTCCGCGGTGAGCTGGCAAAAATAAGCGGCCAGAGACAGCTTTTCAACATCCGCACGCACACCCATAAAAACATTGTTGAGGTCAGCTTTATCCACCGCATATTTCTCTTTATTCTTAAACAACACAAAACACGAGTAGCTCAGCAGCTCCACGGAAACTCTCATCGTTCCGCGCGGCTTTCTGGCGCCCCGTGCGTAGGCAGATATAATACCGCAGTCCCTTGTTAAAAGGGTGAGCACACTGTCAAACTCATCAACCGGTTGCTCCCGCAGCACGATCGCGTTCGTCGTGATATGCACTGCTTTCTCCTGTTAAAACGGCATGCTGAGTGGAATCAGCAATTTGCATGGTGTGAATGTATTTGAGATAATCTTCAACTTTCCCTGTCTGAAGAAATGCGTTGTATGCATTGATTTCGTTCGGCTCCACGAATACCACCTCCGTTGTTCTTAGTAGTATCATTTCCGACCGGACGGTGGTTTATCGCAGGGAAAGTCTATCAGAATTTCCAATAGTTCAGGGGTTGACAAAAGGAAAAAATGAATTTTACTAGCTGTTATAGTAACATTTTCTGAATAGTACGTCAAGCAACGGGCTTTTTTATGCGCGTCAATAAAATCTATGCAAAAAAGTATTTACATCTCGGACAAACTTTAAACAACTTTTGCAAAAATTGTGTACATTTGTTTTCTATCGTGCTATTCTTAAATTATATTTGTAATCAATGCAATGTATCGTATTTCAGCACTGTTTTCCCCTTTTTTTGACGAATTTTAACCATTCATTTTGATATATTGGACTTAATGCCTTTCGTCATTATCTTAAAATCCGGGGTGTGCCGTGAATGAAGAAGAAAAACAGAGGTTTTTTTATAAATATAATAGCCCCTCTTTCTGTTTTGGCCGTTATGGCTTTAATTGAGGTTCTCTTTATTGGAAGGCTGGAATCTGTAGCGGAAAAGGATCTTGTATACGCCGTTTCTTTTTTCCGTAAATTCATTTATTTCATCATGGCAATCCCCGGCGCGCTGATTATCGTGCTGTTTATCCTGCTGGCGCGTCAAAAGAGAAACCGTCTGAAGCTGCAAAACGCGCACAGAGAACTTTCAGCTCTTTATAACACGCTGCCCGGCGGAGTCCTTCGCTGCAAAAACGACGATCATTGGACCGTCCTTTTTGCAAATTCAGGTTTTTTCAGGTTTCTGGGTTACTCCAAACTGGAGTTTTCGGAGATCTTTCATAATCAAGCTGTTTCAATCATTCATCCCGACGATTATCAAAAATTGTGTGCGAACCGGTCATTTCTGATGACCTTTGGCTCCGCTGTTGCGGATGAATATCGGATTACCTGCGCCGGTGGAATGATCAAGTGGGTATGGCTGAATACGGAGCTGGTTGAAGGCGCGGCTGGTAAAAAAAGCTTTTACTGCACATTTACGGATATTACGCCGATCAAGGAAACTCAGGAACAGTTGCTTGTAAACCAACGTCTTTATGAAATCGTGCTTGACCAGACGCAGGATACTATCTTTGAATGGAATATTCCTGAAAGCACTGCCTATTTTTCTAAAAACTTCTATAAAAAATTCGGTTATGAACCTAGTACCTGTAACTTTCCGGAGTGCGCCCTGCAAAATGAAAACATTCATAAAAACGATCTGGAATCTTTCCGCAAAATTGGCTGCCAGCTGTTAAACGGGGAAAAATTCACCACAGGCGAGTTCCGTGTCAGGAAAGCGGACGGCGGTTATCTGTGGTGTTCCGTATCCGCTACCGCACTTCTTGATCAAAACGGAAAAGCCTATAAGGCGGTTGGTATTTTATCCGATATTGATGTGCAGCGTCAGGTATTGCAGACTGCGAAGGAATATGCGCAAAAGGATTCACTGACAGGGCTTTACAACAAAGGAACTACGGAGACCCGCATCAGGAGTTATATCGAGAAGGAAACGACCCCTGCCGCGCTGATTATTATTGACATCGACAATTTTAAACGGGTAAATGACACACTGGGGCATCTTTACGGGGACGCGGCGCTCAAAGAAATCGCACATTCCGTCAAGTCTCTGTTCCGAAGCACCGATGTTGTCGGAAGAATCGGCGGGGATGAATTCGTTGTTTTCCTAGAGCAAATTGCGGATGAATCTACCGTATATAAAAAAGCAGGCAACATCACTGAAATTTTTCGCCATGCATTTGCACAGACAAATGTGAATTATAAAATGACAGGCAGCATCGGTGTGGCGTTTTATCCCAAAGACGCGGATAACTATCCGGAGCTGTTTGATAAAGCGGATATTGCGCTTTATTTTGCAAAAAATCACGGTAAAAACCAATTTGCGGCTTATTGTGAAAAGGTTGAAGAGGAAAATGTGCTGCGCTGCGGGGCTGGAGCAAGAAAACATTGACAATCGAATTCGCAGTATCTAAAAATCCCTCTGCATGATTACCATGCAGAGGGATTTTTCTGTTCTGATCAAGTCAATTATAACCGAATGATTTGATAATATTTTCGCGGTTACGCCAATCTTCCCGCACTTTTACCCAGCATTGCAGGTTGACCTTGCAGTTGAGAAACCGCTCGATATCCTGGCGGGACTGCGTGCCGATCTTTTTCAGCATTTCTCCGCCCTTGCCGATGATCATGCCTTTATGCGAATCGCGTTCACAGTAAATCTGCACTTCGATGTCCATGATATCCTGTCCTTCCCGCTCCTTCATCCGTTCTACGGCCACCGCGATCCCGTGAGGAATCTCATCATAAAGCGAGCGCAGCAGCTTTTCACGCACAATTTCCGCAACAATCACGCGCTCGGGCTGATCGGTGAGCGTATCGGCATCAAAAAAGAACGGAGACGGTTCGGCAAATTTCTCAAGTTCTTCGAGCAGTTCGCTGATTCCGTCGCCTTTGAGCGCGGAGATGGGCACGACTGCTTCAAAATCAAACGCCTTTGTATACAGAAGGATTTGCGACATGAGTTTTTCCTTCGCGTCCAGCGTATCGATCTTGTTGATTGCCAGAATTGCCGGAATTCCCTGCGCACGGAATGATGCCAGCAGTTCCTGTTCCGCCTTGCGGATTTCTCCTTCCGGTTCAACGACAAGAATGGCCGCATCCACATCGGCAACGCTGTCCGTTACCTGCTTCACCATATATTCAGACAGCTTTGTGCGGGGTTTATGCAGTCCGGGTGTGTCAATAAATACGAACTGGGTTTCCTCGCGGGTGAGCACGCCGGTAATCCGGGTTCTCGTGGTCTGGGGTTTATTGGATACTATGGCAATCTTTTCCCCCAGCAGCGCGTTCAGCAGACTGGATTTTCCGACGTTAGGGCGGCCCACAATCGCAATAAACGCTGATTTTGTGCTATAATCCGGTTTTTCTAAATTCATATGATCTCCTTATAGTTACGCATTCTATTTTTCTTTTCCAAATATAAACCAAAGTGACAGAGCGACAGAAACTATCAGCGGAACAATCAAAACCGGAGAGGCCAGAAATCTGTTCGCAAGCGATAACAGTTTATCCGGCTGCCACAACAAAAACAGCCCCACAGATACGCTGACAATTGCAGAAACCAAAACAGCGCCTGCCGCAACATCTTTCGCTGTTTTGGCAAGCGGGTGCTTTTGGGGGGATACTAAATCCACAACCGCTTCAATAGCGGTATTCAGCAGTTCCATGACAAAAACGTTTCCGATTGTAATAGAAAGAGCAGCAAAATGCAGCCCGTCCAGTTTCAGCAATGCAGCCAGCACGACCACATAAAACGCCATGATCAAATGTATTCTGAAATTCCGCTCGTTGCGGATACAAAACAGAATCCCCTGTCCTGCCCAGCGAAAGCTGTCAGCAAAGCGGCTCAGTTTCTTTTTCATTCCACATCCAACACATAGCTGGCGTCCCGGCGCAGACCCAGGCTGGTCAGCACGCTCTCTTCCTTTTCACGCATACGGACCTGCTCAATCCCGCCCGCTTCATGATCATAGCCCAGCAGGTGCAGCATCGAATGCACGGTCAGAAAACCGATTTCCCGCTGCAGGGTATGCCCGTAAATCCTTGCCTGCTCCACCGCTTTTTCAACAGAAATCACAATGTCTCCCAGCATCAGAGCACCGGTTTCCATATTGCGATCATATATACCATTTTCCCCCAGAGGAAAAGACAGTACATCGGTGGGCATGTCTTTGTCGCGGAACTCCGCGTTCAGCTGCCGAATCTGTTGATTGGTTACAAAGCTGACGCTCACCTCCGCGCTATCGGTGAACTCTTCCGCGTTCAGCACAGCATGGCAGCACCGTCTGATCAACAGGCGGATTCCGCTGGGAATTTTAACTTCCTTTTGTCGGTTCGATATTAAAACTTTCACACTTTCTGACATTTGTATGATTGCCTCCTGCTATCTTCAATCAAAATTTTACTTAGTTGCGGGGACTGTTGCTATAGTATTTTTCATAGGCTTTAATAATCTCCTGCACCAGGCGATGACGCACAACATCTTTTTCTGTAAAATGGACGATTGATATGTCCTCCACATTTTTCAGCACCTTTACCGCTTCCAGCAGCCCGGAACGTCTGGGGTCCGGCAGGTCGATCTGTGTCACATCGCCGGTAATAATCGCTTTAGAATTGAATCCCAGCCTCGTCAGGAACATCTTCATCTGTTCATGCGTCGTGTTCTGCGCCTCATCTAAAATAATGAAGCTGTCGTCCAGCGTCCTGCCGCGCATATAGGCAAGCGGAGCGACTTCGATGTTCTGACGCTCAACATATTTGGAAAAATTATCACTGCCGAGCATATCAAACAGCGCGTCATAAAGCGGGCGCAGATATGGATCCACTTTGTCTTGCAGGTCACCCGGCAGAAACCCCAGCTTTTCGCCGGCTTCCACAGCGGGGCGGGTCAGGATAATCCGGTTGACTTCGTGAGCGCGAAACGCTCTCACCGCCATGGCAACCGCAAGATAGGTTTTTCCCGTTCCGGCGGGGCCGACGCCAATTGAAATGGTGTTATCGCGGATCGCCTGAATATATTTTTTCTGTCCCAGTGTTTTTGCCTTCACCGGCTTTCCGGTAGTAGTGATACAGATAACGTCGTCAGAAAGCGATGCGACTTTGTCCTCAGCGCCTTCCTCCACCATCGTCATAACATAACGGACATTCTGTTCGGTGATCGCTTCCCCCTTATTGATCAGGGAAAGCAGCCCCGTAATTGCCCTCACGGCCAAAGACACGCCTTCTTCATCGCCAAAAACCTTGATTTCTGTTCCGCGGCAGGTCACTGTCACACGATACTGCTGTTCAATCAGCCGCACGTTTTCATCAAAGCTTCCAAACAATGCAAGCGCATGCTCCATGCGGTCAATATTGACAAGCTGTTCAATCATTGCCTAAAATCCATCCTTTTATTTGCGCTCCGCTTCAGTATCACCCTCTAAACAGCTACCGCAGAAGCACCTAAAAAAATCTTTTTTACTGTATGTATTTAGTATAGCACATTTTTTATAAAGTACAATCAGTTTTCACATATTTTTTTTGTTATTTTGTGAATTATTGATAGTTACACTTTGTTTAGTATCCCAATTCTCGTTCCTTTTTCAGGTCTTTTTGCTGAGCGCGGTCTAATACAGGAATTTCCACCTGCTTTGCAATGTCCTCTTCAATTAAATAATCCGCCTTCAATACCAATTTCCCGCTTTCACAGGCCGCGTTTATAGACCTCGTGAGGATTTTGCCGTATTGATTCTTCCGCTCCTGTGCGTTCAGTTTTCGCTTTGCAATTTGCAGGGCGGACTCTTCTTGCAGCGTGTATTCTTCTGTTTCATAATAAATATAATTTTCACTTGAGATGTCAAATGGCATTTCAAAACCGAAAAGGCTTGGTGTTTGTGTTCTGCTTTCCAGCTTATAATTCCCCTCCAGCCTGGTGTACAGGAACAGCGGAAGCTTTATCCCGAATGCTTCCAGATAACTGCGCCTGACCACTTTCCCGGTGAGCCGACAGGACTGCTGCACCAGAGGGATTTCAATCGTAATTGTTTCCGGGATATGCGCGATCGCCTGTGCATTTGCCCGCACAAAATGGGTGCTTCCCCAACGGTCCTCAAACACCCCGCTGACGATCAGCTCTCCCGCGCGTACGGTATCGCCCTCTCGGCGCACCGCGATTCCGTCGCGCACCTCCAGCCGCTTGATCTGCCCATCCCGTAACGCCACGACATTGGCTGGCACCCCGGTATCAATCTTAGAAGGGGGCATTGTGCGTTCCCGAATAATTAAAGTGGCGGTGTTGCCGTGAAGATTCAGAGTTGCCCAAGAAAGTTCCTTTACCTTTAATAACAGCTGCCGCTTAACCTCCAGGGGATTCACCGAACGTTTCCATGTTCCCCGCGCTACGCCCAATTCCTGCAGCGCGTTGACCATCTGCTGCGGTTCCAGGCTTTTGCATCCCTGCACATCAATGACCAAAATAAACTGCTGCATCACTATTAAAAATGCGGCGCAAATCAGCGCTCCGATTAAAATGCCCACCCGTTTGCGGTAGCGGTGCAATATAAACGGTACGCCCTGACGCGCTGTCACGCGCGTGCGCACGCCCGCCTTTCGGGCCAGCCGATGCATTTTGTGATACCCGAACACGGTCGTATAACCGGTGAAAACATAATCGGTTCTGCGGCAGTTCCAGAGCGGAACGGCATTTTTCGCGCAGAGGCTGATCAGCCTTTCCACAGCGCCGTATTCCGCGCGAAATTGAACCGATCCGCGCAGCCAGCGAAGGAAGATCACGATGAACATGTTTTTTCCCCCTACCCTGCAAATTCCACTGATGTGAAAAACCCTTCCACAACAATGCTGTCGCCGGTCATTGTGCGAAGGCGAAGCCCGCGTCCGGTAAATTTCAGTACCAGCCTCCCCGCCCTGATCCGTACAACCTGATCGTTATATTCGAGCACGTTCTGGCAGTGCTCAATCACAGCCTCCTGATTTCCCAAAAGCTCGATTTGAGGAAGCCCCTCCAGCACATCGACCGGCAGCTCCAGCGACCGTGCAATCAGCCCCGGAACCGATACTTTCTGTTCCTGAGTCTTACGTTTTTTACGCATTGAAACCCCTCCGCTATTCCTATGAATTTTTACAGCACCCAGTTACATAAGTATTATAGTCGTCCCCATTTTATGTAACGGAGGAAGCGCCATGAAAAGGACGGGTACTATCCCGGCTGCGCTGGCGGTATGCACTGCAGCGGGGCTGCTCTGGAAAACGCAGGAGGTTGCCGAAGGGGTTCGCACAGGGCTTTCTATCTGCGCGGACACCGTGATCCCTTCGCTGTTCCCGTTTATGGTTTTAGCCGGTCTGATTGCCTCAACCAGCGCAGGCGAACGGCTCAGCCGCGCAGTATCCGCCGCGACAAAAAAGCTGCTGGGGCTGCCCGAAGCGCTTGGCTCCGTACTGCTGATGAGTTTTGTAGGCGGGTTCCCTGTTGGAGCTAAGATGCTCGCTTCCATGCTGGAACGCCGGCAAATTGACAGCAAAACCGCTTCTTATTCCCTTTGCTTCTGTGTGAATGCGGGGCCGTCCTTTATCATTTCGGCGGTGGGCGCCGCAATGCTCGGCAGTCTTCGCGCGGGGGTAGTGCTGCTTGGCGCGCAGGTGCTGTCCGCGCTGATTGTCTGCGGGTTTGTGTCCCGCCGCAATCTGGAATCCGTCTCGCCGGTCAAGGGAATCCCTCCTTCCTCCGCCGCTTTCGTCGAAGCTGTGCGGGGAGCCGCGTCCGGCATGCTCGGCATCTGTGCGTTTATCACCGCTTTCTCCGCTTTGACCTCGCTGCTGAACGCGCTTGGCCTCGTCAGCGCGATGTGCAGAGCCCTAGGATGCGTGTTCCCGCGTCTAGGCATTCCTTTCTTCTCCGCGCTCTTTGCAGGCCTTATGGAGGTCACCAGCGGCTGCAAAGCCGCCGCCGCGCTGCACACAAGGGCAGGATTTGTGCTAAGCGCGTTTCTGGTTTCCTTTTCGTCCCTTAGCATCTCCTTTCAGGTACAGTCCTGCTTTCCAAGCGGCAGCGGGGTTCGGTTTGCACCGTATTACCTCTCTCGGCTCATTCACGGCGGGATGACCGCGCTTCTCGCCTGGTTCGGATGGAATCTTCTGCCGGAAAAAGAACTGGCGGTCATGATTTTCGCCGGGCGTCCCGTTCCCCAGGCGACGCCCAATATGATCGTCAGCTCTGCCTGCCTCATTTGTATGTGCGCAATTCTCGTCCTGAATGTCCCAAGAACCCCCGGATATGCCAAAAAGACAAAATCCCGCCCGCGCTGATTTTGTCTTTGTCTATTATGCTCCATAGAAATTGATGTCTAAATAAGGTATAATAAGCACATTGCACACAACAACTCTGTTTGTATCTATGCTATGATGCGCTTATGGCCAAGGCGATGCTGCAGCTATGGTATCATGGAAACCGAAAGTTTGAGGAGGCACGAAAAGAATGAAGCAGAGACTGTTTTCCAGTGAAATTCCTCCGGCCTGCACTTACTGTAAATTCGGATTCCTTACACGGGACGGCCGTTCTGTGCTGTGCGAAAAAAAAGGGGTTTGTTCCCCCTATGATTCCTGCCGCCATTACCGATACGCCCCGTTGAAGCGTCTTCCAAAGCGCCCGAATGCCCTACCAAAATATGAAAAGTCGGATTTTGAATTATGAATAGAAGAATTGTTCGCCCCAAAAAACACCGCCGTTTGCTGTCGGCACTGCAAACCCTGCTGCTGTCGCTTGCAATCATCCTTGTAACTGCCTCCACCACATTCGCGGTTACCCGCCTGATTTCCGAGAAATTGGAACTCAAGTCCTATCCGCAGGGGATTCCGGCTGCGGCAGAGGAACTGCGTGCGCTGAGCGTGCGCACAAAAGACAATATCGACTTTCCCAGTGCTCCCAACCTGCCTGCAAAGGAACTGAAAGCGCAGCTGGAGGAACTGGCACAGTTTGCGCATACATACGGTTATAACGCCATCTTTTTTGAAGCGGTGCCCGAATGCGACGCTTTTTACCAGTCCTCTATCCTCCCGTCCAGCGCCTATTGGATAGGAAGTCAGGGTACTTTCACCTTTTTTGACCCGCTGAAGTATCTGACAAATATCACCAAAGAATATGGGATTCAGGTTTATGCGGTCATCGACCCGTTTTCGGTTGCCGAAAAAGAGTTAAGTGACAATAGCCCCGCCGTGAAAAATTCCGAATGGGTCACGGACGGTTTTTTGAATCCGCAAGAACCCGGCGTACAGAAGCTGGTTGGAAAGGTCGTCGATGAGCTGACTTCCAATTACGCTATCGCCGGTGTGGTGCTCAGCGAAGTGGATAGCAGCACCTATCAAAATGTGGAAAACTACAGCGAATGTGTGGCGAAGGTCACCTCGCACGCCTATGACGCCATCCGGCACAAAGATGCTCAAAGGCTCGGTATCGTGGTAAACAGCGGTTCCATCCTCGCGGATTCCAAAGAAAATCTCGCCGAGCTGCCCGCCAGAAAAGGCGATCTTGATTTTATTGTCGCCGCATCCACAAGCGAAGCCGGATCGGATGCCTTATTCTCGGAGTTGAACGTCTGGAAAGAGCTGTGCGCCTCGCGATCGTCGGATACTCACACCATTCGTTTTTATTCGCTACACGCAGCAAATGACGAGCAGGCTTTCCGCCATCAAATAGATGGCAGCCTTTATTTTGAGCGGGAGGCCGGTGCCTCCGGCACTGTCATCAGCAACTATACCGCTTTGAATACGAAAGAACGCACCGCCGCTTATTCCCTTGCCGCGACTTTTGCGCAGATCCGCCCCTCCGCGATGCCGGATTTGAGCTACAGCCGGACATTTTCTATTTCGCGCCCGGAACAGGCTCTTACCATTGACTCCTCGTGGGAAACTTACTTTATCACGGGAACATCCGACCCGGATAAGCCGTTATATTATAAAGGCGCAGAGGTCAAGCGAACCGGCAAAAATGGCCTTTGGGGCGTTTTAGTCCGCGTCTCCTACGGCACCAACACCTACGCCTTTGAACAGGACGGTGTCACGAGCACCGCCACTATTATACGGGGACAGCCGGGCGGTGCGACGCCGATCAACACCATCGTCAAGTCCTCCGCCTACCCCGGCAACCCGGAAGCTGTCCTCTACGGGCAGTCGCTGAAGCTTTCCTGCACTGCGCCGTCCGGCGGGACGGTGACCGCCACCGTTGGCGGAATTACGCAGGCGCTGACACAGATATCTCAGGTGCAGAACGGACTGCCCGCAACCTATCAGGCAAGTCTGGATCTTTCCTCTGCCGCAGTCGCCGGGCAGGTTAAAAATGTGGGCGCAGTCGCCTATCAGCTGAACTATGCGGGAATGAACAACTCCCAGCAGTCTGCGGGTGAAGTATATGTAGCCGGCGAAGGGGCAGTCCCGGTCGCCAAAATGAAGACCTTTGTCGTTCCGGTGAACCAGAACGCGGCGGATGACGGGCTATACGCCACCATTCTGAAACAGGGCTGCGCGGATTATATTCTGGAGAACATCGGCAGCTACTATAAACTTTCTTTCGGCGGCTATGTGCTGAAAAGTGCGGTGGAGCTTTCCGAGGGCGTCGTGACGGCCGAAAACACCGTATCCGTCATGTCTATGAGCGAGGCCGATAAGGGCGAGCGGCTTGTCCTTTCCGGAACGTCGCGTCCGGCATTTACAGGTGCTCTGACCGGTGACACACTGACGGTTACCCTTTACCACATTGCCGGGTTTGAAAATATGAATACGGCTCGGCTGGAAAGCCAGCTGTGCGATTCCATTGAGAGCGCTGTTGATGAAGAAACCAGCAGCGTCACGCTGACCTTCCACCTCAAGGAAACCACAAAACTCAACGGCTGGGATGTGCAGTTTCAGGGCAATGACATGATGATCTATCTGCGCCAGAAGCCAAAGCTGCTGACGGATTCCCCGAAACCGCTGTCCAATGTTTCCGTCGTGATTGACCCCGGTCATGGCGGAAGTGATCCCGGCGCGGCGGGAATTCCATACCACGAAGGGCCGTGGGAAAAAACGCTGAACCTTGCCAACGCTTATGCGCTGCAAAGCCGTCTGGAGGCACTTGGTGCTGCTGTCACCCTGACACAGGATGACGAAACCATGACGCTCAACGACCGTATGGCGCTGGCGCAGACACAGGATGCCGATGTATTTATTTCCTGCCATCATAATGCGCTGTCCGAAACCGGCGACGGCAATAACGCGGCTGGCATCGAAGTCTTTTATTATAACGATCAGTCAAAAGACTTTGCGGACCAGATCGGCTTTGGGCTTTCTGAGCTTACCGGTCGGAAGCTGCGCTTTACGGAACAATCCTGGTATCGTGTAACTATGATGACTTCGTGCCCGTCTGTATTGGTGGAATCCGGATTTCTCTGCAACCCCTTGGAATACGAGGAAATCGCCGGCGATTTTGCAATGCACCAATACGCGAATGCCGTGGCTGATGCGGTGATTAAACTATTTCAATAAACGAAAAGCAAAAGGGTATCCGCAGAATCCTGCGGATACCCTTTTATTTTGTAATGATTAAAGAGCGGCTTCAATGATCGGTTTGAGCTCTTCAGGCGTAACAGTCGGCTCAAATCTTGCCTTTACTTCCCCGTCACGGCCTACCAGGAACTTTGTAAAGTTCCACTTCACCCCGTTGCCTTCCAGATTTTCCGGATAGTGCTCCTTGACAACACCTTGAATTTTCCTGCCCATTTCCTTATCCAGCTCGAAGCCCTGGAACGGAGCAGCATCCGAAAGGAATTTAAACAAGGGATCGGCGGCTTCGCCACGGACATCAATTTTTGAGAAAAGCGGGAAAGTTACTCCGTAATTCAGCCGGCAGAAAGAGGAGATTTCGTCGTTACTGCCCGGGTCCTGCGCAAGGAACTGGTTGGAGGGGAATCCAAGAATCACCAGCCCTCGATCTTTATATTCCTGATAAAGTTTTTCTAATCCGTCATATTGCGGTGTAAATCCGCATTTGCTCGCGGTGTTGACAATGAGAAGCAGTTTTCCGGCATAATCGGAGAGGGATTCTTCTTTCCCCTTGATGTTTTTTACTTTTAAATCATAAACAGCCATTTTTCTGCATCCTTTCTTTTCTATATGATTAATATATACCTTTTTTGTATATTTAAATTATAACACCTTTTATCCGGTTGTCAATAGTATTCAGAAAACAATTCCATTTATTTAAACATAAAACTGGTTGCGACAAGTTCAGTAAAACTCAGCGCAGCCAGTCAAGTTCAGTCAAATTGAATTCCCTGATAGGTTTGCTGCAGCAAATCACAGGAATGGTTCAACAACTCCAATTCTTCGTTTGTCAGCGAAAGGGAAATCATTCGTTCGACGCCGTTGCGGTTTACTATGCAAGGAACCCCCGCGTAAACATCGTTGCGGCCATATTCTCCATCTAGCATTGCGGAAACCGTCAGAACACTGCTTTCATTTCCGAAGATTGCCTTCGTGATGCGAACCATTGCCATTCCAATGCCGTAATAGGTGGATTTTTTCGCCTCAATGATTTTTTGCGCGGCATTTTTTACATCCTTGCTGATCCTCTCCATGCCCTCGCAGTTTTGGCTGCCGCCATTTTCTTTGCAGATCTGCAAAACAGGCTTGGTGGCGATCAACGCCTGCGACCAGGGCACAAATTCGCTGTCCCCATGCTCACCGATGACATAGGCGTGTACATTTCTCGGGTCCACCTGAAAATATTCCCCAAGCATATACCGCAGGCGCGCGGTGTCTAAAGTGGTTCCCGTTCCAATGACGTGTTTTCTGTCAAAGCCGGATAGCTGATAGGTGATATGCGCCATAATATCCACAGGGTTGGTTGCGATTAAAAAGATCCCCTGAAACCCCGAAGAAACAACCGGCTCTATAATCGACTTGAACACCTTTGTGTTTCGCTGCAACAGATCGAGCCGTGTTTCCCCCGGTTTTTGCGAAACACCGGCTGAAATCGCCACAATATCGGCGTCTTTGCAGTCCTCATAAGAACCGGCATAAATCTTCATATGAGAGCCTGAAAAAGCAAGCCCGTGATTCAGGTCCATTGCCTCTCCAACCGCCTTTTTCTGATCGATGTCAATCAGCACCAGTTCGTCGCAGGCATTCTGATTCAGCATTGCATACGCATAACTCATGCCAACAAACCCGGTTCCTACCAAGGCAACTTTTCGATTATCATTTTTCATTCGTAACACCTCCAGAGTGATCTCTGCATTTAAAGTGTTCTACATTTAGAACATGTTTATGCCCATTTTTGAAAGCTCCATTATTTTATCTGATTTATCTGAAAAGGGAAGAAACCCGACAGGATTTCTTCCCTTTAGTGTGTTTAGAACTCTGCTTTCCACAAGCCGTGGAGATTGCAGTACTCATAAATTGTACCGGAATCCACCTCATCGAATTCTGCTTTCGGTTCAGCACCGGGCTCCAGGAACCTAAACTCAACTTTATCGCCGACAACCAGCGCAATCCACTCAATATGGTGCTCAGGCAGCATTGGGTGCAAAGTTGATCCTACGGCAACTTTGATTTTGCCGTCCTCACGGACGACTGCAGGCACATGTTTTTCCTGCGCGGCATCTGTTGAATTTGCCTCGAGTTTCGTCATCTCCTGCCCACAACAGGATAACGTTCCTCCCCCGTTATGAACCTTAAAAACCACGTTTTTACATAACTCACAGCGATAGAATGCAACTTCTTTCATTTCTGTTCCTTCTTTCATTCAAAATAATTAAACAGAATTATCTGTTTAGAGTAACAACATCATTTCATATCTCTAATTTATAGTATACCTTTTTTGTATATTTATTTCAATTGTTAAAATACCAAAATTTTTTAATAATATTTGGCTATTTATATCTATAAATTAGCAATTATATTTTAAAAGATATCGGAAATGATAAAATTGACACTATTGAAAGGAGATGTCCCGAAGTTGGATGAATCGTATAGGTTACAGTATCTTTTAATCTGAGATTATGTGACCCTGATGAAATCAAATACTGATGGAAGTCTTAAAAAACAATAATGTCTAACGGGTGCCGCTGAATGACTGTTTGGTCATAGGCGGCACTTTTTATAAAAACTCCTTTGCTTTAGAATGAAGTTAAAGCAAAGGAGTAAAAAATCTTATTTTTTATAGTCAATTAGCACTCTTAAGACGCAGCCGTAATTTATCAGCAATCATAGCGACAAATTCGCTGTTTGTGGGTTTTCCTCTCCCATTATGAATGGTGTAACCAAAGTAACTATTCAACGTATCAACGTCCCCGCGATCCCATGCAACTTCTATGGCATGACGAATCGCCCGTTCCACTCTGGATGCGGTGGTATCAAACCTTTTTGCAACAGTGGGATAAAGCTGTTTTGTTACTGAATTAATAATTTCCGGCTGACGAACAGCCAACATAATGGATTCTCGTACATAATGGTAGCCCTTGATATGCGCCGGAACCCCGATCTGGTGAATAATTTCAGTAATCATCAGTTCAAGATCCGGTTCACTGCCAACAATATGTTCACGTACAGCTTCACCTTTCAAGCCGCCTGCACCCGCCAGCTTTACAATGCGTTCAACCATTACCTCCACATCAAATGGCATCAAGAAAAAGTAAAAAGCGCCCGCTGCCATCAGTTCGTTTTCCAGCATTGCGTTGCTGAATGTTGAGGTGATCATAAAATAAGGTTTTACAGGCAAGCCCATGTTTCCCACTGAATTCATGACTCCGATTGCGTCCAGCCTTGGCATAAACACATCCATCAGGACGACCTGCGGAAGCGCTTCTCCAATGAGCTGAGTTACAGCAAGACCATCTCTTGGCGCAACAACAGTCTCAAATCCGTAGGTTTTCAACAGTGACGCACATTTCCCACAATAATCGCCCGGTCCCTCCACAATCAGCACTTTTGTATGGTCTTTCATGCTTCTTTCTCCTCCATTGTCGCTTCCCTGTATTTTATATTATCACTTGATGGAATTAATTACAACCTGTTTTTACCAATTTTTGCTCATTAATAATGAAAAGTTTTGTTCTTAAATTTGGAGATATTTCCCATAATATTTCTGTCAGCTTTCGATATTTTTTGACATCTTATCCATATTTTCAACAAAAATGCCGTAGCCTCGAGTTGGATCGTTGACGAAAACATGTGTCACCGCGCCTACCAATTTTCCATTTTGAATAATCGGGCTGCCGCTCATTCCTTGAACAATCCCGCCGCATTTTGCCAGAAGTTCTGAATCGACAACATGAATCACCATATTTTTAGTCGGATTTTTTTCCCCAATACTGACATTTTCGATTTGAATCGCAAAATTTCTCGTAACTTCATCATCAAGAGTGCACCAGATCGTGGCTGGGCCTTCTGTAATCTCATATCTGAGCGCGAGCGGAATCGGATCGGCGTGCTGCGGCGGGGTTGTTCCGATTCCGAAGATGCCTACTGGCGAGTTAATCAGCAAATCGCCTGTTTTGCGGCCGAGAAAATTGCCTTTTAATTCTCCGGGAGCGCCGCTCTTTCCCTTATTTACGCCTGTAATTTTTACGTCTACGATTTCTCCGGAATGAAGCGGCATAATATTTCCTGTGTCGACGTCGCAAATGGCGTGTCCCAGACCGGCAAAAACGTTTGTCGTCGGGTTATAATAAGTCATGGTGCCGATGCCCGCGGAGGAGTCACGCACCCAAATACCCGCGCGATAGACTCCATCATCGCTTTTGACTGGCTGAATGGCGTATGTCATCTGCGCACCAGCGCGCTCCAGCTCAACATCGACGGCACGACCGCCGGAAGAGGATACGATTTCCCCCACGTCCTCATTGGTCTGCACCGTTTTTCTGTCCATGGAGGTGATGATGTCTCCAACTTTAATTCCGGCCGCTTTAGCTGGGTTTTGTGATATTCCGCCGGAGACAATATCACTCATTCCTACAACAATAACACCCTCCGTAAACATTTTAATACCAAACGGATTTCCACCAGGAATAACCATTTCTCTGTCGACGACCTGAACCTGAACCTGTTTGACGTTGACTCCGCCGGGTAATTTTAAATTGACATTGTAGCTGTTCCCCGGCGAAGTATATGCTTCTTGCGGCAGACTGTCATTGCTTGGATGCGGTGTAATCGGAACCGTAGAATGTATGGTTAGTAATTCTCCGGCCGCAACATAATAATGATCCGGCAAAACCGCCTGTGTATAGAGTGCAAAGCCCTGTATAACGGCAATTGCTATGGAAATCGGCCCCACAATATATCTGCATAGCTTTCTCATCGGATAAGTCCCCCTAAACATACAAAAATTATTTTTTAATCAAGTTCACGCTTTTAATGTTCCACTGTAAAAAGCGATTATCGGGGGGAATAACTGCAAGCATTTTCGCCATGGAAATTTGGCCTTACAAAAAGCCCGCTGCATCTGATTCGGCACTTTTTTACTGCCTTCTATGGCATATTTTTTTTAAATGTGTTATCATAATTTTATAAAAATAACCTGACAAGGGTGGCAAAGTGCTTGAAAGTTGCAGTAGTCGGTTCCCGACGGGCAAGTGGCTATACGGTTGAGCAAATTATCTCTCATCTTCCGGAGAATACCTCCGAATTGGTAAGCGGCGGCGCCGCCGGAATTGACTCAATGGCAGAAGAAGCCGCTAAGCGGTTGAACTTGCCGATCAAAATCTTTTATCCAGACTATCAGGCTAACGGGCGGTTTGCCCCCATAATCCGCAATTCTCAAATCGTTGAGTATGCCGATTTTGTTTTAGCGTTTTGGGATCACAAATCCCGCGGTACAGCCAATACGCTGAACCGATGCATTCAGGCAAGCAAACCTTTCCGCATTATTTCGCTGAACCCTCCCTCTGATTGAAACGATACGCAGCCTAAATGGCTGCGTATCGTTATTTATTTTCACGTTTAAACAGCTTAACGATTAGTATTGACACAAAAAGGGCGGGAATATCCATTTTACTTTCGTCTAAAATAAAGGAAGCATGAAATGGAGGGTCCGCAGATATGCTCATTGTTTTTATCCGCGTTTTGATTGTTTATATATTAATTGTCGCAAGTTTAAGATTAATGGGAAAACGCCAGCTCGGCCAGCTTCAGCCTTCCGAGCTTGTCGTAACAATCCTTGTTTCTAATATAGCTACCATGTCGATTGAGGACACCAACGTTCCCCTGCTCGGCGGAATCATTCCAATCTTGTCTCTGGTGTGTTTCGATATTATTGTTTCCGCTATTATGCTTAAATACAAAGGGGCGCGCCAGATTATATCTGGCACGCCGCGCGTTATCATCAAAGACGGAGTGATCGACCAGAAAGAACTGCATGAACTTCGCTTTACAATCGACGACATGCTGGAGCAGCTGCGCGGCAAAGATATTTTTGACATCAGGGATGTTGCGTATGCCATTGTGGAAACCACGGGGCAGATGTCTGTTTATCAAAAATTCGAGGCCCGCAATGTGACGGCAGATATGATCGGGCTCCAAGGGCAGTCAAAGGATAATGACCTGCCAGTTGTCGTGCTCAGCGATGGAGTTGCCATTGAAAGCGGTCTGACTTTCTGTAATCTTAAAATGGACTGGCTGAAAAAGACAATCGCGGAAAATGGTTATCAGGAAAAAGAGATCTTTTTGATGACCTGCAATCAAAGCGCGGAATACTTAATTGTTCCGAAGGAAAAAAAGGATCAAAAAAGAAGGGAGCGCGGCAAGTGAAACGGTTTTATACTTCCATTGTCATCTGCACAGCAATCATTGCCGCCTGCATTTTTGGACTGTTCCGGATTACAAAAGTAACCGATCAAATGGCTGCGTCATTGAATCAGATTGCAATCGCTGTTGAGCAAAAAAATGCCGACCAGGTCAATGACCTGGTCGGCAACTTTCAAAAAGACTGGGAAAAAAATGAAAAAACCCTGATGCAATTCATCTATCATGACGAGCTTGACACGGCTACCGGTATTGTAGCCCGGCTCAGAGCGCTCGCACTTTATCAGGACTATCCCGAACTAAGCGCAGAAATAGACCGGCTGCAACATCTGATCCGTCATATCTGCGAATCGCAAATGCCGGTTTATAAAAATATTTTCTAACCGCGCGCTTCTAAAAGCGTCTGCAGTTCTTTCATAAACGAGTCAATGTCTTTAAACTGCCGATAAACCGAGGCAAACCGCACATAAGCCACCTCGTCAATTGCGCGCAGCCGTTCCATTGCCAGCTCACCGATTTTGAAGGACGGTACCTCTTTATCAAGCGAGTTCTGCAGGTTCATCTCGATATCGTTAACCGCTTCTTCCAGCACAGCAAGCGCTACCGGGCGCTTTTCGCAGGCACGCACCATTCCCCGCAAAAGCTTCCCGGAGTCAAAGGCTTCTCTTGATTTGTCTTTTTTAATTACGACAAGAGGTGTCGTTTCAATGATCTCATAAGTTGTAAACCGCCGTTCGCACTTCAGGCATTCGCGGCGTCTGCGTATGCGTTCCGATTCATCAGTCGGACGGGAGTCTATCACTTTGCTTTCCACATAACCACAAAACGGGCACTTCATTTATAATTCCCCTTTTATTTCGATAGTTTCATCTTGTGTTTCATCATAGCATGATTATTTCTCCATGACAAGGAAAATTCTATGCGTCACCCATGTGGATCGCCTTAAAAAGATACTGATAACTCTCCTTGAGTTCACAGAAATCCCCATAATTATCACGATACAGTTCTAAAATGAGGCCGCCGTCATATTCGTACTGTTTCAGACTTGAAATAAGTTTTGCAAAATTCAGGATTCCTTTTCCAGCTGGCAGACAATCGTGCTGCGCGTCATGATCGCTGACATGCAGGTGGATGACCCTGTTACCCATTGCGCTTAGCATTTGCGCAACTGAATAACCGGCGCGGACACATTGCTTCGTATCAAGCACAAACCGCGCGTCAGGAAGGCAGTCCGCCATCGCTGTAAAAAAATCCGGGCAGTAACTGGAACATCTCGGCACATTTTCCTGTGCCACAGTGATCCCCATTGAACGGCCAATTTCCGCAAGTTCCCCGAACATTTCAAAATAACGGCTGTATGGCTTGGTAGCTTCACGGCGGTCGCCGTGCAGTACAAAAATTTTGGCGCCGAGCATATTTGCCGCATGAAAATAACGTTTATACAGTTCCAGCCCGTCCAATGTTCTGCGGCGATATTCCGTAAAAAAAAGAAGCGGTTCAAGTCCGGATGTAAAAGGATGTACGGACAAAATCTTTGTCCCATTCCCATCGGCAATCTTTTTCAGCTGACTTGTAAAATTGTCCTCCAGCTCGCTTGGTGCATTGAAAAAGATTTCCGCGGCTTCCGCTCCAAACCCCGATATGCAGGCAAGTGCCTGTTCTGTTAGTTCCGGATAAAAACAAGCGGTGGAAATTCCTGCCAGCATAGCCTCTACTCCTTTTTAATGACTGATCACAATTTATGATTTTTAAAAGACAACAAGAACCCTTTGATTAAAACTGAGCCGCCGGTGGTACCGGCGGCTCAGTTATTTATAGCTGAATTTAATGGGCCTTTTTCGCTGCTTTATAGTTCTGCCAGCTTACCCAAAGAGGACCGGCAATGCAGATGGAAGAATATGCACCTGCGATCATACCGACCAGCATCGGGAATGCGAAGGTTATGATAGACTCCACATGGGACATCAAGGCTACAGCGCAAACCGCTGCAAGCGCCAAAACGGTAGAAACCGTTGTATTGATGGATCTGGTAAGTGATTGGTTAATAGAAGTATTCACCAGCTCATCCAAAGAAGTTTTGGCTCCCATTAAACGCTTGTTTTCACGGATTCGGTCATAGACAACGACCGTTGCGTTAATCGAATAACCCAATATAGTAAGAGCTACCGCAATAAAGTTCTGACTGATCGGGATTCGGAAATAAACAAATACCGCGAATACAAACATCACGTCATGCAACAAAGCACAAACAGCGAACACGCCTGCGGACCAACCGCCGATTCTCCGGAAGCGGAACGCGATATAGATAATCATCAGCACAGCAGCGGCAACAACCGCAACCACACATTTCACAAAGAAATCGTGCCCGATTGCAGGATCGACATTGCTTGTGGAAACTACCTGCACATTCTGATCTGCAAACTTCTTCTGAAGCGCGACTGTAATTTCCTCCTGCTTTTCAGGTGTAATTCCCTCTTTTGAGGAAAGCGTAGCAACATAGTTCACTTTACCGGTTACCACATCCTCCTGCTCCTGCAGGGAAATACCTTGTCCCAAATTGCTTTCAATCACAGACTGGAAATCCGCTTTTTGAATTTCGCCGTCAAACGAATAGGTTACCAGAGAACCGCCGCGAAACTCAATGTCCAGTTCAACTCCAAAAATCAGCGCAACCAGTAAGGTGACGATGATAATTGTAGACGAGATTGCAAACCAGATCTTTTTACGTCCTACAATATTAATCATTTTTAGCACCTCCGTACAGCCACGCTTTTTTAAGCGGCTTAAACTTGGAGATTGATTTCAGCATCAGGCGGGAAGCCGTAACTCCCATCAGGAAGTTAAAGATTACGCCCACAATCAGCGTAAAGCCGAAGGAATAGATCGCGCCCGTTGCAGAAGGTCCAAACCATCTGAAGATTGCTGTGAACATTCTGGCAAACACGGATCCTGGAGGTCCGAACGCGCCCATCAGTACTGCCGCAACAAGCACCATCGTGATATTGCCGTCAAAGATTGCGGCAAACGTTCTGTGGAAGCCGGAATCAATCGCTCCGTCAAGTGTTTTGCCAACCTGCAATTCTTCCTTGATGCGCTCGGAAGTAATCACGTTTGCGTCGACACCCATGCCGATTGACAGGATAATACCCGCGATGCCCGGCAGGGTCAGCGTAAACGAAGGAATATTCGGGAAAAATCCGGAAACACAGGCAATCGAGCCCGCGATCTGACCGATCAGCGCGATACAGGCAACGATGCCGGGGATTCTGTACAAAACAATAATGAAGATGGCTACAAGCACGAACGCGATGATTCCTGCCGTTACCATTGCGTCACGCGCTCCGATACCAAGTGTCGGAGAAAGTGAGCTGAAGTTCTCAGTCTGAAGCTTAAACGGCAGCGCGCCGCCGTTGATCTTATCGGCGAGAGATTTTGCCTCATCAGCGGTAAATCTGCCGGTAATTTGCGCCTCTCCGTTCGGAATCTGAGAATTCACCGTCGGAGCGGAAATCATCGTGTCGTCCATCCAGATCGAAATCTGCTGGCCGATCAAGCGGCCGGTTGCTTCCGAGAAAGCGTCGGCGCCGTCCTTTGTCAGCTTCAGGGAAACCGCATATTCGCCGTTATCGGCATTTACGACAGCAGTAGCGGATTCAACCTGTTTGCCTTCCAAAATCGCAGGCCCGTCCTGATTTTCACGGAACGTAAGTAAAGCAGTCTCGCCCAGTTCCTTTACAGCGCTTTCAGGGTTAAAATTCGTCTCTTCCGCTTTCCACGGGAAACGAACAATAATTCTGTCTTTGTTATAATCGGTATAGACTTCGGAATCCGTGATGTTCTGGGAAACCAGTCTTACCTTGATTATGGATTCAGCTGCGGCCATTTCGTCATCCGTGGCGTCGTATCCTTCCGGCGGGCTGAACGTTACATCAACGCCTCCCCGGATGTCAATTCCCCAGCGGATGTCTCCCGCGCCCTTGATGAATGTCGTATTGACATCACCGTAGGATGCGTATAGTCCGAAGAATGACAGCGCTGTCAGCGCGATGATGATTGCCAAAATGACAAAAAACATCGACTTGCCAACTTTTTTCATCTGTTTGTCCTCCTTGTAACCATATCTGTCAACACAGCCAACAACCGCAGGTTTCCGAACCGTTTCCTGCGGTTGACTATGGTTCTCTTCATGCCAATGCACACCGTTTTTCGCAATGCGGCACTTTTACAATTATATTGGAATCGTACTAAAAAGTCAATCCATTTCTTATGAAACAAGACCCTGTCTGTTTTTGCCGAAAACAGCTTTTTAAACAGAAAGCTGAGCGCGTTCGCCAAGGATCTCTTTGTTCGCGTCCAGCACCGGTAAAACAAAATCGTGAATAAATTCATCCACCTGCTGGCTGCTGCGGCCGGTAAATCTGACCGGATCCAGAATAGCCTCAATCTCGCCGCGATCCAGCCCAAAAGCGGAATCTGCGCAGATGCGCGAAATCAGGTCGTTTTCGCCACCCTCTTCCTTAACCACCTTGGCGGCGGCAATCGAATGGACGCGCAGGCGCTCGTGCAGTTCCTGCCGGTCGCCGCCCTTTTTGACTGCCTGCATCATGATGTCCTCCGTTGCCATAAACGGAAGTTCTCTCATCACCCGCTGATGTATGATCTTCGGATAAACCACAAGGCCGTCGCAGATGTTAAGCAAAATCTTTAAAATTGCGTCGGTTGCAAGGAATGCCTCCGCAACCGCGATACGCTTATTCGCGCTGTCGTCCAGCGTCCGCTCAAACCACTGGGTGGCCGCGGTAAATTCCGGATTCAGAGAGTTTACCATCACATAACGGGACAGCGCGGTAATCCGCTCGCTCCGCATGGGGTTGCGCTTATACGGCATGGCCGAAGAACCGATCTGCTGCTTTTCAAACGGTTCTTCCATTTCTTTAAAGTTCGCAAGCAGCCGCAGGTCATTGGAAAACTTGCTGGCGCTCTGCGCGATACCGGCCAAAACGTTCACCACAAAGCTGTCTACCTTGCGGGAATAGGTCTGTCCAGATACCGGAACCACTGCTGAAAAGCCCATTTCTTTTGCAATATCTTCTTCCACCGCTTTGATTTTCGCGGTGTCTCCGTCAAACAGCTCCATAAAGCTGGCCTGCGTGCCGGTTGTCCCTTTGCTGCCCAGCAATTTCAGTGAGGCAATACGGTATTCCACTTCCTCCAAATCCATCAGCAGCTCATTGAGCCACAACGTGGCGCGTTTGCCGACAGTGGTCAGCTGCGCGGGCTGCAGGTGGGTGTAAGCAAGCGCGGGCATGTCCTTATAGCGGACAGCAAAATCCGCTATAAGCGAAATGACATTTACCAGTTTTCTGCGGACAATATGCAGGCCTTCCCGCATGATAATCAGATCGGTGTTGTCCCCCACATAGCAGCTGGTGGCACCCAGATGGATGATTCCTTTTGCATCCGGGCACTGCACCCCATAAGCGTAGACATGGCTCATCACATCGTGTCGACATTCTTTTTCACGCGCGGCCGCCACATCATAATTGATCTCTTCGGCATGGGCCTCCAGTTGAGCGATTTGCTCCTGCGTGATCGGCAGACCCTGCCGCTTTTCCGCTTTCGCCAGCGCAATCCAAAGCCTGCGCCACGTTTTAAATTTGTTGTCAGCCGAAAAGACATACTGCATCTCTTCGCTGGCATAGCGTGTGCAAAACGGGCTTTCATACCTGTCGTGCATGTCACTCATCAAAATCAACCTTTCCGCAGGGGCTGTTTCCCCTGTCCTGCAAAAATCAGCCGCCGATACAATTGAAGCCGGTGGTTCAACTGCTCCGTACGCATTTTAATAGTATAGCACAAAGGGCGGATGATTGAAACTCATCATCCGCCCTTTCCGTAAAAAATCCCAGATTTTATTTACTTAATCAGGAGCAGCTTTTCTACTGCCGCCAGCTCGGTACACAGGCAGAGCAGCGCAACTGCCTGCTCCAGTTCTGATGCCGTCGGATAGGTCGGAGCAACGCGGATATTCCGGTCGCGCGGGTCAATTCCGTAAGGGAAAGTCGCGCCTGCCGAAGTGAGCACAACGCCCGCGGATTTACAAAGCCCCACCACGCGTTTTGCGCATCCGTCCATGACATCCAGGGAAATGAAATAGCCGCCCTTGGGGTTCACCCACTCGGCAATGCCTTTTCCGGCCAGTTCCCGCTCAAACGCATCGAGCACCGTTTGGAATTTGGGGCGGAGCAATTCCGCCTGCCGATCCATATGCGTCATAATACCGGCAAGGTTTTTAAAATACCGCGCGTGCCGCAGCATATTGACTTTATCAAATCCGATCGTCTGGATGCTCATCAGTTTTTTCATCCGCTGCATATTCTCCGAGGAACACGCAAATACGGCAACTCCGGCGCCGGCATAAGAAATCTTGGAGGTAGAGGCAAAAATCATGACTCTGTCCGGATCGCCGGCTTTTTTGCATTCGTCCAGAATATTAAGTACCTGATCGCGGTTGTCGGGATAAAGGTCATGAACGGCATAAGCGTTATCCCACATGATCATAAAATCCTTCGCCGCGGTTTTCATGCGCGCGAACCGGCGGATCGTTTCATCTGAATAAGTGATGCCCTGCGGATTGGAATATTTGGGAACACACCAGATTCCCTTGATATTCTCATCCGAAGCCACAAGCCGTTCCACCTGGTCCATATTGGGGCCTTCCGCAGTCATTTCCACCGGAATCAGCTCGAAGCCAAACCTCTCCGTAATCGCAAAATGGCGGTCATAGCCCGGCGCGGGGCACAGGAATTTCACCTTATCCAGCTTGCACCACGGGGTAGCTCCTTTGCGCACACCGTGCAGCATCATCTTGCCGATAGCATCATACATGATGGAAAGACTGGAATTTCCGCAGACAAAAAGCTCGTCAAAGCTGACTCCCAGCATTTCGCAGAAAAGAGCCTTGCATTCCGGAATCCCGTCAAAATCCCCGTAATTGCGGCAATCGGAACCATCCGCCGATTTGAGGGAAGATTTGGAATTAAGCGTATCCAGCATGCCGTTGATCAGATCAAACTGATCTACTGCAGGTTTTCCACGGGACATATCAAGAGAAAGCCCCCTGCCCTTCCAGTCTTCATAGCGCTGCATCAGTTCGCGGTGCAGCTGCTCAAGTTCAACGTGCGTTAGTTCCGAATACTGTGACATAGGTTGATACCCCCAATTATTTTTGCGCGGTTTCAGCGTGCTGAAACCGCCCTGTCTATTTCACAACACATTCAATGGAAACTAAATGGACTTTTGCCGTTTCCACCTTACTTATATTATATGATAAACTTCCATTTTGCAAGATGAATTTTTGAATCTTGCAAAATTCATCAAGTGATACGAAAAAAAAGCTAAAACAGAAAGCACTTTTTATCTGGATAGTACAGAAAAAACAGGAACATGCCTGCAATCAGGCTGTTCCTGTTTTTATAATGGCTTGTGGGAGGGCTAATATTCCGCAGAACCGGTCGTCCTCGGAAACGGCAGCACATCGCGGATGTTGGAAATTCCGGTGATGTACATAATCAGTCGCTCAAATCCAAGTCCAAATCCGGCATGCTTCGTCCCGCCGAACCTGCGCAGATCGAGATACCAGCTATAATCTTCCTCTTTCAGTTCCAGTTCCTTCATGCGCGCAAGCAGCTTATCCAGGCGCTCTTCGCGCTGGCTTCCGCCAATGATTTCCCCGATTCCGGGAACCAGCAGATCCACCGCTGCAACTGTTTTGTTGTCATCATTCATGCGCATGTAAAACGCTTTGATTTCTTTGGGATAATCGGTCACAAAAACCGGCTTTTTCATCAGTTCTTCGGTCAGATACCGTTCATGCTCCGTTTGCAGGTCGCAGCCCCAGTAAACCGGGTATTGGAACTTGTCTTTCACCTTTTCGAGCAGTTCAACCGCCTGGGTATAGGTGACATGACCGAAATCGGAATCGATAATATTAGTAAGGCGCTCAATCAGGCCCTTGTCATAGAAGTTATTGAAAAACTCCATCTCCTGCGGGCACTGTTCCAGCACATAAGCCAGCACATACTTGACCATGTCCTGCGCGAGCTGCATATCGTCTTCCAGATCGGCAAAGGCGATTTCCGGCTCGATCATCCAAAATTCAGCCGCATGACGGGCGGTATTGGAATTTTCAGCGCGGAAGGTGGGGCCAAAGGTATAAACGCTGCCGAACGCCAATGCCATGCATTCGGCTTCCAGCTGCCCGGATACGGTCAGGCTGGTGGCTTTCCCGAAAAAGTCCTGCGTATAGTCCACAGAACCGTCCTCTTTCAGCGGCGGTGCATTGGGATCCAGCGTGGTCACCCGGAACATTTCCCCGGCGCCCTCGCAGTCACTGCCCGTAATCAGCGGGGTATGCGCATAAACAAATCCCCGTTCGTTGAAGAACCGATGAATCGCGAATGCAGCAACCGAGCGGACGCGGAACACCGCCGCAAAGGTATTGGTGCGGGGGCGCAGATGCGCGATGGAGCGCAAAAACTCCAGGGAATGGCGCTTCTTCTGAAGCGGATAGTCGGGGGGCGAAATCCCCTCAATCTCCACCGAAAGGGCATGCACTTCAAACGG
>CAUQLV010000025.1:0-34789 GCA_963519235.1 uncultured Oscillospiraceae bacterium
GGTGGTTCAGATTTGGCAGAGCAGGTATTATACCCATCTCAGTTACAGCAAAAGAAAGAATAGCTATAGATTCTACATAGCTTAGTGGAATAGATAGAACAGCGCACATAATAAAAAATTCGCATCACTGTCTGAATACTGTGAGTCAAAGGGTAACTGACCTTTTTCTTTTTGCAGCAAACATGCCCTGTTGAAATTCAGAACAAAGCTGTGTATAATTTAAGGCAGATACGACAGGCAACGGAAAGGAGCTACGGTTCATGGATAACAACGAATTGCTTTCACAGGTATTGGCGGCGATGCAGGAGCAAACAGAGGTGCTGACACGCATGATGGACAGCAAAATTGAGGCTTCGGAAAACAGGACGGCCGGATTGATTCAAGAGGCTGAAACCAGAATTAAGGTCATGATTGAGAACGACGTCACAAAGCGGCTGGATGCGCTTACGGATGGCTACAAGCTCAATCATGAAAAGCAATATGAGCTTGAGAGAAGGATGGAAGCCCTTGAACGTCGTCTAGAACGTTTGGAAATAGCAGGCTGATAGTTTAATTTTTGAGCAGCATCCGGCTTCCGGAAGCTCCGGAACTTTATCTGGCCGGACTGTACAACGACTTTTCCGGAGAGCAACGATTCACAATCCTGACGACTTCCGCGAATACATCCATTGCAGATGTGCATAACCGGATGCCGCTGGTACTGCCGAAAAAGGATGTAAGTCCATGGCTGCAGAATACAGCCGCTGCCGTGCTAATTTTGAATAGAGAGCCGCCGATGCTGGTGAAACAGCCGGTTGCATGAAATTACTGCCCCTCGTGTGCGAACCGTACATGAGGGGCAGTTGTCTGTATGAACCTCACCGCGTCCTTGTTGAACTCGGTTTTGTTTTTTCGGCAGAATAGCACTCTATGCACACAATAGACGCAACCTTTGTCAAATGTCCTTTCCTAAAGAGCAAGCAGTTTGTCACCCTTTATGTCCTCTGCGCTCCATTTGATAACAGCGAAATTGCCACATGTATGGTCGTAGACCTTATTCATCCACTCAATTTCATTGCTTGCTTTTGATTTTAGCAAGGCATTGGTCGTGCCAGAATGATAAAGGGACGAATTGACAATCCACCATTTACTGTGGATACCGGCGCGTTTCAAATCTTCCTCTAACCGCATAGCCTCGTATACAGGTGTTGCTTCGGGAAGGGTAACAATAATAACCTCGGTTTCCTTTTCATTGCGTAGGCGCGGGAGCAGCTTTTTAACCGACTCTGGAATTTCGCCCTGTGACCGCTTTATTTCTCTATGATAGCTCTGTGTTGCGTCCAATAATAACAGGGTATGGCCTGTCGGGGCAGTATCAATAACAACAACCTGTTCCTCGGACTTTTCTACAACCTGTGCAAATGCTCTGAAAACAGCGATTTCCTGTGTACAGGGGGAACACAAATCTTCTTCCACATAGGCAATATCATCCTCGGACATGGTTTCACGTGCCTTGCTCAAAACTTCCTCTTGATATTTTCTAAGTTCTTCGTGTTCGTCAATATAGCTCATGGTTACGCCGCAATCTTCGTCAAGAACGAATTTTAGATGGGCGGCAGGGTCGGTGGTTGTGAGGTGTACTTTTTTTCCTTTTGCCGACAATCCCAAAGCAATAGCAGCCGCAACGGTTGTCTTGCCAACACCGCCTTTACCCATTGTAAAAATGACTTTCTTGTTCGTTGCAGCCAGCTCGTCTACAACATTTTGCAAACCTGGGATTAGCTGCGTTTTTAACACTTCACTTTTAATTTCGGCACGGTCTTGTGAAAGAAATGCGCGGATATTTTCTATGCCGGTAATGTTATAAGCTCTAAGCGGTATTGAATAAGAAGTAATGCTTTTTAGGCTGTGAGGAGCACTCTCAAGTGCGGCCTGTTGCTTATGATACAGGCTTTCAGATATTGCATCGTCATGCTCCGAAAGCTCACCGTTAATTATTAGGACTTGATTATTAACGCCTAATTCGGCAAGTTCTTTTGAAGCTCGTTCCGCTTCTTTAAGCGGTGCAACTTCTGGGCGGGATACGAGTATTAAGGTTGTTCTGCTACCGTCAGACAGCGTTTCCACCGCCTTTTTGTACATATCCTTTTTATCTTCCAAGCCAGCAAGCTGCCCCAAGCAGGACGCGCCATGTGTGCTTTCACTTATAAAGTTACTCCACGCAGACGGAAGCTGTAACATTCTTAGGGTATGCCCGGTGGGGGCGGTATCAAAAATAATATGGTCGTATTCCTTTTCAACGCCGCTATTTGTGATGAAGTTAGAAAACTCGTTAAATGCGGCTATCTCTACCGTACATGAACCGGATAATTGTTCCTCCATGTTGGCGATTACAGCGTCCGGCAATTTTCCACGATAGGGGGCAACGACACTTTCGCGATATTCAGCCGCCGCCTGTATCGGGTCGAGGTTTGCGACAATAAGGTTAGGCACTTCCTTAATGGGTTTGCCTTTACCGTCAAGCTCCGTGCTAAAAACATCTTGCAAATTGGAAGCGGGGTCTGTGCTTATTAGCAAAACCTTTTTCCCGTTGTCGGCAAGGGTCACAGCCGTTGCGCAAGCGACGGAAGTTTTACCAACACCGCCTTTTCCTGTGAAAAACAGGTATTTTGTTAAAGGTATTTTTTCAACATCAAATGCTTTCAAATACTCACCTCCTAACAGCATTTCCCACCAGAACAGCAACAACCGCTATTCGTCTGTTTGGTTTTTTGCTCGGTCAAATAGCTTGCAGGAACGCCAAGCAGTTCAATAAATTCGTCATTTGTGGGATAGCGGCCTGTCATTACTATTTCGCCGTCAAGCATAACAGCCGGCAACCCCTCCGGGCCTTTTTCATTGATATACTGATTGATTACTTCGTTATTGACAAAAGCCATAGGTGCGCTATTGAGGTTAAAACGATCAACGCCCACACCGTTTTTTTTCAAGGCATTTAAGACTGTGGAAATACGGATTAACTCCGGGTCAACGCTTACGCCGCAAATACCTGTATCACAGCACATAGCAGGCTCATAGATAGACATTTTTTTCATGGGAAAATCACTCCTTAATTTATTGTTGGTTTGTGTATCATCACAAGCGCAGCCGCTATCACAGCAGCTATTTTTACTTGAAAAAACCTATCGAGATTATCCGGCAGCATATAAAATCATTTACAAGCTGCTTCACGACGGAAACCACCCCTTTGTTTTATTGGCAATTCTTACAAGCATCAACATTACAGGGACTTCTGTCAGCACACCTACAATAGTCGCCAATGCCACGGGCGATTGTGCGCCAAATAGAGAAATAGCAACCGCAACCGCAAGCTCAAAGAAGTTTGACGCGCCTATCATTCCGGCAGGAGCGGCTATATTATGCGGCAATTTGAGTATTTTGCTAGCCAAATACGCGATAAAGAAGATTAGAAATGTTTGCATTATTAACGGTACTGCAATCAAAATGATGTGTAGCGGATTTTCCAAAATGACATTTCCTTGAAACGAGAAAATGATAATCAGCGTTAGCAGCAATCCCGCGACAGTAATGTTGTTCCACTTAGGCAAAAACACATCCTTAAAATAGCTTTCACCCTTTTTCTTGATAAACTGCGTCCGCGTAATGATACCGGCAGCTAATGGTATAACAACGAATAGCACAACCGATAAAAGCAATGTATCCCACGGAATGGAAACGCCGCCAACACCAAGTAGAAACGCGACAATCGGGGTAAACGCCACAAGGATTATAAGGTCATTGGTCGCAACCTGCACCACAGTATAAGCAGGATCACCTTTCGTCAAATGGCTCCACACAAATACCATTGCCGTGCAGGGTGCGGCTCCAAGCAAGATAGCACCGGCAAGATAGTCCTTTGCCAAATCCGCAGAAATTAAAGCCTTGAAAACTACAAAGAAAAACAGGCTTGCTATACCAAACATAGTAAACGGTTTAATCAACCAGTTCGTCGCCCATGTTACAAATAATCCTTTCGGGTTTTTGCCAACATTCTTTATGCTTTTGAAATCCACCTTTAACATCATGGGGAAAATCATCAGCCATATCAAAATTGCTATTGGAATAGATACCTGTGCATACTCAAACCGGCCTAAAAAGTTAGGAATACCGGGTAAAAACTTGCCGATTAAAACACCCGCTGCCATGCACAGAAGCACCCATATTGTTAGGTATTTTTCAAAAAATCCGATACCTTGACTTTGTTTATTCTG
This sequence comes from uncultured Oscillospiraceae bacterium, assembly GCA_963519235.1. Lineage (GTDB taxonomy): Bacteria > Bacillota > Clostridia > Oscillospirales > Ruminococcaceae > Anaerotruncus. The sequence continues at coordinate 4,251 of CAUQLV010000025.1, forward strand.
CTCCACAGTTACATTCCTCATCTTTGCAAATACAATCTTCTTTGTCTATTGTGATGGCGCATAAAAAATTTTTGAAGTCCTGTACTCTTTTTTCATTCAAAGAGTAGTACATCCACTTTCCCTCTTTGCGGCCATTTACCAAACCGCACTCGCAAAGGATTTTCATGTGATGGGATAGTGTCGGCTGCGTAATTTTGAACTTCTCTAAAATGTTGCATGCACAAAGCTCCCCGCATGACAGCATATCCACAATCATTAGCCTGTTAGCGTCTGCAAGTGCCTTAAACAAACCCACATTTTCAACGTATTTGTTGTTCAATTAAATCACCTCACATAGATAACCATCTATGTGACATTATATGCCAACACATAGATTATTGTCAATGTGTTTTTTCAAATATTAAAATGGTGCATTTTGTGTATCACTGTTGCATATCGCATCATTATGTGCCACAAATATGACATATACAATGTAATAGGGTGATGTAATATGCAAAAGGACAAAAATCGCGCCGCTTATGTTAGACGGGCTAAACAATTATAGTTTTCATATTAAATCACTATCTAATTTATATGAGTACAAAATACCCCCAGCATTTTGAATGCTGGGGGCAAAATGTTATTGCAAATTTTACTAACATGTGGTACAATATTCCTACGGAGTTATATCATGGACAGCAAAAAAAATCCCACAGCATACCGGTTGTAGCAAGCAACCGGTATGCATGCGCCTTAAAGATGTACTAGCATCTTAAGACTTATGAGAGGTTCTTTCTGTGAGTTTATCACAGTAAAGATACAGTTTCAAGAGGGCTTAAAGATGTGCGTTTATGCGTCTTTAGGCTCTCACTTTTTTTGGTGTAAACGTGTCGCAGCGTTTTCACATACATGCAAGTACCCGCTTTGAGCGGCGCTCCTTGGAAACAGAATACAAAGTATCACAAGTACGAAGCGAATTGGGGACGGCGAATGCTATCCGTAGCAGGCAGTTAGCGAAAATCAAAGATATTATCTTTGAACTGCGATGAAAACCAATCCACTGGTGAAACCACACTATTGGAGACACCAATTTAAATCAAAAGAATAAATGTTGTTCAAATAATAAGCTCGGCGGTCTGTCCAAAACCAAAGGACAAGCTTGTGGTATTCCGTTACACACGGGGCGTTGCAAATATGTGTAAGTTTATATGAAACGGTGGGGCGTTGCTAGCACCAGCGTCCTGCCGTTTATATACAAAAAAACTAGCTATCTAAATGATCCTTGTTTTGACTGCGTCACTGGTTTTCAAGACCAGTGACTTTCTATACAGAAAGAGCCTGAACAATCAGACTCTTTCTGTATAAGTAAATGGCGGAGAAGGAGGGATTCGAACCCTCGAGGCGCTTTTGACGCCTACACGATTTCCAGTCGTGCGCCCTCGACCAACTAGGCGACTTCTCCAAGCAACCTTTAACCGGCGACTTGATTATTATATAATATTTGAGCAGAAAATGCAATACCTAATTTTAAATTTTGCAATAAAAAATTGGAAGAGAAATTATTGAATAAATATCATTGTACAGCAAACGCTAACGCAGGGTGATACGGATGATTAAAACCAAGGAATATCTGATAATTTGCCTTGTAGGAGCAATTGGCTATAGTATAATAGAAATCCTTTGGCGAGGTTACACGCATTGGACAATGAGTATCACAGGCGGAATCGGATTTTTACTTCTTTACTTAACAGACCTCCATATGCAAAGCCAAAATCTGTTTTTTCGGGCTCTTGTAGGAACCGCGATTCTCACATTTGTAGAATTGGTAACGGGATGCGTGGTCAACCTGATATTCCGTATGGGGGTGTGGGACTATTCGAGCCATGCAGGGAATCTGCTTGGCCAAATATGTCCCCTTTATTGCATGTTATGGTTTTTGCTGTGTATATCGGTGATGCCCCTGAGCCGTTTCATTCATTTTTACATGAATTAAAAATTTTAAACAAAAAGAAAACTGCCCGCGCAATTGGCGGACAGTTTTTATTTTAATTAATAAAGCGGGCAAGAAACTCTCGAGTTCGCTCATGTTTAGGATTGGAAAAGAATTCCTGAGGAGCGCCCTCTTCCAGAATGATTCCCTTATCCATAAAGACTACTCGGGTGGAAACATCCCTTGCGAATCCCATTTCGTGAGTAACAACAATCATCGTAAGCCCCGTGTTAGCCAATTCCTTCATGACGGCAAGCACGCCTCCCACCATTTCCGGATCAAGAGCAGATGTAGGCTCATCAAACAACAAGATCTCAGGGTCCATACAGAGCGCGCGTGCAATTGCGACACGCTGTCTTTGTCCGCCTGAAAGCTGAGCAGGGGAAGCCCCCATAAAGTTCTCCATACCAACCCGCTTTAACAGTTCCACTGCACGGTCACGGCTTTCCTCTTTAGACCTTTTTAATACGGTCATTTGACCGGCCATGCAGTTTTTCAGCACATTCATATTGTTAAACAAATTAAAGGACTGAAAAACCATACCGACACGCGCACGATGTTTGTTTACGTCAATATCTCCCTTTAAGATATCCTTACCATGAATTAATATTTCCCCTGCATTCGGAATTTCGAGAAGGTTTATGCAACGAAGAAGCGTCGACTTTCCGCTGCCGGAAGAACCGATTACAGTTATGACATCGCCTTTATCGATATTAAATTGGATATCAGTCAAAACTTCGAGGTTTCCAAAATGTTTTTTCAAATTTTTAATTTCAACCAAGTGATCCATCTTGACACCTCCCCATAACGCGGCTGACTACATAGGATATCTTGTTTTGAGGTTTTTGTTTGACCCGCGCCTCAGGAACTGTCTGCGACGTTGGATAACTGGAAGGCGGGCGATCCATTTTTACCTCAATAGCCCGCAAGATACGGGTGGTAGTAAAGGTTAAAACCAAATAAATCAATGCAGTTACTAAAAATGTGTCAGTATACTTGAAGATACTGCCTGCTATTTTATTACTTTGAAAAAACAGCTCTGTAACTGAAATGGCATTGAGCACAGAGGAATCTTTGATGTTAACAACAAACTCATTGCCAATGGCAGGGAAAGCATTTTTAATGCCCTGGGGCAGGATTATGTGCAGCATTGTCTGCGCAGATGTCATGCCAATGCTGCGGGCAGCCTCTGTTTGACCAGTGTCAACCGACTGTAATCCCGAACGGAGAATTTCCGCCATATAAGCTCCCGTATTGATCGATATGATACAAATACCAGCGGGAACCGGGTCCCAGTTTAACACAGGTTTGAGCCCGTAGTAAAGAAATACTGCCTGCACCATCATTGGAGTGCCACGAAAAAATTCAATGTAAATACTTGAAACTATGAAAACGATGCGTTTCAAGATTTTATTTAATACCGATTCACGCGCTTCAATTTTAGAAGCAACCGACCGCGCACTTCCAACAAACAAACCGATTACAAGCCCTGCCACGGTTCCGGTTAGAGAGATGAGAAGCGTAGTCTGAATACCGGCCCAAAACATGGGCCAGTATTTACCGACAATCGTAATTGCGGATGCAATCATAATTTAACAATCCAATCTTTTATTGATATCCCTGATTATTCCTGAGCGGGTTGGCGGGAAGTTGCGTCAATCATCCATTTCTGACGGGTCTCTTCATCAACCGTGTCAATTGCACCTTGAACGGCGTTCAGAAGATCTGTGTTGCCTTTCTTGACGGCAATGGAAACGGAGGTGTCGGCTTCAAAACCGCCGGTCTCAAACGTAATATACTTCAGATCAGGATTGGTGGCAGTAACGCCGGCAGCAACAGGAAGCTCTGCGGTTAAGGCATCCACTTCCTTATTCTGAAGCGCTACAACCATCAAAGGATAGGTTGCAAGGGGAGTGGCGTGTTGGACACCGTTAATCTGCTCAATTACATCGTCATACAGGGTATTGATCTGTCCAAGCACCTTTTTGCCGCTGAGCTCCTGAATATCCTTAATATTGGCTACATCGCTGTCAGCACGTACAATAACAACCATTTCACTCTGGTAGTACGGAACCGTAAAGTCTACGTTTTCTGCACGTTCGGGGGTAGCGGTCATTCCGGCGATGATCGCGTCGATCGCATCGTTATTGACTGCCGGCTCCAGGCCTTCCCACGCGGTAGGCTTAATTACAAGCTCAAGACCAAGCTTGTCTGCAATGTGCTTTGCCATGACAACGTCATACCCATCCGCATAGGAAGCACCACCAACATCAATAGCAGTATCTGTTTTGTCTACCTGTGTCCAGTTAAAGGGTGCGTATGCGCACTCCATTCCAACGGTAAATTTACCTGGCTCAACAGTGGTAAAAGCTGCGGAAGCTTCAGAAGCAGATGAGGCAGCCTGCGCAGAGGAAGAACCGGCATTCCCACCGCAGCCGGCAAGCAGCATGCAGGCCGCAAGACCTAAAGCAATCGTTCTTTTCATTATCATTCTCTCCCATTTTACAAAGATGATTATGCCATAATAGCATATTTTGACTTTATGTTACAGTTTAAGGTGATGTTGCATCAAAGTCAAGTGCTTTTCTAAAGATTTTAAATAGATTGTAGATAAAAGCATTTAATATAAGAAGAATTTCAGGGCATTTAGACTGCAAAATAAAAAAATAAATTTTGAGGAAATTATAGATTTTGATTTATGATATATTGATTTAAGATGCCCGAATGACGAAAAAATTGCCGCTTTGGGCGGCAATTTTATTAAAGCTCAATTTTGTTGAGGATCCCGTTAAGAGCGGCAAGCGCAACGCCGTAATTTGTAATCGGAACACCTGCCTCGCGAGCCTTCGCAATGCGAGAGAGGACATAACGCCGATTAAACATGCAGGCGCCGCAATGGATAATCAAGTCGTAACCGGAAAGATCGGCCGGGAAGTTGGGGCCGCTGACGATATCAACAGTCAGCTGATCCCCTGCTTTTTTTCGAAGCATGCGGGGAAGCTTGACTCTGCCGATATCCTCCTCAAGCGGGGCATGCGTGCAGGCTTCGGCAATCAAGACGCGCGAATGCTCCGTCAGTTGATTGATTGCCGCCGCACCCGCGGTAAATTCTGTGATGTCGCCCTTTACAGCTGCCATCAGCACCGAGAAAGAGGTAAGCCGGCTCTCGGGAGGCTTTTTAGCCCAGACCTCCGCAAACGCCTGCGAATCGGTAATAATCAGCTTCGGTGGAATCGACATCGTTGAAAGCGCCTGTGAAAGCTTGTCGGTGGTCACGCTCATCACCAGGCACTTGTGATCCAAAAGGTCGCGCAGGGTCTGCACCTGAGGCAGAATCAGACGTCCTTTTGGGGCCTGAATATCCTGCGGCATGACCAAAAGCACCAAGTCGCCTTCCTGCACAAGGTCTCCGGTAATACTCTTTTTTTCGAAGTCCTCAGGCAGCCGGCGAATCACCTCGTCGATCAATTCCCGGATTCCGGTTCGTTCTTTTGCGGAAACGATTAAGGGTGTTAAACCAAATTTCTTTTTTACCGCATCTGATAGCTCGGACACATTATCCAGCAGATCAGCCTTATTAATGACCGCAATGAAAGGGGAGCCTTGCTTCTTGAGTTCGGCAATCCACTCGGCTTCCATCGTCAGATCGATCCCGCTTATCACCAGAATTGCAACGTCGGTTTTCGCAAGGGCATCGCGGGTTTTTTCAACCCGCAATGCCCCAAGATCTCCCTCGTCATCAAAGCCCGCCGTATCAATCAGCATGCACGGGCCGATTCCGTAAATTTCCATTGCCTTATAGACAGGATCGGTGGTAGTTCCGGCCACATCGGAGATGAGAGCGGTATTTTGACTGGTAATCGCGTTAATCAAAGAAGATTTCCCGCTGTTCCGGCGTCCAAAAATGCCGATATGGAGGCGGTTTGAGCTGGGCGTACTGGTAAGGCTCATTTTGTTCGCTCCTTTACGGTGTTTTTAGAGTTAAAAGCGGAAATCCCGTTGGTTATTTTCAATATCAGCGAGATGCTGAACCGCCAATGTGCGGACTTTTTCGTTAGGGATGAGCGGAATTGTGTCAAGTATCATCTGTTCGCCCTTCCGGCGTGTTTCTGGGCTGGCATAATCGATTAAATACTCTTTTAAGGTCATAAGCGCGTTGGGCTGACAGCAGTTTCCGATCTGCTGGGTTTTCACCAGCCGCATAAAGCGGTCTCCTGTCCGCCCTTCCCGATAGCAGGCGGTGCAGAAGCTGGGGATATACCCAAGGTCAAGCAGCCAACCAACTACTTCATCCAGTGAGCGATTGTCATTCACATCAAACTGTGAAGTATTTTCCTTTTCAGGCTCCACATAGCCGCCAACACTCGTGCGGGAAGCACCGCTGATTTGTGAAATGCCGAGGTGCAAAACCTTTTCGCGTGTCTGCTGCGATTCACGCGTAGAGATAATCATACCGGTATAGGGAACTGCAACACGCAGAACAGCAACAATCTTCTGGAAAATTTCATCTGAGATTGCATTGCTGAAGTTTTGGGGGTCAATATCATCCGCCGGACGGACACGGGGAACGCTGATGGTATGGGACCCCACGCCGAACCGTGCTTCCAAATGCTCGGCATGCATCAGCATCCCAACAAAGTCGTATTTATACAGGTTCAGGCCGAACAGAACACCGCAGCCGACATCATCAATGCCGCCCTCCATCGCTCTGTCCATCGCCTCGGTATGATAGGCGTAGTTGCTTTTAGGCCCAGCCGGATGCAGATATTCGTATGCCTGCTTGTTGTAGGTCTCCTGGAAAAGAATATAGGTGCCGATGCCGGCCTCTTTCAGGCGGCGGTAATTTTCAACAGTGGTAGCCGCAATATTGACATTGACGCGGCGGATGGCGCCGTTTTTATGTTTAATGCCATAGATGGTCTTGATGCTTTCCAGAACATATTCAATCGGGCAGTTTACGGGATCCTCTCCTGTCTCAAGCGCAAGGCGCTTATGCCCCATGTCTTGCAGCGCCACAACTTCGCGCACGATTTCCTCCTGCGAAAGCTGCTTGCGCGCGATATGCTTGTTGTGATGGTGATAGGGACAGTAACGGCATTCGTTGACGCAGTAATTGGAAAGATAGAGCGGCGCAAACATGACGATGCGGTTGCCGTAGTTTTTCTGCTTGATCTCCATTGCAAGCTGATAAATCTTGTCCAGATAAGCAGGATCATCGCATTCCAGCAGGATAGTGGCTTCGCGGTGAGACAGGCCTTTCAACGTGGCGGCTTTTTCCAGAATCTGATCGATCAAAGCAAAGTCGTCCTTATGGGCGGCCGCATAAGCGAGGGTCTCCTGTATCTCAGCATCGTCGATAAATTCTGTCGCGACCTTTGACTTCGGATTATACATGGCAGATACTCCTTTATAAATATATTTATATCAGGGCCGTTCGGGGATATAGTCTCCGCGGTCCACAACCAGCTCATAACCGATGCGGTTCATTCGGCTTTGCAGGCAGAAACGGCATTCTGCCGCCTCCTCGCCTGTACAGATTTTGTTATCATACAGCGCATATTTCTTACGCACGCCGATAGGAGAAAGATTCGGCATCACAACGTTGGCCCCCGCCAGAATCCCGCGCTCGCGTCCGTCCGGCGCGATGGTTCCCAAGGCGGTCGTGGCAGGGAGCAGCACACTTGGCAGCATAAGCCGGAGAATACCAATCAAAAACAGCGTCTGCTCAAGCGTGCCGGAAGGGTAGCCGGCGAAAGGGGTTTGATGGTGGGGAATAAATGGACCGATGCCGATCATTTGGGGCTCTAGCTCATGGAGAAACAGCAGATCATCCGCAAGATTTTCCATGGTTTGAAACGGGGAGCCGACCATAAATCCCGCGCCTACCTGATAGCCCAGGGATTTTAGTTCCCAAAGACAGGCTTTGCGGTTTTCCGCAGTCTGGCCTTCGGGGTGCAGCATGGCAAAATGATGCGGGTCAGCGGTTTCGTGCCGCAGCAGGTACCGATCTGCGCCCGCCTCCAGAAAAAGGCGGTAGACGTCGGTATTCTTTTCACCGATGGAAAGCGTTATGGCGCAATCCGGCCAGTTTGATTTGATCAGCCGGATAAGGTCGGCAATCTCCTGATCGGAATAATAGGGGTCCTCGCCGCCCTGCAACACAAACGTCCGGAACCCAAGGTCATACCCATTCTTACAGCACGACAGGATCTCTTCCCGGCTCAGGCGGTATCGCTGCGCGTCAGGATTCCCGCTGCGGATTCCACAGTAATAGCAGTTGCGCCGGCAAAAGCTTGTAAATTCAATCAGTCCCCGAGTATAAATGCGATTGCCAAATTGACGCAGAGAGGTTTCCCGCGCCTTTTCAAACAGGTAGGAAGCATCCTCCTCGTTATGTTTGCACAGCAACTCCACAAACTCTTCTTTTGACAAAATTCTATTCAATGCAAGCTGATCAATCAGTTGTTTCATAAAGCTGAGTCCTTTCCAGCGGGCAGCTTGGAATAAACAGTTTTAATGCTCACTCCCTTTAACTGTCCCAGTTTGCCTGAAAGGGAGCTGATGATATCGTTAGGAGCATCAATCACAATGCTGATAATACTGATCCCTTTCTGTCGGTAAGGAATTCCCATACGGCCGACAATATAAACTGCGTATTCATGTAGAACAGGGTTTAGCAGATCGACTGCATCGGGTTCATCGATGATGATACCAATCAAAGCAATCCGTGTTTCCATAATATCTTCTCCCTCTGAAAAATAAAATCCTCCCTGACCGGAAAACGGCAGAGAGGCAGTAGGTCAAATTTAATACCGCTGCCTTGCCGGTTGGGAAAATCCCTTCTGTTTAGGCGCTGAATTCCGATGGTAACCTTTGTGTTCGGAAAAATTCCTCTACGCAGGTCATTGTCTTAAGTTTAACACAGTGGGGTGCCATTGGCAAGAAGTATTTGCTGGCTTGCCTAAATTCTAATCAATGGTTATACTGAATTACAGTGGTGTAAAATGATCTTGACGGCAAAGGAGAATCCGTGTTGATACAAAAGGTGAGAAAAGAAGACCAGGAAGAATTCATTGAACTGCTCGGAGAGTTTTATCATTCAGAAGCTGTACTGCATCCGGTGCCGAAAGCCCATTTCGAGCGGGCGTTTTATGAGGCGGTTTGCCAAAGCCCTTATGTAGCTGCGTATCTGCTGAAGAATGACGGAAAAACCGCGGGGTTTGCCCAGCTTGCTTTTTCTTTTTCGACAGAGGCGGGCGGCCGAGTTGTTTGGGTGGAGGAACTGTACGTGCGCCCTCAATTTCAGGGGAAAGGACTTGGCAGCGAGTTTTTTCAGTTCCTTGAGGAAGAATACGGGGCCGATTCAGCACGTATCAGACTGGAAATAGAACCCGACAATGTACGAGCGCAAAAATTATATGAAAAAATGGGATTTCAGACCCTGAATTATCTTCAAATGGTCAAAGATAAACAGCTGGATTAATCATTAGGACAAAACAGAAACAGCCGGCCAAAGGCCGGCTGTTTGATTTCATAGGTCAGCTGTCGCGCGGTTTCCGGCGCGGATAAGCTCTGCCGCCATCACGGCGTGAGGGTTTTACGCCATCTCGGAAAGAAGGGCGTTCGCCAACCCTGCGTGGTGCATCTCCAAAACGTCCCGGATTCGGCGCTTCAGCAGAGATAGAAAAGTGCACTTCCTGTCCCCGAATTTTGGCCTGCTTCATTTCGTCCAGTACATTTTGAGCATCATTCTCGGACATTTCGATCAGAGTGTGCCCATCAAAAATATTGATTTTACCAATCGAGCGGGGAGAGAGCCCGGTGGCATCTACGATAGCCCCAACAATAAAGTTTGGAGCGATCCCTTCCTGTCTGCCTGCATCTAAACGCAGCATCACACGTTTGCCGCTCCGCAATGCCTTATCCGCCGCGATCGGAGATTTGATGCTGGGAACCGTTTTTTTATCTTTGGAAAAAATCATTTGAGCCAAGGCGCATGCGATGTCAAGGATTTCCACACCTTGCTGTGCCGCAATTTCTTCAAGCCGGATTTTATATTTTTCGTAACCGCCAGCCTCAAGGGTGCGACAGACTTTTGAAGCGAACTTTTCCTGCTTTTTTTGCAGAATATCTTCAGAAGCAGGAAGCTTTGCTTCTACAATCTCCGCGTTTGTAAAGCGGCGGAGATCCTTCATTGTATTCAGCTGGCGCCAGTTACAAACCAGCGTGTGGGAAGAGCCGGTTTTTCCAGCGCGACCCGTACGGCCGATTCGGTGAATATAAAATTCAAATTCCTGAGGGATGTCAAAGTTGTAAACCGCGTCAATGTCCTCGACGTCGATACCTCGCGCGGCAACATCGGTAGCAACAAGAATACGGATCTTAGCATCACGAAACGACTGCATGACCTGTGTGCGTGCGGTCTGTTTCATATCCCCATGAATTCCTGCCGCCTTGAAGCTATGCTCGGACAGATAGGCAGACAGATCATCCACCATCGCTTTGGTGTTGCAGAAAATAACCGCGCGACGCGGCTCGTGATACTGCAGCAAAAGGTCAATGGCCTCCATTTTGCGGGATTGGGGAACCTGATAAAAATATTGTTCTGTGGTTGCGATCGTCCGTTGGCCTGTTCGGATATCAACGGTCTGGGGATTGCGAAGAAAGCTTTCCGTAATTTTCATAATTGCCTGAGGCATTGTGGCGGAAAAAAGAACGGTCTGGCGTTCCTCCGGTGTCTGGTCAAGAATTGCCTGGATATCCTCTAGAAATCCCATATTCAGCATTTCATCAGCTTCGTCCAGAATTGCTATTTTCAGGCTGTCAAGCCTCAGGGTGCGACGGCGCAGATGATCCATGATACGCCCTGGCGTGCCAATTACGATGTTGGATGTTCTCAACTGTCGAATTTGAGCATCCATAGGGGCTCCGCCGTATACCGCAGCAACCGCCACTCCCGGCTTGTATTTTGCATATTTGCGCATTTCCCCGGCAATTTGCATTGCGAGTTCACGGGTTGGAGATAGCACAAGCACTTGCGCGCTTTTAACAGTTCCGTCCACCATCTCTACAGCGGGGATTCCAAAAGCGGCGGTTTTGCCTGTTCCGGTGCTGGATCTTCCGATAACGTCCAACCCCTGAAGCAGCAAAGGAATTGCTCCGGCTTGAATGCCGGTAGCTTCTGTATAATTCATATCCTTTACAGCTTTGGTGAGTTCAGGGGAAAGACCAATTGATTCAAATAAAGTTTCACTCATAGGCAGGTTATACTCTCTCTTTCTTTCTAAAACAGTAACTTAATTAATAACAGGGCGTTTCGAATTTCCGATAAAGCCCATTCTACGCATAGCAACTTGCCTCGCATACAACAGGAAGTTCAAAACAGAACCTTATTACATAACAAAATTATAATTGCTATTTTATATATTATCACAAAAAATATAGTTTGTCGCAGGTTTTACCAACTTTTATTTGTTAAATTTTAAAAATTATTTCTGCGTAATTTGTGAACTATCACGGCATTGCTTGTAATAGAAAGGGCATTATGTTAGTATTATAAAAAAATAAAGTCAAATCATTCTAGAAAGGAACAGATCAGAATGAAGAATATCTCAAAAGGCTTTTTGACACTGATTATCGTAGGAGTGGTGATTATCATTGCCGTAGCCTCCGCCTTTGGTGCATACAACGGAATTGCTCTTGCTAAGGAAAATGTGGATACACAGCAGGGGGCCATACAAACCCAATTACAGCGCCGCAGTGATTTGATCCCAAATCTTGTGAATACTGTAAAAGGGCTTTCCTCGCAGGAACAAAATGTAATTGACAGTGTGACTGAAGCGCGCGCACAGCTGGCAGGTGCCCGGACGATGCCGGAAACTGCTGCTGCCAATGATGCGCTTTCCGGTGCGCTATCCCGTCTGATGGTTGTGGTGGAAAATTATCCGGATATCAAATCAAGCGCCGCATATATTTCACTGATGGATGAACTCGCGGGGACAGAAAACCGCATTGCGGCATCCCGTGTAGACTATAACGAAGCGGTAAAGGCTTATAACAACAGAATCATTACGTTCCCGGGACGCTTTTTTGCAGGCATGTTCGGATTTGAAAAGGCTGAATACTTTACAGCTCCCGAATCCGCGCAGTCTGCTCCTGAAGTGAATTTTCAGGGATAAGATGAATCAATTAGTTTGAGGTGGAACATGAAAAAAATAGTTGCTGCTCTTGCGATATGCCTGTTGCTGTTTTCGTTTTGCGGAGCGGCATATCCTGACCCTACAAAAGCTTTTTACGCAAACGACTTCGCAGAAGTGCTTTCCGACACCACAGAGCAGGATATCGTGAGCAAATCAGCTTCTCTGGCAAAGGAAACCGAAGCGCAGCTGGTTGTGCTTACAGTAAAAACGCTGGAAGGGGAAGAACCAGCGACTTACGCGCTGAATGCGGGCCGGAAATGGGGCATAGGCGATAAAGAGAAAAACAATGGCGTGCTGCTGTTGCTGTGTCCCGATGAAGGCGAAGTCTATGTTGCGGTAGGCCGTGGTCTGGAAGGGGCGCTCAACGACGCAAAAGTCGGGCGGATGATTGACACCTACGCGATTCCCTCTTATAAATCTGGCGACTTTGATACCGGCACACATGAGCTGTATAAAGCATTGCTTTCGGAGACTATGAAGGAATATGGACTGGAAGGTCTGGAAGGCTATGAGACGCCGGTAGAAGAGCGCAGCAGCCCATTTGGAATATTGATGCTGCTTTTAATTTTCCTGCTGTTTATGGGCGGTGGGGGAGGTATGCTGCTTGGCAGACGCCGCGGGTACCGCGGGGGCGGGTTTTTCGGCGGTTTCCCGGGCGGTTTTGGCGGCGGCGGATTCTCCGGGGGCGGCGGTTTTTCAGGTGGAGGCGGGTTCTCCGGCGGGGGCGGCAGCTTCGGCGGCGGAGGATCAGGAAGAAGCTTTTAATTGAAACTATGATATAACAAGGCCGGATTGCATGATGCAATCCGGCTTTGTCTTTATCACTTTTATTTTTGATTTTGACTTTCCTGATAAAATTTGCAGCAGACTTTTAAAACGCATCGCCCACATGCCGGACGTCTTGCCACACAAACGGCGCGCCCATGAAGTACCAGCCGGTGGCAGAAATTGTTGGATTCTTCCGGCAAAAGCAGGGGACGCAGCTGGTTTTCAACCTTTACAGCATCTTTGCCTTCCGAAAGCCCCAGCAAATTGGTAATGCGGATACAATGTGTGTCCACAACGATTGCAGGCTTATGGAAGATATCGCCGACAACAAGATTTGCTGTCTTGCGCCCGACACCGGGAAGTCGTGTCAGTTCTTCTATCGTATCTGGGAGTATCCCGTTATACCGATCTATCAGCATCTGGCACATAGCCAGAATATCCTTTGCCTTCGTTTTATAAAGCCCACATGATTTAATCAAATCTTCAATATCGGATAGCTTTGCGTTCGCAAACTCCTCCACCGTTTGATATTTGGAAAACAAATCCTTACACACAATATTGACACGGGCGTCGGTGCATTGAGCAGCCAGACGCGTTGCGATCAGCAATTCATGCGGTTTATCATATTCAAGCGAACAGGCGGCATCCGGATATTCTTTTTTTAACAATTCCACTGCCTGCATAGCTCTTTCTTTTTGATCCATTTTAATTCCTCCTGTTAGCACTTCGCGCTTGTTCCTAAGTTTGCGGGCCAAAACACCTAAAACTAAGATTAATTATCAATGTTCATATTATAAGATTTTTAGAATCTTCCGTCAACCGGAGCGGTTGTGGAAAACTGTGGATAAATCTTCTCAAAATTTGAACTGAAAATGCCTAAACAGATAAAAGTGTGCTATAATTAAGACATTGACTGCATAATATCAATTGCATAATTAGGAGTGTGTACTGTGAATTTGAAAAAATATAAGCTGCTGACTTATCTGGGAATGCTTCTTCTAATTGCGCTTTATATCTTTGTTGAAGCGCCTAATCTGAACCCGTTTTTTTACGCGGACGGCGCATTCTTCTGGGCGGTTATTATAACCGCATTCATAGGTGTTTGGGCGTTGTTTCATTTTGGGGAACTGACAATCCAGTTTATTCCCGGATCGAAAGGGCAAACGGAACGTCCGTTTAACTATGTTCCCAATGAGAAATTCCCCAAATGGACAAAAATATTGCTGGCATTGCCCTGGGTATTCCTGGTTGTTATGATGATTGTATCGTCATTTATCTTCAATTGGAAAACTTACCGCGACCAGTTGGGAGAATCCAAGGTCACGCAGTTTTCGAGTGATATGCAGGCGGTGGATTTGTCCCAGGTGCCGATTGTTGATAAAACGCTTGCACTTAATTTAGCGGATAAAAAATTAGGCGAACGCGCTGGGCTTGGCAGTCAGGTAGTAATTGGAAAATATGACGCTACGATTCAGCGAGTCAATGGAAAGCTTGTTTGGGCAGTGCCGCTTTATCATTCTGGCTTTTTCAAGTGGCTGACAAATCTTTCTGGTACGCCCGGCTATATTTTGGTTTCCGCTACAGATGTCAACAATGTGACGTATGCAGAGGATTACCGTGTGAAATATCAACCGAATAATTATCTTCTTCATGATATCAAACGCCACACAAGGTTTGGGGGCGCTTGGTTTGATGGGCTTGCGGACCCATCTTTTGAAATTGATGATAATGGCCAGCCCTATTGGGTTTATACAACCTACCGCAATCTGCGTGGATTTAATCTTCCGGAAGCCACCGGCGCATGGGTGGTCAACGCAACCACCGGGGATATGACCAAATACGCTATTGAAAACCTACCAGAGTGGATTGACCGTGTTCAGCCGGAAGACTTTATTATCAGCCAAATTGACAACAAGGGTGAATTTGTACGCGGCTGGCTCAACTTTGCTGACAAGGATAAATTCCGTTCGTCTGCCGGGCACATTATTGTTTATAATAATAACCGCTGCTATTTGTTTACAGGAATGACCAGTGTGAGCGCGGATGAAAGTGCAATCGGTTTTATTATGGTGGATATGGTGTCGAAAGAGTCGATTGTATATCAGATGGCAGGCGCTACAGAAAATGCTGCAATGAGTTCCGCGCAAGGCAAGGTACAGCATCTGAATTATTCGGCAACTTTCCCGCTCATTTTGAATCTCGATGGTCAGCCCACCTATTTTATGGCGCTGAAAGATCAGGCGGGTTTAATTAAGCAGTACGCATTTGTTTCTGTTACCAACTATTCCATCGTAGGAACCGGCGAAACAATTGAGCTGACATTGCGCGACTACCTCGAGAACCTGAAAAGCGGGGGGATCTCAACGGTCACTGAATCGGAGGAAACCGAGAAGATCACCGGGACAGTCCTGCGAATTGCTCCAGAGATTGTCGGGGGGGATACGGTATTTAAAATGATTCTCAATGAGTATCAGAACAGAATTTTTGTCGTTCCCGGTATGCTGAGCGATGAACTGGCACTTACTAGGGAAGGCGACCGCGTAAAACTGGAATACCCGAAAAGCGAAAGTCTGATCTTCCAGGCTGAAGCATTCGATAACCTGGCTTTCCAGCAGAAATAATGTGGAACAGGGAGGCTCCTCTTGCGGAGAGCTTCCCTGTTTTTAATTGACGGAGGAATTTGCTTCGCGTATAATAAAATAATAAGCGGCTGCGTATATTTAGCACGTGCTTTAAGGCAGCATGAACAACGTAAAACGGAGGGTGGACAATGATTAGGATCACCGGAGTGGGCGCGTGCGAAGGAATCGCGATTGGGAAACTTCGTGTGTTCGATAACTCGGTTTCACTGATCGCGCCGCGGACAATTCAGGATATTGTGGCTGAACTTTCACGTTTCCATGATGCTCGTCAGCGAGCAATCGACAAGATTGAGGAACTGCGTGATATGGCGCTAAAAAAAGTAGGTCCGGAAGACTCGATGATTTTCAGAATTCATCAGATGATTCTGAAAGATCAAGCCTATATTACACAGGTAGAGGCGATGATCACCGAAGGACATTTTTCCGCGGAGTATGCTGTTCAACAGGTGGGCGCGCAATTTGCTTCGATGTTTCACCAGTTGGAAAATCCATATATGAGGGAGCGAAGCGCAGATGTAATAGATGTATCCAACCGGATTGTTCGTCTGTTAAACGGAGAGCCAGCGCAGGATTTATGTGACGGGGAGGAACCGTTTATTCTGGCGGCTCAAGATCTCTTGCCAAGCGAAGCAATTCGTATGGATCGAAACAAAGTTCTTGCAGTTGTTACCTGCACCGGTTCCAAAACGTCTCATGCTGCGATTTTATCTCGGACAATGGGTATTCCGACAGTAGTAGGGATAGAAATGCCGCTTTCTACACTGAATAATGGGCAGACGGTTGTGGTGGATGGAGCGGATGGAGTTGTAATCCCCGATCCAGACGAGTCAATTTTATGGGAATATGAACGCAAAAGAACTGCGTTCAGAAATGATCAGCGGCGTCTGGGTCGGCTTGTAACAGTCCCGAGCCGCACCTTTGACGGAACAAAAGTCTCAGTTTGCGCCAATATCAGTCACCCAAATGATGTGGATTCTGTTTTGGAAAATGGGGGCGAGGGAATTGGGCTATTTCGCACGGAATATCTGTTCCTGGAAGGGGACTGTTTTCCGACGGAGGAAGAACAATTTCTGGCTTACAAATCCATTCTTGAGCGGATGAGCGGCAGGCGCGTAGTGATCCGGACTTTGGACTTGGGTGCGGACAAACCCGCCCCCTGCCTGCATATGCCCCGAGAAGAAAACCCTGCCATGGGATGCCGCGCTATTCGCATTTGCCTGCGCAGGCCGGATATTTTCAAAACGCAGCTGCGTGCTTTGCTGCGGGCGTCTGCATACGGAAACCTCTCCATTCTGATTCCAATGGTCACGTCGCTGGATGAAGTTCACCATATACAGCAGATGCTTGCGTCCTGCGAAGCCGAACTGAAAAATGAGGGAATACCTTTTGCAAAAACGGAGCTTGGAATCATGATCGAAACGCCATCCGCCGCGATCCTGAGCGATCAGCTCGCAAAAGAGGTGGATTTCTTTTCATTCGGTACAAATGATCTTACGCAATATATTCTTGCTGTTGACCGGATGAATGCTTCCATCAGCGAACTTTATGATCCAGCGCATCCGGCGGTGCTCAAGCTGATGCGATTTGCTGCTGAAAATGCCGCAAAAAGCGGGATTTGGTGTGCTGTTTGCGGGGAATCCGGTTCAAATACGGATTTAACAGAAATTTATCTATCTATGGGCATTACTGAATTTTCCGTTGCACCATCCGCCATTTTAAGAGTGCGAGACAAAATCTGTTCCATTGATTTATCCGGGCAGAAGACCAGTCACAGCTAGTGTTATATTTAAAAATACTTGCAAAACGATAAAATATGCGTTACAATAATTTTACTCATAGCAGAGTAGAAGACTGTGCGTTAAGTGCTATCCGAACGGGGAGTTGTCGGATGGACGAAAAGGAAACTTGCGGTACAGTCTTCGCATCCCGCTGCTGCATCCAAAGAGATTTCCCTCTTTTCATGTAGCAAATACTGTTACATGAAAAGAGGTTTTTTTGTGATACAACCTATTCGGATGTTTTTTACAGAACTGCGTAAAATGCCAGCGCTGGTGGAGTCTTCTGCGCAGGAACTGCGCAGGGTTTCTTCTCTGACAGGCGCGGCCATGCTTTCCGCGTTGAACGTAATTCTCAACCAGTTCACGGTGGTGTTCAGTTTAACGCAAAAACTTGGATTTTCGTTTCTCACTGTTGGTGTTTCAGGAATGCTCTATGGCCCGGTGTTGACGGGGTTAATCGGGGCGGGGACTGATATTCTGAAGTTTTTTGTGGGGCCGCCCAACGGGACGTTTTTTCCGGGTTTCACATTGAGCGAGTTTTTACAGGGTTTTCTCTATGGGCTGTTCTTTTATCAAAAACCGGTAACCCTGAAACGTACTTTCGCAGCCAAGCTTACCACAACCCTGATAATCAACTTGACGCTTACTCCGCTTTGGCTGTCAATGATGTATGGGAAAGCGTTCTATGCTTTAGTCGGCGCCCGCCTTTTGAAAAACATCTTGATGATGCCGGTAGAAACTGGTCTGCTCTATTTTCTGCTGAAGAAGGTGCGTGAGTTTCGGCCAGTTCGAAACGAAAACGGCCACATTTAAAAATCCCAAAAAAGTCCAACATCTGTTGGACTTTTTTGTATCGACCATAATAATTCATTGTCGGTTATGCCGAACACAGCCTGTTAAAAATAGCGTTTGACTGTATGTTATCTATAATAATTGGGATTTGCGTCTCCAGAAGAGCGGCGTGAGATAACAGCTAATTTGTATATAATAGGAAATTACAATTTATTTATCGAGTTGTCTTGCAATTCTCACCATTTTTGCTATAATATAGTGTATGCAATTGAAAGACAGTTGTTTTTTAAATTGCGATATTCCGACATGAATTTAGGGAGGAAAATCAGATGAAAAGAATTTTTGCGGCGTCAATGGCGGCAGTTCTGGCAATTGGAACTTTAGCAGGCTGTGGATCAAAAGCAACAGGCGATGCATCCGGCGCCGGTTCGGCTGACGGCGATGTCATTAAAATCGGTATTTTTGAACCACTAACCGGTGCGAACGCAGCAGGCGGACAGCTGGAAGTTGAAGGCATGACGCTGGCTAACGAAATGCGTCCGGAAGTATTGGGCAAAAAAGTTGTTCTTGTGCAGGCTGACAATAAGTCAGACAAAGCAGAGGCGACTACTGCCGCAGCCCGTTTGATTGAAAAAGAGAAAGTTGCCTGCATTCTTGGCTCCTGGGGTTCATCTCTTTCGATTGCTGCTGGCGATCTGGTAAAAACCAATAAGGTTCCGGCAATCGGCGCATCCTGCACCAATCCGCTGGTAACACAGGGCAATGACTATTATTTCCGTGTTTGCTTTATTGATACCGATCAGGGACGCATTGTCGCAAATTATTGCGCAGATAATTTTGGCGCAAAGAAAGTTGCAGTTATTCAGGAAGTATCGAACGATTATTCTACAGGACTTGTTAAAATATTCTCTGAAAACTTTAAAGCCAAGGGCGGAGAAATCATTGAGGGCGGAAGCTATCAGACCAATGACACCGACTTCTCCGGTATCCTTGCCAACCTGAAATCCTCCAATCCGGATGCTATTTTTGCTCCCGGAAACTACACGGAATCCGCTATGATCATCAAGCAGGCCCGCGCACAGGGAATCACCGCCCCGTTTATCGGCTGCGATACATGGGAAACCGGCCCGTTCATTGAAGTAGGCGGCTCCGATGTGGAAGGTGCGATTATGACTACCTTCTTTGATGACAAAAATCCGGTTAATGATGAAGGCAAGAAGTTCGTTGAAGCATACAATAAAAAATACCCCGATAAGCAAGGGAATATCGACTCCGTTGCGGCGCTCGGCTACGATGCTTACATGCTGGCGCTGGATGCGATTGAAAGAGCCGGCTCCACGGATGGCGCCGCTGTGCGCGATGCGATTGCGGCGACAAAAGATTTCCAGGGCGCTACCGGTGCAATCACAATCAATGAAACAGGCGATGCGGACAAAGACGTTGCAATTATTAAAACGGTGAAGGATAGCAAATTTACTTTCCTTGATACCGTTAAAATGAAATAAGCTCTTCTGTTTTTGATGATTGGCAAGCGTATCCTTTCACAAGGGTACGCTTGCCGGTATTTCTACCGGCTATTCAAAATTTAGTATTTGAGGTAAGCTGCTATGACGATGGCGACATTTATGCAACAGTTGACAAACGGCATTTCATTAGGCAGCCTCTATGCGCTGATCGCCATAGGCTACACGATGGTTTATGGTATTTTGCGTCTAATCAATTTCGCTCACGGCGATATTGTAATGATGGCTGCATATTTCGCATTCTTCGGAGTCACGGTGTTTCATATTCCGTGGTATATTACTTTTTTGGCGGTAGTTCTTCTGACAGCGCTGCTTGGTATCGTCGTGGAACGTACGGCCTATCGTACGCTGCGCGACGCTCCCAGAACATCGATTTTGATCTCTGCAATCGGCGTGTCCTTCTTGCTGGAAAATCTTGCTACTTATTTGTTTTCCGGAATTCCCAAAGCGTTTCCTGAATTTAAGTTCATGACAACGCCATTTAGCGTCGGAGAAGTCTTGATTCAGCCGCTGGTCGTTATGGTGCCGGTTGTAACAATTCTTCTTTTGTTTGTTCTGCTGTTTATTATCAATAAAACAAGACTTGGCATGGCGATGCGCGCTGTGTCAAAGGATTATGAAACCGCCCGCCTGATGGGAATCGAGATCAACAGCGTAATCTCGGCTACATTTGGAATTGGTTCCGGTCTTGCAGCGGTGGGCGCGCTGATGTGGGGGATGAAATATTCGAGCATTCAGCCGCTGATGGGTGTTATGCCAGGATTAAAATGCTTTATCGCGGCAGTAATCGGGGGCATCGGCAACATCAAGGGCGCGGTGCTCGGCGGATTTATTCTTGGTCTTGCCGAGATCCTGCTCGTTGCATTTTTGCCGTCACTAACAGGATATCGTGACGCAATTGCGTTTATCATATTAATTGTCATTCTGCTTTTCCGTCCAATGGGCATTTTGGGCGAAAAACAGACTGACAAAGTGTAAGGAGGCCGCGGCGAATGGAAAATAACGTCAGTGCCTCTGGGGCAATTCAAAAAAGCAGCAGGATGAAATATGTCCGAATCGGAATCCTGCTGGCAGCCGTTTTGATCCTAGTGCTGATTGCGGATATCAGCGTGGATTCTTATGTGCGCAGAATATTAAATCTTTGTGCGATCTATACGATACTAGGCCTTTCCATGAATCTTGTAAACGGCTTTACCGGTCTGTTCTCTCTGGGTCAGGCGGGATTCATGGCGGTTGGAGCATATTGTGTTGCTGTGTTTACAGTGCCGGTGGAATCGCGGGCAGCAATGTTTTATCTGGTTCCGCAGAATCCGGCGATTGCAAATTTAGAGGTTCCGTTTGTTGTTGCGCTCCTGCTCGGCGGATTGGTATCAGCCTTCTTTGCGTTTTTAATCGGATTCCCTGTGCTGCGCTTAAAAGGCGATTATCTTGCAATCGCGACACTTGGATTTTCTGAAATCATTCGTATCGTATTCACAAATACACAGACCATCACAAACGGTGCGTTGGGAATAAAAGGTATACCGACCATAAGCAGGCTGTGGTGGACGTTTGGTATTGCAATTTTAGTTGTGATATTTATGTTTCTGTTAATTAATTCTACTTATGGACGGGCGTTTAAGGCAATTCGAGAGGATGAAGTTGCCGCGGAGGCTATGGGGATCAGCCTGTTTAAGCATAAGGTCCTGTCCTTTACGATCAGCGGCTTTTTGGCCGGAATCGGCGGCGGGCTGTTTGCGGCGCTGCTCGGAACAGTTGACCCCAAGCAGTTCTATTTTACCCTGACTTACAATTTCCTGCTCATCATTGTACTTGGCGGAATGGGAAGCATTTCCGGTACTATTATTTCCGCATTCATTGTCACGGCAGGTTTGGAGTGGCTTCGTCTGTTGGATGAACCCCATGCGATTTTTGGCTGGAATATCCCCTTGTTCCGTCCCGGCCTTAGAATGGTTGCCTTTTCAATCTTGCTGATGGCGATCGTTTTATTCTGGAGCCGCGGGCTGATGGGAAATCAGGAACTGTCTTGGGAATATGTGAAAAAGGTGCCTGACAAAGTGCGTCATGCATTTCGGATAAAATCCGCCAGGGGAGGTGCCGAAAAGTGAGTATTTTAAAAACTGAAAATGTTGTTATGCAGTTCGGCGGCGTTGTCGCGGTGGATTCGCTCAACATTGAAGTGAATGAGGGCGAGATTGTAGCGTTAATTGGACCCAACGGAGCGGGTAAAACGACGGCATTTAACTGTATTACCGGCGTTTATACCCCTACAAGCGGTCGTGTTCTGTATGAAAATGAAAATATTACAGGGAAAAGTCCCGATAAAATCACTAAACTCGGGATTGCCCGCACCTTTCAAAATATCCGGTTGTTTAAAGATCTAACTGTCATGGAAAATGTACTGATTGCCAAACATCTTCATGTGGATTACAATTTTCTTTCCGCTACCCTGCGCTTGCCGAAGGCTCTGCATGGGGAACGCCGGATGAAGGAAGAATGTGAAGAGCTTTTAGAGCGGCTGGGTTTGACTGCGGTGAAAAACGAAATCTCCAGCTCTCTGCCCTACGGCATGCAGCGCCATCTTGAAATTGCGCGTGCTTTGGCAACAAACCCAAAGCTGTTGCTGCTGGATGAACCGGCGGCAGGCATGAACCCTCACGAAACGGATGAGCTGACTGCATTCATTAAAACCGTGAAAGACGATTATCATCTGACGGTGTTTATGATTGAGCATCACATGGATTTGGTCATGGAAATTTCCGACAGAATTTATGTACTGGACTTCGGTCAGACAATCGCAAAAGGCTCGCCCGATGAGATCCAGAATAATGACCGTGTCATTCAGGCTTATTTGGGGGTGCAGGAAGATGCTTAAAATTGAAGATTTACGCGTTTCCTACGGCGGAATCGAGGCGGTCAAGGGGATCAGTCTGGAAGTGCCGGAAGGCAGCATTGTGACGCTGATTGGCGCCAACGGCGCAGGAAAAAGCACGACGCTACGTGCAATCTCCGGGTTAGTAAAACCAAAGTCTGGGAAAATCCAGTATATGGGTGAGGAAATTACCGGAACAGCGACCGAACAGGTTGTCGCAAAGGGAATTACCCTGGTCCCAGAGGGGCGCCGTGTTTTCCCCGACTTATCCGTTTATGAAAATCTGAAAATTGGTGCTTACCTGCGCAAAGGGGCAGACCTCACAGATGATTATAACTGGATTTACGACTTGTTCCCGCGATTGAAGGAGCGTTCCTGGCAAATGGCGGGAACACTGTCCGGCGGTGAGCAGCAGATGCTTGCGGTTGGGCGTGCGTTGATGAGCCATCCAAAGCTGATGATGATGGATGAACCGTCATTGGGGCTTGCGCCGTTAGTTGTACAAGGTATTTTTGATATTATTAAAGAAGTCAATAAACGGGGCGTAACTATTTTGCTGATTGAACAAAACGCAAATCTTGCCCTTCGAGCAGCAAATTATGGCTATGTCCTCGAAACAGGAACGATTAAGATGTCCGGAACCGGGCAGCAATTGCTTGCAAATGAAGATGTAAAGGCTGCTTATCTCGGAAAAAAGAAAAAATAAGTAACAAGAGTGTCTGCAGTGCTTCGGTGCTGCAGACACTCTTTTTGTCGATTTAGGTTGAAATAAAAGAGGAAATTCTAAACTATTGGGAAAGACTGTGATATAATGTAACGGTAATGTAAAGATTTTATAAAAAGGGGAAGCGTTAATGACAATTTCGCTTGCAGATTTCCTGAGCAGACTTTTATCCAGTCCAGCGCTTGCTATCACGGTTTTATTAACGACAGGGGTAATTATGGTAAACGGCTGGACGGATGCCCCCAATGCAATTGCTACCTGCGTATCGACACGCTCTATGGCTCCACGGACTGCAATTCTGATGGCTGCAGTTTTTAATTTTTTAGGTGTTTTTTGCATGACAATGCTCAATGCAACCGTCGCGGAAACGATCTATCACATGGTTGATTTCGGCGACGATACTCATGCTGCGCTGATAGCGCTTTGTGCGGCTCTGTTTGCAATTGTGCTTTGGGCTACGGCCGCATGGTGGTTCGGGATACCAACCAGTGAAAGTCATGCATTGATTGCGGGTCTTTCCGGAGCAGCCATTGCCCTGCAGGGTGGAATATCAGGCATCAATGGGAGCGAGTGGATCAAGGTGTTCTATGGATTATTGCTGTCCACTGTTTTGGGCTATGGAATGGGTTGGTGCGCGGCAAAGATAGTTGAACTGGTTTGTAAAAATCTAAATCGCCGGCGCACAACACAGTTCTTTCAAGGCGCTCAGATAGCCGGCGGCGCCGCGATGGCTTTCATGCACGGCGCGCAGGATGGGCAAAAATTTATGGGCGTTTTTATGCTGGGCGTTTTTTTAGCGAACGGGCAGGGAGCAGTCAGCAATTTTCGGATACCCATATGGCTGATGGCATTTTGTTCCATTGTGATGGCGGTTGGAACCTCGATTGGAGGATACCGGATTATTAAGGCGGTCGGTATGGATATGGTGAAATTAGAAAAGTATCAGGGATTTTCAGCAGATATGGCGGGTGCAGGCTGCCTTTTGATTGCTTCCATATTCGGGACGCCCGTATCAACGACCCATACAAAAACAACCGCTATTATGGGGGTCGGCGCCGCCAAACGGGTCTCCTCCGTAAACTGGGGCGTTGTGAAAGAAATGGCCTTTACATGGATTCTCACATTCCCGGGGTGTGGCCTAATTGGCTTTTTGATGGCAAATTTGTTTTTATATCTCTTTAAAATCTGATAGTTCAATAGAAAGGATTATGATTATGAATCGCAAATCCAAAAAAAGTTATTATGACAGTTTTGTGGAGATGGTGGATTATTCCTGTCAGGCGGCTTCTATGTTGCACGAATCGCTGTGTAACTTTCAAAAAGATTCTTTGCCCGAAAAAATGCTGGAAATACACAAGATCGAGCACTCAGCCGATATATTGCAGCATGAAACAATGAATATGCTTGCAAAGGAGTTTATTACTCCCATTGAGCGAGAGGATATTATGTCGCTTTCGAGTGCGATTGATAACGTAACAGACAGTATTGAAGATGTTTTAATGCGAGCTTATATGTTTGATATTCAGGAAATCAGACAGGAAGCACAAGGATTTTCCTCTGTTATTGTGCAGTGCTGTGCGGGATTGAAGGCGATGATGGAGGAGTTCCATAATTTCAGAAAATCCACTGCAATTCAAAGCCTGATTGTAAATATCAACCGGCTGGAAGAGGAAGGCGACACGCTTTATACGGAAGCTATACGCAACCTTTTTGTGAATGAAAAAGATCCAGTGCAGATTTTTGCTTGGACTCAAATGTTCGATCGAATGGAAAAGTGCTGCGATACATGCGAGGACGTTGCGGACGCTGTTAACAGTGTGATTATGAAAAACGAATAGGGAGAAAAGGTTCTGGCCAGTTTGTTGGCAGAACCTTTTTTATTTATTTCAAAAGTCGAACATTGTATAATCTTGCGATTCTGTGCGGTAATTGATATACTAAATCTAATAACATAATGAACTATATTTAGTCAGGATGTGGTTCTGCTGAACTATTTAGCTTTTATTACAGCTTGTTTGTTGACATTTTACTGTACGATTTTCGTAAAAGCACAGGCGGAACCATTTTTAGATGAGTGTAGCAACCTAAAACAGAGTGAAGAGAACTCCTATGTTAATTTTACACAGGATATTGACGATTTTTCCGCTTACAGTGGTTGGAGCTCCTGCGATGACAATACGGTATTTTCTATGACGACGAATAAGTCATGGGCGAACTATCATATCAACAATGCAAGCAAGCTGTATGTAGAGCTGTACAGCGATGGGGGGACTTTTGCGACAACCGCGGATACAGGCGCGCTGCAGATCGGCCTGACAAAGATGAATCAGTTCTCAAATAGGTTTCGTTGCAAATACCAAAGGGCACAAGATAAGGTGTACTTGCGTCAAGGCGGCCAAATGTATAGCTTGAAATGTGACCAGTATGCGGTAAACTTTACTCAGGACCCCGGTGATTTTGAAGATGATGACCCTTATTACGGCGTTAATGCGGAAATATCGCAGGATGGATTGACTTACTGTTCGGTGCAGCTAAACCTGGAGCAGGTCGAGTGGCAGAATCATGAAAATTACGGTAATTTTTTCCGGGAATTTTATAGCTCCAGTCTTCCTGATGGGACAAATTATGTAAGACTGACTTTGTACGGTTATAACAGATTGCCGGGTGGATGGGGTGATTTGCCAAATTATCCAATGCTGTCCCGTGTAGTTATAACGAAAAGCGAGCCGGCAGAGCCGTCGGAGCCATCGAAGGAAGACCCCTCGTCCAGCTCGGAAGATTCGTCTGCTCCGGAATCTGTAATTTCTGGCAAAGCAGATTCATACGATGATGACGATTCTGCTGAAACAAAAAGGCTTATTTGCAGTAAAAATGCGAAGACAGACCACTCTTCTTATGATGAAACTTTAGCTGAAAAGAAGTTGACAGAAAATCCGATTCAAGAAAATATAGAATGCACTTCAGCAAAAGCAGGGGCATCACCGGATGCATCAAGCAAAAAATTACGATCTTCCGAAGCGTCTGTTCCGCTAAAAGAGCAGGGCATTTTGCAGGAGCCCGGAGAAAGACTTCGGTCTCTTTTTCAAGATAAGACAGAACCTAGCAAAACTCAAAACAGCTTTTTGATGCCGGGCTTACTATTGCTACAGGTTGCGGCTGCAGTGTTTTTTTTAAAACCTCGATGAAGTTGACAAATAGGGAACACGGTTTATAATAGATATTATCTTAAACTGGGGTTTTAGGCGTTTTGCGCATTAAATTGAGAGCGCAGTGCAGAAACGTGGAAAGATTGGAGTGAGAGGATAAAGATGGCAGTCAACGAGCAACGGCTTTGCATGGGCTGCATGTCTGTGCGCAATGAAGAAGGACGCTGCAAGAAATGTGGATATGATCCTTCCGCGCCTGCAAATATTAATTTTATTCAGCCGGGAAGTCGGTTAAATGAGAAGTACATAGTCGGAAAACTTGTGTCCAGTGATCCGGAAGGGGCCTGGTACGTGGGATATGACTGCGAGAAGGACACCCGTGTCTGGATTCGGGAATACGTACCTGCAAGCATAACTCGTCGGGATCACAGGAATTTCAGCGTTCAGCCGCTGGCAAGTTCTGAAGCTCAATACAAGGCTTTATTGTCTGATTTTGAAGATTTGTGCGGTTCGATTATGAAGCTCTCTGAATCGAGTCATGCTTTGCCGATTGAAGAATTGGTTCATACCAATCATACGGTGTATGCCATTTACCGCTACCTAAAAACCATCACGCTCGAGAGCTTTTTGGTTCGAAGCGGTGGCAAACTGAGCTGTCGCTATGCAAAAAAATTATTGATGCCCCTTTACCACTCTGTGGTAAATTTGCATAAATCAGGTTTTATTCATCGCGGTTTGTCTCCGCAGACGATTCAGTTGGATCAGTCCGGAACCCTTTGGATAAGCGGATTTTCCATTGCCGCGGCCCGCACGAATAAGAGCGAAATTTCTGCCCAGCTTTTCCCTGGATACTCCGCGCCGGAACAATATTCATTGAACAGCTGGCAGGGAACCTGGACAGACGTATACGCTTTAGGCGCGATTACGTACCGAACGATCACTGGGCAGACACCGCCCGCCGCGCTGGACAGAGTCTATGGGGATGACTTGCTGGATAAACAGATAATCTTCAGCGATATGACTGAGAATACGATAGCGACAATTAATAGGGCCCTCGCTGTCGAGGTGGAGGACCGTATTCAAACCGTGGAAGCCTTCATTGCCAGCCTTCTTGCCACGGAAGGCTCTAATACGGCGGTCTATGCTGCGCCTGCGCCGCGAAGAAATTCTGAAAATTCAGATTCTTCTCAAAATCAGCAGTTTGGTTATCGGGATGATAATATCCACGGCGGCCAATTTGAAGCCTATAATAGCGGAATTGAGCTCATGCCGTCTAGGGTGGGGAATGAAATGAAGGACCATTTAAGAGCCTCTGGAGGCTCTGGCAAAAGGCAGAAGAAAAAACGTGCGCATCCGGTACTTTCGCTGATCTTATCTCTACTTGTCGCAACGGGTCTTTTGGCAGGCATTATGTATTGGGTTGCAAATACGTATTTAAGTGATTTAATTCAGCCGGCTAGTACCTCATCTTCATCTGAGTCCTCAAAAAGAAACACAGGTGAAGATTATGTGGATGATGGTGGCGAAGACAACACCTTGATTCCCAAGTTGGTTGGCAAAACTGCGGATTCTATTAAAGGCAATACAAATCTTGCGGAACGGTTTCAATTGGAATACATTGAAAAATTTAACAATGATTATGAAAATGGCGTCGTGTTTGATCAGCAGCCTGTTGAGGGAACCCCGATAGAAGGAATTGACAAAATAACGTTATATGTCTCTAAGGGGGTTGAGCAAGTAGGACTTCCCGATCTTGTCAACCTGCCGATTGAGGAAGCAACTACGAAGCTGACGGAACTAGAGCTTCAATTCACGGTCATTCCTGTATTTAATAATGATTATGAACCGGGTGTTATTATTTCAACCGATCCTGTCGCCGGAACAATGGTTGATAAAACAAACGGAACGGTACTGCTAAAAATTAAAAAAGAGCTGCTTGAGGACGATGAACAAGAGGAAGAGGATCCTGGCGATGGCCCCAGTAAAAGTGATAAAAACAGCAAGTCTTCTAAATCTTCATCAAAAAACAAAGACGCCGAGAGCCGTTTGATCCGTTCTAAGGATTAATAAGACTCTACTAAAAGTGAAAACACGCCCGCAATCGCGGGCGTTTTTATATTTTTTATAAAAAATTATTAAAATTTATTATTTTTTATAAAAAATTATTGATTATCTGATTTTTGCATCATATAATAGAATTGTGCATAGGTCTATGCGCACGTGTTGAATGGAAATATTGAATTTATCAACAGTGGAGGAGTAAAAATGAAAACATTGCTTTATGCAGCCCCTTTAGCTGGCGCGGTGGCGTTGATCTGCGCATGGTGGCTTGCTGCGTGGATTTATCAAAACCAAACAGGAACTGACCGTATGCGGGAAATATCATCCTACATACGCGAGGGGGCCATGGCTTTCTTAATGAGGGAATACCGGACAATTGTTATTTTTGGCTTGGCAATGTTTATTATTCTGACTTTTACAGTAGGAATCGGGACTGCGCTGACCTTTTTACTCGGGGCGCTTTTCTCTATATTTGCCGGTTTCTTTGGGATGAGAACAGCTACTTCGGCAAATGTGAGAACAGCAGCAGCGGCCAGAAACGGTATGCAGCAGGCGCTGAAAATTGCGTTTCGGGGCGGAGCCGTTATGGGGCTTTGCGTTGTAGGCCTGGGTGTTTTGGGCGTGGGCGGTTTGCTGGCGGTATTAGGTTATGAGAATGCCAGTTTGCTGACCGGATTTGGTTTGGGCGCTTCCTCGATTGCCCTATTTGGGCGTGTCGGGGGCGGCATCTATACAAAAGCCGCAGACGTAGGAGCAGACCTTGTCGGAAAGGTGGAAGCCGGAATCCCTGAGGACGACCCGAGAAATCCGGCCGTCATCGCCGATAATGTGGGCGATAACGTAGGCGATGTGGCAGGCATGGGATCCGATTTGTTCGAATCTTATGTTGGGTCTATTATTTCAGCAATTACACTTGCTGTCGCAATGCCGGAAGTGGACCCGCTGATGGGCTCGCTGTTCCCGCTGGTGCTTGCTTCAGTGGGAATCATAGCTTCCATTATTGCAATCTTCATGGTTGGCAGAAAAAGCGTTTCTAATCCCGCAAAGGCACTTAACGCGGGCACCTATGTCAGCGGAGTGATTGTGATTATTTCCTGCTTTTTCTTGAGCCGTCTGTTTTTTGGAAATCTCAGCGCTTTTCTAGCGGTTACCGTGGGGTTGGTTGTGGGAGTTTTAATCGGAAATGTCACGGAATACTATACGTCCGGAGACTATAAACCGGTAAAAGGAATCGCCAAGCAATGTGAAACTGGCCCGGCAACCACAATCATTGACGGGCTTTCCGTTGGAATGCTGTCCACCGTTTGGCCGATACTATTGATTGTGGCGGGGATTTTGGCTTCCTACTATTTTGCGGGGCTTTATGGAATTGCACTGGCCGCAATCGGCATGCTCTCAACAGCAGGAGTTGTAATCGCTGTCGATGCTTATGGGCCGATTTCCGATAATGCAGGGGGAATCGCGGAAATGGCCAATCTTCCCCATGAGGTTCGCCAGATTACCGACCGTCTTGATGCTGTCGGTAACACAACTGCGGCAATTGGAAAGGGGTTTGCAATCGGTTCCGCCGCGCTGACGGCGTTGGCACTTTTCGTTTCATATTCCCAGATTGCAAAGATTTCGAGCATTGACCTGTTGTCACCAAAAGTGGTCGGTGGACTTCTCATTGGCGGGATGCTGCCATTTTTGTTCTCTGCGTTAACAATGAAATCCGTAGGAAAAGCAGCGTTTCAGATGATTGAGGAAGTGCGCCGGCAGTTCCATTCAAATTCTAAGATTATGGAAGGAACGGAAAAGCCCGATTATGCCAAATGCGTGGATATCTCCACCGCGGCGGCGTTGAAAGAAATGGTGCTTCCGGGCTTACTGGCGGTTGTCAGCCCAATCGCAACCGGAATCATTCTGGGAGTGGAGGCACTTGGCGGGCTGCTGGCAGGTTCGCTTGTGACGGGTGTGCTTCTTGCCATCATGATGTCCAACGCAGGTGGCGCGTGGGACAATGCCAAAAAATATATTGAAGAAGGCAACCACGGGGGAAAAGGTTCCGATTCGCACAAGGCTGCGG
>CAUQLV010000026.1:0-34279 GCA_963519235.1 uncultured Oscillospiraceae bacterium
GCGTTATACTATTATGAGTTTAATCATGCGGTACATTTCTGTTTGATGCCGCCATTCTGTTTGGAGGCTTATCATGATGTTTATGATTTCCCCTTCTATTCTCGCCAGTGATTTTTCAAATCTTGAGTCAGAAATTTCTGCCATGAAACAGGCAGGTGCAGAACTGATTCATGTGGATGTGATGGACGGACACTTTGTTCCCAACATTACAATCGGGATTCCTATAGTGGCTTCCCTTCGTAAAAAAACAGATTTGGTGCTCGATGTGCATCTTATGATATCCGACCCTCTGACCTACGCCCCGCAGTTCGCGGACGCCGGTGCCGACATTGTTGTTTTTCATGTTGAAAGCGACAGTAACCCGCAGGCAGTAATTGATGCTGTTAAGGCGAAAGGCAAAAAGATCGGCATTTCGGTAAAACCGAAAACGCCGGCCGAATCGGTGTTCCCTTATCTCAGTCAGGTTGACATGGCTTTGGTCATGACTGTCGAGCCCGGCTTTGGTGGCCAGAAATTCATGGCGGACATGTGCCCCAAGATACTCGCTATCCGCAATGAGTGCGCGCGGATCGGCGTTTCGCCTGACATTGAAGTTGACGGCGGAATTGATTGCAGCACAATTGGACAAACTGTGCGCGCCGGCGCAAATGTTTTTGTTGCCGGAAGTGCTTTATTCGGCAAACCGGATTATACTGCCGCTGTCGCTTCTCTGCGCAAAGCTGCAAAAGAGGCGTAATCTTTTTTCCGACTTTGCTGCTATCCAAAGCAGGCTGAAAGGAAATCAACAGCATTCTCTTTCAGCATCAACTGTGCGTGTTCGCTCAGAAACGCTTCCGCCAGCACGCCCTCGCCGCAGCGCGGCGCATATTCGTCGAGCAGCGACAAGGATACACTTTCAAGAGTATCCAGTGGATAAATCAGCAGCCGCCAGCCGTTCTTTACGCGGTAAAGCGCGCTTTTCAGAATCCGGTGGGAACATCGTTGAAACAGCCTTACCGCGCCTGTGATCAGCACATCCACATCATCAAACGCATAGATTACGGGCGACGATACATGCCGGACAACCTTCCAGCGTTTTTGCGCAGGCACGTCTAAGGCGGAAAAAAAGATGGTGCATCCGCCGTCTTCTGCGGGGTAGACTTCAATGAACACTTTTTCGGAGGGCTGAAACCCATCGGCGACCAGCCGTTTCATCAGGGAAAGCAAAAGTTCCTGCGTTTCCCTGCCGGCACAATCTATGCCCTCAAATGTGAGAGAACTGTCCCGCAGTTCTTCGCCCGTCAGTAGAACCTGATAGCGTCGCGGATTAAGCTGCCTGATTTTCATTACGGTTTTCCCCTCGCTTTCTAGAGAGCATCGTTACTATACCACTATATGATTTAGGTCATTCTTTGATTATCGGAGGTTTGCCATGGCAGGATTTTTATACAAAGGCATTTTGCTCCAGCAGCTGAAAGAACCCGCGCTTTCCCGGGAGCTGCGGGAGTTTTTGAATGCCGATACGCTTGGCGCCACAATGGACCGCAAGCCGCCGGAAAACGTTGACGAACTGACTCACGACGATCTGTTGTCAATCGCCAGGCAGGCCCGCATTGTGGACGAGCGGGACGGCAGGCTGCTCGCGGACAAGCTCGCTGCCGCGCGTCACCGCAAGCCGCAGGTTCTTATAGCGGATGCGATCGATGACGAACCTTACATATCAAGCCAGCTGAATCCGCTGCTTCAGAATCAAAAGCTGTGTGCGGAAGGGCTTCGTCTGGCGCAGCGCGTCTGCGGCGCGCAGGAGGCGTCTTTCGCTGTTTACAGGAATCTTTCGGATCTTGAAGTGAAAATTCCAAAAAAAATCGAGGAATTTCGCATCCAGCGCATCCGCGGCCGTTATCCTGCGGAGTATCAGGCGTCCAAAACATATGCCGCCAATGCCTCCACTTTAATGATCGGTGTGGGCGCGCTCATTTTTTTGGCGCGCGCCGTCTATTTTAATAAGCCCCAGACCACTGCGTTTATCACAGTGGCGGGCGACTGCGTCGGCAATCCAACCAACCTGGAAATCTCTCTGGGGATGACGGTCGCGCAGGCCCTGGAACGCTGCGGCTTGATTCATGACCCGGCCCGTGTGATAATCGGGGGGTCCATGACCGGTATCAGTGTCATTGATACCGAGCGCACGCTAGTGACCCCGATTACGCGCGCCATTCTCGCTTTTCGGGATAAGGCAAAGGACTACGACTTTCAGTGTATCGGGTGTTCCCGGTGTGTACATGTCTGCCCGGAGGGGTTGAATCCTTATCTGCTGTATCGCAGCGCCCGCCTGAAACGGTATCAGGACTTTCGGAAGCTGGATGCGCAGATGTGCATCGGCTGCAACACGTGCAGCTATATGTGCCCTTCCAAACTGGATCTTTCGCAAACAATCCGCGAAAGCGCGCAGGAGTTCCGACGCATGACCGGTTTTATGCGTTCTGCTTCGGTTGCACAAAAAAAGCGGGAAAAGGACGCGTTTGAGCTTTATATGAGCAGCTATTACGCCCGCAAATCCGAAAAGGTGGCTAAAAAGGCCCTCCGCCGGGAAGAGACTGCCGCAAAACAGGCCGAGAAACAGACGCTGAACGAAGGCATGCGTGTACCGGCAGAAATGGATGCCGAAAACACACAGGCTTTCAGCGATGCTGAACCCGTATTGGCAGGCGTTTCTCTTCCGGAAACCGAAGCTGCCGGCGCGATATCCGCACTTGATACTGAACAGACCGGCGGCACCGGTAACAGCTCCGAATTCTCTGAAAAGATTGCCAGTGAGCAAAGTCCGGAGCCTGCGAAAGAACCTGTAATTTCCGATAATGAATCCCCTGAGGATTCATTAGATATCGAGCCGGAAGAAATGCTGGAAACGCTTTTGGATAAAGCGGATGAAGCAATCATTCAGCTTGTGGAGGAAAGAGAGCCTGAAATCGGACTGGATGAATCCAGTTCGCCTCATCAAATGGAGGAACTGGTTCAGATTGAAGAGGAACCTTTGGCTGAATCAGATGCCCTGCGCGGATGGCACAAGAATGCTGCTGACGACTACGGGGAGGATTCGAAATGAAATTAGATAAGAGGCCCGCCCCGCATATCCGTTTTCAGGATACCAATACGACGTTGCTGCTGGATGTTGTCCTTCTACTTCTGGTGCTCTGTTCTTTGGCCTATCTTTTCTATGGTTTGCGTGCTCTGGCGGTCTGCGGGTTTTCCGTTGCGGCAGCGGTGATAAGCGATTTTTTCTGCTGTCTCATCCGCGGAAAAAAAGCGAATCCCCGCGACCTTTCGCCTGTCATCACAGGACTGATTATCGCACTGGCGATGCCTGCCACGATTTCCTATTATGTGGTTGCGACTGCCGTGTTGTTTGCAATCGTTGTGGTGAAGCATCCGTTTGGTGGAACCGGAAACAACGTCTTTAATCCGGCGGCCGCTGGCTTTTCCTTTGCCGCCATCTGCTGGCCGCAGCAGGTATTTATGTATCCCACGCCTTTTGCGGCTCTGGATGTCATGGGAACCTTTTCCAGCAAGCTGCAGGCTTTTGTTTACGGAGATACTGTGATTAAGCTGTTCCAGAATCCCGCATTCGTTTTAAAACTGGGGGGAACCCCTACTAACGACATCACAGAGATGGTTTTGGGCAACTATCCCGGGCCTATGGGGGCCACTAACATTCTGGTCTTGCTGACCTGCCTGATTTATCTGCTGTTTCGCAGAACCATTCGCTGGCAGCTGCCCATCCCCTATCTGGCTTCCTGCGCTTTCATGGCGTTTCTGTTTCCGCGTATCGGAGCAAACGGCATCCAGTCTCTGCTTTACGAAATAATGTCCGGAATGCTGCTGTTCGGCGCAGTCTTTATGATTACCGATCCTGCAACCAGCCCCAAGCGGGATTCTTCCCTGGTTTTCTACGGAATTTTCACAGGGATTATCACCATGCTGTTCCGTTACTTCGGTGGGTTCGAGGAAAGCATGAGTTTTGCCGTATTGTTTGCAAATGTTTTTGCGCCGGTGATCGACCGCTACAATGAATTCATTCACCGGATGATAAGGAGGAGAAACCTTGAAGTTAGAAAAGCTAAGAAAGCGCAAAAAGCATAGCCGCTGGCTTGAGGGGATTTTTTCCAAAAATCCGATTTTTGTAAGAGGCTTGGCGCTTCCTTTTGCCATTATGATCACTACGAATTTGAAAAATGCGGTTGCGCTGTCGATCATCTTTGCCTTCGTTTTGGTTCCAACCGTCCTTTTGGCCTCTCTGGCGGGCAAATATCTGCCACGGTGGCTTGGCACGATGCTCTATTCGCTGTTTGCCATGGCGCTTGTAGTCGCTTCGATTCCGCTGATACAGCCGATTTCTCCGGAAATCGGCGACTCACTGGGTATTTACATTCCCATCATCGCTGTCAACACGGTCTTGCAGATGCTGTGCCGGCGTTATTCTGAGGAAAACACTTATCCCGCGGTCATGGCGCTGGTTGACGCCTTAACGTATAGCATCGGGTTTTTCTTCGCGCTCTGCCTGATTGCGTCTCTGCGGGAATATTTCGGAAGTGGCACCCTCTGGGGCGTTTCCGTAGAACTGCCGGTTCGGTTATCCGGTTTGCAGGTCGCATTTTCAGGTTTTATTCTAACTGCTTTTTTCAGCGCTTTATTTCGCTTTATCAAGCGATTTTCGCTCTGTTTGACCTATCGCCGTCTCAGCCGTCATGCGGAAGACGCCGCATCTTTCTAAAAAATGAACCTTCCCGTATGGAGGCCTTTATATGAATGTAATTCAAGAATTTTTGCTTGTTATGCTTACGGCAATCGTCCTGCAAAACGCGGTGTTTACCCGCGGACTGGGGGCGGACAAAAACGCGCTGGTGCTTTCTTCTCCCCGGAAAATTTTGCTTTATGGCGCCACGCTGAGTTTTGTCACACTGGTATCTTCGCTGCTGGCATGGCCGCTTAATAACCTGCTTCGCGAACGGGACTCCCTGTCGGAAGGCCGTCTGCATTTGCGGTATCTGTTGGTGATGGTCTGTCTTTGCGCGGTATTCGCCACGCTGTTTTTGCTGACTAGATCTTTTCTGCCGCGGCTGCACTATTATCTGCGCCAGTTCGTGTATTCCGCCAGTTTCAACAGCGCCGCCGCCGGTTCCATGCTGATTGCTTTCAACCAAAATTACGGCTTTGTTAAAACACTGGGGTTCTCGCTGGGTTCGGGAATTGGCTGTACACTGGCGTTTTTGCTCGTCTTTGAAGGAAAGCGCAGATTGGCGCTGTCAGATATTCCGCATTCCTTCCGTGGTCTTCCGATCATGCTCCTCTATATCGGCATCTTTTCCCTTGCGGTTTATGGGCTGATCGGTCATCAGCTTCCAACCTGATCAAACCTGACATACATGCCTGTATCATAGACGGTACCGGGTACAGCCCGGCAGGCCCAGAAAATTTGTATTGGTGGTGTATCAATGGCAAAGGGGTTCAAAGTCAAACGCTATAACCGCATTTACCGGGGAGGCCGCTCTCCAGCTTCCCGTGCACTTCATGTGATCTCTGTCTGTGCTGCCGTTTGTATTTTAGGTTTCGTCGGGTGGAGCGCCTACGGCCCTGTGATGGACTATTTGGAGGGCTACACGCAAACTACGCTCCAGCCGGTCAACCCCTCTTCGGCACCGGAATCATCGCAGCCCTCCGAAAACAGTGAGGCCGCCGTGCAAGAGGAGCCCGCCGCACCTGAGCAGCCTCCTTCAGATACGCTCCGCGGTGTCTATCTGCCTGCCGGTGTCGTTGCAGACGCGGGCAAACTTGATGCTGCGCTTTCGGCAATTGATACAGGGAAATTTAACGCCGTCTATTTTGACTTGAAAGATGACGCGGGCAATGTGCTTTACCGTTCGTTTGTGGAAAACGCTACGCTTGCGCCTCAGTCGTACGATCTAAGTACCGTCTGCGGAAAAATAACCGCCAAAGGGCTAAACCCAGTCGGGCGCATCAGCGCTTTTAAGGATCCGCTGGCCGCCTCCAAAATCAAGGATGCCGGCGTCAGATATGGAAATACCGACATCCTCTGGAACGACGACGACCCGGCGCGAGGCGGCAGACCCTGGCTGAATCCTTATTCTGTTTCTGCGCAGAATTATGTCATCGGACTTGCGGAGGAGGCTGTCGGAATGGGTGTTTCCGCAGTCGTTTGCGCCAATGTCTGTTTCCCCACCGGATACAGCCTCAACCTTGCAAGCTACGGGAACGTGGCGCAGTCGAAAGCTGACACACTTGCCGCATTTATTGGCGCCGCAGAGGAACGCATTTCTGCCGCCGGCGGAAAGCTCTGGGTCTATGCCGGCGGTCCGGCTGCTTTAGGCACGGAAAACAGCCGATACGGCGACCAAAACCCGCTTGCGCTGACTAATGGTGCCGTATTGCTGGATGCAATGCCGGTGCAGTTCGGCGATGGGTTTAAACAGGAGAGCTTTACGGTGGACGAGCCGCTGATGAATCCAAGGCAGACCGTGGATACCCTGTTGAAGGTGCTCTCCCCCGGCCTTTCCGGCAAAGAAGTGACCGCATTGCTGCAGGGCTACACTGCGGAAGGACAATTTGCGCATAATAAGGCCTATACCGCTCAAGATATGGAAGACCAGATTACGGCGCTTGCCGACAACGGTATTCAAAACTATATTTTTTACAGCCCCGACGGTAATTACCCAAATCAGGAGGCAAGCTGATGACAGCATTTAAAGTGAAACTATTTCAGGGCGCCGTGGATTATGAAACGCTTCATGTGGCAAAGTTGACCGATTTTCCTTTGGAAAAGCGCGATTATAAACCCTATTCGCAAACCCGCGTCTGCTTTGCCGAAGACGGCATGCACCTTCAGCTCCTGGCTTTTGAGGCGGTACCGCTTTCTGAAAGCCGGATGACAGCCGTTTTTAATCTGACACCGCTCTATGAGTCGGCGTGTCTGTTTCTGGAGCTTTATGCGGATGGGCGTTTCTCCGCGAAGTGCTTTTCTCCTTCCGGCGGCAACCTGATGGACGGCGCGGCCGTCCATCATTTTACGGGAGAAGATCTTCAGGGCGTTTACTGGGGAGGCAATATTTTTCTGCCGATCCGATCGCTGAAAACGCTGTTTCCCAATCTTGTGGTTACAAAAGGACAGATCTTCCGCGGTAATCTCTATAAACTGTGTGATAATTCAGCACGTCCCCATATGGGCAGCTTTTATCCGGCGGACTTCGGCCGCCCGCTGACCGACCCCGGTAATTTTGGGGATTTTATTATGATCGATTATTAAAAACAGCCGTTTCCGTTCAATCACGGAAACGGCTGTTTTGATATTTACCGCTTTGGAAACAGCGAAATCACTGTCAACACAATTTTTTGCAAAATCATCGGCAAAATGACGCCGACAGCATTGACGCTTTCTTTCCCCGCAATCATAACAGCCGCCAGCACAGCGGCCAGCAAAAGATACCGGGCGGCGAAAACAGACAGGACAATCGAAGAAGCTCTCTCTCGTTGATTCGCAGCCTTGCGAATGCCGTACCAGAACAGAAACGTGTCCAGCAGCGCGGTGCCGATGCCAATGATCATCCCAATCAGCATTTCATCCACACCCTACTGCTCAAAGTTTACAGCGTATAGCTTTTCGCGCACCAGCTTTGCGACTTCGGTGTAGGTGCGGTTAAACCGACATTCGGTTTCATCGACGCGGCTGCACTGGAAGTCGGCAGAAGCGCCCACGCACCTGCTGATGGTGATAGGCCCTTCCACCACCTCGATCACTTCGCCAAGCGCAATGTCACTGGCGGGTTTAGCAAGCTCATAGCCGCCCTGCGTGCCCTTGTAAGAGCGCACAATTCCTTCTGCAACAAGCTTGCGCAGAATCTTCAGAGAGAACCGCAGCGTGACGCCTGTGCAGGCTGCAATGCTTTTGGCATCCATGCGGGTTTGATTTTTTGAAAGACAGTTCACAATGCGTACAGCATAATCAGCTTCCAGGGTAATATGCATATCGGAAGTCTCCTTTGGCGGAATGTATACCATTTAAATATACTTAAAAGTATATTGCAAATCCCGCAGTTTGTCAAGCATAACCGAGAAAAAGGGCGGCATAAAGCCGCCCATCCTGTTAATTAATCCAGAAAATCTTTCAGTTTTTTGCTGCGGGAGGGATGCCGCAGCTTACGAAGCGCTTTTGCTTCAATTTGACGAATGCGTTCACGGGTTACATTGAACTCCTTGCCCACCTCTTCCAAGGTTCGGCTGCGGCCGTCTTCAAGACCGAAACGCAGGCGCAGAACCTTTTCCTCGCGGGGCGTCAGGGTCTGGAGCACTTCCGAAAGCTGCTCTTTCAGCAATGTATGGGAAGCGGCGTCCGCCGGGGCGGGGGCATCGTCATCGGGGATAAAATCTCCCAGATGGCTGTCCTCCTCCTCACCAATCGGGGTTTCCAGCGAAACCGGCTCCTGCGCGACGCGCATGATTTCACGCACTTTGTCCGCGGGCATGTCCAATTCGGACGCAATCTCCTCCGCCGAGGGTTCATGCCCGTTTTTATGCAGCAGCTGGGAGCTGACCTTTTTGACCTTGTTAATGGTTTCCACCATATGCACCGGAATACGGATGGTTCTTGCCTGGTCGGCAATTGCGCGGGTAATCGCCTGACGGATCCACCAAGTGGCGTAGGTGGAAAATTTGAAGCCCTTGGTATGGTCAAATTTCTCTACCGCCTTAATCAGGCCAAGATTACCTTCCTGAATCAGATCCAGGAACTGCATGCCGCGTCCCACATAACGCTTTGCAATACTGACCACAAGGCGCAGGTTTGCCTCAGAAAGGCGCTTGCGGGCTTCTATATCGCCTTCCACCATACGGATTGCAAGATCGATTTCCTCGTCGGCAGACAGCAGGGGCACCCGTCCAATTTCTTTCAGATAGACCTTGACCGGGTCATCAATATTAATTCCCTCCGCGGCAAGCGCGGCGTCCAGCTCCGTATCCTTGTCTAAATTCTTAAAGTCCTCCTCAACCGGGGTGACCATATCTTCGACAATCTCAACATTATTACTTTCGAGCAGGTCATAAAGCTTATCAACCTGTTCCACATCATAATCCAGTTCTTCTAAAGCGTCGCTGATTTCCTTTGTTGTCAGCTTGCCTTTTGCTTTGCCGTTTTCCAGCAGTTCCTTTAATACAGACTTTTTGTCCTGTACGCCCATGCTTTTTAATCCCCCTGATTTTATTGTTTTTTTCTGGACGCAAGCGAGGCTATGTACGCCTTCAGGTCGTTATCCGACATTGCCGCGACCTCGTCCTGCGTTTTGTTTTGCTGATAGCTGAGTATCGTATCTATATAAGAATCGACGGAAGATGCGTCGAACATCAACCCGGAAATTGAATTGAGCAGTTCGGTAACAACGCCCATCTGATCAATAGACAGCTGCGCGGAAAGCAGTGTCAGTTCTATGGACTGGCTGTTTTGCAACCGGCCAAACAACACCCGCGCAATCTCCCGGTTCCGGTCTGTCACAAAATCCTCCAACCGGATGCGGCCCGCTACATGCTCAAAATAGTCGGGGTTCTTCATTAAAATTGCGAGCAGCTTATCCTCGGCAAGCGCGTATTTGATGTTCCTCGCTCGCTGAAAGTCCTGCTTTTGCGGCTCGGTGTGAACCTCGCTGTAAACCTTCAGTTCGGCCGCGCTGCGTTTCTGTCTCTTGGCGGCGCGCTTGATCTCATGCGTCAGCTGTGCGGTCAGTGCCGCTTTTTCAACCTCCAGCTCCGACGCCGTTTTAGATATATAGACATCCCGTTCAATCGCATTCGGAATCTCTGCCATCAGAGCGATAAATTCCCGCAGGAACGCGACTTTCCCGTCCGCAGATTCCAGATCGTACTTTTGTTTTGCGCGCGCGATAGCATATTCCGTGGCATTGGAAGCGCCCTCCAGCAGCAGCCCGAACCGTTCCGCACCGAATTTTTTAATATACTCGTCGGGGTCCTTCGCACCGGTCATGGTCAGCACCCGGATTTTGACCCCCACCTCGGAAAGCAACCCCACCGCACGTTTGGTGGCGGCCTGCCCCGGTGCGTCAGAGTCGTAGGAAAGCGTCACATGGTCGGTATACTGCGCGAGCAGGCGGGACTGCTCCGCCGTCAGCGCCGTTCCCAGCGTGGCAACGGCATTGTCAAAGCCTGCCTGATGCATGGCGATGACATCCATATACCCTTCGCAGAGAATCAGCCCGCTTCGTTTGGACGCCTTGGCAAAGTTTAGCGCAAACAGGTTGCGGCTTTTCTTAAACACCGGCGTGTCAGAAGAGTTGAGGTACTTCGGGCCCCGGTCGTCCCCCATGATACGTCCCCCGAAGCCGATTACATTGCCGCGCAGATCAATGATCGGGAAGATCACACGATTGCGGAACTGGTCATAACAGCCTCCGTTACGGCCCCGCGCGGCAACCACCGCCGCCAGCAGTTCCTCCTCACTGAACCCCTTGGAACGCAGATGCTTGATCGCTGCATCCCACGAATTTGGCGCATAGCCCAGCCCAAAGCGGGTAATCGTTTGGTTGGGCAGCCCCCGTCCATGCAGATATTCCAGCCCTGCTTTTCCGGACGGCTGCTTCAGGCATTGATGATAAAAACGAGCCAATGCCCGGTTGATCTCCAAAACGCGGGTTTTCAGTCTGGCTGTTCCATCGTCAGCCGCGTCCTCCGGCATCGCCATACCGACGCGCTGAGCAAGAAATTTGACCGCCTCGACGTATTCGAGATTTTCGATGCGGCGCACAAACGTAATCACATCCCCGCCGGCGCCGCAGCCAAAGCAGTAAAAACTCTGATTTTCCGGATAAACTGTAAAGGACGGTGATTTTTCCGAGTGAAACGGGCAAAGCCCGTTGGCAATACGTCCATGCTTTTTCAGGTGGACATAGGAGGAAACCACCGACTCGATATCGTTGTTGTTTTTCAATTCCTGCAAAAACAGATCAGAAATCATAGGCTGCCCCCTTTCTTTCGCGACAGTTGCTGTTATCAAGACAACAACTTATTTTACTTCCCATGATTTAGGGATAAACAAATTTTCGTAAGTAGTGACGGCATACCGGTCGGACATTCCGGAAATATAATCGCACACCGCGCGGTCCGCATCCGTTTTTTCCCATATCCCGCGATACTCGTCCGGAAGCTCCTGCGGATGGTCCACATAATATTGGTAAAGGCTTGTGACAACTGCCTGCGCTTTTCCTTCCTCGCCTTTCGCGACGGGGTTCAGATAAACCGCGTCATGCATAAACCGGTTAAATTCGGCAAAAACCGCCGCTGTTTTTTCGTCCATACGGATATCCTCTTTGCTGTTCTGAATGATCGAGTCAATCAGCGCGGTAATGCGCTGGGATTTAGTCCTGCCAAGCCGGTATTTAATAGTCCATGGAATGTCGTCATCATTCAGCACCTTCGCGCGGATTGCGTCCTCAATGTCGTGGTTCAGATAGGCAATCTTATCCGCGAAAAAGACCATGCGGCCCTCCAGCGTTTTCGCGCGTCCTTCTGGTGAGGGGTTGGAATAGGAATGGCAGGCAATCCCGTTGCGCACCTCCCAGGTCAGGTTCAGCCCCGCGCCGCCGTTTTCGATCTCTTCCACCACGCGCACGCTCTGTTCGGCGTGGCTGAACCCATACGGACAAATTTTCTTAAGTGCCCGCTCACCAGCATGTCCAAAAGGAGTATGCCCCAAATCGTGCCCCAATGCAATTGCTTCCACCAGTTCCTCATTGAGGCGCAGGGCAACAGCCAGCGTCTTGGCAATCTGGTTCACTTCCAGCGTGTGGGTCAGGCGCGTTCGGTAATGATCGCCCTCCGGCGAAAGGAAAACCTGCGTCTTATGCATAAGCCTGCGGAACGCGTTGCAGTGGATAATCCGGTCGCGGTCACGCGCAAACGGCGTGCGGATCGGACATTCCGGAATTTCCTTTTCCCGCCCGCGGGAATTCTGGGAAAGGCAGGCATACTGGGAAAGCGTGTTCTTTTGAATTTCCTGCGTCTGTTCCCGGATGGTCAATGGCACAGCCTCCCTTTTGATGTCGGAAAAGCCTTTTTTGTGGACTTTTCACAACATATCTATTATATTATACTCCACAAATAAAAAAATTCCTGCCTGTTGCAGAAATTTCTTG
This sequence comes from uncultured Oscillospiraceae bacterium, assembly GCA_963519235.1. GTDB lineage: Bacteria > Bacillota > Clostridia > Oscillospirales > Ruminococcaceae > Anaerotruncus. Next base: position 12,186 of record CAUQLV010000026.1, read on the forward strand.
CAAAAGACAGGATGATTCCGTTTTCGAACTTTTTTTTGCTTTATTCCGGAATACAGGCGTAGCGTCTATCCAATAGACGCGGGCAAACCTGCGCCGCCGTTAAATCTGCAAGTTCTTTCAAAAATACCTGCACAAAACAGTCCTTTAATAAAATATGCAGTCGGACTATGACTCCAAAATCGGAAAAGGTGGTCTGCGCGTGATAGCGCGGCAGGATGTACATAATCTTGCCATACAGGTCATAGCCGAGTTCCAGCTCAAATTCGCTGCATTCGCTCATCGTCATCCGGACCGCCACGTCCACCGCCAGCTTTACACCATGAGAATAGGCGCGCACCAGTCCCCCGGCACCCAGCAGGATGCCGCCGAAATAGCGCGTCACAACCGCCGCTACGTCGACCAGCCCTTCCTTTTGCAGAACATCCAGCACAGGGATGCCGGCGGTTCCCTGCGGTTCGCCGTCGTCGGAATAGCGTTTCAGCTGACCGTCCCGCAGAAGGTAGGCATAGACATTGTGCGTGGCATTCCAATGCTCCGTCTTTTTTTCACTGATAAAGGCAAGCGCTTCTTCTTCCGTTGTGACAGGGCGCAGCGCGCCGATGAAGCGCGAACGCCGCTCTGTGAACTCTGCGTCGGCATCCGCCTGTATGGTTTGGTATTCGTTCATGCCGGCCTCCTGTTGGAATATGTCTGAAAAAAACTGTTATCATACGAGGCAAAACGCCCCGTGCGGACTGCGCGGGGCGTTTAATATACACTTACAGAAGATTAATCGCTCAGCAGCACGGCTCAATCCAGCCGAATGTATCCTTGCTGCGGCCCCACTGCAGATCCGTCAGGGTATCATACAGCTTCTGGCTGAGAGGCCCAATCTTATTATTGTTGATCGTTGTAACGATATCATCGCATTTCAGCTCGCCAATCGGGGAAATAACCGCAGCGGTGCCGGTGCCCCAAGCTTCTTCCAGCGTGCCGTCCTGAGCAGCTTTCATCAGTTCGTCCACCGACAGGCGGCGCTCGCTGACCTTCATGCCCCAGGATCTGAGCACTTCCAGAACTGATTTCCTGGTGATGCCCGGCAGGATGCTTCCGGAAAGTTCCGGAGTCACCACTTCGTCGCCGATTTTGAAGAAGACGTTCATCGCGCCCACTTCCTCAATATATTTACGCTCCACGCCGTCCAGCCAAAGCACCTGGGAATAGCCTTCTTTTTCGGCCTCCTCCTGTGCAATCAGCGACGCCGCGTAGTTTCCGCCTGTTTTCACCATGCCCATGCCGCCTTTGACCGCGCGGACATATTTGGTTTCCACGTAAATCTTAACAGGGTTAAGGCCGCCTTTATAATAGGCGCCGGAAGGCGACAGGATGACACAGTAAACATAGCTCTTGGACGGGTGAACACCCAGAACAGCCTGATTGGAAATAATAAACGGACGAATATAAAGGGAGGTGTCCTTTTCGTGAGGAACCCAGTCCTTTTCGACTTCTACCAGCTTCTTTAAGGAATCCAGCAGCAGTTTTTCATCTAGGTGCGGAATGACCAAACGGTCGCAGGATGCGTTCAGGCGTTTGAAGTTTTCCTGCGGGCGGAAAAACTGAATGCTGCCCTCCGCGGTACGATAGGCCTTCATGCCTTCAAAAATTTCCTGCGCATAATGGAAACACGCGGCGGAAGGATCCAGCGGAATCGGGCCATAGGGCACAATTCTCGGGTCATGCCAGCCTTTTTCCTTGGAATAATCCATCAGGAACATGTGGTCAGTAAAAATCTGGCCAAATCCCAGTTTTGACTCGTCTGCCGGTTTCGCTTTGGGGCTGTCGGTCAACGTAACCTTGATCTCCATGATGATGTGCACTTCCTATCTTAAAGTTTAATTACTACGTATTAGGCATAGTTTAGCACGTTAAGGCACGAATGTCAAAAAGATTTCACGCTATTTGTAGGAAGATACAAAACTGCACAGCGCCAAAAGGCGCTGTGCAGCATTTTTGCGGTTCTGATTAGTATGCGACACCCTGCCATTTCATGGCGTCGGCAATCTTGAGGAATCCCGCGATGTTGGCGCCCATCACCAGGTTCCCCTCCGCGCCGAATTCCTTGGACGCGTTGTAGGCATTGTGGAAGATATTCTCCATGATATTCTTCAGCTTGGCATCGACTTCTTCAAAGGTCCAGCTGTAACGCATGGAGTTCTGGCACATTTCCAGACCGCTGGTCGCCACGCCGCCCGCATTGGCCGCTTTCGCAGGTGCAAACAGAACGCCGTGGTTCAGGAAAATTTCGACAGCTTCCGGTGTGCTGGGCATGTTGGCGCCCTCCGCAACCGCGATGACACCATTATCCACAAGCGCCTGAGCCGATTTTCCGTCCAGCTCGTTCTGGGTGGCGCAGGGCAGCGCGATATCGCACTTGATTGTCCAGATGCCGTTGCAGCCTTCATGATATTCGGCACCGGGAACACGTTTGGCATATTCCGAAATCCGTCCGCGTTCCACCTCTTTGATCTGCTGGACAACCTTCAGCTGAACGCCGTTTTTATCATAAATATAGCCGTTGGAGTCGGAGAGGGCAACCACTTTCGCGCCCATTTCCTGCGCTTTCTGTGTTGCGTAGATTGCAACATTGCCGCTTCCGGAAATGACAACAGTCTTGCCGGACATCGAATTCTGCTTCATCGATTTAAGCATTTCCTGTGTAAAATAAAGCAGACCGTATCCGGTGGCTTCCGTTCTGACCAAAGAGCCGCCGTAGGACAAGCCCTTGCCGGTCAAAACGCCGGTAACCTCGTTGCGCAGACGTTTGTACTGTCCATACATAAAGCCGATTTCACGGGCTCCTACACCGATGTCACCAGCGGGAACATCAGTGTCGGCTCCGATATGTTTGCTCAGTTCGGTCATGAAACTCTGGCAGAAACGCATAATCTCGCCGTTCGACTTGCCCTTGGGGTCAAAATCGGAACCGCCCTTGCCGCCGCCCATAGGCAGGCCGGTCAGGGAGTTTTTAAAGCTCTGCTCAAATCCGAGGAATTTGATGACAGACGCGCAGACTGTCGGATGCAGGCGCAGGCCGCCCTTGTAAGGACCGATTGCGGAGTTAAACTGTACACGGAAGCCGCGGTTTACCTGCACTTTTCCGCTGTCGTCCACCCAGGAAACGCGGAATTGGATAAAGCGCTCCGGTTCCACAATGCGGTCAATAATCCCGTTGGTTTCATACTCGGGATATTTGGCTACCACCGGCTCGAAAGATTCCAGAACTTCCATAACTGCCTGCAAAAACTCCGGCTCCCCGGCATTTCTTTTGCAGACAGTGTCATATACCTTCTGCAAATATGCATTCTTAAATTTAGACAATTTTGACTCCTCCTTATGATTTGATCAACACAACAACACGTGCTACGCTTTTTGGCACGTTACTCATGTATTATAATAAATTATTTGCAGTGTTGCAAGAAAAAAATTGCATAATTCCAAAAATTCTTGGTTATTAATTTCTTTTTCACTTCAAATTTTGCAGGAAATCCCCCACCACTTGACGAAATCATCTTTTTGAGTTAAAATCTTAATTATGAGAGAGAGTTGAACAGCGGCACAGCGCCTTTTGGCGTGGTGAGGAAAGTCCGGGCTTCACAGGGCAGGATACCTGCTAACGGCAGGCCGAGGCGACTCGAGGGAAAGTGCAACAGAGAGATACCGCCGCCGTATCGCCGGATGTTATCCGGTGGACGGCGGTAAGGATGGAAAGGCGGGGTAAGAGCCCACCGGAATGCAGGTGACTGCATTGCCATGTAAACCCTATCCGAAGCAACACCAGCTGGAACGATACGGCTGCCCGCCGTGTTCCGAAAGGTGGCTAGAATCATGCGGCAACGCATGAACCAGAAAGATCGTTGTTCACGACAGAACCCGGCTTACAGATTCCCTCTCTATATTGTGTGAAAAGACCGCCACGGTTATGCTGTGGCGGTCTTTTTAACTGCTTGCCCGCATAAACTGTGCTTTGGGAGGGATCTGCATGTCTTCTTTTTGGTATATTGCCGCCATGCTCGCAGCGCTGTTTATTTTGATTACGCTGATTCGGTCAGGCCATTTCCTGCGCTGTCTCATTTTTTCAACAGTCACAGGCAACGCCGCCCTGCTGGTGATCAGCTATCTGGGCGCATTTACAGGGATAGCGCTCGGGATCAATCTTTTTACCGTGGGCGCGGCTTCTCTGCTGGGGATACCGGGCGTTCTTGCGATGCTTCTCATTCGGTTGCTTTTTTCCGTCTGATTTGGTAGAATAAAAATGATATTTGAAAGACTGGGAGCATACTTGCATGGATGTGAAAATTCTTCGACCGGGCGACGACCTGAACGAAGCGCTATGGATACGCGACGAGGTATTTACGAAGGAGCAGGGCTTTGCCAATCCGGATCAGGACAAGTTTGACGCGGCCGCCTGCCATGTGCTGCTTTGCGAAAGCGGCCAGCCGGTTGCCACCGGACGCGTTTTCCGCGAAAAAACGGACGGCCCTTTTATCCTTGGCCGAATTGCGGTTCTGAAAGGCTGGCGCGGGCACTCACTTGGTAAGCTCCTCATGGAGGAGCTTGAAAAAATCGCAGCAGCTCAGGGTGCTGAGACTTTGGAATTGGGAGCGCAGCTGTATGCCGTGCCTTTTTATCAAAAATGCGGGTTTTCTCCAACAGGGAACCGCTATATGGACGAATTCTGCGAGCACGAACTGATGTTGAAAACGCTGTAATTAAAAAAACCTCCGGCTAAGTCCACGGTGTCATAGGGACAATTTAAGAAAAACAAACTGAATACGGAAAAAACGAGGGAGGAAACCAATGTCGGTTTCCTCCCTCGTTTTATTTGTGTGCTGATATTTTCTCTTGCATATTGCATTTTACTCATCTCGAGCCATCAATTTTAGCGTTTAGAAAGGGGCTTCTCAATTTACTTCTCCGGCACTCTTAGCACATTGCCGGGATGGATAAGATCGAACCTGCTCTTATTGTTGAGACGCTCCAGTTCACTCATGGTGCAGCCCAGCTTGTGAGCGATGAGCCAAAAACTATCATTCTTTTGTACGGTGTAGGTGGTGGTTTTCTTGTCTGGCAGGAGTGCAGCGGGCACTTTGCCGTTTGCATTAAAGCTGTAGGTCACTCCATTGGCTGTGCGGGAAGCCGACCTCACCAGCTTTCCGTTCTCGTACATCATGGCTAAGCCGCTGTCGTTGGTGGTAAGGCCCTGGGCCGTTGCCGGGTCGATGGCCAGCTCCACATAACGGTGCAGTGTGGCGGCAACCTCCGCTCTGGTGGCGGTGCTGACGCCAGTTCCTGCCGGGTGATGGTTTTGCCGGGGCTGAATGTGGTGGCCGTGGTGCCGCTGGAAATGCCCAGCTCCGCCGCCCATGCCATATAGGGGGTGTAGTAGGCGTCAACCGCCACATCAGTGAACTTGGTGTTTTTGTATTTTGTGCTGTTGATTCCCGCCAGTCTGCCCAGCGCCGTGACGAACATTCCTCTGGTCATTCCGGTGTTGGGGCTAAATTGATTGTTGCCGGTGAGCAGACCGCGCACCGCCACAAATTCAATATCATCCTTCGCCCAATGACCTGCAATGTCGATAAAGGCCGGGGCTTCCTTGTAGCCGATGCCGAAGGCGGAAAAGTGGCTGGTACTGAACAGCAGTGCCTTGCTATTTGTGTCATAGCTAGAATTCATGAGCCATGTCACCTTGCCTCTGTCGTCCACATAAACGCCGTATCTGTGGCTTTGATGGTGATGGCGATACCGTTATCCTGATTGCCGTTTTTCCCTGCCTCGTCCTGTGCCTTTTTGATGGCGTCGGTGACGGACTTTTCGGGCACAGCTACCGTGGCGTTTCCACTTGCGTCCACCTTGCCGGAGATCTCGGTCTTGGCGTCGGCGGGAGCGGTGGGCTTATCAGGAGCCGGGGGAGTCACAGTAGGCGTACTGCCGGATGAACCGCCGCCGGAGGACGAGTCGTCGCCGCTCCCGCCCGAGCCGTTCTTCGTCCAGTTTGCGGTGATGGTGGTGTTTGCGATAATGTTTGTCAGTGGCTTATGTCAATCTCTGTGATTGCCACACCGACCTCGGAGGCAGGTATGTTGTATGAATCACCATCCGTTAAGGTTAATTCATTTAAGGAAGTACCAAGGGGATAGCTCTGCGCAGCAATTTCCTCGTCCCTCTCGTCCGTCAGATGCAGGAAAACCGATAGCCCTCGGTCTCTCATTTTTGCAGAAGCTCCAAAGGGGAGCCGCTACCTTTTTGCAGGCTGGACAGGGCAAGGGCATATTCCGGGGCTGCCAAGTCCGCCGCTTTCACCTCCTCAATCATGATAACGAATGCCTCGCCGTTATGGGTGATTTCAAAGCGATTTTTTCCGCGTTCCAATATGACCTTACCTTGGGCGGTCTCCAGCGCATCCGAGCTTTTATCTTCCTGAAGACCAATCAGCGCGCCACCGGAGTTTCCGAAATCACTCTCAACGAACGAAATGGTAACTTCACGTTCTTCACCCGGCTTTAGGGCATCATCCTCGGCGGTAACGATGTTATTCATTGGACTATAAGTCCCTGATGACTGCGGTATATCGAAAACAACCCACTTCAACTCAAAATCAGAGGCGTTTTTTACTATAACCGTTACCTCGACCACATCGGCCATACAGCCGGTTAGCGAAAAGCTGATCCATAAAAGAGTAAAAAACCCCATCAGAATGCGCTTCATAGGCATTCCCCCTATTCTCCATGATCCAATCCCCTCCGTTACGGTAAAACAGGTTTTCATTGTCAAGTCCCTGCCGACATCTCCTTAAATAACCTCTCGTTTAGCAGCAGCTCATCCACGATGTCGGTCAAGTATTTCAAATCACCGCGGAATTTCTGCCGCACATTGTCCATATGATCGAGCCTCACGCCTTTCAGTTCAAAGAAATCTCGCCCACTATACAGCGCGATATGCACCTTGCCGTCTTGGAAACAAAAGAGCGACGATGATTTCGCCATTTCATCCACCGCCATCACGCGTTCCATAAAGTGTGGCGTAAGCAGATAGAACGCGGTGTGCCCGTCTGTGGTCGTGATCCGGTATTTTTTGTTGAACTCCATGTTCTCCGTTTCGACATCGGATTTGCCACCATCGTGCTTGCGCTGAAACCTTGTACCACCTTTTCGTTCAATCAGGCGCACCGTGGCGGATAGCTCTTTACCGAAATCGCAGACCAGCCACTGTCCCTTAAAGTCTGTCACGTTCTTTGTTGTTTTTTTGCCATCGCTGTCCGTATCTGTCTCCTCATGCGATAAATTCACATCGGAGTAGCGGATGCTTACTCCATTATAGCTACCCTCAAAGTAATCGCTGCCCGAAATATCCTCCCAGTTGTTAACCAGCCCTGCCGAAGCGATAATTTCCCGATTGATATGCCCATTGGGCCGGTAGATTTTCACATCGAATAGTTCCTTGATAATCGGAAGCGTAACCGCGCTACCCATCAAGGCTTTCAACTTATCTATCCGCATGCTCGCAAAAATGAAGATTGCGGCTGATAGCACGAACACAATCGCCACAGGCAGTAATATTTTAAGAAAAAACTCGTCGAGGTACATGGATGTACCGATTTCGAAATTAAGAAATAAAATCGAAAGTCCTATGGCGACGAAAACAGGAATGGTAAGCCTCCTAACCCAAGTCAATATTTTTAAGGAGGTCAGCTCTCTTTTGAGATCTCTGTCCGATATTTCTGGAATGTCCGGTACATCGGGCATTGTTTCCGTGCTCATGGAATGGGATTTCTCTTTTCTTTTACAAAGCGTGGACAGCATCAGAAACCAAAAGATCGCCCCGCCGGAACTCAGTACAACAAAAATAAGTATAAGCACAATGATAATGCCCATGAAAGTCCCTCCCCTTCTTTATCGATTATTGGCGTGTGCCACAAAAAATGCGCTTCCTTCATAGGGCTGGTGGGCAGATAGTTCCGGAAGTCCCTGTGCGGCCATATCCTCCGGGTTCGTGAAGGTTATATTTTTGCCACCCGTGTTATAGTAAATCGTCGTAATGTCAAGATTTTTCTTGAGTGTTTCAGCCAAGCTGTCCATCATGAACCAGTTTAGACTTACGGCATCGAAGAAATGGAACCCCTCCTTCTGTGTCCGGTTGCCCAGCCCGGAAATCAGCGTCGAACCCGTTGACCAATCCACGGTGGCACTGTCCCCATCAAACCACACGTCATTGAGTGTAAATTTCAGTCCCGTCCATTCAGATAGCTCATCCGCCAGATAGAACGCAACAAGCGCGTTTGAAGGTGGCATCTCATTTTTGGGCGGAAATGGTATCTCTTTGGTTTGAGGTTCTGTCCCCGTCATACCGTTTGAAAAGTCCGCAACCAGCGTAAAGACACCTTCCCCCGGATTATGCGAGAATACATCGCCGCGCCCATCTCCGTTATATTCGCCGCTGAAATCTTCATAAATGGAGGCTGCCTTCTCACCGCTGTAATCCACCGAGACGCGATATACAACCTGATAATCGTCACCCATCATTCCGCCCTCTGGCGTACCAAGACCGATGGAGTAGAGATAACACTCACGCCCCATGGCGGACTCCAAAACGGCAAGCTCGTCAAGGGAAATATATACACATTGCGCGGCGGGAACACCCCCGTTATCGCTGTAAAATCCAACGGACGCCAGTAGGTCATCCGCAAGCGCCGCACCCTCCCTCGGGGAAAGCCCATCGCCGTGGTCGCTGGAGAGTTCCACAAGCTCATAGTAGTAAACACCCTGCCTGATGATATCGGCTCCGTCGGGAATGTTTTCCTCTATGAGATCACCCCGCCCGTCCTCTCCCGGGGATTGCTCGGTCTGCGCGGAGCTTTGGGGCGGCGGATTTGATGCGGCTGGGCTCTTGACGCTACCGCAGGCGGACAACGTGAAAATTAGAGTAAGCGCCACTACCGCTAAAATTATTCGTTTCATTTTGTTATGCCTCCCTTATAATCGGCTGCTTTGGGTTCAAAACCGCTACTCCTGTATAACTGTATCGTATTCCAACTTGCTGGTGACATAAATAGGAACACTGATTTTGGAAGTTCCGTCTTCGCAGATAACAATACATTGAATTTCGGTCTCGCCTTCGCCGACAGCCGTCACCATTCCATTTCCATTCACAACCGCAACCGCTTCATCAAGGGACTGTGTGGTCAATGTATACGGCAAATCGGCAGGGAGTACCGCCACGAGTTGCCCGGATGCCCCCGGAGTCATATACGTGCCGTTATCAAGCGTTACAGAAACAAGCTGCCGGGGCTCATAATTAGATCCGTCCTGCATGCCGCCATCCGTATCCTCTTCGGCCCCCTCCGTGGAGGAAAGGCCCACTTTTTCCATAACATATGCGTCCATCATCGGCTGTGCGGAGCCGAATATCATTACAGGCTCTATATCGTCGTCAACCCGGAACACTGCACTGAGATCCTTGGCAATCAGGAATTTTGCCAAGACAGCCCCGCTGTCATCAAACACCGCCTCCACGGAGTAGAACCAGTCTGAGATAAGCGCATCCGGATAATAGATGGTGTATGAGCCAAGAGTGCTGTTTAGGCTTGTGACCGCCGTCGGCAGAAATCCGAGTATTTCGCCGACCGATGCGTCGGAAACCTCTATTTGGTTTTCGACAAAGAGATATCGGCCGTCGGGCGAGATTTCCAGCGCACCGTCGTGGGTCACGTCAACCACCTGCCCGTCTTCCGATAAAGCAAAGTGAAAGGAGAAGGGATTTTCGGCATCGGGGATCGTTTCATAAACACCTGTGCCATTGTCGTCAATGATCAGAACGCCGGATAGGATGGTATCGAACGCCAAATCCTCCGACTCGCTGCCCTCCATCAGCCGAAACTCAAACAGGGCGCAGCCGTTAGACAGATATTTCATCATCAGCGTAGCGTTATCATATTGGCTGGAGCCCTCACGGGCAAACGCAGCATGCATTTTTCCCCATCTCTCGGGTGCATTGGCAGAATCAGACGTTTCTGACGTTGTAGGTTCCGATGTTGGCGGCTTATTTTTTTCAGCGCAGCCCGTAAACAACATGACAATCAGAATCACCAGAAGCGGTGCAATATACTTGTTCATTTCTTGCCCACCTCCAGAATATTCAGCTTCAGCGTCTTTTCAAGGACTTTTTTATTGGCGGATGAAGTAATTACAAACGTGTATTCACCTGAGGGATACTTTTCGCCGTCTTTATATCCGCTCCACGAAAAAAATCCGATTTCGTTATTTGTCTTACGCGCAGGCGTATCCGTACCCCAGTCTTCCACAAGATAGCCATCTGAATCGTACAGCTTACAATAGAGTTTCTTCCCCTTCATGTTAGAGCATTGGATGTTTATCTTGTGGATCAATATTCCGTTTTTGTTATAGTAGGTCTCGTAGGACTTATAGGAGAACGAAGGGGTGGGAGCAGTGTGCTTGATGCTATACGACGATGACCATTGGTTCGCAAAGGGGTCAAGGGGATTATCGTTATCTCTTACAGTTAATTTTAATGTGTATGTCCCGCTGGGAAGGCCTGAGTAGTTATAGCCAAATCTCCAAGTTTGTGTTGCCCCCGGGCTTAATGAAAACCCATTATATGAATGAACAACGCCACCGGATGGGTTCAGGAGCTGTGCCGTTACGGCAAGCTTGGGTGAGTTGTTGAAGCTTTTTAAGGTAAAGCTTAAATAATAGTTTCCTTGTTCACTGTAGCTTGTATTTTTGGTGAGATTAAAATCACTTCGCGATTCCGCCAGCGCAGTAAACGCCATAGTCGAAACCGTCATGATCAGAACGAGTAAAAATAGGATTATTCTTGTTGCTTTTCTCATTCTTGTTACCTCCAAAACTAATAAAAAATATGGGCTGTGTGGAGCCAAGCTTACCGGAAATCTGATATTAATTGCAGTTTCTGTGAGCACATCATCTGATCCCAGCCAGCAGGCTCAACGTCGATATAGCGTATGCAAGCAGCGCAAGCGTGAGCAGACACACTGCCGCTGTAAAAATAAGGAACCATGCTTTTTTATGTTTGCCATACTGCCCCATGAAATATGCCGCACCGCAGATACAGATTATAAAAAGCACTTCTGCAGTCCATAGTGGCATAGCCTCACCTCCACATCAGAAGCTCATCTTAACATCATTTCGCTTAGCCGCTTCCACTACGAAAAATTCGTGCTTGACAAGCTTCTGAGATTTCGCAATGATGCTGGAGGGAAATATGTCCATCGCGGTATTAAACGCAGTGACATTACTGTTATACAGCCGTCTGGCTGCTTGCAGATGTTCCTCCGCATCACGGGTGCCTGCTTGTAATTCACGAAACACCTCGGCAGAGCGAAGCTGGGGATATTGCTCTGCGATGGCAAGTATCTGGGTGTTTAGTGCATCGAGTTGTGTGTTTTTTTCATTGATTTCACCGACGGACATCCCCCTCCGAAGCCCGACGACCTGCGTAAACAGTTCTGTTTCGTGGGTTGCATAACCTTTCGCCACATCCAGTAGCTTGGTCAGCAGATCATATCGCTTGGTGAGCGCAACCTCGATGCCGCTGAGGGCTTCTCCGATTTTGATAGACTTGCGTTTAAACCCATTGCTAGTGGAAATCCACCAGATTACGGGAGCCAAAACCAAAATAATAACTAAAACAGGAATGATAAGCGATAAATACTCCATTGTCTGTACCTCCTCATATAATAAGCTGCCGTCCGGCAACAGTTCTTTCAGCTTCGCGCCCCATCAATCCGTTGAAATCGCATAGATATCCTCGCCACCGGCGTCAAGGAGGATGGAACTGTCAACGATTCCAAGCGTCCCTAGCATCGTGTCGCCAGAAATTTTGATTACGATTTCATCATCGTTAATGCTGTAAACGGCTTCGATAGCGGCACCCCCGTAGCCGTCGTCATAGTCAACCTTACCATCGGCGTAGAAATAAAAGGATGGCTGGCCACGCTCTCCATCCAAATAATAAAATTCCTCTATCCTGATGGGAAGCTCGCTGTTTGTGGTTTTGCCAATGTCGCTGGAGCTGTCTCCCGCTGCACTGCCATTCTCCATAAACACATAGGGTACATCATCCAACATGAGTTCCCCAGTGTCCGAGGGGACAAATGCGGCGAACACTTCTCCGTCGGCATATGCGTATGCCAATAGCTTTTCAGCAGCTCCATCCCATGCCAAATTTCCGTTATCCACCGAGACATGGCTCATGCCCTGGGCTTTGAACCATTTCCATTCTCCATTTTCAAAGGAATAGTAATCACCGTCCATATCGGCATTTGGACACCATTTTCCGTCAAATGCCGAAAATCCATCCATCGAATTCTCAGCTCGGTAAAAATTGTCGTTTTTGTAGTGCAAAACCTCCCCGCTGCTGGAGGAATACTCAACCGGATAGAATTTGTTGTCATTTTCAAAATTGAAGGTCTTATACTCTTTATCGTAGGAGATCACCCCCTGATCGGCAATCTCCCATGTCCCATCCTTGAGCTCTTTGTTCGTCCATGTGCCATCGTCAAGCACCTCCAATCGATCGTCCTGTAGATTACCGTTGCGTTGCCAGACACCGGTGGCCTTCGAGGTGAAATCCCCCGCGTCTTTGCCACCACAGCCGGACAGTGCCATCAGCACCATGCAAACCGCCAAAAACAGGCTGCCGATTTGTTTCCGTGTTCGTTTCATCAATTCATTCCTCCTTACGATTGTCTTGATTCTTTCGTGCATTGCCCTGTGACAGCAGCATCCCCAAAATCTCTTTTAGGGTGATGGACATCCCTCCGGGCCAACAGAGGTTCTCCCCATCGGTGTACGGCTTGCAGAAATCCCCGCTTGCGGTGAGGGCGGCAAAAGCCGGTTCGTGAATCCTGTCCCCAAGCTCCAGCAGGATGGTGTGACCACTGTCCAGAGTAATGCCGAAGGCATCTCCATCAAATGCCTCAACCCGGATAATTTTTGACTGCCCGGTTCCCTCTTGTTTAAGCTGCATTTCCATAACCACCTCCTCGGTATCTAAACGCACAAGCCTGATAAACCAAAATTCTTCCATATCGTGCACCTTTATCTTACCATACCCGAAAATCAAAAATGGCCAGAGTGTCAAAATTGACACTCTGGCCGCAAATCTTTTTCAGACTCCTTATTCTCTCTCGAACTGATACCCCTCGCCCTTCGATAATGTGATACAGTATCCGCTGCCCTCCAATTTTGCCCGCAGACGCTTGAGAGCGCTTTTCAAGGCGTTGCCGTCGCCCTCCATAGGCAGTTTCCACACCTTTTCATACAGGTACTCCGCACTGATAAAGCGTTCCTCGTTCTGCGTAAAGATCAGCAGCAGGGCGAATTCCTTTTGGGTCAGCAGCAGATCGGTTCCGTCCAGTGCGGCTACACCGGCCGCTACGTCAAGGGACAAGCGGTCACGAGTCAGCTTTTCGGGGATTTGCTCCGCCCGGCGCAAAAGGGCCTCCACCCGTGCCAGCAGAACCCCGAAATCATAAGGCTTGGCGAGATAATCATCGCCCCCGGCAGTCAATCCGCGCACAACATCTTCATTTGTAGTCAGTCCCGTCAGCAGCAGGACAGGAATATTCGAGTTCTGCCTAATCTCACCCATAAAGTCCAGTCCGCTGCCGTCAGGCAGCATAATGTCCAGCACAATCAAATCCGGCATCTGCGCCCGGGCCGCTTTACGGGCTTCTTCAAGGGTCAGCGCAGTGACCACCTCATATCCCCGACGGGTGAGCAACCGCTCATTGCCACGCATAATCTGCTCGTTATCTTCCACCAGTAAAATTCGCTTATCACTCATGCATCCTCGCCTCCAAATTGCCCCTCATAGGTGGGCAGGGCAAAGCTCGTCGTCGTGCCGCTGCCCGGTAGGCTCTCGATCCATATCCGGCCGCCATGGGACTCCACCACCGTCTTGCACAGGTACAGTCCAAAGCCCGTGCCCCCGGTGGAAACGCCCCGCTCAAACACATGGGGCAGCAGCTCGGCGGCAATTCCTGTTCCGGTGTCTTTGATCGTCACCAAAATCTCACGCCCTGTTTTTTCCGCCCGCAGAATAATTTCGCCCTGTTCGGTATAAGCGGCGGCGTTTTGCAGGAGGTTGGCCACCACCTGTGCCAGAAGATCGGCGTTGCCGAATACGTTCAGATCCTCCGCAATATCCGCTTTCAGGACATTGCCCCGCTTTTGCAGATGCAGGGCGAACATTTCTGCACTGCTGCGCAGGAGGGTGGAAATGTTCACCGCCTGCTTGTCGGTGTTCTCGCTCATAGAGGCCAGGGTCAGCATTCCGCTCACCATGCGGGCCAGCCGCATGATCTCCTGCTGGGCGTTCTGGAGCAGTTCTGCCGCCTCCGCATCCTTTACCGCTTCGCCCATATCCTCTAAAATTTCCGCCACCGTCTGTATATTGACTGAGATAACGGTCAGCGGTGTACGCATTTCGTGTGAGGTGTTGGACAGAAATTCTGTCTTGGCCTGACTCGCACGGGCGAGGATATCATTTTGTTCGTCAAGCCTCCGCTGCTGCGCTCGGTACAGCCGCGTCTGTGCGTACATGGTGGCGCCGAGTGCCGCACTGACCACAACAAGGTTCACAATGTTGCTGATAAGGTAGTTCTTCTCTGAAGTCAATATGGTGAACGCGCCGGGGTTTTGGTAGGTGTATAGATAAAGTCCGGCATAAACGGTCAACTCAACGGCGGACACTAGAAAAGCGTTTTTCTCCAGCATAAAAACCGTGTACACGATAGCAAAAACCAAAAAGAGCGGCATCCCGCCATGGTAGCCGCCCATGCGAAAAAAAAGGAACGGAAACAATATGAAAAAAACTGCGATGATCGTGATTGCGTGGCACAGGCGATAGTTTCCGCTGCGTTTGGCATAAACGACCAGCGCAAAACAGAACAACGCTGAAAGGATATCGATTAGTACGGTGCCAGCGCCAAAAGGCGCAGAAATGTTTACCGCTGCGAGAATCAAACAGAACACGCCGCTGATGACAGCCAGCGCATTAAACAGCCGGACGCGCAGGTCGAGGTCTGGGCCGAAATATGTGCGGATAAATGAAAGCAATTTGTTCATAGCTCGCGCTCCTTATCCTTCGTCGCAGGCTTGCGTCCATTTCTTCTTCGCCCATCCTCCGGGCGGGGAGCGTCTCTGGGAATCAGCCATACGCCTGAGATTTTCTTTGCATCTTTAATGCGGTCATGGATGCAGTGATAGATCACCATCCGGGTGGTGAGTCCCCATTTTTCCGCTGTTTCTCTTACACTGATATATTCCATCTTGAATTCCTCTCTGGAAGTATCTTTTTGTTTATTATATTTCTTTGAAAAGAAATTTTCAAGAGAAAAGATTGGACTTCGATTATTTGTTGTGGTATGTTGTGTTGCTGAGAACCGGAGCTTCTCAAATCAGGCGAAATGAGTCAGCCATGCAATACGATGAAATATTGGAAACAGTTATCACGGAGCTAACAGAGCGAGGCTACAAGCAGCAGCGCAGCGAGAATCCAGAGGTCAACGAGTTGGCGCTTCGGAGAGTCGAACTCAGTCAGCGGATTCAGGAATGTGTTTTACCTCTCAGCCAAGGGACGCAGGACACCTTGGAGGAGTACCACACTGCGATGGATATTCTCTCCGGCACTGTTTCCTCAAATGTGAATCCCTACGCCGCCGATTATGACGACATCAATGCCCTCAAACAGATCGCGGATAGAAACCGTCTTGCGATCCTTCTGGTTCACCATCTGCGGAAAACCGCCGACAATGATCCGCTGAACATGATTTCCGGCACCACAGGGATTGCGGGAGGCGCGGACAGCAGTTTCATCCTGCAGAAAGAAAAAAGAACGGAAAACACCGCGACCCTCATCTGCACCGGCAGGGATATTGAAAGCAGGGAATTGTTCCTTGCGTTTAGCAGAGAGACTTTCCTCTGGGAATTGCTGCAGCCAGTGGAAACGGAAGAACTGAAAATACCCGAGGAAATAATTCTTCTTTCTGACTTTATCAAATCAGCTTCCGCATTCACGGGGACAGCCACAGAGCTTGCTGAGCGGCTGAAGCTGTTCAGTGGAACGGAATATCCCCCGGCAGTGCTGAAGAAGAAAATCATCAAGCACATGGATTTTCTACAAAAGAACAAGATCGCCTATTCCGATAAGCGCAGCTTTGAACGGCGGGCATTTACCCTCCGATATGACGGCAATGACGGTATGACGGCAGGAAATGCCCCCGCAAATTTGCCGTCTTTGCCGTCACAGCCGTCAGGAGCAGAGGAATCGCCCCACGTTGCCCCCTGTTTGCCCTTGTGTGGGCTTTTGCAGGGCAGGGTAGCAGGTTTTACCCACGGAGCCGACTAAAAGCGATTGTGAGGGCTTTGTGCCAAGCTGTCAGGAAACCGCTATCCCGCCAAAGGATACAAAGACTCCATGCATTCCCCATGGACGAAGGGATGAGCAGGATAAAGTCAGGTGTCCGCAAGCGGCCCCCTGACGGTCACAGCGTCCCGCAGTGCGGGGCGCGGAGCGAGGTTTCACGGTGGTCGGACAACGTGCTGAAAATCGGAATGGGTATTCCTTCGGGAAGTCCGGGAAGCGAAAAATCCCGATAATTTAGCAATTATACCGGACGTCCGGAATGGAAATTTAATCATAAAGGAGATTTGCACGATGAATGACGGCAGCAAAACAAAAGTGGGAATTCACATGAAGCCGGAATTGCTTCGGCGGGTAGATGCGGAATATCCCCTCTACGATTATCCCAGCCGCAGCGCCTTTGTCGGTGCTGCAACCGAGTTTTACCTCGGTTATCTTCACAGCCAAAACGACGTCGATTACATGAACAAAACCACCCTTGCGTTTCTGGCGGATCAGGTGACAAAGCTGGATGCCAAGATCAGCCGCCAGCTGTTCCGTCTGTGCGTGGAGCTGTCTATGGTAGCTCATGTGACCGCAACCACTGTCCCCGGAGCCAATGAAGAAACACTGAAACGGCTGCGCAATAAGTGTGTCAAAGATGTAAAAAACACCATCGGCAACATCGGCTATCCTGTTCTCACCTTTGACGACACACAGGCGGTCATCTCGGAAGAGGGTTTCTTCCGGGAGCGGGAGATGACTCTGGAGGAAAAGACCTTCAAAATCCGCTCCTTCTTCCACCCTGTTTCTTCTGAAACCGCCATGGAGAAGCTGCTCCGCCTCATCGACATGGGGCAAAACCGGTAATCTTTTCTTTGGCATAGACTTGTGCAGACCGTTGCGGTATGATGTGTAATACCGTATTCGGTTTGCCGGAAAGGAGCTTACAGATGAAACAGGCAAACGAAAAATACACGATTT
Source organism: uncultured Oscillospiraceae bacterium (assembly GCA_963519235.1). Taxonomy (GTDB): domain Bacteria; phylum Bacillota; class Clostridia; order Oscillospirales; family Ruminococcaceae; genus Anaerotruncus. The sequence goes on from CAUQLV010000026.1 coordinate 29,595, forward strand.
TATATGCAAGACTCAGTCAGGACGACGGCAGCCAAGGGGACTCCAACAGCATTCAAAACCAGCGGATGATGCTGGAGAAGTACGCAAAGGACAACGGCTTTGAGAATGTAAAATTCCTCTATGATGACGGTTACTCAGGCACAAATTTTCAAAGACCGGCCTTTCAGGAGATGCTTGAGCTGGTGGAAAACGGTGAGGCCGCAACCATTATCGTCAAGGATATGAGCCGGTTCGGGCGTGAATATCTCATGGTCGGTCAGTACACGGAGCTGATCTTCCCAAGCTACGGCGTGCGGTTTATCGCAATGAATGACGGCGTGGACAGCCTCTATGAGGACAATGAATTTACCCCGTTCAAAAATATTATCAATGAATGGTACGCGAAAGACTGCAGCAAGAAGGGAAAAGCCGCCGCTAAGATCAAGGCAGAAAGCGGAGCGAGGGTTGGCTCAAGACCACCCTTCGGGTATCAGAAAGACCCTGCCGATCCTAAGAGAAAAATCATTGTGGACGAGGAAACCGCACCCATTGTGCAAAAGATTTTCTCTCTGTGCATGAGCGGCAAAGGCCCCAGCCAAATTGCAAATCAACTCAAAGAGGAACAAGTACCGATCCCTGCATACTTTTACTACAAGAAAAACGGAGTTGAAATCACTGGCTTTAATCCTGCCGATCCATGCAACTGGCAGCAGACAACGATTGCCAAAATCCTTGAAAATGAAGTTTATCTCGGACACACTGTTAATCTCAAGTATACCACCCTATCCTTCAAAAACAAGAAGCGTATCGAGCGTCCCGAAAGTGAGCAGGTGCGAATTGAAAACACTCATCAGCCTTTGATTGATAAAACCACTTGGGATATCGTGCAGGACATTCGCAAGCATAAACGCCGCAGAGCCAATATGGAGGAACAGAATATTTTGTCCGGCCTTATCTACTGTAAAGACTGCGGCGGCACGATGGTACTTCATAGGGCACATACGATGGATGCGGTGAAGAACAACTTCATGTGCCCCACCTACAAGAAAAAGGGTAAGGAAAATTGCTCGGCACATTACATTCGAGAGAATCAGCTTGCCGCCATCCTTCTGGATGACCTGCGCAGGGTGACGCACTTCGCAAGGCAGAACGAACTGCTTTTCGCCAAGCACATCACGCAAAAGAACGGCGCAGAAATCCGCAGAGAAATTGCCCGGACTGAGCGGGAGCTGGACGGTCTCAAACGCAGAGATACCGAGTTGACTGCCCTTTTCAAACGGCTCTATGAGGACAATGTGCTGGGCAAAATCCCGAACGAGGTATTCCGAAAGCTCAGTGATGATTACCTCATCGAGCAAAAAGAAATCCAGCCCGCCATCCCAAAAAGAGAAGGTGATCTGGAAAAGCTGAAGGGTTCAGTGGCCAATGTCAGCGCCTTCATCGAAAAGGCAAAGCAGTACACGGAGATCGATGAGCTTACCGCCGAAATCCTGAACCTCTTCATTGAGCGGGTGGAGGTCGGGGAGCGTGACGAGAAATGGTCTCACACCGCTCCGCAGGAAATCAGCATTTACTATCGGGATATCGGTTTAATGGACGATGTAGCCGAACAGCAAGGAGAACAGGAAACACCGGGCGACCCTTCAGAGGTCGCATAAAACGGCAATCGGCAGGCAGCGAAACCTCACTGCCTGCCGAACCATACCGCCCCACTTGACCACGGTTTAGAAATTGTCCCTATGATACCGTGGGGAAAGCGGGAGGTTTTTTTAAACTTTTTACATTGCGGCGCTGATAAAATAAACCACAAGTGTTGTCAAAACAAACACAATCCCGGCATACTTCGCAACTCTGCTTAAAGTAGCTTGCATCGTTCTGCTCTTATTTTTCCCCAGATAAGAGGATTCGTTGGAACCGGACAGCGCGTTCATCCCGCCGCCTTTTCCCTCCATCATCATAACCGTTACAACGATGATCACCGCGCAAATCAGTATAATAATTCCGCCGATAATCTCAATTACGCTCATTTACAAAAACCTCCGATTATATCCATTTACTAAAATACCTCAACTCGTAATAGTTTACCATAAGCAAACAAGCTTTTCAAGCATTGCCGCAAATTTTTTCAACAAAACGCATAAATCCATCAATCTGCCGCAAACTAAGAAAGGTTTTTACTTCGTTTCGCGTTTGCACGGGGCGAAAACCCGGAGCCGGTCGGCATTCTTTGCCGTCCGGCTTTTGTTTTTTCAGTCAAGCTTTAATTGTTCGCCCTGGTCTTCCATGCGCGGCATCATGCCCGCGGCAGGCAGATTTTTTGCGCGGTATCTATGGGGGTTTGCCAGCATCGTCTCTTCAAATAGAACGGCTGACTTCACAAATTGATTCTTTTTCAGCGTCATGACCGCAACACCCTGCGTATTGCGGGTGGATTTTGCATTGATGGAGCCGCTGTGCACCAGCAGCATGCGGCCCGCGGAAGAAGTCACAAGATATTCCCTGTCTTCCAAAATCTGAATAACCGCTGCCAGAGGGGACGCGTCGCTGAATGCGTTCACCAGCTTTTTACGGTTGGTTTTTGTCTGATAGCCGGAAAGATCTACCTTTGCGGCCTTTCCGTTTTCATAAAAGAACAGCAGATAACCCGCAAAGTCCGTAGTAACAGCAAGGTATACGGTCTGCTCGCCCTCAACAAATCCCAGCTTCGCGGGAATATAATCGCCCATGGTGCTGACTTTTGTATCCTCAAAATCGGACGCTTTTGCCTTATAGACCTGGCACTTATCCGTAAAGAACAGCAGCTCCGCACTGTTTAGGGAGTCCATCGTCTGGACGATTTCGTCGCCTTCCTTCAGCTTATGCTCTCCGCTCATGCGCAAAGACTGCGGTGTGATTTTCTTGAAATAGCCGTCCCTTGTGAAGAACAGATGTACCGGATAATCCGGCACTTCCTCCTCCACTTCATGATCATCTTCTTCCGAAGGATAATACAGCAGAGTCTTGCGCGGTGCCGCATACTTTTTCCCGACGTTTTTCAGTTCTTCAATGATCAGCGCGCGGATCTTTCTGCGGTCGTTCAGGGTTTCTTCCATCGAAGCAATGTCCTTGGCCAGCTGGTCGGTCTCCTCCAGACGCTTGAGGATATGTTCCCGGTTGAGCTGGCGCAACTTAATTTCCGCAACGTAATCCGCCTGTAATTCGTCGATACCGAACCCAATCATCAGGTTTGGCACCACTTCTTTTTCTTCCTCAGTCTCACGCACAATATGAATCGCTTTATCAATATCCAGCAGAATTTTCCCAAGGCCCTGCAAAAGGTGCAGCTTTTCCTTCTTTTTGGTCAGATCAAAATAGATTCTGCGCCGCACGCAGTCTTCCCGAAAAGCCGCCCATTCGGTAATCAGCGTCTTAATTCCGCATACCTTGGGCATCCCGCCGATCAGGACATTGAAATTGCAGGAAAAGGTGTCCTCGAGCGGAGTGATTTTAAAAAGCTTTGCCATCAAACGGTCGGGGTCTGTCCCCCGCTTGAGGTCCAACGTCAGCTTCAAGCCCGACAAGTCGGTCTCATCGCGCATGTCCGCGATTTCACGGATTCTGCCCGACTTCACCAGTTCGACAATCTTATCCATAATGGCTTCCACCGTCGTGGACGGCGGAATTTGGGTGATATCGATGCAGTTGCCCAATTTATCATAGGTATAGCGAGAACGTATCTTGATGCCGCCGCGGCCGGTTTCATAGATCGATTTCAGGTCTTTTTCATTGTAAACCACATAGCCGCCGCCCGGAAAATCCGGTGCTTTCAGCGTTTCCACAACGTTATGGTCCGGATTGCGCAGCAGCGCTATTGTGGTTTCGCAAACCTCACCCAGATTAAACGGGCAGATGCAGGACGCCATGCCAACCGCAATACCGATATTGGAATTCACCAGAATGGACGGATATGAAACCGGAAGCAAGGTTGGTTCCTTCATTGTGTTGTCATAGTTGTCTTGCATATCCACAGTGTCTTTATCGATATCGCCGAACAGCTCGACACAGATTGCGTCGAGCTTCACCTCTGTATAACGGGAGGCCGCGAACGCCATGTCCCGGGAGTAAGCCTTGCCGAAGTTTCCCTTGCTGTCCACATAGGGGTGCAGCAAAGCCTCATAGCCGCGCGAGAGGCGCACCATCGTCTCATAAATCGCGCCGTCGCCGTGTGGGTTCAGACGCATTGTCTGGCCCACCACGTTGGCAGATTTTGTGCGGGCACCGTTCAGAAGCCCCATCTTGTACATGGTGTAGAGTAGCTTGCGGTGGGAGGGCTTAAATCCGTCTATTTCAGGGATCGCGCGGGAAACAATGACGCTCATGGCGTAAGGCATGTAATTCTTTTCCAGCGTCTCCACGATCGGCTGTTCCACCATGACGCCCGCATTCTCAATCACCGCGTTCGTATTGGATCCTCTTTTTTCTTCCTTTTTCGGTTTTTTGGTTGCCATCTGTTCACCCCAATTGTTTTGTCCGGAAAATGTCAGGAGATATCTGCCAAATCCAGATAGCGGTAGCCATTTTCGGCAATGTACTCTTTTCTGCCGGGCAGGTTGTCCCCCAGCAGCAAATCAAACATATCGCTCGTTTCCTGCGCCTTTGACGGCGTGACCTTAATCAGGCGGCGCGTCTCGGGATTCATGGTGGTCAGCCACATCATATCCGGCTCA
>CAUQLV010000027.1:0-34083 GCA_963519235.1 uncultured Oscillospiraceae bacterium
CCTCCGCCACCACCACCTCCGCCACCACCACTAGACGTGGTGGTGGTAGTGCTTACAGCTGTCCAGCCGGCGGTCAGAGTGAGATTGCCAGTAACGGGTGTGGAGGAAGTCCAGAGAGTGGTGCCGTTATACCAGCCGTTAAACGTGTAGCCCGATCGGGTGGTTGTTGGCAGAACGAGCGTTTCGCCGCTATTAACAACCATGGAGGACACCGAAGTTCCACCATTGGAACTGAAATCTACCGTATAAGTGGCAGTGGATACGCTGTAGGGCGCGGAGGATAGAGCCGGGTATTTAAAGATGATTGTGTTGGAAGTCGAAATGCTGCCGCTGGGTTTATGATAATTGCCGCTTGACCAGGTGGACAGGAAATAATTATAACGGATTCCCGAGGCGTCTGTAGTCGCTCCCGCATCTTTGTCATCATGCGTCGTGTCCACAAGATACCATTGGCTGTTCAGTTTGACATAATTCCACATGTGATTGACATCGCCGGAAGAGTCTCCGCAACCGATTACTTCAATGCAGGTCAGGCCCGCTTTGTCGCAAAGCAGCTTAAAAGCCTTGCTGTAGCCCTCGCAGACGGCAGAATCGTTTAAGAACACCCCAGTCGGAGAATAGATATATGAATAGGTTCCGTCATTTGCAGCGCTTGAGCCTGTGTAGTCATAATTGCTTTTAGAAATGACGTAATCGTGGAAATATTTTAATTTTTCATAGGTATCGCTAGGCGCAAGGTCGACGACACGATTGATTTCTGCATTCATAGCGGTTTGTTTGACGATCGCATCAGCGGCAGTACCGGATGTGCCGGTTCCGTCCAAATTGGCGATCCCATAGACAGCATTATTTAGGTTATCAACGCCGCTAAATTGAAAAATCAGCCCAGTATAGGTAGTTGATGTCCCCTTGGAATAGGTGGCTAATCCATTCGTAATGGTTCCGTTATTAATGCGCAGCCAGAAAATTTCCGGGTTGTCCATTTTCAGCGCATTAATTGCACTTTGTACAGCAAATAACAAATTGGTGCTTTGCGAAACAGGGGCATCAAGCATGATTGTAAGATTATCTTCTGAGGGCGTGGCTAGCCCCGCAACCAGCTTTGTATAAATATCCAAACTGAGACCACTTAACTGGCTGTGAAAATTTTTAAAGGTGTTGTCTGCCGTTTGAACTTCAGCTGTGCTGAGACCCGAAAATGAGCGCGCTTCGGGAACAGGGAAATCTGTGAGGTCAACCGGAGAAAATAAAAATTCTACGATCTGCTCTTCCACCTCGAATACCGCGTTCAGCTCGACCGATTCAGCGGGCATGATAAAGCTGTATACGTCGTCTGCGGCTTCGAGCGCATCGCCGTTCCATGTGAGGGCAGCAAGCTGCATTCCCTCATCAGGGGTTACGGTGACTGTAACGGTGTCCCCTTCCGCGGCGGTGCACGGATCGGCGGCAATTCTGCCCCTTGTGATACCGTCTGCAACCGTTATCGGATATGCGGCGGGCAGAGCCTGTTCAGGCTCCGGCTTGGTGCTGTCTTCGGCGTCGGGCTGGGGAACAGCCATCTGATCATCTGGCTGTTCTTCTGCATCTTCCGCGGCCGGATCAATCTCTTCCGATGAAAGTTCTTCAGGCTCAAGGCTTGTTTCTCCCGCACCGCTTTCTGAAACGGAAGAACTGGAGCTGGCCGGAGATAGAGCTGTTTCCTCAGCGGCAGCGACAGAACCAAGAAGGCTGAGCGTTAATAAACCTGCTAAAAAAATGGATAAAATTCGCTTTCGCATAATAGGCCCTCCATATGGCAATATAATCATAAATCTATGGCAGATATTGTAAAACTATTTTATCATGTTACCGTGTTAGTGTCCATGGCAGAATTTTCTAATATTTTGCTATTATTGCACTGTTATGGCGATTTTTCTTGAATTATAGAAGAAAAAAAGCTATAATACAAAGGATTGTAAGTGAGCAAATTTCACATATTGGGGGAAATAAAATGCGCAAAGAACTGGATAAGGTCTATGACCCGAAGCAGGTCGAAGATAGAACCTATCAATTCTGGCTGGACGGGCATTATTTTCATGCGGAGGTTGACCCGGAAAAAGAGCCGTACACAATTGTAATTCCGCCGCCCAACATCACCGGGCAGCTTCATATGGGACACGCGCTGGATGAAACACTTCAGGATATTTTAATCAGATGGCGCAGAATGCAGGGGCGCAACACCCTTTGGCTCCCCGGCACTGACCATGCCTCCATCGCGACAGAGGCGAAAATTGTGGAGGCAATGCGCAAGGAAGGTCTGACCAAGGAACAGATCGGCCGCGAAAAATTTCTGGAACGCGCGTGGGAATGGAAAAAGACTTATGGCGGGCGCATTATTGAGCAGCTGAAAAAGCTTGGCTCTTCGTGCGACTGGGAACGCGAGCGCTTTACGCTGGATGAAGGATGCTCCAAAGCGGTTCGCAAGGTCTTTGTCAATCTGTATGAAAAAGGGCTGATCTATCGCGGGGAACGCATCATCAACTGGTGCCCCCACTGCAAAACCTCTATCTCCGAGGCAGAGGTGGAATACGAGCAAAAGGACGGTTTTTTCTGGCACATCAATTACCCGATTATCGGCACTGATGAGGTGCTCGAAATCGCGACGACCCGTCCCGAAACGCTGCTGGGCGATACCGCTGTCGCGGTTCATCCCGACGACGAGCGTTACCGGCATCTGATTGGCAAAAAGGTTCTTCTGCCGCTCGTCGGGCGGGAAATCCCGATTGTGGCGGATACCTATGTCGAAATGGATTTCGGCACCGGCGTCGTGAAGATTACACCCGCACATGACCCGAATGACTTTGAGGTCGGCCTGCGCCATGACCTGCCGGTCATCAATGTGTTCAATGAGGACGCCACGATCAACGAAAACGGCGGCAGCTATCAGGGCATGACCCGCGAAGAATGCCGCAAAGCGGTTGTGGCTGATTTGGAAAAGGGCGGCTTTTTGAAAAACGTAGAGCCCTACCAGCATAATGTCGGCGGATGCTACCGCTGCAGCACGATTGTGGAACCCCGTGTCTCCAAACAGTGGTTTGTCAAAATGGATCCGCTTGCGAAACCTGCCCTTGAAGCGGTCAAAACAGGGAAAACGAAGTTTGTCCCTGAACGGTTTGATAAGATTTATTATCACTGGATGGAAAACATCAAGGACTGGTGCATTTCCCGCCAGCTGTGGTGGGGCCACCGCATTCCGGCCTGGTATTGCCCTGATTGCGGGGAACTGATTGTATCCATGGAAGACCCCTCCGAATGCCCGAAATGTCACAACACGAATCTTGTGCAGGATCCGGATACACTGGACACCTGGTTCTCTTCGGCTTTGTGGCCGTTCTCCACGCTCGGATGGCCGGATGAAACCGCCGAGCTGAAACACTTCTATCCAACCAACACGCTGGTTACCGGCTATGACATCATCTTTTTCTGGGTTGCCCGTATGATTTTCTCTGGTATCGAGCATATGGGAGAGGTTCCGTTTGACACAGTGCTTATCCACGGCCTTGTGCGTGACGCACAGGGGCGCAAAATGTCCAAGTCTCTCGGCAACGGAATTGATCCCCTGCTGATGATTGACGAATTCGGCGCGGACGCGCTGCGCTTTACGCTGGCGACCGGCAACAGCCCAGGCAATGACATGCGCTTCTCGGACGACAAGGTGCGCTCCTCCCGGAACTTCTGCAATAAACTGTGGAACGCCGCGCGCTTTATCATGATGAACTTGTCCGATGAAGCGAACGCCGTGGAACTGCCGGAAGCGCTGACGATGGAAGACCACTGGGTGCTGAGCAAATTCAATGCCCTTGCGAAAGAAGTAAACGAAAACCTTGAAAAGTTTGAACTGGGCGTCGCAGTCCAGAAGCTGTATGACTTTATCTGGGACATCCTCTGCGACTGGTATATCGAGCTCTGCAAGGCTCGCCTGAATGCAGGGGGGGAGACCTCTCTGGCGGCACAGAAGGTGCTGGTCTATGTCATGAGCAATACGCTCAAGCTGCTGCACCCGTTTATGCCGTTTATCACCGAGGAAATCTGGCAGGCTCTGCCGCACGATGGGGAAAGCATCATGGTCTCGAAGTTCCCGGCTTATGACGAGCGGCTGAACTTTGCGCAGGACGAGGCTGATTTTGAGAAGATTATGGATGCCATCAAAGCCATCCGCAACCGCCGCGGTGAGATGAATGTGCCGCCCTCCCGCAAGGCGCATGTTTTCATCGCAACTGCGGAAAAGACAGTGTTTGAAGCCGGAAAACCGTTCTTTGAGCGTCTGGCATCCGCTTCCCATGTTGAAATCGGCGACAGCTTCACCATGGAAGGCGCTGTGCAGGTCATTACTGACGTCGCCAGAATCTTCATCCCGATGGACGACCTGATCGACCATGAAAAGGAACTGGCGCGCCTGAACAAGGAAAAAGCGGCCGCGGAAAAGGATATTGCGATGCTTTCGGGCAAGCTATCCAATGAGAACTTTGTTTCGAAAGCGCCGGCAGCGGTTGTCGAGGCAGAACGCGAGAAACTTGCGAAGCATCGTGAGCGTCTTGCGAAAATTGAAGAATCCATAGCGGCGCTTGGCTGACTGGAAACGTATGAATCGGGAACGCTGTTTCACAGCGTTCCCGATTTTCATTTTGATCGTATATAGAACAGGAGTGATAAATTTGCAATACAAAGAAGCATTGGATTATATCCATGCCCGCAAGCGGTTTGGCAGCAGGCCGGGCCTCGATCAGATCGGAAAGATGATGCAGCTGCTTGGAAACCCGCAGGAAAAACTGCGGGTGGTGCATGTTGCGGGCACCAACGGAAAAGGCTCGACAGCTGCGATGATTGCCGCTGTGCTGCGGGCGGCGGGTTTTAAAACCGGACTGACTATTTCACCGTTTGTTGTGGATTTTTGTGAACGGATTCAGATCAACGGGGAATACATTTTCGAGGAAGACCTTGCGGAAGAAATCACGCTGCTGCAGCCGTTCGCCGATCAGGTGGAAGAGCTCACCGAATTTGAACTGATTACAGCGGCGGCTTATGATTATTTTTGCAGGAAAGACTGCGACGTCGTGGTGGCGGAGGTTGGGCTGGGAGGCCGGTTTGACGCAACCAATAGTATCCGCAGCCCCCTTGTTTCGGTCATCACGCCGATCGGCCTCGACCACACGGAGATTCTGGGCGACACGATTGAGCAGATTGCGTTTGAAAAATGCGGCATTATCAAGCCCGGCGTCCCGGTGGTAACCAGCCCGGAGCAGGACACAAACGCGCTGGCAGTGATTTTGGAGCAGTGTTCGCAGAAGGGCTGCACACTCGAACAGCCGACGATCAATGCGGCGGGGGCGGTGCAGCTGAGTCTGGATGGCGCGCGGTTTGTTTACAGGGATGTCGAAATGCAGCTTCCGCTTTTGGGCAGGTATCAGGTTGCCAACGCTCTGACCGCCTTGAAAGCCGCCGAGCTGGCGGTGCAGCGCTGCGGCGGACTGGTGCTGTCCGTGCAGGCGGCACGGGATGGCCTTTCCAAGGTGCGCTTCCCCGCGCGAATGGAGGTTCTGTGCAAAAATCCGCTGACAATTCTGGACGGCGCGCACAACCCCCACGGCGCGAGAGCGCTTGCGCAAAGCCTTTCGCTGTTGGAAGGCAGGCCGGTGACGGCGGTGATGGGCGTGCTGGCCGACAAGGACAGCACGGCCGCGCTGCAAGCGCTGGCACCCCATTTCCGCAGGCTCATCTGCGTAACGCCGGATAATCCGCGGGCTTTGGACGGGCACGAACTAGCCGCACGCGCGGACGCGTTGGGGCTGACCGCTTCCGCCGCGCATTCGGCGCAGGAGGCGTGGGAACTGGCCTCGGCGGTGGCAGCGTCGGAAAATGGTGCTGTGGTAACCTGCGGGTCGCTTTATCTTGCCGGACAGATGCGAAAGGTGATTTTAAACGCCGACTGACGATGTTCGACAACCTTTTTACACAAAAAGCTCTATCCTTTGGATAGGGCTTTTTTGCTGTCCGGGCTGCTATGCCGTGAAAAGACGCGCGGCAGGGCTTGTCCAGCTGAATGGGACAAGGACAATTCACATAAAGGAGACAGGAAAACATGGCTGTGCAAATAGACCTGGCGGACGAAATTATGATTGCGCACATTATCGGCGATATTGACCATCATAACGCGAAAGAACTGCGCGAGACAATTGATGACGCGGTGGTCAAGGGGCAGGTGCGTGAGCTGGAACTGGATTTCAGAGATGTGAGTTTTATGGACTCCTCGGGAATCGGCCTGGTGATGGGACGCTATAAGCTGATGAAAGAAATCGGCGGCGATTTATTCCTGATTAATATCGCAAGCCATTTGAAAAAAGTGATGATTCTGGCGGGGCTGGACCGCCTTGCAATTATGGACAGGCCCGAACGGCACCCCCTAAAGCCTGTGGAAAACGGAGGAAACAAACAATGAAGGCAATCAATTCCATGAAACTGCAATTTGAGGGGCGTTCCATAAACGAATCGTTTTCGCGCACAGCTGTGGCCGCATTTGTTGCCCAGCTGGACCCGACAATTGAAGAAATCTCCGATATTAAAACCGCGGTCAGCGAGGCGGTAACCAACTGCATCGTTCATGCCTACCGGCATAAGCTGGGCACCGTTTACATATCCGCGAATATCCTGCCAGACAGCCGCGTTGTGATCAAAATTCGTGACAAAGGCTGCGGCATCCCCGATATCCCCAAGGCCATGGAACCGATGTATACCTCTGCCCCGGAAGAAGAGCGCGCGGGGCTGGGCTTTGCTGTGATGCAAAGCTTAATGGATAAGGTGAAGGTCACCTCAAAAGAGGGAAAGGGGACAACGGTGGTACTGGAAAGGAGCATTCGCTGCAAGGAGGCATGAGCACGGGCATGATAGACTGCGCAGCGGACAAACGGGAAAAGACAATTTCCAATAATATTGGATTGGTTCACTCCTGCGCCCACAGATTTAAAGGCAGGGGAATTGAATATGACGACCTGTTTCAAGCAGGATGTATGGGGCTCTGCAAGGCCGCGGACGCGTTTGACGAGAACCGCGGCGTGCGGTTTTCCACCTATGCGGTTCCGGTGATTCTGGGCGAAATGCGCCGCCTGTTCCGAGATGGGGGAGCGGTCAAAGTGTCACGCTCTCTGAAAGAGCTTTCTATTAAGCTTGGGCGTGAACGGGAGCGACTTGCCAATGAAATAGGGCGGGAGCCTACGGTGAGCGAGCTTGCCGGTTCCATGAACCTCCCGGAAGAGCAGGTCGTGGAAGCTCTATGCGCGGCATCGCCGCCGCTTTCGCTCACAGAAAGTGAGGAAGACGGCGGCGGCCAGACAGATGTACCCATAGCTTCACCCGAGGAACTGCTTTCAGATATCATTTCCCTGAAGCAAGTGGTTGGAGGCTTAGAGCCTCATGACAGGAAATTGATTATCCTTCGCTATTTTTCCGGCAAAACTCAAACGCAGACCGCGCAGGAACTTGGCATGACACAGGTGCAGGTTTCCCGCAGGGAGAAGAAGATCCTGACGGCAATGCGAAGGGAGTTGTCGGGCTGAAAGCAGCCGGCAGTGAGGGCAAAGGCGGGTAAATGTATTGCTGGAAAGGGAACCGCCAAACCGGCCGGTGCACGGCGCCCTTCCCATATCTGATGCGGCAGGTCATCATAAGCGGGCGATTCATGGGCAGTCTGCCACCCTCATACTGCCGCCGCTTGTTGGTGGCTCCATAAGTATCGTATGCGGCAGGCAACCCCGCGGCGACAGGGGAGGGAGCCCCCAAGGCTGACCGTTTTCAAAGAGCATCGCTGAAACAGAAAAAAGGGCGTGTCCGCAGGATAGCGGACACGTCCTTTTAGGTTGTTATTTTTTTTGAGGAGGAATTGCTTCCACCCTGTATTTCAGCAAATTATCGATTGCAAAAAAATTACGCGCGGATTGCGCGTAATAACTGCCGCACACGCCGCAGCGAAAAAGCGGGAGCGGCTCCGTTTTGCCCGGCAGAAAAACCTGTCTGCTGTCCGAAAGGAGATTTGTTTTGCAGCAGTCTTTCAAGATTCCGCTGCGATGCCGGTGCAGCGTGTAGCCGCTGTTCTTGTCAAACCAATCGAGGAAGTAATTCATCTTTTTCTCCTCTGAAAGTATGCACGGTCGTATTTCTGTATTTTGAAATAACAAAAGCATAATTGAAAATACTAATCTTTGAGGTGATGAAATGAGCACATTTTATGAAAACAATCCCGAATTAAGAGAATACTTTGAATCTTTGCCAATTGAAGTGAAAAATCGGATTTTGGAATCGGGAGTGGAAATTTCCACACTGGGTGAGCTGAAGCAATGTGCGGAAAACCTAAAAGCACAATAGGGCATCGAGCCACAGTAGATCTACTTTACAAAATCATTATATCTGCCGAGCGGTAAAAAATCAACAGGGAATACAAAAGCACCGACTAAGCAAAGATTAAAGCCTAGCCGGTGCTCTTTCAGACATCATGACTTGTTGAGACAATCCTAATGAATCATTTCTAGTGTACGCAAAATGATATTGGCACATCTAATAACCATCCATATCGAGACATCCCCTTCCTCAGTGATGTCGCTATTAATGTGTGCATTCTGCCGCATGTTATGACAAGAAAAATATGGAAATATTAGATTGCTCTTTTTGATTTGTGTGTTAAAATATGAAAAAACAGATTGAGAAAGAGGAAAAAATATGTTCCGTGAAATGAGAAGAAAAAATCAGCAGCTGCCCAGTGAAGTAGTAACGAAAATCCTGCATGCAGGACAAACAGGGGTTTTGGCAGTCAGCGGGGATGACGGCTACCCTTACGCTGTCCCGCTGAACTATGTGTTTTTTAATGACAAACTCTATTTTCATTGCGCAAAAAGCGGTCATAAGCTGGATGGCATCCGCAAAGACAGCAAGGTATCCTTTTGTGTAATTGCGAAAGATCAGGTGATTCCGGAAGAATTTTCAACATCATTCCAAAGCGTGATTGTATTCGGAAAGGCAGTTATGCTGCAGGATGGGGAAGAAAAGCAGCGTGTATTAGAGTATCTGGTGCGGAAATATTCCTCAGGATATGAGAAAGAGGGCGCGGAAGAAATAAAAATGGCGTGGAACGCTGTGTGTGTTGTGGGCATTGATATCGAATATGCCTCCGGAAAATGTTCCAGAGATCTCATGAGCAAGTCCTAAAAGCTGCGGATTAGGTAAATATTGTATTGAAAGCGGCACCGCCGAAGAAATTCTTCGACGGTGCCGCTTTTTGAAAAATTATTCCCACTCGATCGTTGCGGGAGGCTTAGAGGTGATGTCATAAACGATACGATTAATCCCGTGAACCTCATTGACAATGCGGCGACTGATCTTATCGAGTGTCTCATAAGGGATGCGCGCCCAGTCGGCAGTCATAAAATCTGTGGTGGTAACGCCGCGAAGTGCAAGCGTGCAGTCATAGGTTCTGCCGTCACCCATGACGCCAACAGAACGCATATTAGTGAGCACCGCAAAATACTGATGAATGTCGTGATCCAGCTTGGCTTTTGCAATTTCCTCACGGAAAATCCAGTCAGCATCCTGTAGAGTAGCTACCTTTTCGGGAGTGATATCCCCAATGATGCGAATCGCAAGACCGGGCCCCGGGAACGGCTGGCGGTCAACCAGATAATCCGGCAGTCCAAGCTCGCGTCCCAGTGCGCGGGTCTCGTCTTTAAAGAGCAGACGCAGGGGCTCGATGATCTCTTTAAAATCCACATAATCGGGAAGTCCTCCCACATTGTGATGACTTTTGATTACCGCGGCATCACCCGCGCCGGACTCAATAATATCAGGATAAATCGTGCCTTGTGCAAGAAAATCCACTTTGCCGATTTTCTTCGCTTCATCTTCAAATACGCGGATAAACTCTTCGCCGATGATTTTGCGTTTTTTCTCCGGGTCGCTGACGCCCGCCAGTTTTCCGAGGAACCGATCACCCGCATTGACGCGGACAAAATTGAGCGCGCGGTCTTTAAAAGCAATCTCTACTTCGTCGCCCTCATTTTTACGCATCAGCCCGTGATCAACAAAGATGCAGGTAAGCTGATCGCCGATTGCCTTGGAAAGCAGGGCGGCAGCAACAGAGCTGTCTACGCCGCCGGACAGCGCCAGCAGGACTTTGCCATCCCCCACTTTTTTGCGCAGCGCGTCGATTGTATTGCGCGCGTAATCGCCCATGGTCCAATCGCCCGCGGCTTTGCAAACCTCATAAAGAAAGTTATGGATCATATCAATGCCGTGCTGGGTATGGTTCACTTCAGGATGGTACTGGACACCGTAAAAACCACGGCTCTCATCGCAGATGGCCACGTTGGGGCAGGCATCGGAATGAGCAACAAGCGAAAATCCATCAGGGACTTTCTCCATGTAATCTCCATGACTCATCCAGGTGATGCCTTCTTTGGGAAGGCCACGGAACAGTTTGCAGGAGGTGTCAAAATAGGTTTTGGTTTTGCCGTATTCCCGAGCGGTGTCCTCTTCGGCAGCTGTGACACGGCCGCCCAGGTTATGTGCCATCAGCTGGCTGCCGTAGCAGATGCCAAGTACCGGAATTCCCTGCTCAAAGATCGCAGGATCGACATGCGGAGAATTCTCCAGATAGACGCTGTTTGGGCCACCCGTAAAAATAATGCCGATCGGATTTTTCGCCAAAATTTCCGCAAGCGGTGTTTTATGAGGGAGCACTTCACAATATACGGAACATTCCCGAACGCGTCGGGCAATCAGCTGATTGTACTGGCCTCCAAAGTCTAAGACCACAACCGTTTGATGATTCATTTTATTCTCATTCCTTTTTAAAAAATACAAAATAGACAATTTTATTTTGCCACATCCGTGCAAAAATTACAAGCATGATTTTCTGGGACGGTGAGATACTAAATTAACTGAAATGAAAATCAAAAATTATGGAGAGGGGTTTACGGATGGAACAGAAAACACTGGCGGTACTGGTGGCAATGGGCCTCGTGCTGTTCTGTGCGGCGAGGGTGTCAGCACAGGAAATCATCAATCTAGAAGCCGGCAGCTTTGGCAGATGGGATGCCCAGAATATCGAGCAGGAGCTGGGAATGGAAAAGATTGAGTCTCTTGCGGTCACGCTACCGCCGTCCCACGGAAAGGGCGTGATTTTTCTGGACGGTAAGCCGCTCAAAACAGGAAGAGTGCTGACTAGGGCGGAAATCAACAGGGTATGGCAGTTTACCTCTTCTCAATGTGAAACCGTTCCTGTTGGGATTACAGTTTCCCCGGAACCCCCTGTGGATAAACAACTCAAAATTCGTTGTATAAATCGGCTATTTTCTCCCATACTACAGGTATATCAGCCGATTAGCAAGGAGGAATAAGGTTTGATTGATAAAATAGCGTTGCTTCTTACCATCATTGGGGGACTCAATTGGGGTCTTATCGGTATTTTCCAACTCGATGCAGTGGCGTGGCTCTTTGGCGGACAAGGGAGCATCCTCAGCCGCATAATTTACACGCTGGTCGCGCTTGGCGCAATCTGGTGCATTTCTTTGCTGTTCCGGCCCGAGCACGACCGCTAAACAGGAAGCCTATTTGTTCGCAAAATAAGAAGTGTGGATAAACACAAAAGGAATCCGGCGGGGAATGAACTCCCTGCCGGATTTTTTTGATTGTTCTGTAAAAATTATTTAAACTGGGGTGGTTTCACGTCCGCGTTTTTCTCAAGCTTGACGGTCGATTCGATTTTCTCGCCGGGGCGCAGCAGGCGGCCCACGACCACAAAGCGCTGATCTTCCCGGCTTCCGTAGATATAGGTGCAAGTGGAAAGGGTTAACAGCTTGTCAGATGAATTGACATCGACATCGAAATCAAACTGAGAACGGTCTTTCAGTTCCGAAACCAACTTCATAAACTCGTTTCCCTTGAGGTCGGGATGGATATAGGCAAGATTGGTATCAGTATACATGACAGAAAATACTTTATAGACAAGATTGTCTTCCGGTGTGGAAAAATACAGATACGGATTATTTTTTGCAAATTCGGGATCTGCATATTTTTTGAGCTGAGAGAACTTTGTGCTGTTGGGGTCGTCGTTCATGCTATGACCGTATATGATAATGTCCTTGGAGATTGAATTGCGGTCACCAAACTGGCACTCATAGTCCGCATAGTAGCATCCGTACCAGTTATAACCCTTTGTAATGTCGCTGCGCAGGTAAATATTATTGTCCGCGCCTTGCAAAACTTCATTATCTATTTCGGTGTTGGGCAGCCTCAGCCAACCAACTACGTCATTGTTCTGGTTGTAGGCCGTATTCAGTTTTTCAAGAATCTCTGCGCTGGGCAGTTCGGGTTTTGCGATTGTGTTTAAATCAACATCAGGAAGCGGGTTAATAAATGCTGGGATTTCACTCCCGGAGGACGACGCCTGAGAAGACCCCTCCGGCGAAGTGCCGTTATCGCCGCAGGCGGCAAACGACATCAGCATGACAAGCGCCATCATTAACGCAGTAATACGCGAAAAAAGGTGAGTATGTTTCATAAGCAGGCTCCTTTTAATGTAAACTCTGAAATTTATCTACATCGCCCGGAGGGCATTGTATGCATAAAGTTATTCTGCTTTGCAGTTGCTGACAGTTCCGGTGGAAGCGTCAATTTCTACCACGGTGGAGGATTTGAGAATCTGCGTTGCGTTTTCCACCGAAACGATTACAGGGATATCCAGTGTCATCCCGACAATGGCGGCATGGGAATTCATACCGGCGCTTTCGGTGACGATACCAGACGCTTTTCTCAGGATCGGAAGCAGGTCGTTGGAGGTATGGGGAATCACAAGGATATCGCCGTCCTCAAAATTCTTCAATGCTTCCGCTTCTGTCTGAGCCACGCAGACACGGCCCACGGCGGACTTTTTGTTGACACCCTGCCCGGTCACAAGAATATTGCCCACCACATGCACTTTCAACAGGTTGGTGGTGCCGTGGATTCCCAACGGGACTCCGGCCGTGATAACGACAATGTCGCCGTCCTCCACATAGCCGGCTTCCTTTGCCCGCTGTACGGCATGAAGAAACAGATCATCGGTGTTATCCTTTATCTCAGCCTTCAGCGGAAGAACACCCCACGACAGCGCAAGCTGGTAATAGGTAGAATCCATATGCGCACAGGCAATGATAGGAATGTCGGGGCGGTATTTTGAAATCATCCGGGCAGTGCTGCCGGACCAGGTGACTGTAATAATGGCGGTTGCACCAATATCATAGGCGGTGGTGCAGGTGGCGTGGGAAATTGCACTGGTGACGTCCGGCGAACTGTCATCGGAGCGCTCCAGGAAACGGCGGCGATAATTAATATCCCGCTCGGTGCGTTCCGCAATCTGCGCCATGGTTTTCACAGCTTCCACGGGGTAATCGCCGGCGGCGGTTTCGCCTGAAAGCATGATTGCGCTCGTACCGTCGTAGATCGCGTTTGCGACATCCGCGGTTTCCGCTCTCGTGGGGCGGGGCTTGTGAATCATGCTTTCCAGCATCTGGGTGGCGGTAATTACCATTTTGCCTGCGGCAAAGCATTTTTTAATCAACAGCTTTTGCAGAACCGGCACATCTTCAAATGGGACTTCAACGCCCATATCTCCGCGTGCCACCATAATGCCGTCGGATACGCGCAGAATCTCATCAATGTTGGCAACGCCTTCCGCATTCTCGATTTTTGCGATGATGCGGATGGTATGGTTGCCCTGCGCTTCCAGCAGCTTGCGGATTTCTAAAATATCATTGGCACAGCGTGTAAACGAAGCGGCAATGAAATCAAAGCCGGTCTGCACGCCGAAGATAATATCCGCGCGGTCTTTTTCGCTGATATATGGCATGGACAGGCGAACACCCGGCACATTAACACCCTTGCGGTCTGAAATCGTGCCGTCGTTGAGCACTTCACAGACAATGTTGGTTTTGCCGGTACGCACAACGCGGAGTGCGATCGCGCCGTCGTCCAGTAAAATGCTGTTTCCGGGTTTTACATCGGAAACAAGGCCGGCAAAGTTAATCTGAGCCCGATTGGCGTCGCCCTCGCATTCCGCTGAGGTCAGAATAAACTGCTGCCCGGTATGCAGCTGCGCGGAGCCGCCCTGGAAAGTGCAAAGCCTGATTTCAGGGCCTTTGGTATCCAGCAAGGTTGCCACCGGAAGGCCCATTTCACGACGCAGTTCATCGACGATATCGTAGGTTTGTTTATGGCTCTCGTGCGTACCGTGGGAAAAGTTAAATCTTGTCAGATTCATTCCCGCTTGAATCAGTTCACGGATAGTCTCCTCACTGCTGGATGCGGGACCCAGCGTGCAGACAATCTTGGTTTTCCTCATACAGATAAAACCCCTTTTTATTCTTCCCGTGTTTCTTTAAAGCGCCGCCGGATAGTGCGGAGCCGGAAAACCGGGCTTTAGTCAAAGCAAATAAATAACAGGCAAGATTGACCTTTTTAAAGTATACCATCATTTTTGCGGGTGTCAAATTGGTTGGAGTAAAATTCATAAAAATGTTAAATAATTGTCTTTTTAGAGTTAGAAAAAAATTTTGAAAACCGCTTGCATTCTAAAGAAACAAATGATAGTATATATCTGTATTAACAAGACCAACACACACAATACAATTTAACATCATCGAAATGGGGTGAAACTGTGCTGCAACTGGATTTACAAAGCAGACAGCCGATTTATGAGCAGTTAATCCAAAAACTTTCAGAGATGATATCAGCAGGGGTAATCAAACCGGATGAGCAGCTCCCTTCAGTGCGGACGCTTGCAAGAGATCTGGGCGTGAATCCCAACACTGTGCAGAAGGCTTATCAGGAACTCGAACGCGGTGGGATTATCTATTCAGTGGCGGGAAAGGGCAGTTTTATTGCACCGGGAAACCGTGCAAACGAAACACTTTGCCGTCAAAGCCTGATCCGAATCAAGGAAGCAGTGGCCGATGGTAAACGGACGGGGATAAGCTACCATCAGGTAGATGAAACTGTACGTTTGGTTTATGAGGAGGGGACAAAACATGATTGAGGCGAAATCGTTGGTGAAGTGCTTTGGCGATTTTACAGCGCTGACAGCATTGACCACCAATATTGACAAAAACTCGATTTACGGGCTGGTTGGAAGCAACGGCTCTGGCAAATCCACATTTCTGCGCCTTTTGGCTGGCGTTTATATGCCGGACGGTGGAAGCATTGCGCTGGACGGACAGCCGGTTTTTGAAAATACGGCTATAAAGGAACGCATCTTTTTTGTGGCAGATGATTTGTTTTTCCTGCCGCAGTCCAATATGAACGAGATAGCTTCGTTTTATAAGGGAATTTACCACAGCTTTTCCGAAGAACGCTATGCCAAGCTCTGCACCGTTTTCCCGCTTGACCCGAAGAAAAAGATCAACACTTTTTCAAAGGGCATGAAGCGTCAGGCGGCGTTGCTGATGGGGCTTGCCTGCATGCCGGATGTCCTGCTGCTTGACGAAGCGTTCGACGGGCTTGACCCGGTCATCCGCGGCGCGGTCAAAAGGCTGTTGGCAGACGATATTGCCGCACGCGGTATGACGGTTATTATCACCAGCCATAATCTGCGCGAACTTGAGGACCTGTGCGACCATGTAGGGCTGCTGCACCAGGGCCGTATTTTGTTTGAACGAGAAATTGACGAACTGAAGCTGGGCTTCTGCAAAGTGCACGCAGCGTTCCCGAATGGCGTATCAGATGAGATTCTGGGAAAACTGAATCTCATGCAGGTTTCCCGCAGCGGAAGCCTTATTAATCTGATCGTTCGGGGGACCTCGGCGGAGACTGCGGACTATTTGCTCTCTCAGGGGGCTGTTTTTGCAGAGGGCGTCCCGCTGACACTCGAAGAAGTCTTTATTCATGAAATGGAGGCGGTAGGTTATGACTACAACAACATCATATTCTGATCATGCGCGTTTCAAAGCGCTTTACCGAAACGCGTTCCGCCGCAGTATGGGGTATTTTGGGTTGCTTTCCGTGCTGTTACTGGTTTTTTATCCGTTTCAGTATGCGATGAAAGTATTCCGTGAGCTGAGCGAATCACAACTAGTGCAGCTTGCGCAGGGCGCCAATATTATGCAGCTGTTCAACCTTGTCGGTATGGGACGGCAGTTTACGGCGGTATCCGCCATCTTTTACACGATCATTGTACTTGTGGCGCCGTTTGTGCTTGCACTTGTGCTCAACAGCTATATGCACAGCAAAAATGCCGCCGATGTCTACCATTCGCTGCCTGTCCGGCGTGAAACGCTGCTTGGCGTCAACACCGCGGTTGCAATGACAATCATTACAATACCTGTATTGGCATGTAACCTGCTTGTTATTCTCATGCAGACTATCAAATTTGGATTTCACCCGTTTTTAGCGGGGCAGATACTGATTGACACTGCCGGATGGCTGATCTGCGCGCTGTTTATTTATGCGTTGACCACCGCGGTCTGCACACTGGTGGGAACCGTGTTTGATTCCTTTACCTTCTCCGGAATTTTGATGGCGGCGCTTCCGATACTGATGGCGATTTATTCCTTGCTGGCAAGCATGTTCCTGTTCGGGTTTGAGCCAAGCCAAAACTTTCTCCAGACCCTGCTTGATATCTGCCCGCTGACGCTGATGCCTGCGAGGATGGCTTTTACGAACATTGTAACCCCGAATGGTTTCTCTTTTCTGTCCGCAGAAAATGCGACATTGCTGTTTCGCAGCAATCTTGCAATCGCAATTTATCTGGTGCTGTCTGTGGCGCTTCTGTTTGGAGCCATGCGCCTATATCGGCACCGCGGCAGTGAAACTGCGGAGACCACTACGTCAAAGGGAATTTTGCAAACTTTGGTAAAACTCCTTGGCACCACAATCGGCGGTATCTTCATCGGCATGATGTTCTATGCGGTCAACGCAGAGGACGGCGCCACTGCAAAAATGCCGTTTGTAATGTGGTCGATCATCGGAGGGATCCTCACTTACAGCATTATCGAGATCATTCTGAACCGTGGGTTTAAATCCCTGATGAAAAGCTTGCCGCTTGGCGTAGGCATGGTTGCGGTAGTCACTGTGAGTACGCTGTCCATTCTGCTGGGCGGATTCGGCTATGAAAACCGAATTCCGGATGCCGCCAGCGTGGAATCGGTCGAAATCAATTATATGGGACGTTTTTCCGATTATGGCAATATTCTATCGGCAGAAAAGAAAGAGGGAACTTCGCAGCCCATGCATTCGATTCAATCGGTTACCCTATCTGATCCGGACAATGTTGCGGCGATTCTGGCTTATCATCAGGATGTCGTCAACGTGAAGTACCGCCCGGATCGCAACAATGCGGAGCGCAGTGACATTATTTATTCAAGTACCAATATTACCTACCGCCTGAAAAACGGAAAGGTCTTCCGCCGCAGCTATAATGCGGTCACTGGCGACTCGTTCGTGAAGCTGGCGCCGCTGGAAACGAGCGCGGAATTCCTTGCGCAGACCCAGCCGGCATTCTTTACAAACCCTGAAAATGTGACCAGATGGACAATCGCGGACCCATTTGGAACGCAAAAAATTGAAAAGATATTCTCTGCTGAGGAATCTGCCGCGATGCTTGACGCCATAAAGGCCGACCTGCTTGCCCAGACCTTCGACAGCTTGCTTTCTCCGACAGATCAATTCCTCGCGGTGATTTCGTTCGATGCGGATGTGCCGGAAGAAGGCAGCGAGCGCTGTGCAACATCTGGATATTTCTATGTGACAAGCGAGCAGCAGAGCACCTGGAAAATTCTGAACCAAATGGGGCTCGCCGATCAGCTGAAACCGGATTTCAGTAAGTGCACCGCTGTTGTTGCCGATGCGCCCGATAGTATCCGCTTGTATAATTCATCGAGAAGCGCGGTCTATCAGGTGATCCCCATGCAGAGTTTCCGCTTTGAGGATTTGGAAGGCATCAGGCAAGAGATTGCGAACCAGAAGAGCCATAAAGAGGACTATGTATCGGAGTATAACGACTATGAAGATTATGCTTACACCAAAGAGTACGGCGGAAATCTGCATCTCTTTGAAAACCCGGCTCTGATTTCACAGATGGCGCAGAATGTGGTTGCCACCGGAGCAATCAATGAACCGATGGTGAATCTACGCTTCTTCTTTGAAGACTCTGCGGATGGAACCATGGTAGCAGTGCCGCTGAATAAACTGCCGCAGGAGGTTCAGCTGGAACTTCAATCAGATGTCCCTGAAAAATAAAATAGATTCTTCTACTCTCCAATCAGAAAGGGCTCCGTTATTTAACGGAGCCCTTTTCCACAGTTTATCACATCATTGGGGAAAACAAACGAAGAAATGCGCGGAGGATACGCCGCAGAATCGGGACAGTACTGCTATAGTTTTTGGGAATTTCCTGGCATTTCTCAAGCGTTTTTTGGATATCCTCCAGAACATCCCCGACAATGCTGGAATTGTAAAAGCAGACGCCGCACTCAAAATGCAGATAGAAGCTGCGATAATCCATGTTGGCTGTTCCCACAATGGCGACAATGTCGTCGCTGACATACATCTTTGAATGAACAAACCCCGGGGTATACTCAAAGATTCTGACACCGGCGTCCAGAAGAATCTGGTAAAAAGACTGGGTAGTTTCATGGACAAACCATTTGTCGGGGATGTGCGGGGTGATGATGCGGACATCAATCCCGCTGCGCGCGGCCGCGCACAGCGAAGTAATCATTTCGTGGTCAATGATCAGATAGGGTGTCGTGATATAGACATAGCGGGTCGCACGGTTGATGATCTGCATATAGGCGTCTTCTTCCACATTGATGCGGTCAAGCGGGCTGTCCCCGAACGGCTGGACAAATCCGTTGCTGTTGCAGGTGATAGTAGGCCGAAACCAGTCATACTCCGTATCTGTGGGGCAGGAGAAATTCCACAAAGCCAAAAACATAGAGGTCAGATTCAGCACACCCTCCCCCCGAAGCAGAACGCCCGTATCTTTCCAATGCCCGTATTTCTCATATGCGTTAATATATTCGTCGGCGATATTAATTCCGCTGCAAAAGCCTACATTCCCGTCAACTACCGTTATTTTGCGGTGGTCGCGATAATTCATCGTTGAGTTTAGATGAGGTTGAAACGGATTAAACAAAACGCATTTGATACCGGCTGCGCGAAGCATGTGCGGGAAGCGATGGGGCAGGGTTTTGATAGAGCCGATGTCGTCATACATAAAGCGCACATCCACGCCTTTTGCGGCTTTGTCCTTGAGAATCTCAAAGACAGAGTCCCACATGATTCCTTCTTCTATGATAAAATATTCCATGAAGATGAACTTTTCCGCTTTTGCCATCTCTTCCAGCATGCGCTTCCAAATCACTTCGCCAATCGGCAGGTATTCTGACTCTGTGCGACGCCAGAGGGGGGAATAGGTGGTTGCGGTGATATAGTGCGCCAATGGCACAAGATGCGGGTTCTGCTTGTCCAGTTCCTCCAGACAGGCAGAATCGATCATAAAATTTGTTCTGGTGTTTTTTTCGGCACCGCTGATAAGTCCGACCAAAGCCCGAGGGATTCCTTTGTTTCCAAACAGCAGATAAAATAGTCCGCCGAAGATGGGAAGCGCCATAATGAGAAAGACCCATGCCAGTTTGTAAGACGGGTTTTCATCTTTTCCAAACAGCCAGATTACAATAATAATGCTGAGCAGGGTCAGGCCGATGTAAACGGCGGCAAAATGATCTGCGAGGCTGACAATCGCCCAGACAAGAAAGGCAGCCTGAATCGCAATCAAAAGCCCGACCATCACCATTTTTCCAAACAGGAGGCTCAGTACGCTTTTGATGTGGAGCTTCTTTTTTCTTTTCACGAACGCACCTCCTTAGAGCAGTTTATCCGAAATCAGCGGCACTTTTCCTGAAGCCATCATAACAATTTCTGTCAAATTTTTCAAGATTGCAAAAAACGAAAAGCCGGCGGCAGACCGTTGCCTGCCGCCGGCTGGATGCTTAAAGCCCGTCGGGATTTTGCCTGCTGAAATTCCAGCTGTCCGCGCACATTTCCTCCAGTGATTTCCTGGCTGTCCAGCCTAAAAGCTCTTTTGCCTTTTTAGTGTCGGCGTAGCAGGTGGAAATATCACCGGGGCGCCGCGCCGCAATCCGGCAGGGAAGGGCTTTTCCGCACGCTTTCTCGAACGCGTGCAGGACATCCAGCACCGAATAGCCGACGCCTGTGCCGAGGTTGACCGCTTCGACGCCTGTTTTGTTCACGATATAGTCCAGCGCTTTCAGATGTCCCTGCGCAAGATCCACCACATGAATATAATCGCGTACCCCTGTGCCGTCGGGCGTGTCATAATCGTTTCCGTAAACGGACAGCTCCTTGAGCTTTCCGGTGGCTACCTGCGCAATATAGGGCAGCAGGTTGTTTGGAATTCCGTTCGGATCCTCGCCCAAAAGCCCGCTTTCATGCGCGCCGATCGGGTTGAAGTACCGCAGCAGGCAGACGCCCCATTCCGGATCCGCTTTTTGCAGATCGGTCAGAATCCGCTCAATAAACAGCTTGGTAGCGCCATACGGATTGGTGGCCGAAAGCGGCATATCTTCCCGGAACGGTACGGTATTGTGCATGCCGTAAACCGTGGCAGACGAGGAAAAGACGATCTTTTTGCAGTTGTGCGCCGACATGACTTCGCAGAGAATCAGGGTGCCGGTAATGTTGTTGTGGTAATAGCGCAATGGAATGCTGCACGATTCTCCCACCGCTTTCAGCCCGGCGAAATGGATGACGGCATCAATCGTGTTTTGCTGGAACACCCGTTCCACACCAACGCGGTCGAGCAGATCAACCTCATAAAATTTAAAATCCTTGCCGGCAATCTTGCGGATACGTTTCAGAGCCTCCGGTTTGGAGTTGGAAAAATTATCAGCCACTACAATTTCTTTTCCCGCTTTCAGCAGCTCCACGCAGGTATGGCTGCCGATATATCCTGCACCGCCGGTGATTAAAATTGCCATAATATCAGGTCTCCTTTTAGGCGCGTATTAATCCTATACAGGTCGATTTCAGTATAGCTTGCAGGGATTTCCCTGTCAATTCATTTCATAGAAAAGGATACAATTATCCATGGTCCCGCAACAAAATGCAATATGCGTTCTGCCATATCGCTCTTAACTTTTCTCAAGCGTCACTTTAACATCACTGCCGTCAGAAGCCATCACAATGGTGCCGTTTTGATCGGTACGGTAAAAGCGCAGACTGCGCTCCGTGATCCGCTGTAAAATCTCTTTATGCGGGTGGCCGTATTTATTGTCTGCGCCCACTTCCGCCACAACGATTTTCGGATTGACCCGATTCAGCCATTTTTCCTGCGTCGCGGTGCTGCTGCCGTGGTGTCCCAGCTTGAGAACCGTTGCGGAAAGCGCACTGCCATACCGTTTGATCATCTCGTTTTCGCTGCTGGTTCCCGCGTCGCCTGTGAACAGAAAAGAGGTTTCCCCGAAATCCAGACGGCAGACAATGGAATTTTCATTCAAATCCTCTTGGCTTTGATTCACCGGCGCCAGAATTTTGAGCATAGCACCATCCCCCAGATCATAGGCGATGCCGGGGTTTGCTTTCGTAATTTTTAGCCCTTTTCCGGCGATGCCGTCGAGCAGCTGTTCATAGATTTTAGTCGTTGGGACGAGGTCGGCGGGCACATCGGAAAACAGCACCTTGCCGATGTCAAACGACTCCACCACCTCCGGCATGCCGCCGATGTGGTCCGCATGGGGATGTGTTACTAGCAGGTAATCAATTTTTTCGATGCCCTGCGCCTTTAAATAATCCACCACCAGATCGCCTTTCCCGACATCACCGGCATCAACGAGCACATTTGCACCGGGCGCCTGAATCAACTCGCAGTCCCCTTGCCCGACGTCGATAAAATGCACCAGCAGGCTTCCCTCTGCGTCTGTCTTAGTCTGGGCAAGATCGCCCATTTGATACAGGCTGTCCGCTGCGCCGTCGGCCGTGTCCAATATGCCGGAAACAGCGTCGGAAACTGTCTGGGTAACATTTTTAGGGAGCGGCGGCAGGTCCAGTCCACCGCCGAGATACTGATTGCCCGCAAAAAGCAGGACAGCGGCAAGCGCAAGCGAGGCGAGGTTAATGCATACTTTTTTGGCAAATTTATGTTTTCGATACATCGTTTGGCCTCCGTTCAGTCTGTGTTATGGAATGCTGAGATTAACGCGGCCGCATGGACTTTGAATAAGCGCTGTTTTTCCCGGTTTTCGGTTTCCCGGCCGAAAAATCGTTGCGCTCGCGCGTGCGCCCCCGGACATGCCGGGATGTGGTTTCTGATTGGACGGCATTTTTCGCAGGAACAGGGGGCGCAAAACGCCCCGCCTGTTCGCGGTCGGGCGCGATCAGGCAGTTCGGGCCGTTGCCGATCAAATCCTCGCGTCCCGCTTTTTTGAGCGCCATCAAGACCGCCCGCCGGTTTTCGGGCTTAAAATACTGAAGCAGGGAGCGCTGAAGCCATTTATCCTCCTGCTCTCTGGGCACATACACTTCTTTGAGCGTGTAAGGGTCCAATCCGGTATAAAACATGCAGGTGGATACCGTCCCGGGCGTGGGATAAAAGTCCTGCACCTGTTCGGGGCGGATGCGGTTCTTTTTCAGGAAAATCGCCAGATTGACGGCATCCTTAAGCGTTGAACCGGGGTGGGACGAAATCAGGTAGGGGACGAGGTACTGTTCCTTGCCCACCTGCTTGGTCAGGCGGTAGAACCGTTCGGAAAACCGCTCGTAGACCTCAATGTGGGGCTTCCCCATGCAGTCCAGCACGTTGGCGCTGCAATGCTCCGGCGCGACCTTCAGCTGGCCGCTGACATGGTATTGCAGCAGCTCGCGCATAAAGCGGTCGTCCTTTTCGAGCATCATATAATCGTAGCGCAGTCCGGAGCGGACAAATACCCGTTTCACGCCAGGCAGCTCACGCAGCCGGCGCAGGATTTCCAGATAGTCGCTGTGATCGACTTTCAAGGATGGGCAAGGGGTGGGCGCAAGGCATTTGCGGCCCGCGCAAAGCCCCTTGGTCAGCTGTTTTTGGCAGGACGGATGCCGGAAATTAGCCGAAGGCCCGCCGACATCGCTGATCATGCCCTTGAAACGCGGGTTGTGCGTGAAGCTTTCCGCTTCTCGAATAATGGATTCCTCGCTGCGGCAGGTGACCGATCTTCCCTGATGGAAGGCGATGGAGCAGAAGTTGCAGTTGCCAAAGCAGCCGCGGTTATGCATAATGGAAAATTCCACTTCCTTGATCGCGTCCACGCCGCCCTGTGCCTCATAGCTCGGGTGATACATCCGTTCAAACGGCAGGGCGAACACAGCGTCCAGCTCCTCGGTATTCAAAGCGGGCATCGGCTCCGTCTGGACGAGGAAGAGGTTGTCTCCCTGCTTTTGAATGATCTTGCGGCCGCGCACGGCATCCTGTTCCTCAATCTCCGCATGGGTGGCTTTTGCGTAGGAGAGCTTGTTCTCCTTTACCTTTGTGTAGGACGCAACCGAAACTGCGTCGGTCGGAAGCCCCATTTGATCGGTCAGATAACAGACTCCACGGCAGCGGATCTGCGAGGCAGGGGTGCCATTTTCCAGTTCGCGCGCAATGAATTCCGTCTGCTTTTCACCCATGCCAAAGATCAGCAGGTCGGCAGTGCTGTCCACCAGAATGGAGGGCAGCACCTCATCCTTCCAGTAGTCATAATGTGCAAAGCGGCGCATGGAGGCTTCCAGCCCGCCGATGACAATCTGCGCGTCCGGATAAAGGGAACGGATGCGATTGCAGTAAACCGTAACTGCACGGTCGGGACGCTTTCCGGCTTTTCCGCCCGGTGTATAGGCGTCATCGCTGCGCAGACGTTTTGCGGCGGTATAGTGCGCGACCATCGAATCAACATTGCCGCTGTTAACCCACCAGCCGTATTTCGGAGTGCCGAACCGGTTGAAATCGCTGTCCTTTGTTGGCTGCGCGATTATGGCGACGCGGTAGCCGAGCGATTCCAGCAGACGGGACACAATCGCGGTTCCGAAACTGGGGTGATCCACATAGGCGTCCCCCGTAACACAGATGAAATCAATTTCATCCCAGCCGCGCGCAGCGGCTTCTTTTTTTGTAAGCGGTAAAAACATAAATAATACCTTTCAAAATCACAATTTTATCATAGAAAGAAAAGGCGGGACATCCCCGCCCTTTTTTCTGTCAGTCCTGCCTTGAGAGCTTCATCTCCGCCCAGCGCTCGGGAGAAATCAGTACCTGACGCGGCTTGCTGCCCTCAAATGGGCCGACGATGCCGCGGGATTCCATCTCATCCACGATGCGCGCCGCACGGGCATAACCCAGCTTCAGGCGGCGCTGCAACAGTGAAGTGGAGGCCATGCCGGCTTCCACGACACATTCGATGGCGGGCATGAGCATTTCGTCCTCGCTGTCGCTACCCTCGCTGCTGGAATTTTCCGCGCCGCCAGAACGGCTACCTTTTCCGGCTACCACATGGTTGTCAATCTCCTGCACGATGCTGTCGTCATATTCCGCGGAAGCGTCATTTTTAATAAATGCGAGGATGCTTTCGATTTCTTCATCGGTTACAAAACAGCCCTGCACACGCACCGGTTTTGAAGAGCCGACCGGGTTAAAGAGCATATCTCCCCGCCCGAGCAGTTTTTCCGCGCCGCCCATATCCAGAATGGTGCGGGAATCAATCTGGGAGGAAACCGCAAATGCGATGCGAGAGGGAATGTTTGCTTTAATGACGCCGGTGATGACATCCACGGAGGGCCGCTGGGTCGCGATAATCAGGTGCATGCCCGCGGCACGCGCCATCTGCGCAAGGCGGCAGATATAATCTTCAATCTCATTTGGCGCCGCCATCATCAAGTCCGCCAGCTCATCGATGACAATGACAACCTGCGGCAGCTTGTCCATCCCTTCCGTTTTCTCGGCGAGGTGGTTATAAGAGGTGAGGTCGCGCACCGAATTATCCGCGAACAGCTTATAGCGCTTGAGCATTTCAGTAACTGCCCAGGAAAGCGCGCCCGCCGCCTTTTTGGGCTCTGTTACAACAGGAACGAGCAGCTGCGGAATGCCATTGTAGACGCCCAGCTCGACAACCTTGGGGTCGATCATCAGAAAACGCACTTCGTCGGGGGTCGATTTATAGAGCAGGGAAATGATGATTGAGTTGATGCACACCGATTTTCCGGAACCGGTGGAGCCGGCAATCAGCAGGTGAGGCATTTTCGCAATATCGGCAAGCGTGACATTGCCTGTGATATCGCGCCCGAGCGCCGCAGTCAGCTTGCTTTTGGAGGAGCGGAACGCCTCAGAATCGATGATTTCACGGATGGAGACCGCGCTGACCACCTTATTCGGCACCTCAATGCCGACAGCGGCTTTATTCGGAATCGGCGCCTCAATCCGCACGCCCGCGGCAGCGAGGTTCAGGGCGATGTCGTCGGCAAGGCCGGTAATTTTGCTGATTTTCACGCCAGCGGAGGGCTGGAGTTCATAACGTGTGACTGCCGGCCCGCGAGAAATGTCCACGATGCGCGTCTGCACGCCGAAGCTCGAGAGCGTATCGACAAGCCGCTGAGCGTTGGATTTCAGTTCCTCCGCCATTCCGGCATCATTTTTGCGCTGCGGTTCGCGCAGAAGGCCGACCGACGGCAAAACGTAGGCGGGAGGCGCCGGCCGTTCGATCACCGTTTCCTGCCAGGAAAGTTCCTCTGCCTTTTCAGGCATTTCCGCCACGGAAACAGGAGCCTCGGGCTTTGGGGTACACTTTTCAATGAGATGCGCCGGAATCGGGTCGGTCTCAGGAATTCCTGCCGACACAAGCGCCGCAACCGGCTCCTGTTCCGGAACCGGATCGGCGAGGAATTCAAATTTCCCGCTCTCCGTCGCGGCGCTGTTAACCAGCTCGTCCAGTGACGGCTGTGCCTGTACAAACTGCATGGGCTCGCTGTCTGCGACCGACAGGGAGAACCCGCCGGCCTGCGAGGGATCGAAATTGTCATCCAGAGGAATATCAATCTCAAATTTCCGGTTCTTTGGCGGGGGGGTATCCAGCGGAATATCCACGCCGTTTGCGGAAATCTCCGGGACAATCTGCTGTGGCTCGGGTTTCGCGCCTCGTTTCGGCGCCTCCAAGGGAATATCGATCGCGTCTTTATTATGATCCAGCGGAATATCCACTCTTTGTGCGGAATGCCGCTGCTCCATACGCTCCATTTGTTCGGCATAGCTTTCCCCAAGCTTGCGAACCGGCTGGTGCGCGGCACGAGCCAGACCGATCAGGGTACTTCCCGTAATCAGCATGGCAAAAACGAAAATCAGCAGAACAATGGTGATGCCGGCCCCAAGCTTGCCAAAGGACAGAATGAGCGGCAATCCGGTGACAGCGCCAATGAGACCTCCGCTTTTACCCTGGATGCCGAGCACCACGCATTCCACAATCATATCCAGCACATGGGTGGATTCCGGAATTCCCATGCTGAAAATCTGCCAGGCGCCGCAGAAAAACGCAAGCAAAAAGCCTGATTCCCACGTGCGCGCTTTCCAGGGTTTGTCCATGGTCAGAAGGATGGCTATGTAAATCATCAGAACGGATACAAAAAAAGAACCTGCCCCGAAAATACCGAACATAAAATTATGCATCCAGTTCCAAAGGCTGATCCCCTTAATAAGGGTCAGCGCCCCCGTAAATAAGCCGACGGCAAACAGCACCAGCGCGTGCATCTGTCTGCGCGCTCTTTGCTGGGCCGCATTGCGTGAGCGTGTGGCGGCTGCCTTGCTGCGGCCGCGGGTTTTACGGGTTGTTGATTTTGTCGCCATAATGTTCCTCCATGCCTTGTATAAACTTCAATTATTGTCAGCCCGCGATCAACCGCTGAATCGTATAGCCGGTGAGATGATCAAACGCGCCGATAGAGATGGTGGCTATCCCAAGAGCCAGCGTATACCAGCCGAAATAATTCAACTTGTTGTCTTTCACAATCCACTGTACCAACTTGATGGAAAGAATTCCAAACAACATGGAACTGATGAATCCAACCAGAATCACAGAAAGGGGGAGCCCAACGCTGCCTGCTTCCAAAGCGTCCTTCGCTTCCAAAACAATCGCGCCGAGAACGGCCGGAATGCCGAGGATAAACGAATAAGCAACGGCATAGGCACGGTCAAACCCGCAAAGCAGACCGGCGGTGATGGTGGAGCCGGAACGGGAAATGCCCGGCATTGTGGCAAAAAGCTGCGCACCTCCCACCGCCAGTGCGTCCCGCGCGGTCATGGAACCGGCCTTTTTGTGGCCTTTATTCGCGCCGTAGGCAAACATCAGCAGGGTTCCGGTGATTAAAAAGCAGAATCCTTCCACAACGATGTCCTTGTCCTCAGAGAAAGAGGAAATGGCATCTTTAAACAGGAACATCAGAAAAAGCGGCAGAAGGGAAAGTACTAAAAACAGCAGCATTCTGCGCTGGGCGCGCATCTGTTTTGCGTCAAACCTGCCGGTAAACAGATCATGGAGCAGGGAAAAGGCCTCCTGAATCAGGCCCCATATTGTTTTCCAGAAAACAATGCAGACGGCAACAAGCGTTCCCGCGTGCAGCAGAATGGAGAACAGGAAACCGGATGCGCCGCTGTTTCCGGTAAAATATTGAAACAAAGAAAGGTGTCCGGAACTGGACACCGGCAAAAACTCAGTCAGCCCCTGCAAAATGCCCTGCAAAAAAGCTTCCATTACGGTCATATGTAGAACTCCCCTTTTCATGTTTATGTATACCGCCGTCTGCGTCAAACGGCGGCAAAATTATTTCAGTGTGCTGCCCGGCGCATAACGCGGGTCCAGATAGAGCGAAGGATCGGTCGAAATCAGACGTGAAACTGTAAATTTTCCGTTGACATTTACACCCTGTATAAAACCGTTGCGCGTCTGACGCATCTCAAACTCTGTCGGCTCTTCGGGAAAGATTGCTTCCGGTGGAACAATCGAATGCAAAATCATTCTTTTGAATCCTCCTCAATCAGTTGATAAAGGGCATCAATCACGTCGGCCACTCCGCCCAGAGAATCAATCAGCCCTTCATCCACGGCGGCCTGCCCGTCCAGCACGGTACCGACATCCATGACAAGTTCATCCTTGTTCATCATCAGCTGGCGGAACCGTTCGGGTGTAATTTTTGAGTTTGTGGTTACAAATTTTACAATCCGTTCCTGCATTTTATCAAAATAGGAAAGCGTCTGAGGAATTCCAAGCACCAGCCCGTTCATGCGCACCGGGTGGATTGTCATAGTAGCGGACGGGACAATAAAGCTTTTGCGTGCGCTGCATGCCAAAGGTACCCCGATGGAATGCCCGCCGCCAAGCACCAGCGAAACGGTAGGCTTGCGCATCCCGGAAAGCAACTCGGCAATTGCCAGCCCAGCCTCCACATCGCCGCCCACCGTATTGAGGATAATAACAAGGCCTTCAATTTCCGGATCCTGCTCAACTGCGACCAGCTGAGGGATAACATGTTCATATTTGGTGGTCTTGTTTTGGGCGGGCAGGATAAAATGACCCTCCACCTGGCCGATGATGGTCAGGCAATGGATCACATGCTTGCCTTTTCGCGTGGTTACGCCTCCGGTCTCCACGATTTGTTTGGTTTGTTCATCGCTGCCGTTCACTTGTTCTTCTTCCTGCTCGTTTTCCTGCTCTTTCTGCGGGGTGTCCGGCTCGTCGTTTTCCGCCTTCAAACCGCGGTTATCAAATGCTTTCAAATCGAATACCTCCTTTAAATAGGTAACGACTTTAGCTTTGACAAATCTTCATGAAAAAATGCGGCAAAACATACAAGATAATTATAGCATCCATGTATTAAATGTCAAACGAAAGGGCACGAAAAAAGGGACGGCAAAACGGCCGTCCCGTCTTTGTATTTATAATAACCGAAAGGGGAAAATTAATAATTGGAAAGCCCCAAAAGCGATTCGTCCTTATCAATCCATTCATCCGATACCGTTAATATCCGGTAGTTGTCGCGATCGTCTCGCACGATGACGGTGGTAATGCCGGCGTTGATAATCAGGCGGGTGCACATGGAACACGGGCAGGCACTTTTCACATATTCGCCGGTATCAAATTCTTTGCCGACCAGATATAGAGTCGCGTCCAGCATTTCCGCGCGGGAAGCGTGGATAATCGCATTCATCTCCGCGTGAACAGAACGGCAGAGCTCATAGCGCTCTCCTCGGGGGACGTTGAGCTTTGCGCGCGTGCAGTAACCGAGGTCGCAGCAATTTTTCCGTCCTCTCGGTGCGCCGACATAGCCAGTGGAAACTATCTGATCATTTTTTACGATGATCGCACCGAAATTCCGGCGCAGACAGGTTCCTCTCTCGATAACGGTCTCAGCAATATCCAGATAATAGTTGGTTTTATCGCGTCTTGTCATATCGGTTCACATCCTTTATAATAGAACTGTTATCAGTCTCCCGCAGGGGAATCTAGTTTATTATACACTGCGGCGGCCGGACAGGCAAGAATTACATTTTCAAAGACAGAAAAGATTGGAGAATCTATGGAGAATCTTTCCAATATGGGCGTAATCCGCGACGTTATGCAGCGGCATGGGTTTACTTTTTCCAAAGCGCTGGGACAAAATTTCCTGATCAATCCGACGGTTTGCCCGCGTATGGCGGAGCTGGGCGGTGCGCAGCCGGGCGTTGGCGTTATCGAAATCGGGGCGGGGGTTGGCGTTCTGACAAATGAACTGTCAAAGCGCGCGGACAAAGTTGTTTGCATTGAAATTGACGATCGGCTGCTCCCCGTTCTGGATGAGACGCTTTCAGAATGTGTGAACGTAGAAATCATTCACGCAGACGTTATGAAAGTCGATCTTCGGTCGCTGATTGAAGAGAAATTTTCGGGCATGGAAGTCGTTGTGTGTGCAAATCTTCCTTATTATATTACATCCCCGATTTTAATGGGGCTGCTGGAGCAGAGGCTGCCTATCCGATCGATCACTGTCATGGTGCAGAAAGAGGCGGCGCAGCGGCTCTGCGCGAAACCGGGCACACGTGAGGTGGGCGCGGTTTCAATTGCCGTGCGCTATTACAGCGAACCGAAGGTATTGTTTCAGGTATCGCGCGGCAGTTTTCTGCCTTCGCCGGATGTGGATTCCACTGTGATCCGTCTGGATATTCATGACAGGCCGGCGGTTGACGCGGACTGTAAAATTTTCTTTAAAGTTGTACGCGCCGCTTTCTCTATGCGCAGAAAAACGATTTTAAACTGTTTATCAACCGGTCTGTCTGTTTCCAAAGAACAGGCTGCGCAGGTTTTGGAGTGTGCCGGAGTGCCGGCATCCGCCCGCGCCGAGCAGCTTTCGATGGAACAGTTTGCGCAGATTGCGAACGCTCTGTAAAGAAGCAAAAAACAACCCGCCTTCATTGCGGAGGCGGGTTGTTTTTATTCCTCAGGACTGGTTTCATCGTTATCATTGATCCGGTAGCAGAGCGTCATGAGGCTGTCGCCTAGATGCACATTTTCCACGATAACATGATCAAAATTTAGAGATAAATCGTAATGGGAAAAATTCCAGAAACAATCGACGCCAAGATTGATCAGACGCTCGGCTGTTTCCAGCGTAACCTCTTTCGGGATACATAGAATGGCAGCTTTGGGGTGATATTCTTCGCAGAAAGCCTCCAGAGTGGCCATATCACGAACGATAAGGTCGTTCACCGGCTGGCCGATGACTGCCGGGCTGGTATCAAAAATGCCGTCAAGCCGGAATCCGCGGGTTTCAAAATTCATATGTTTTGCAATGGCTCGTCCGAGATTGCCAGCACCCAGCAGGATAATATTGGTAACATGGTTGAGTCCTAAAATGTTGCCGATCTCATTATGAAGTGCGGCAACATTATATCCGTATCCCTGCTGCCCGAATCCGCCGAAGCAGTTCAGATCCTGCCTGATCTGTGAGGCAGTTAAACGCATGAGCTGTGCCAGCTCACGGGAGGATATACGGGTAACGTCTTTTTTCAGCAAATCGCCCAAAAAACGGTAATACCTTGGGAGGCGCTTAATGACTGATAAAGAGACTCCTTCGTGTTTTGGCATAACACCGATTCTCCTTCTTCTTTATGCACATAATTTAGCGCATATGAGTCTATATATCTATGATAATTTTATAACAAAAATGGTGAGATGTCAATCTTTTTTGAATGGCCTTCAGTGAAGCAGGCCTGCGTCCATACAGAGCTTTGCGGTAAGCTGAAGAAATTGCTTTGCGGCGTTCAGCCGCCGCCAAATGGTGGAAACACTAACCTGTAACTGCTGCGCCGACTGTTCAATCGTCAGCCCCTCCCGATAATACAAAACCACAGCCTCTCTTTGCCTGGCAGGCAGCGCCTGAATCGCCGCTGAAAGAAACCGTCGGTAAGCGTCCAACTCCCTGTGATTGTCCGCTCCTGTGAAATCTGCCGCTATCCGGTCGAAATTCGGGAGAGAAAAGGCCCTGCGTTTTTTCTGAAACATGGACGCCTCCTATCAGTCGTTGTAGTAATTTTGCAGATAACCCATGACCGTGCGTACGTCGAGCAGTTCGGCATAGAGCAGGTCGATGCGCTTCTGTATTGTAAATGCTGTTTCGCCGCGTGCTGTCGGCAGCTCTGCCCGCAGCGCCGCAATCCTGTCTTGAAGCCGATCGGCTGCTGTGCGGTATTCGTTAGAAAGCTGGTTTAAATTCAATCTCAATCCTCCTCTATCACGAATCGTGTAGAACATTTGTTCTAATTTCAAAGTAACACACGAATTGTGTTATGTCAACCCAAAAATTAAAATAATTACAATAAAACACTTGCGTTTCCACACGTTGTGTGATAATATCGAAATCGTGAGGTGATCGCTTTGATAGGAAACAGGCTGAAAGCGCTGCGCAAAAAGCGTAATTTGACGCAGCAGGAGCTGGGGGCTGCTTTGGGAGTATCCGCCAGCACCATCGGCATGTATGAACAGGGCAGGAGGGCGCCGGACCACACAACACTGGCCGCGCTCTGCCGTCTGTTTGATGTTTCGAGTGACTATTTCCTGTTGGGCGGCCCCGCGCCCGGCGATCTCCCGCAAAATGCAGAGCTGCATGAGGTAATTGATCAATTCCGAAGCCGTCTGATGAACCAGGAAGGGCTGATGTTTCAAGGTGTGCCGCTTTCTGATGAGGACATCGAACAGGTGCTCAATGCCATCGAGGTTGGCACGATGGTGGCAATGAATAAACTGCGCCGCAAACCTCCGGATGGCGGGAATGGTGAAAACTGACAGGAGGATTTCATGGAAGCCATTAAAAATTCTGCGGATGGGCTTGCCGCACGTTTTGGCACTTCCGATCCGTTTGAGATCTGCGAGGGGCTGGAAGTCTGTGTGCTGCGGTTGACGCTGCCACACAATATCAGGGGATTTTACACCTTTACCATGGGCATTCAGATGATTTATCTGAACGCTGAAATCTCCGAAGAACAGGAACTGAGAGCCGTGTGCGCCCATGAGCTTGGGCACGCGGTGCTGCACGCCAACCATAACTTCATGTTTTTGAAGGAGAACACCGATTTTATTGCCGCCCGATTTGAGCGGGAAGCGGATTTATTTGCCGGTTATCTGCTGCTGGACGAGCAGACAGTTTACGACTGCCGCTGCAATGGATGGACAA
Organism: uncultured Oscillospiraceae bacterium; assembly: GCA_963519235.1. GTDB lineage: Bacteria > Bacillota > Clostridia > Oscillospirales > Ruminococcaceae > Anaerotruncus. The sequence goes on from CAUQLV010000027.1 coordinate 32,767, forward strand.
TGCCCCAGATTGCGCAGATGACCTCGTTGCCCGAGCGCGTGATAGCTCATTGCTTCAAAAATTAAACCAAACTCCGCGGCAAATTTTGCCGCGGAGTTTTTTGTATAAAGTCTTGCAATTCGTTTGTAATAGTGATATATTTATCTCATTAAGTGATAAATATATCACTATTTAGGAGTGCAGATAGAAGATGAAAAACACAATTAAAAAACGGAGAATGTGGACGGGTTTTTTGGGATTTTTTGGATTTCAGGGATTCTCTTATTTTTGGACAGGGGAGACAGCCGATCTTTGCGCGTTTGCGTGGTTTGCTTATTTTGCCTTTTTCTGGCTGGCAAAGTTGCATGTCGAGATGCCGGACGAACGGTATCGGGAGGATGTCACGGCTGCAAAAGCGTTCGCGTTTCAGATTGCTTCCTTTGAACTGTTTGCGCTGTACCTGCTGGTATTGATTTTTCCGGAGAACAGTACCCTTCTGACTTTTGCCGTTTCAATTTGCGTTGCCTTGCTGATTCTTTCCTATGCGGTCAAACTGTATCAGCTGGAGGAAAAGTAAAAGTCATGGAAGAGTTTATCTGCAATTTAAAAAAATACCGGCAGCTGGCTCAGATGACACAGGAGGAGCTGGCTTCCAGGGTTCATGTCCGCCGGGAAACCATCATCCGGCTAGAGGCAGGAAAGTATAACCCCTCTCTGAAGCTAGCGATTGATATTTCCCATGCGGTAGGGGCGCCGATTGAGGAGCTGTTTCTCTTTCCAAACAGCGACTGACAAGAACAAGCGCCTGTCTGGTTCAGACAGGCGCTTGTTCTTTCAATAAAAAAATGTAGGAGAAAAATGAAAAAGCAAAATTAAATCATGCACCTCAGCGCTTCTGTCAGCCGTTGAATATTTTCCGGCGTCTGCGGGTCAATAAAGGGGCTTTCCAGAATGCCGTTTTTCAACTTCAGCAGGTTTTCCTCGCTGGGTTCTACATGGATGTCGTGCAGGGAAGCGGGCATGCCCATTTCCTGCATCAGCGCTTTGAATTCCGGCACCTTTTCGGGGGTCTTATTATAATAGAGCTGCGCAAGCAGCCCGACAGCCACGATTTCACCATGCAGGTAGTCTTTTGCTTCCTGCGTAAAATAGGTGCGGATGCGCTCATAGATTTCGTGACCGATTGCAGACTGTCCAAATCCCTTTGAAATTCCGCTGATCATGCCGGTCACCGCAACGTTGATAAAGGTGACATCCTGAACGGCTTTCGTCATCCGATGGGCTTCTATGTCCTGATATGCGGTTCTGGCAAGCCGCAGCAGCTCCCGGTAGGTGTAC
>CAUQLV010000028.1:0-33643 GCA_963519235.1 uncultured Oscillospiraceae bacterium
GCTGTTTCTGATTTTATTCAGTTCTTTATAGGCGGCCTGATTATAATCATTTAGGACAAAACTATACCCGGACAATTTGATCTGACTGTGGCTTTCTGCCAGAGCAAGCATCTGCTTCTCCCACTCGCTCGGGCCCGGATTATCTCCTTTTCCCTGGGTACAATCCGAAAACTTTACCTTCTTACCAAAATGGCTAAACCGGTAATATAGCAAGAATAGAATAAGACAGAACAGTGAAATCAGAATCAGTAAGATAGCTGGCAGAGACGGTAACCCTATATAAAAATCAATCTCTTTCAACAAGCTCTGCAATTGAAGCTCCTCCTTTTTAAGTAACCCTTTAGACATGGCGGCGTCTCTCCTCAGATAGTTTGTCTGTTTTTTGATAGAAAACTGCAATTATTTAAGTTTTACATTCAGAAAAAATTCAAGAATCAGGAACTGGGTTCCAGCGGCGCTTTGAAAAAGAGTATATTGCAGCGCAAATAGCCATAGATTGGGTGACCCTAATTGTTACAGTCAAAAGCTTTCTCCGAATAGTATTTCATATTCGCTACATCAATTGGCATGGGAAACGAAAAAGCCCCCACAAATCCGCTAATAAGGGATTTGTGGGGGCATCAATTTGATAAACACAAAGGGGTGTATGAGCAAACAACTATGTGCGGTCGCAAGATTCAAGAAAATTCGTATGCCCGGCTGATATCACTTATTTATAAAGTGGGCCGTAAGTCTGGCATGCTTTATAATCTGCTGCCTGTTTATCGATTATTCCAAAGCTCGCCCACGCATGAGGACGATATATCTTTTCTTCGGGTACATTATGCATGGTAATCGGAATGCGGAGCATGGAGGAAAGCGTGATGAGATCCGCGCCCACGTGACCGTATACCGTAACCCCATGGTTGGCTCCCCAGTTTGCCATGACGCTGTATACATCTGTAAACGCACCGTTTCCGGTCAGACGCGGGACAAACCATGTGGTGGGCCAAGTGCGGTCAGTGCGCACGTCAATGACCGTGTGAATTTCATCAGGCAGGTTGGCTGTCCATCCCTCCGCAATCTGTACCACAGGGCCAACACCTTCCACAATGTTGAAGCGCAGCATGGTAACAGGCATCTCGGCTTTGCAACGGAAATGGCTGGAAAAGCCGCCGCCGCGGAAATATTCATAGTTTGCGCGGCACCAGTCGGTGGCTTGCAGACAGGCTTGCATATCCTCGTCCTTCATTTCCCAGAACGGCTTCATGCAGTTTTCGCCCTTTGTGTTCTTGCACGCTCCAGTCCCGTCAAGCGCCGTCGCGCCGGAGTTAATCAGATGGATAAATCCGTGTTCGGCAACGCCAGTCGGTTTATGTCCGGTAACGCGCTCGCAGGCATCAGGGCTCCAATAGGTACGCACATCGTGGAAACAAGGCGAAGTGTTGGAAACCAAAGTTCCCAGCATCATGGCAACGCCGTTGCAGGTGTCATTTTCGGTGGCAAACGGGGTCGGCATCTTCGTACCGTTCCAGTCGAAAGTAGAGGCCATAATTGCTTCTGTAAAATCTGCGTTGGGCAGCCAGTCTGTCCAGTTGCGCTGCCCCTGAAAACCTCCGGCGACAGCATTTTTACCGAGCGCCTCTTCATGCCAGCCTATTTCATCCAGCTTTTTGTTCCCATACAGAATATCCCGGACAACAATTGTCATCTTTGTTATAAATTCCCAATCTTGCTCAGGCGGTACGACTTTGGATTTTGTAATAACTTTCGGCAAGTTTTTGCCCGTATTGCAGTCAAAACCCTCTTTGCAGTTGACCCTGACCCATGCCAGAGCGCGGTAATACTCATCCATATCATAAATTTCGAGCTTAATGCGGCGCAGGATCTCAGTCATATCCACCCACTCGGCGCGGATACCGAAATAGTTTTGGAAAACAGCGGCATCGCAGTAACTGCCGGCAATTCCCATTGCCACGCCGCCAAGGTTCACATAGGACTTGTTTTTCATCCAGCCCACGGCTAACGCGCAGCGGGCAAAACGGATGATTTTTTCCGCAACGTCAGCCGGAACGCTGGTATCCGCAGCATCCTGCACTTCATGCCCGTAAATTGAAAATGCCGGAAGCCCCTTTTGTGCGTAAGCAGCCAGAACAGCGGCCAGATAAACAGCGCCGGGACGTTCGGTTCCATTGAACCCCCAGACCGCTTTGATGGTATTCGGATCCATATCGAATGTTTCGCTGCCATAGCACCAACAGGGCGTTACGGTGAGCGTTGCCACAACATTTTCAGAGGCAAATTGGTCGGCACAGGCGGCTGCTTCCGCGCCTCCTCCAATGGTAGTGCCGCTAATCACGCACTGCACGGGCGTGCCGTCCGGATAGTTCAGCTGTTCAGTAATGAGTTTCGCCGCGTTTTCCGCCATGCCCATTGTCTGTTTTTCCAGGCTCTCGCGCACGCCTCCCCACCTGCCGTCAATGGTCGGGCGGATCCCTATTTTCGGATACAGCATAACTTTCTCTCCTTTATTTCAGAATGGCTTGATAGGTCTCATAAGCGTTGTTCCACAGGCTCGTATCTGTCGGCGTATAATGCCGAAGTGTTTCCGTTTTTGCAATCAGCGCACGGCCGGCTGAGATGTCGCTTAGTTCTCCGAGCGCAACCAGCTGGATGATAATGTTGCCAAGGGCCGTGGCTTCAACTGGACCGGCCACTACAGGCAGGCCGGTGCTGTCCGCGCTCATCTTGCACAGCAGGCAGTCTTTTGCGCCTCCCCCCAGCACATGCAGAGCGGAAAATCGCTTCCCGGTAGCCTCTTTGAGCTGATCCACGGCAAAACGATATTTCAACGCCAGGCTTTCGTAAATACAGCGCATGACCTCGCCCACCGTCTGTGGCACAATCTGCCCCGTCTTACGGCAAAATTCCTGCACGCGGGCAGGAATATCGCCCCGGGATACGAACTCAGGCGCATCAGGATCGACAAAGCTTTGAAAAGGTTTGGCTTCCAGCGCGAGGCGTTCCAGGTCGGCATAGGAATATTCCTCCCCCCTTCTGCGCCACGCGCGGCGGCTTTCCTGAATCAGCCACAGCCCGATGATATTTTTCAAATAATTAATTTTCCCATTTGCTCCAAACTCGTTTGACAAATTGAGCGCAAGGCTCTGTTCCGTGAGGATTGGCGCATCCAGTTCGGTACCCAGAAGGCTCCATGTGCCGCAGGAGAGGAATACCACGTCATCGTTTTGCGCAGGTATTGCCGCAACAGCACACTGGGTATCATGGCCTGCCACCGCGATGACCTTTTCTCCGCCCGCAAGCGTTCCTATCACAGTCCCGCTTTTAACCGGTCGGAGAAAAAGCTCTTTGGGCAGGCAAAAGGCATCCTGAACCTCCGCACTCCATTCTCCGGTTTTCAAATTCAGAATCTGACCGGTTGAAGCAATGCTTTGTTCACACACAGGTGTACCGGAAACCATATAACTGAACAAATCCGGCATGAACAGCAAGGTTTTTGCCTGTTTGAGCAAATCGGGCTGCTGTTCCTTAATTGCCAGCAATTGAAACAAGGTGTTGATATTCAGAATCTGGGTGCCGGTTTTCGCATACAGCGTTTTGGCATCCATGATTTGAAACGCTTTTTCCGTCAAGCCATTGGTTCGCGCATCACGGTAATGAACAGGGTCGTCCAGCAGATTGCCTTCTGCGTCCAGCAGGCCGAAATCTACACCCCAGGTGTCGAAGCCGACGCTGTTGAAAGAACCTGCCTGAGCAATCCCCTTGCGTACTTCGGACAGCAGCGACGAAAAGTTCCAGCGGAGGTGGCCGTTTTTTTCCATGGGAACGTTTTCAAAACGGTGAACCTCTTGATAGGAGAGGCATCCGTTTTCAAATGCAGCAAGAATGGCACGCCCGCTGGATGCGCCAAAATCAAACGCCAGCACTTTCACCTCGCCGCTCATTGGACGACACCCTTTTTCAGCAGAATATTCGCGTAAATCTCCTTTTCCCCAGTGGCAATTATGGCATAGGCTGTTTTTGCGCGGCTATAAAACGCAAATCGTTCCATCATTTCAATCGCGCAGTGTTCCGGATCGTGTTTTTGCAGAATATCGTTATAACTATCCCAGATCGTGGGCACCACGGAATCCTCCGGCACAACCTCCATCAGCGCTACCGGGTTTTCGCTGTACTGGTCAAGCGGCATCAGCGTCAGAACGGCATCCAAAAGCCCCGGAACGCCGTGACCGTCCGCACGGATGACAATTGCGTCTTTGCCCATGCTTTCCGCTGGGAAATTGCCGTCTGCGATCACAAGCTCGTCGCCGTGCCCCATTTCCATAAGTACCTTTAAAAGCTCGGGAGAAAGAATGGATGGAATGTTTTTCAGCATGGTTCCGCCTCCTTATTTGTCGGTGGGGTCGCCCTCGCTTCTGCGGCTGAATTTTTTGTATCCGGGATGCCTGCCGGTCACCTTGTAGTAGCCGCGCAGATTGATCAGCTTTTCGATATTGGAGGAGCTGATATCATAGCTTCCGCCAAGAAGAATGGCGTTAATGGTGATCTTCGCCCAAAGTTCCAGGCTTTCCATACGGTAGAAGGCGGTAATCACATCACTTCCGACGGCGAGTGCGCCGTGGTTTTCCAGCAGCATGACGTCGTGATCTTCCAAATACGGCTCAACGGCATCTGGGACTTCCAAGGTGCTGGGCGTACCATAGGGTGTTAGCGGAACGGCTCCGATGACCGCCACATCCTCGATCATGTTATACATATCCATTGGGCGGTGCGCCACAGCAAATCCGGTTGCGCCCGGCGGGTGCGCATGAATCACACTCCAAACGTCTTCCCGTTTTTCGTAGCAGCGCAGATGCATTTTTATTTCGCTGCTGGGACGAAGCCCCGTTGCCGCTTCCAGAATTTCTCCTTTCGCATTGATTCGAATCAGTTTTTCCGGGGTGATAAAGCTTTTGCTCATGCCGGTAGGCGTAGCAAAAAATGTTCCGTCGTCAAGCCGTGCGGAGACATTTCCGTCGTTGGCAGCCACCCAGCCAAGCTGCCACATTTTGTGGCACACATCACAGATCTGCTCTTTTACGAGATTAATATTCATAAGTGCATTCCCTTTCTAAATGAACCCCAAACCCGAATGACAGCACTACTAAACTTGCACATTCCGGGGGATATAAAGGCAACCTCTACAAGTATAAAAGAACAGTTGAGTACTCCAATTCGGGCACTCAACTGTTCAATGAATCAATTCCCTGTTCTGTTGATTACCCTGAGGCCAATCAGTCGTAAAGGTTCATGGAAATTTCCGGACTGCCGATATTCTCTGCGGTATAAAATGCACAGCCGGTGTCGGTATCAGAAACCGTTTCGCCCTCAGCGGAAGCCGCAAGCAGATCAATCAGTACGCAGCCGATGGATACAGGTGCCTGGGTTACTGAGCCATACATTGTGCCGGAAGAGACAGCCGCTTTGAGAACGGTACCGGAGTCAAAGCCAACCGCAATGATTTTGTCTTGGTCTGTTCCGCAAATCTGCAATGTTTCGTTAGCTGTTACAATGCCTTCGGCACTGACCTGGTTTGAGCCAAAGATTGCGATGGTGTCTTTCTCATTCAGGACAACGCCCGCTTCTGTGGCGCAAAGTTCTGTGGTGGTCTGGGATGGGACGCGGACTTCGATGATTACGTCTGCGCTCGCTTCGTCTGCGGTTCCGCCCTTGCAGTCGCCCACATATTTTTCATTGCCGGTTATGCAGACGGTATGACCATCCGCCGTCAGCAGATCGATCATTGCGTCAATGAAGCCAAGCCCGCGGTTCGTGATGGATTCCGAGGTGGCATCCTGATTGATTTCGCCGATACGAACCTGACCGTTGCCGATGCGGTCTTTGATTTTTTTATACAGTCCATCCGCCGCTAGTTTGCCTGCGGCATAGTTATCAGTGGAAGCGTTGGCAAACACTGCACCGTCAGGGGCATTGGGAACGCCTGAGTCAAAACCGATAATGGGGATTTTGGCACTCTGCGCATTTTTGATGGAATCCAGCAGAGCGTCAACATCCAGCGCCGCAAGACCAATGGCGGCAGGCGATGCGTTCAGCGCGGAGGTAAACTCCTGCACCTGGACGGCAATATCAGACTCTGAATCCGGGCCCACAAAGTTCATGGTGTACTTCTCATAGCCTGCGTCGCCGTTGAGTTTTTCAAGTTCTTCCGTAGCGCCCTTGTAAACTGCCTGCCAGTAAGTGGATTGGAAGCCCTTAGAGACGATTTCAAAGTGATAGGTGGTCTTTTCTGCGGCAGGAGCAGCGGAAGATGCGGCAGCCGACGATGCCGGGGCGGATTGCGCGGGGGCTGCAGAACCTCCACAGGCTGCCAGAGACAGGGTCATAGCCGTAGCCAGTAGCAAAGCGAGAGTCTTTTTCATTTTAATTTCCTCCTTCAAATTCTTTTATTATGAATACATCTTGCCGATGTATCAGCAACGCTACTTTTATATCTTTTGGCGCTTCATCATATCAACAGCGACCGCTCCCAGCAAAATCAGGCCTGTTATAATCTGCTGCCAGTTGGCCTGAAGCCCGATATAGGGCAGCCCGGTTTTCAGCAGGGAAATGATGAGAACGCCCAGAAAAGTCCCGATAATGGAACCGTATCCGCCGGAGCTCGAAGTGCCCCCGATAATCGCACCGCCGATGGCATCCAGCTCGAGTCCCGCGCCGGTGCCGGGGGTAATATTGGAAAATGTACAGGCGTAGGCAATTGCTGCCAACCCAGAAAACAAGCCGCTGATCAGATATGCCGTGATATGCCATTTGACGACATTTACGCCCGAAAGCCGCAACGCTTCCTTATTACTTCCAATTGCAAGTATGTAGCGGCCGATTCTGGTGTTGCGGAGCACAACAGACATCACCGCGATCAGCAGAAACATCCAGATCATGCCAATCGGAAGAATCGTTCCATTCACCGTAATTTTAAAAATGTTTCGGCACCAGCCGCCTTTATTTCCGGCCATCGGCCACACACCGCTCATGCCGCCAGTGAGAATAGAACCCATGCCGCGGGCAATCATCATTGTGCACAGAGTAACGATAAACGGCGGGAGCTCCAGTTTCGCAATGATAAACCCGTTTATATAGCCGATTATCAGCGAAAGCAGCAGCGTGACAATCATGCCTGCTGCAACAGGAAACTGCTTCTGGGAAATGACATAACTGCCGACGATGGAATAACAGATAAGCCCCGTTCCGATTGAAAGATCCACGCCGCCTGTAATCAAAGGGAAGGTAACGCCTATGGACATCAACAGGATATAGTACATATAGTTACATAGCGTGACGACAGTTGTATAGCGGCGAAAAGAGTCACTGGCCGCACAGAAAAATGAAAACAGGATGATGATTACTCCGATGATAATGACCTGCTGCGTACCAAATTTTCTTACGATCGGGTTAGATGCCAGACCGTTTTTTTGTTTATTTTCCAATGTCTGTTCCTCCCCTAACTCCGCATAGTCGCAAGCTGCATAATTTTTTCCTGCGTCGCTCCATTAATATCCAGTTCACCGGTGATTTTCCCTTCACACATAACAATGATGCGGTCGCTCATGCGAAGAATCTCCGACATTTCGGAAGAAATCATAATAATGGATTTCCCCTCCTTGACCAGACGGTTCATCAATTCATAGATTTCTTGTTTTGCTCCCACGTCAATCCCGCGGGTTGGCTCATCAAAAATCAAGATATCGCTGTTTCCGATCAGCCATTTTCCGATAACCGCTTTCTGCTGGTTGCCACCGGACAGGTTCATCAACATCTGGTCAATCCCGGGGGTCTTGATCTTTAGAAGGTCCACATAGGTTTTTGTCACCCTGCGTTCCGCCTGCTTGTCGATAAACATGCCTTTGCAATAGTTTGTCAAGCAGGTCAGCGTAGAATTTTCGGCAACGTTTTTCTTAAGAATAATGCCATACCGTTTTCGGTCCTCGGAAAGATAGCCTAAGCCGAATCTCACTGCATCCTGCGGGGTTTTTATATTGACTGTTTCGCCGTTGATCGTAACATTGCCGCTTTCCTTGCGGTCGGCTCCGAACAGTGCGCGCGCAGTCTCCGTTCGGCCGGCACCCATCAAACCGGAGAACCCAAGGATCTCACCCTTATGCAGTTCAAAGCTGATGTCCTTCACCATGCGCCCGGCATTGAGATCCTCCACTTTCAACACAACCGGCGAATCCGCCGGTACATGGCTCTCTGTTTTTGGATTTTCGTAGATAACGCGTCCAACCATCATGTTGATAATGTCGTCCTTCGTGCAATCCGCTGTGATCAGCGTGCCCACATAGCAGCCGTCGCGCATAACTGTGACACGGTCGGTGATTTTTTTGATTTCGTCCATGCGGTGCGAAATATAAACAATCCCTAACTGCTGATCCCGCAGACTCCGGATAATTTTAAACAGCTGTTCTATTTCGGATTCTGTCAGCGCAGCGGTTGGTTCGTCAAAAATAATCACTTTTGCTTTGTGAGAAATTGCTTTTGCGATTTCGCACATTTGCTGCCTTCCCACCGTGAGACGGCTCATCGTTTCTTTGGGATCAATGTCGACATTCATCTGTTCAAACAGCTTTTTCGCCTCGGCGTTCATTTTCGCGTCGTCAATCAGAAATCCGCGTTTAAATTCACGGCCGATGAAAATGTTCTGTGCAACCGATAAATGACCCATCATATTTAATTCCTGATGCACAATCACGATCCCATCGTTCTGAGCCTCGCGCGGACCGTTATATTCAACCTCGCGGTTTTCATATGTAATGGTTCCGGAATCTTTTGTATAAATGCCGGTCAGAACCTTCATCAGCGTGGACTTGCCGGCTCCGTTTTCTCCCATTAGTGCAAGGACTTCGCCTTTTCGGATCTCCAAATCCACATGGTCAAGTGCATATACGCCGGGAAATCTTTTATCGATTCCCTTCATTGTCAAAATAACCTCACCCATAGCTTCACTCCCCCTTAATTCCGTCTCTTGCGGCTAAGCGTATCTGCGGTCACCGCGATCAAGACGATGAGTCCAGTCAACACATATTGATAAGAGATCGTGAATCCCATGGCCAAAATTCCTTCCTGCATCAGCGCAACAATCAATGCGCCGATGACGGTACCCAAAATGGAAGCCAAACCGCCGGCCATAGAAGTGCCGCCCATGACACAGGCCGCAATCGCTTCATTGTTGAACGGATCACCTAGCCCGGGCTGCACGGTGGTGTAAGCGCCCACATAGAAGATTGCCGCGATGCCTGCCAGCAGTCCGCTCAAAATGTATGCCAGCATTTCCCAACGCTTTGTGTTGACGCCGGACAGGCGCACCGCTTCTTTGTTGCTGCCGATACACAGCATGTACCGACCCGCTTTCGTTTTGTTCAGGATTACAGCACAAACGATGGCCACTAAGCACAGCAGGATAAACCCTGTTGGAACATTTCCCCATCTCACAAGCAGATGAAACCAAGAATTCTCATTTCCGGTCGCCGGCCATGTAACAGACTGCGTCTTTGTGAAGATAGAGCCGATGCCTTTTGCCATCTGCATGATTGCCATGGAGGTAATAAACGGCGGCAGAAAACGGTACGCTACAAAATAACCGTTTATCAGGCCGAAACCGGCTCCTACCAGAACGCTGAGAAGAAGGGCGCCTGCCAAAGGCAACCGATACTGTGTCAGGCAATAGCCGGAAATCAGCGCGGAAGCGAACATTACGGGGCCGATAGAAAAATCGATGCCGCCGGTGGCAATGACGAACGTCACGCCAAGCCCCAGAAACCCGATGAAATACGCATAATTCAGCGCGCTGAGAATTCGCTCAAATTTCAGAAATGTCGCGTTGGTATGTAAAATCGGTGTCATGATGGTGAATATAAGATACATCAAAATTATGACGCCCATCAGCACAACCCGGTTGAAGCCGATCACTTTCACCAGCGGCAAGTTTTTAAATCTGTTCACGTTGACAGTGCCTCCCTATTCTTACTTTGCATGCGCGTACTCATCAGGCGCTGTGCTTCCTCTGCGTGTCCCCAAATTTCTGCCAGCGTTCCTCACTGTGCGGATACTGCGCAAAATATTCATCATGAACTGCGTCGGAAAAAAGAGCGAATTCCGCTATCATATGAAACCGCTCCGGTAAGCCTACGGAGAGCTGCCATGCGTTACCCGCAATTTTGTCCTGCCACTCATTTTCATCCATGGTCATCACGCCAAAAATCTTCTTTCGAAAAGACCTGTCGCTGCAAGTTCCAAAATAGCGCCGGATTGCATTACGGAATTCCAGATACAGAAGTCTTTTTCCGGATTCACCAAATTCCTCCGCCAAATCAAACCCCATTGTCGCTCTTGTCTTTTGCAATTCCCTCATCGCGCTTTTCCGGAAACACAGAAAGCCGGACGTCTTATAAAGGCAAAGTAAGTTGACACATTGCCATAGGAACAAATCTACCCGGCGCTCTGGATCGTCGGGATCAATATAGCGCAAGTCCCACAACTTTCGGCGAAGCAAATCATCACCGCTGTCCGCGGACTGATTCTCAGTTCTTTCCAGAAATTCTTTTCTCCGTTCAGGGTTGGTCTCTTCGTAATACTGATTCCATCTGAATTCAGATTCTGTCATCATTCCTCCCCCTTAAAGTGAAACGTTCTACTTAATGCAGTATAACATTTTGACAGGTCTGTTACAACAGATTGTAAATAAAATAGTTGTTATTTTCCCATTAACAGCGTTTTTTATAAATAACAAAAATCAACCCGCAGGTCTTCGTTTTTTAAGACCACGGGTTGATTTTGTCTGAATTTATCTGATTATGTAAAACGTTTCGTTTTAGTTTGTGAGTGATCGCCGAAGATGCTCCCGCATTTCCGCCGGGCTCATACCATAATAGCGTTTGAAACAATAACTAAAATAGTGCGGGTCTGAATAGCCAACCAGTTCCGCAATTCCATAATTTTTCAGAGTTCCATCCACAAGCAGGGTACGGGCACGCTCCATACGGGCTTTTGTAATATATCCGATAATGGTATTCCCAATCTGCTGTTTAAAGAGCGCCCTTAAATAGCTGGGGCTCAAATGCAAGTGCTCGCAAACAGCATCCGCAGACAGATTTGGGTCTGTATAAGAGGACTCTATGTAATTTACCGCGTTCCAGACTGCCATATGGCCGCAAGCATGTCCCTGCATGTCCTGAACCGTATACAGACGGTTATTGCCTTCTTTCGCCCGCAGTTCCAGCGCTTTCAGGGCTTCGCAAAAACTAGTCGCGATTTCCGTACAGCCCTTATATTGGTTTCCCATTCCCGCAGTTACGGTAAATTTCAATTTCCCGGATGCAGTACTTAACAGATATTCCGCACAATTCTGCATCTCGAGTTCAAAATTATTTCCGCTGTATGAATATCCGATCAGCGCGACCGCTCCTTCACGAATACAGGCGAAACCCAAGCCCCTTCCCTGCGCAATCTCCGATATTACATTACACAGCGCATAAAGAATTGTTTCTTCACGCACATTCGCCCATTCTGCGCTTCGCCCTGTTTTGTCCGGGATGAAAACCGCAACCTGAAAGTAGGTTTCCGTATTCCAATCCAGCCCATGTGCGGTTGTACGGTCATAAACCGTATCATTCTTTGCGTTAATGTTCAACAGATCCTGCAGCAGGACAGCCTGATTTCGAAGATAAAAGTGTTCAAGATCTGCCATTTTCCGAATACGGCGGCTTTCTTCATTCAATTCCACGCGGGCTTCTTCCAGCACATTCATGAGTTCCTGCGCCGAAACCGGCTTTACAATATATTTCAATGCGTTTAATTCCACAGCCTGCTGCGCAAATTCAAAATCCGTATATCCCGTCAGGAATACAAGGCGGGTATGCGGATAGCTGTGCCGGATTTGCCTTGCGGCTTCAAGACCCGTTATAAAAGGCATGTTAATATCCAGTATCACGAGGTCAGGAATTTCTTTTTCCAGCAACTCCATCAGTTCATAGCCGTTGGCACAACACCCTGAAAGCGTGAAGCCCGCTTGTTCCCAATCGATCATCTGGCTGATTTTGTTGCGCACCAGGTTTTCATCATCTGCGAAAATCAGTTTATACAAACAAATACCTCCATTCACAACACGCGGGTACTATTCAAACGGAAAGATGAGTTGCTGGTAAAGATTGTCAAACATTGTGCTCTTGTCCACCAAATAAATATCCGTATAGATGTCGTCGACCTTTTCTCCGTTGAGATAACGGCATGCAGTTTCCACGCTATAGTAACCCATTTGATATGGATTTTGCAGAAGTGCAAGATCCAGTACATCCTCCTCCATAAACATGGCCTCTTCCGGCGTACAGTCCACTGCGAACAGCTGTATATCGCTGCGCCCAAGCACGCTCAGTGCGCGGGCGGCCCCGGTGGCTGATTTCGCATTCAGCGCCGCAATCGCGACAAGATCGGGATTCTGCGCCGCCAGAGTCATCACCTGGTTCTGCGCGGTTTCAATGTCAGAATCGCAATATTCCGTTTTCAGGATTCGGAACCGATTGTCCGCGCGAATTTGATCCCGAAAACCATTCTCGCGCTGCAGCGCCGGATAGCTTTCCTGCACAAAGTTGAGTACCGCCACATCGCCGCCGCGGTCTATCCGCTGGCATAAGGATTCCGCCAATTTTCTGCCAAGCTCGCGATTGTCTGTTCCCAAAAAGGCAACAGTCCGATCATTATCAACATCGGAATCTATCATAACAACCGGCACCCCGGCATCGATCGCATCTGATACAGGCTGTGACAGCAGTTCGTAATCCGCCGCCGCCAGCACAATGGCATCCGGCTTGCGGGCAACCGATTCATTCAGCAAGTCAATCTGCGCCGAAAAATCAGCTTCCGTCTCGGGCCCATACAAGGTTACCGTGGCCCCGTAAGCGGACGCGGCGGCCCGCGCTCCCTCATGAAGCGAATTCCAAAAATCCACATGTGTCTCCTTGACAATCAGATCAATCTTATAATTGGGAGTTTTTCCGACTCCACAGCCAACCAAATTTCCAGCCAGCAGAACGCATAGAGCTGCCGCCAGCCAAGTGCCGCGCCGTTTCATCCGTTTGCCTCCTTATCCGGTGAGTCGAACTTTAAGGGCAGCCGCATCCGTACCGCAGTGCCCTCATCCAATTCACTTTCTAATTCCAGCCCGTATTCCAATCCGCAGGTGAGCTTGATGCGCTGATGCACATTTTTCAAACCGATGCCCGATGAGGAGCCTCTGTCAACCTCCAGAATGCGGGACAAAATTCCCGGTTTTATGCCAAATCCGTTGTCATGCACCTCCATAACAAGCTCATTGTCCTGACGAAATGCCCGGATCGTAATCAGGCCGCCTTCGTAAAGTGTGCCGACCCCATGAACGATGGCATTTTCCACGATTGGCTGCAGCATGATTTTTGGCGTTTTCGCCTCGCTTACTTCTTCTTCGCAGACTATGCGGTATTCAAATACACCGCCGAACCTCATCTTTTGAATGATTAAATAATTCTCGACCTGTTGAATCTCTTCTTTGACGGAAATGAAATCTTTCGCGCCTGACAAAGACAGTCGGAAATATTTTGAAAGCGCCATCACCATCTGAACGACGTTTTTCTGATCGCCGCTTTCTGCCAGCCAAATTACTGAATCCAGCGTATTATATAAAAAATGCGGATTAATCTGGGCATAAAGGGTTTTCAGTTCACTGCGCCGAAGCTGCTCCTGCTCGTTCCGCACCTGTCCCACAAGCTGATGGATGCGCAGCACCATATGATTAAAGGAATCGCTGAGCTGCCGTACTTCATAAATACCGCCAGTCAGCGCGGAAAGCTCAACCTCGCCGTCAGACATTCTTCCCATCAGCGCCATTAACCTGTGAATCGGGCGAACCATATACCGACTGATTGCAAGGCTGCCGGCCAAGAGCGCGCCCACAAGCATGAAAATCGCTGACCAGATATCATTTTTAGGCCCGTTGTCGTAAGTTTTCAGTCCATTGAGCGAAGTGACCCCAATCATGCGCCAAGCCGTGTTCGACAACGTTTTTACACTGACCGCCAATTTTCCATCATTGCTCCCTACAACCGAGTTTCCTTCACTCAAATCCGTAGTCAGCGTGATCTCCTTTGGCAGAATGCCAGCGTAGATCATCTGCTGTTTTGGGTGATAAACAATTTCCCCCTCCGGGTTTGTAATGTAAAGATAGCCGTCATTTTCCAGGTCACGGGTACACAGGTCACGGATTCGGGTAAAGTTCATATCCACCATAATAATGCCGCGGCGCAATTCACCGTCATGCATCCAGGATACGCCGCGTGTCAGCGTAATCACCCAGCGATACTCGCCGCGAAACAGCCTTTGCACATGGGGTGCTGACACCATGTGCCCCGAATGGCTTGCAGTCGCGCCGGTGAACCAGCTCTGCCTTACGACTTGAATATCTTTTCTGAGCGGGCGGCTGTCGGTGCACATGACAACACTTCCGTCCGTACCGAAAACCGCAATTGTTTCGATATCCTCCCGCAGAAAAACCACCAGTCTGTCATTCAGTTTTTCTTCCGGATCATCCGACAGCATTTCGGTTACCCGTTCAGAAACTGCTACCATCTCATCAATATAGCTGCCAATGGAATCCGCGACATTGCTCACAATCTGTGAATTATTCTGTACAATGGATAGATTGATGGCACTGTCGGCATGTTGATAAACGATTTGGGATATTGCCAAAACCGCCGCAAGAGATATTCCCAACGTAACGGCCGAAATAATCACCCAAAGGCTGTTCCAGTGAAAGGCGCCCAGACTAAAATATGCCGGTTTTTTGGAAACCGACTTGAAAGCCCTTTTCTGTCCCAGCATATGTTTCATCCCTTTTTAGCATATATAGAAGTAAGCAAAAAGACCTTATCTATCAAGTTTTAGTATACAAGATCATAAGAATTATAGCAACAAGTGAATCATTTATGATTGATTTTAACAGGATTAAAGGAAAAACCGCCGGACTGCACCGGCGGTTTTTTATGTTCCCAGCCCTCAGATAACGCCTTTTTTCAATATGAGATTGGCATACAGCGCTTTTTCGCTTGACGTTATAACCGCGTATGCTTTTTGGGCGCGGCTATAAAAGTCAAACTTATTGATTGTGATTTCCCGCAGACCGTTTTTCTCATACTTTGCGCCGATTTCCCGATACTGTTCCCATATTTCCGGCTGATACGGGTCATCCGGCAGTACCGCCATAAATACTGCGGGATGCTCCACATACGGGTCCAGCGGCATAAACTGCAGGATAGCGTTTAGCAGCTCGGGGATCCCGTGGCCGTCACAGCGAATGACATTGCCAGGATGCGCAAATTTCGGAAAATTGCCGTCCGCCAGTACAATTTCATCTCCGTGGCCCATTTCCATCAGCGTTTTCAGCAGTTCCGGCGACAGAATAGAAGGAATTCCTTTCAGCATAAATTTGCACTCCTCACTTCGTAATCGTTCCATCCAAGTCCCAGAGATCTTCCCAGCCCTTGGCACCGGGCCACAGGAACACCTGTCCTTTGATCAGACGGCAGTTTTTATCGATGGATTTCAGCACAGCCATTTCCGCGTCGGTCAGCGGATCTTCTGTCGTGCAGCGAAGGTTGAAGACATATTCGTTCTCATAAATGGAAAACGGGATGGGAATCTGGCCGCGCTGCACCGCCCATTTTAAGCAGATAACAGCAGGATGAACGTTATGTGCTTTGGCAATTTCAACAAGCTCCGGCACCTGAATATCGGCGACGTCGGTATCGGTTTTATCCCTGTCCGGGCGGGTCGGACTGCCGATTGGGCAGAAGCCGATGGGTTGAATCCCGCGCGCCACACAGTAACCAAACAACTCCGGCTGCTGGAAGCACGGATGCAGTTCCATTTCAATCAAAGTGGGCTTCATGCGGCACAACGGCAACACGGCCTCCAGCTTTGGAATCGTCATGCTTGACATGCCGATATTGTGCACAAGACCCAGATCAACCAGTTCTTCCAGCTGCCTCCAGGTTGCCATAAAATCTTTCGCGGCAAACGGTTTGGAATTCGGATTGCGGGCGTCCCCGTCACAGCCGGGCGCGTGATAGTTGGCAAACGGCCAGTGCATAAAGTAGGCGTCTATGTAGTCCAGCCTCAAATCCTTTAGGCTCTGCCTGCATGATTTCAGCACGTCGCCCTCGCCGTGCATGTCGTTCCAAACCTTGCCGGTAATAAACAGTTCCTCACGTTTTACATCGCCGTTTTTAAATGCGCGCTCAAATACTTCGCCAATCAGGTGTTCGTTTCCATAGACAGAAGCGCAGTCAAACATCCGGTATCCGCACTTTATCGCGCCTGCCACAGCGCCGGACACCTGCTCCGGGGTGAACCGGTCGGAACCAAAGGTTCCCATTCCAATACAGGGAATTTCCTCCCCGCTATAAAGTTTCCGTTTAGGGACAAGCGCGGGATTGATAAATTCAGACATAAACTCTACTCCTTTTCAATCATTTTATTCAATTTAATCATTGGCAGCAGTTTTTCCAGATCTTCCGGTCGAAAGCTGCCTGTTTCCTTGGTAAGGGCGCTGGCGGTGGAAACCGCCACCGCGTAACGAATGGTATCCTCGATTGAGTAATTCCTCGCCATACCAACGGCGAAGCCCGCCACCATGCTGTCTCCGCAGCCGACGGTATTCACCACCGGGATCTCCGGGGTGATACCGTGGTAAACCCCCTCATCACAGGCGACGAGTACACC
This sequence comes from uncultured Oscillospiraceae bacterium, assembly GCA_963519235.1. GTDB lineage: Bacteria > Bacillota > Clostridia > Oscillospirales > Ruminococcaceae > Anaerotruncus. The sequence continues at coordinate 16,798 of CAUQLV010000028.1, forward strand.
GTCTTTCCCCAATGATACTGCTACAATCTTAATTCCGCGCTGATGCAGCCGCTTGGCGGCATCAATTAGCTGTTCGCGTGACCTGATATCAATTTTCAGGAGCTGCTCAATTTCATCGGCATTTGGCTTTATCATCGTGGGACAGGCTGACAGCGCCTGCTGCAGCGCGGCGCCGCTTGTGTCGAGAATCACACGCTTCTGGTGTTTCTTGGCAAGTTCTGTCAGCAGTGCATAAAAATGATCCGGCGTGCCTTTCGGCATACTGCCCGAAATGGTGACAACCTCTGCGTTTTGCAAGTTTGCTTCATAATTCTCGATAAAACTGCGAAGGTTCTCTTCTGTAACCGGATTGCCCGGTTCCAGAAATTCAGTGCTTTTGTTTTCCGCGAGATCGCGCACATTGATACAGCAGCGTGTTTCAGTTTGCACAGGTGTGAAGTTTTTGGTAATCCCTTTTTCTGTGATTAAGCGCTCAAACAGTGTTCCGTTACAGCCTCCAATGAAGCCCGTTGCAATGACCGGTTCGCCCGCCAGGGCGGCGACGCGGGAAACATTCATGCCTTTACCGCCTGCAGTGTTATACACCTCTTTTACACGCATTACTTTGTGAGGGCGCAAGCTGTCGATGACATAAAGTTTATCCACCGCGGTGTTGAGTGTGACAGTTAAAATCATCAGGGCACCTCTATTCGTTGATCAGCATGATCTTGCCGTGAACCTGCGAGGGGTTGCGGAACAAGGCAAATGCTTTGTCCACCTCAGACATCTTAAATTTCCGGAAAATAAACGCAGGGTCAAATTTTAATTGGCCAGTTGCGAAATAATGGGCAGTTAGGTCCCATTCTCTGCCCGGGAACGGCGCGGAATAGCTCATCCAGCTGCCGGTTAGATGGAACTCTTTCCGGTTCATATTTTCCCACTCTCTTGGGGTAAAGGATAACTCCTGATGCGGTGTACCGATAAAACATACCTGTGCCTGATTGGCGGCCACTTCAAACGCCATGTGTATGGTTGCGGGATTTCCTGCCGCCTCAAAAACGTAGGCGTATCCTTTGCCCGCGGTGAGATCCATGGACGTTTTTAAATAGTCCTCTTTCGCGGTGTTTACCACGGCGTCCGCGCCCATCCGTTTTGCAAGCTCGAGACGACCCTCGTCGATGTCAAACGCAACCACCCGCTTGCAGCCGAAAATTTTTGCCCATTGCACTGTAAAAATGCCGATCGTTCCGCAGCCAAGCACCGCCGTATACCCGCCGCCTCTAAAATCATTGCACAGCAACCCGTGCAGCGCAACGGTGGACGGTTCAAACATGGCGGCCTGCTCATAAGGGATTGAGGGGTCATATTTGACCACATTTCCCGCAGGCAGGACCACATATTCGGCAAAGCTGCCTTGTTCCCGGCTGCCGATAAAGCTGTACTGCCTGCAAAGCGAAAAATGCCCGGTTTGGCAGTCATCGCATTTCATGCAGGGCACCAGTGGCGCTCCGGAAACGGTGTCGCCAATTTTGACACCGGTCACGCCTTCCCCGACTTCCACAATGTCGCCGGAAAATTCATGTCCCAGCACAACCGGATAAAAATGAGCGCCATGATGCAGTACACGGGGCACATCACTGCCGCAGATGCCTGCAGCGCGTACCTTAACTTTTACTGTGCCCGGTCTTGTAACCGGCGTCTCATAATCATCATAACGGATCTCTTCATTCGCATATAAAACTGCAGCTTTCATGATTTACGCCTCACTCATGATCTCTTTGAGATTTTGATATAGTTTTAAATAGGTTTGATACCCTTTTTCATAGGTTTCAAAATGAGCGGGATTGGGGAGATGCTCCCGCTTGATCCTGACTGTTTTGGATACTGCGTCTTCAAAATCAGCATAAATGCCGATGCCAACACCCGCTAATATGGCGGCGCCCAGCGCGGTCGCCGTATCGGAGGACGGCACCGCGATCCTTTTTCCGGTAATGTCCGCTTTAATCTGCGTCCAAAGCCGGCTGTTTGCCGCGCCGCCCATGGCACACAGCGTTTGAACGGGCGCTCCCGCCTGCTCAGCCACATCCAGATTATGACGCAGCGCATAGGCCACCCCCTCCATGCTGGCACGTGAAAAATGAGCGCGTGTTTTGGAATAATCGACCCCGTAATACACGCCTTTGGCATTTGTATCCCAGATGGGGCAGCGCTCGCCCGCCATGTAGGGCAAAAACAGCAGTCCGTCGCTGCCCGCTTTCACTTTGGCTGCGCCGCGGTCAAGTTCTGCAAAGGCATTCGTTTTGTTTCGCGCCGCGGCGGCACGCTCATCCGCGCCGAATTCCTGTTCAAACCAGTTGACAACACCGCCGCCGCCAACCGTTCCGCCCTGTAGCAGCCACCGTTTTGGCACTACATGCGCCCCAAGAATCAGGCGCGGATCGGATTTGCAGACATCCATGCAGATGCTCATGCCTCCAGCCTGGCCGCCCTGCTCCTGCGTTTCGCCGGCATGGATGACACCCGCGCCCAATGTACCGCAAGCCGCGTCAAGTCCTCCCGCCACAACGGGTGTTCCCGCAAGCAGGCCCGTTTGACGCGCCGCTTCCGCCGTCACGCCGCCAATCACCTGGTGGCACGGGACGATTTCCGGCAAACAGGCGGGGGAAATTCCAAGGTCTCTGCAAAGCGGGATATCCCATGTTCCGCTTTTGATGTGATAGCAATTCAATCCGTAGCCTTGGCTGGGATCCTGCGTCAGAGCGCCTGTAAGACGGTAGGCAATAAAGCTGTTGGATTGCAGAATTTTAGCGGTATGTGCATATACTTCGGGCAGAAAGCGCTGATACCATAGGATTTTCGGCAATGTATAGGCGGGCTGCAGAGGATTTCCGCTTGTTTCAAACAGGCGTTCTTCCCCGATTGTTGCTTTCAATTCCGCGCAGATTTTTTTTGCGCGGGTGTCCATCCAGATAGGGGTGTTGCACAGCACCTTTCCGGAACTGTCCACGGCGATTGCGCTCCAACTTTGGCCGTCAATTCCGATTCCTTTAACGTCGCCGGCATTAACGCCATTTGTAAGCACTTTCTTGATCGCTCTGCAGGCGGCTTCCCACCACTCATCTGGATTTTGCTCCGCCCATCCGGGCTGCGGATAATAGACGCGATAGCTTTCATTTGTCTGTGCAATCACCGTACCATCGGGAGAAAAGGCCGCTGCCTTGCATGCCGATGTTCCGATGTCAATGCCTAAAAGCACTTCACTCATGGCGCACCTCTAATATGTACCTGCGCAGCCGCATACTTGAATTCTGTTTTTTACAAGCTGCTTTACATGTTCGCGTGCAACTTTTCCGTAAGCCTTCGGATCGAAAGTCTCCGGCTTTTCATGCAGCACTTCTTTTACACCGTCGCTGTATGCAATCCGCAGTTCCGTCGCAAAATTCACTTTGCAGATCCCGCGCCTAATGCAGTCCTGTATTGCTTCATCGGACAGGCCGGATGCTCCATGCAGTACCATTGGAACCGTTAGCAATTCTTTGAGTTCGCTGATCAGCGCGGTGTTCAGCACAGGTGTGTTTGCGTATACGCCATGCGCTGTACCGACTCCGACGGCAATGCTGGAAAGGCCGGTTTCTTTTTCAAAGCGCACAACTTCGTCCGGGTTCGTATAACCGGCATTCTCACACTCAAGGTCATCCTCCTTTCCTCCCACCCTGCCGATTTCGCCTTCCACAGGGACGCCGGCTGGCGAGCACATGTCCACCACCCTTTTGGTGAGAGAAATGTTATCCTCCAAATGCAGCCTGCTTCCGTCGATCATTATGCTGGTGTAGCCGGCACGCAGTGCCTGCGCGGCCAGTTCAAAGCTGGTTCCGTGGTCAAGATGCATCACCACCGGAACAGAAACCTTTTCGGCAAGCGCTTTTACATTCGCGCAATATAGTTCCAAACTCGCGTACCTGACAGTGGTTGGCGTCGTCTGCAAAATGACCGGCGCGCGCATTTCTGCGGCGGCTTCAATGATTGCCTGCGCCATTTCCATGTTTTCTACATTGAATGCTCCGACCGCATACCCTTCTTTCTGGGCGTTGCGAAGTACATTGGTGGATGTTACTAGTGGCATATAGTTTCTCCCCTTTAAATAAGTTAAACGTTTCACTTTTAATGTTTAAAAAAAGCCTGTTCAAAATTGGTCAAACTATCACAGGCCAAAAGTGAAACGTTATATTTTTTAAAAATACCATAGACCGCTTGATTTGTCAATTTATTATTTTTGTTGACAGGTCATTTTTTATGTGCTACCTTATAAAAAAATAAAACGTTTCTCGGAGGATCATATGGCTGCTACATTGAAAGATATTGCAAGAGAAACCGGGCTCAGTATTGCAACGGTTTCCAAATATATGAACGGTGCAACTTTAAAGGAAAAAAATCGCGTCGCGATAGAGCGGGCCGTTAAAAAGCTGGATTACACGGTCAATGAATACGCGCGTGGGCTCAAATCGAATAAGTCCCGTACCATCGGCGTTGTGATTCCGGAACTAAGCAATCTTTTCATTACGCAGATTATCACAAAAATGGAAGACATCCTGCGCAACCGCGGTTATAGCGTTATCATTTGCGACTGCCATACAGACGAATCGCTGGAATGCAAGGCAGTCCAGTTTTTGCTTAGCAAACGGGTGGACGGCATTATCAATATGCCTGTCTGCAAAGATGGACGACATTTGCAGCCTGCGATAACAAGAGCAATCCCCGTGGTATTGATCGACCGTACCATTCCGCAGCTCGGTTCGGTCTGCGATTGTGTGCTGATTGATAACGCCGGCGCCGCCAATGCCGCAACCAGATATCTGCTCGAAAATGGTCATCGCAACATTGGAATTATCATCGGCCCCAGTGATGTGTTTACCTCGCAGCATCGTTTGCAGGGCTATAAAAACGCCCTTGCTGAATATGGCATTGTCCCTGCGGAACAGTTGATTGCATATAGCGACTATACGGTACAGGGCGGTTATGAAAGCATGTATTCTCTTCTCTCCGCAAACAACGGTATGACTGCGGTATTTGTGACGAACTATGAGATGACGCTGGGATCTATCATTGCGGCAAATGAGAAAAACATAAAAATTCCGCAGGAGCTTTCTTTTATCGGGTTTGATAATATGGATCTCGCGCGTGTCACCCACCCCAGGCTGACCATTATATCTCAGCCGCTGGAAGAAATCGGTATGCATGTGGCAAAAGTAATGCTGGACCGACTCACAGATAATTATAAAGGCGCGCCCATATCCGTTTCATTATCCACAAGCTTACAGTACGGCGCGTCGGTGCAGCCGCTTTAAATAGAGCGCTTAAATAAATAAAGGGCATGATAGCTCGTAATGAGGCTATCATGCCCTTTTTCTATGGTGTGATGAAAATGCGGCCTATATATCTCAAAATAAAGAGGCACTTCTATATCAGCCAACTGTTTTATTCGTGGCTGTTCGTAAAATTGTTGCGATATTCTTTTGGAGTGATTCCCTCATTCTTTTTAAACACATGGCTAAAGTAATTCGGTTCATTGTATCCTATTTCCAATGCAATGGCCGAAAGCTTCATGTCGGTTTGTGCCAGCATTTCCTTCGCTTTCCCAATCCGCAGCGCAGTGAGATAGCTGATAAACGTCTTGCCTACCGTTTGCGAAAATATGGTGCTGAAATGAGCGGAGCTCATGCCTACATGCCGGGCAACACTGATGAGAGAGATGTTGGGGTCACAATACTGCTCCGTGATATATTCTTCAGCCTGACTGATTACATGGCTGTGTTTAAAAAACATCAGGTTCTCCTGTTTCATCCGAACAGCCTCCAACAACAGCTCCTCTGCCTGCTTTTTGGAGGTATCCCTCCGGCTGGAGGCCATAAAAATATCATAAGCGTTGCTGAATTGCGCGGCAATATCTTTTTTATCCACATCCGGCTTTGCGGCGGATACGATTTGAACCGCGGTTTTCAAAATATCGACCAGTGTGTAATAACGATACAACATGCTGTTGAACTGGTTGCTGTCCGCCCCATTCCAGAATTCCCCGAGCAGAACCGGGACATCTTCAGGCGCGGCATGCAAAAGCCGCTGCCCGAATCTCTCCCCAAACGAGCTGCTGAAGCTTACAATATCGGCGGTGATCTGCGCCGTATCATTGATATCAATGACCTGTCCGGCGGAAACCACCTGAACCTTCTCCAGCAGCATAACGGTGGCCTCATAGGCGTCTTTTATTAAACTGATCCGCCCCACAATATTGCCGACCAGCGTTGTGATCAGTACGCCATCGTCTTTTCGTTCATGGCGGACGATATTAACCAGACGATAGGCAGTCTCGTTTAGCGCATCTTTGTTTTTGGCATACACGAGCAGGGCAAGCTGGTCCGGTCTGTTAAAAAAATAGAGCGCCGACCTTTTGTCCTGTAATTCCTCGGTTATTTTGTGCTGCCAATAGGTATTCGGTTTATCGGCAGATTCAAAATGGAACAGGATCACCTGATACAAGGGGTACATCATTTCAATGCCAAGGGATGCGGCACGCTCCAAAAGCTGGCCTGTATTGGTGCCGCCAAAAAACAGCTGCTGCATGAAATGCTGATACAGCGCAAACTCCACTTCATCTTTGTTGTATCCTGACGGCAGTTTGCCGCTGTTTCGGCTTTGTTCCAGCTGCTCCGCCATCTTATGAATCGAATCGGCAAGATCCGGTGACCGCACTGGCTTAAGGAGGTATAGGTCGACGCCCAGAGAGATCGCTTTTTGGGCAGACTCAAATTCATCATACCCACTGATGATGATGGTTTTGAGCCAAGGCATCATGGCCTTTGCGTGGCGAATTAACTCAAACCCATCCAAAAAAGGCATCCTGATATCTGTGAGCATGATATCCGGCATCAGGTCCTGCATCATGGAAAGGGCCATTTCCCCGTCCGAAGCCTCGCCACAAAATGCATACGGGGCACCCATGTTTTCCACCATGTCCCGTATGCTCTGCCGAATCAGTATTTCATCTTCCACAACAAAAATCTGATACATAATGTCGCCTCTTAATTGTATTTCAAACCAAAGATTTTCTTATATGGATTGTAACATTAAATAACAGCGCCGTCTACTTTGCAAAAAAATTCACCACTTTTTCGAAAAAAAATGTAAGTTTCTATGCTGCACCGGGAAACTTCAAAAATTGATGTCAGTGATCAAAAAGAACTTTAATGCATTGGGGAGCACCAATCAATATAATTAATGTAAACAGCCTCGGACGATGAGAAGTCGGGAATGTCTCAAGACTGGTTGTTATTTTAACTAATGGAGGAGATAAAATGAAAAAGCTGTCTTGTATGCTACTTGCCCTGTTGATCACCTTGTCACTCGCTGCGTGCGGGGGCGGTAATACTGGAACACCGGCGCCCGCCAGCACACCCGCCGACAAAACTTCCGAACCCGCCAGCGTCGCTGACAATAAAGCGGCCAGCGGCCCCATTGCGGTCGGCATTGTAAACAACCCGCCTTCCGAGTCCGGCTATCGTGAGGCCAATGTCAATGATTTCGAGAAAACTTTTTCCGCTGATAACGGATACGAGGCCAAAACCTTCTACAGCCTCAAAAATGACGAGCAATTAAACGCTGCTCAACAGTTTATCACAGATGGCGTGGATTATCTGCTGATTTCCGCCGCCGAGACAACCGGTTGGGACAGTGTCTTGAAATCCGCTCAGGAAGCGGGCATCAAAGTGTTCCTGTTTGACCGCAAGATTGATTGTGATGATAGCCTGTATGAAGCTGCCGTTGTTTCTGACATGGCCAAAGAGGGCGAACTCGCTGTCACATGGCTGAAGGATCAGAAGCTGGACTCCTACAATGTGATTCACATTCAGGGCGCTATGGGTTCGGATGCCCAGATCGGCCGTACCGGCGCATTGGACAAGGAATTTGCAGCCGGCACAATGACGAAGATTGTCCAGCAGACAGCCACTTGGGACGAAGCCGAAGCAAAAAAAATTGTTGAATCCGTCATCAACTCCGGTGAAAAATTCAACGTTGTCTATGCCGAAAACGATGGTATGGCCAGAGGTGCAGTTGCCGCTCTTGACGAAGCGGGCATCACTCACGGTGCCAAAGGCGATGTCATTATCATGGGCTTTGACTGCAACACCTGGGCGCTTGAAGAAGTGCTCGCGGGCAACTGGAACTACGACGGTCAGTGCAGCCCCTTCCAGGCCTCTGTAATCGATGAAATGATCAAAACCGGATCCGTTTCACAAAAGCTTGTTATTTCAGAAGAAAAAGGATTCGATGCCGCAACGATCACTCAGGCAGATATCGACACATACGGTTTATAATGAATCGCAATTAAATTCTATCTAACAGCAACAGCTGTTGTGCCAAGTTACGCGGTGCGGATTATGTGGATGATTTTCGCATATTCGCACCGCGCGTTCTTAATTTCAACCTCGAAGGGGGCGTATTCAATGCCAGACGATATTGTTTTATCTGCGCGAAAGATATGCAAGGCATTTCCGGGGGTGCGAGCCCTGCATAATGTGGATTTCACGCTCCGCAAAAGCGAAATTCATGCGCTGATGGGCGAAAACGGAGCCGGCAAGTCGACCTTAATCAAAGTATTAACCGGCGTTTACCAGAAAGATTCCGGGCAGATCAACTTAGCAGGCGTAGACAAAGAAATCGCCGTCAGATCGCCGCAGGATGCCCAGAATCTTGGAATCAGCACAGTCTATCAGGAAATAACGCTTTGCCCCAATCTTACCGTGGCCGAAAACATATTCATCGGACGCGGAAAATACAGCTTCATAAACTGGAAGGACATGGAGAAAAAGGCCGGCGAAATCCTTCAGAATCTGGGTGTTCCGGCCAGAGCCAAGCAGCAGCTTGCCAGCTGTTCGCTGGCTGTGCAGCAAATGGTCGCGATTGCCCGCGCAGTGGATATGGAGTGCAAGGTTCTCGTGCTGGACGAACCGACCTCTTCGCTTGACGAGCAAGAGGTTGCAATGCTCTTTTCGCTGATGCGCGATCTCAAGTCCCGCGGCGTCGGCATTATCTTTGTGACGCATTTTCTTGAGCAGGTATATGCGGTATGCGACAAAGTCACAGTCCTTCGTGACGGGGAGCTTGTCGGTGAATATGAAATCAAGGATCTGCCGCAAGTGGACCTGGTCGCGAAAATGATGGGCAAAGAGCTGGAAGACCTGTCCGGGCTGCAAAAGAAAGAACTTCTTTCTGATGAAAATGCCGCTCCGATTTATGAAGCGTCTCAGCTTTCCAGCGAGGCGTGCGGGCAGCCCTTCAATTTTAGAATCAACAAAGGGGAGGTCAACGGGTTTACCGGACTTCTGGGGTCCGGGCGCAGTGAAAGCGTCCGTGCGATTTTTGGCGCGGACAAGGTCACCGGCGGCAAGGTGAAATTGAACGGAAAGCGAGTCCAGATATCCAAACCGATCGAAGCCATGAACCATGGCATCGGATATCTGCCGGAGGACCGCAAACGTGACGGAATCATAGCCGATTTGTCGGTACGGGAAAATATTATTCTTGCCCAGCAGGTTATGACGGGCTTTTTCAGACCTTTTTCCAGAGCGAAAGCAGAGGCTTTCGCCGACGAATATATCAGGCTGCTGGGCATCAAAACCGCTTCGGCAGACACCCCCATCAAATCTCTCTCGGGCGGGAATCAGCAAAAAGTCATTTTGGCCCGTTGGCTGCTCACAAACCCCAGATATCTGATACTGGATGAGCCGACTCGAGGTATTGATGTCGGGACAAAGACGGAAATTCAAAAGCTTGTACTCAAGCTCGCAGAGGACGGTGTCAGTGTTACGTTCATTTCATCCGAAGTCGAGGAGATGCTGCGCACCTGTTCGCGGCTCATCGTCATGAGAGACCGCAGCATTGTGGGCGAGCTGAAAGGCAGCGAAATAACACAGGATAACATCATGTGCACGATTGCAGGGGGGGAAAAATGAAATGGGCAAGGATTCAAAGAGATTAGCAAAACTAAAAAGCGAGTACTCCCAACTGCTCATTCCGCTCATTGCCATTGCTCTGCTTGTTGTATTCAACCTATTCCGAGACCCCGGCTTTTTTTCGATAGGGCTTACAGCAAATAATCAGGGCAATATTGTTTTGGCTGGAAACCTGATCAGTATTTTCAACGGAGCCTCTGAGCTTGCAATTCTGGCTATGGGGATGACCCTGGTGACAGCGTCCTCCGGAGGTCAGGATATTAGTGTCGGCGCAGCCGCGGCAATTGCAGGCAGTGTTTTCATCAAGGTTTTGCGCGGTGTTGGCACCGTTACGCCGGGGACGGTTTTGATTGCCTTCTTGGCGTGCGGCGTGGTTTCAATGCTCTTTGGCGCGTTTAACGGTACGTTGGTCGCCATATTTAATATCCAGCCAATGATTGCCACACTGATCTTGTACACGGCCGGTCGCTCAATCGCCTACTGGATCAACGGCGGCGCAACACCCACCGTATCAAGTCCGCTGATCAACGCACTGGGCGGGTTTATTCCGGGGGTTCCAATCCCTACTCCTGTTTTTATCGTCATACTGTGCGCCATCATTTTTGCCCTTCTCTTTAAATTTACGAATCTGGGGCTTTATACACAGGCGGTTGGAATCAATCAGCAGGCTGCTCGCTTAAACGGGATTAATGCGATTGGGATAAAACTGCTGACTTTCGTGATTTTGGGCCTTTGTGTGGCTGTCGCGGGGTGCATCAGCGTCAGCAGACTGGGACTGATCAACCACGAAACGCTATTGATCGAAATTGAAATGGATGCAATTTTGGCTGTAGCGATCGGAGGAAACGCGCTGAGCGGCGGAAAGTTCAAAATGGCCGGCTCCGTGTTGGGTGCGTATGCCATCCAAGCGCTGACAACCACGCTGTATGCCATGAAGGTGTCTTCTACGGCAATCAAGGCATATAAGGCGGTAGTGATCATCCTGATTGTGGCGATTGGTTCGCCGGTTGTGAAGAGTGCCGCCAGTCTGCTTTGGACAAAACTGGTGAAGCAGTTTGCCGGGGCAAAGGCTCCTGCTGTTACGGGGGGAAATTAATATGAGTGCAAAGGAGACCATGGTGGGCGGCATAAAAGGGCGTGTGCGCAGAGAACCCCTCACCGACACCCATTTGCTGCTGACTATAACAATTTGCATATTCGTCGGCATGTACATACTGGCTATGGCTGTTTGGGGAGGGGGGTTCCTGAGACCTCAACAGCTTTTTGACATCTTTAATAACAATGCATCCCTCATTATTATCTCCTGCGGGCTGACCATTGTGATGATTGCGGGCGGCATTGACATTTCCGTTGGGGGAATCACCGCGTTGGTGGTTATGGCCTGCGTCGTCCACTTGGATGCCGGAGGCGGAAGCGTTTTTTCCGCATTGGTCATCGCATTGTGCATAGGCCTTGCATTTGGCCTTGTTCAGGGCTATCTGGTATCTTATCTGGAGATTCAGCCCTTTATTGTCACCTTAGCAGGCATGTTTTTTGCGCGAGGGATGACAACCATTGTCAGCGTTGAGCCTCGCACGGCACAAAATGAAGGCTTTTTGGCGCTGAAAGATGCGCGCATTGAAATTCCTTGGCTTGGGCACATCGCCAAGAACGGCGCTTTAATCCCCGCAAAAATAGAGATTGGCGTGATGATTGCGTTGGCGGTTGTCGTGCTTGTTTTCGTCCTCCTGAGATGGTCAAGGTTCGGGCGCAACCTTTATGCCGTGGGAGGCAGCCAGCAAAGTGCGCTGATGCTTGGAATCAACGTGAAACGCACAAAGCTTTTTTCCTATCTGCTCTGCGGGCTGTTGTCCGGAATCGGCGGTTTTGTCTTTCTCATGCATACCGGGGCGGGCAATGCCACAAATGCTGCCGGAGCCGAGATGAATGCCATTGCGTCATCCATTATTGGAGGAACCCTTCTTACCGGCGGTGTCGGCAATGTAGCCGGCACGCTTTTTGGGGTGCTCACATTGACAACCATCAAGTCCATTGTTGTTGCCTCCGGACTTAGGGAGCCATGGTGGCAGAGCATCACCACCGGTGCGATGCTGTGCTTCTTTATCCTGTTGCAAAGCGTCGTTCTTTCAAATCGCAGCAAGACCGGTTTCAGGTTGACGGTTCCCAAATGGCTGCTGCCGAAAAACGCAAAATCGCAGTCTGGAGGACATCTGTATGAATAAGCAGGAAATAGGCCTTATGATTGAGGCGGGCCGCACCTCCCTTGGCATTGAACTGGGCTCCACCCGCATTAAAGCCGTGCTCATCGGAGAAAATTGCAAACAATTAGCCAGCAGTTCTCACGAATGGGAAAACCGGCTGGAGGATGGCGTCTGGACCTATTCGATGGATGCCGTATGGACGGGTTTGCAGGATGTTTATCAAAAGATTGCCGAAAATGTCAGGGACGAATACGGCGTGTGCTTGGGCAAGATCGGTTCCATTGGCATATCCGCCATGATGCATGGGTATCTGCCCTTTGACGCCGAGGGGAACCAGCTTGTCCCCTTCCGTACATGGCGAAATACAATGACGGAAAAAGCAGCGAGGCTGCTCACCGAAGCGTTTTGCTTCAATATTCCCCAGCGGTGGAGTATCGCACATCTGTACCGCGCTGTACTGGAAAAGGAATCCCATGTGGGTGATATCGCCTTTCTCACCACCTTGGCGGGTTATGTACACTGGAAGCTGACGGGCGAAAAGGTGCTGGGCGTGGGCGAGGCCTCGGGCATGTTCCCCATTGACAGCACCACAGCCGACTACAACCGGGATATGGTCGCCCGCTTTGACGACATGGTTCGAGAGTTGGGGGTCGGCTGGAAGCTGAGGGACATCCTGCCCAAAGTGCTCCCTGCCGGTGAAAACGCTGGTCGACTGACTGAAAAAGGTGCCCGTCTGCTGGATCTCTCCGGTCGCTTGGAAGCCGGTATTCCTTTCTGCCCGCCGGAGGGGGACGCCGGAACGGGAATGGTTGCGACAAACGCCGTGGCGCAGCGTACCGGCAATGTGTCGGCAGGAACCTCCATTTTCGCCATGATCGTACTGGAAAAGCCCCTTGCCAAGGTGCATGAAGAAATTGATATGGTCACCACCCCCACAGGCAAACCGGTGGCCATGGTGCACTGCAACAACTGTACCTCAGATTTCGATGCGTGGGTGCGGCTGTTCAGTCAGGTATTATCCGTCATGGGTGCCGCCTATCAAAAACCCGCACTTTACGACGCGCTCTACACCGAGGCTCTGAAGGGAAAACCTGACGGCGGCGGCCTTGTGAGTTATAACTACTATTCCGGAGAGCCCATCACCGGTTTTGAGGAAGGGCGTCCCCTGTTTGCCCGTCTGCCGGACAGTGAATTCAATTTGGCCAATTTTGCGCGGACGCTTCTCTATTCCACCATTGCTACCCTGCGGATTGGAATGGATATCCTCACCATAGAGGAAAACGTGCGCGTCGATGTTTTGCATGGGCACGGCGGCTTGTTTAAAACGCCCAAGGCGGGGCAAGCCCTGATGGCCGGAGCGCTGAACATTCCTGTTTCGGTGATGGAAACCGCGGGTGAGGGCGGCGCTTGGGGCATTGCGCTGCTGGCCGATTACATGCGGCAAAAGCAAAAGGGGGAAACCTTGGAGAAATACCTAACCGAGCGCGTATTCACCGGCGTCGCCGGCGAGACCCTCGCACCTCAAAAGTCGGACGTAGAAGGGTTAGCAGACTACCTTGCCCGCTATAAAGAAGGATTGCCAATCGAACGGGCTGCGGTGAACCATATCAAAAATTGAAAAAATGAAAGAAAGCACCGTGAAAATATACGGTGCTTTCTTTTTACTTCAATATTCGCGGTTGTCAATAATCTCTCTGGTGATCGTTTTTGAATCAAAGATCGTTTCCTCCACATAGGTGAATTTTTGCGGGGTCTCGCCTTTCTCCAGCTGTTCAATTATGCCCCGCACCCGGGGACCGTGCAGAGGATTACACTCCACATTGAGACTAATAAGACCATCCAAAGTCATCTCCAGAGCGGTGCGGTTCGCGTCAAAGGAAATGACAACCACGTCCTTGCCGGGCTGAAGACCCATGGCCTCCAAGGCGTCGATGGCACCGTAAGCCATATTGTCATTTTCAGAGTACACCACATTGATATCATGGTATCGCCCCAAAAAGCTCTCCATCACTTCCTGACCCTTTGCCTGGGTGAACTCGCCGCTTTCACGCGCAATGAGATTCCAGTTGTTATGGGTCTCGATGCCGGCGTCCAAGCCCGCGGTGCGGCCGATTTGTGCGGTGGAACCAATATTGCCCTGCAGATGGATGATGTTGATTGGCGTGTTGCCGAATTGCTGTTCCATCCATGAAACGGCGGTGTCGCCCTCCTTGCGGAAGTCGGAGCCAATCCAGCAAGTAAACAGGCTCTCATCCGTCACCTCAATCATACGGTCCACTATGATGACGGGAATGTCGGCAGCTTTTGCTTCCTGCAGCACGGTGTCCCAACCAGTCTCTGTGGTGGGAGCGAGCACGATATAGTCCACCTCCTGCTGGATAAAGTTGCGGATGGCGGTAATTTGGCGCTCCTGTTTTTGCTGCGCGTCGTCAAAAATCAGCTTGTAGCCGTTTTCTTCTGCCAGCGCCGCCTGCATACTTTTGGTGTTTGCCGCGCGCCAGTCGCTCTCGGCTCCCACCTGCGTAAACCCCACCACAATCAGGTCGTCGTACAGGCTTTGGTCGGCTTCCTCCAAACTGCCGGCACCCCCACAGGCCACAAGGCCAGATGCCAATAAGGTCAACCAGAAAACTGCAAATCCCTTTTTCATTCGCTTCGCTTCCTCCCTCACAGGTCAACTTGGATATTCTTTGGCAAACGTACGGACACCGTTGTGCCTTTTCCAAGTGTGCTCTCAAATGACAAGCCGTACCCTTCGCCGCAGTAAAGCTTGATTCGCTTGTGCACATTTACGAGACCCAGACCAGTGTGGCGATCCTCATACACTCCCGCCTGCAGCGCATTTAACTGTTCTTCGTCCATGCCCGCGCCGTCATCCGTCACCCGCAGCAAAATATCGCCGCCGCTGCTTTCCCCCGATATGATGATGCAGCCGATTCCTCGTTTATTTTTAGTACCGTGGTAGATGGCATTTTCCACAAGCGGCTGCAACACCAGCTTGGGCACCGTACAGTCCAGCAGCTCTTCAGGAATATGGATTTCATAGTCCAGAATGTCGCTGTAACGGATTTTCTGTATCTCCAAATAGCTGGACACCTGATCCCGCTCGGCCCGCAGGGTAATGATGTTCCTCCCTTTGCTGAGAGAATTGCGGAAAAACACCGACAAGCTGGTCACCATCTTCACCACTTCCTCATCCCGGTGATTTTCTGCAAGGATGGCAATGGAATCCAAGGTGTTGTAAAGAAAGTGGGGGTTGATTTGTGCTTGCAGCAGCTCCAGTTCGGTGCGATGCAGATATTTTTGATCTTCAATCTGCTTTTCCATCAGGGTGTTAATGCGGCTCACCATCTCGTTAAAGCCATTATCCAGCATCTGGATCTCGGTACTTTTCGTCTCAATGGGCTCCACCGCAAAGTTTCCTTCCCCCAGTTTTTGGGCCTTTTGCGCCAGAGCGCCGATAGGCTCGGTAATGCTGCGCGTAAAGCGGACAGAGTTGAGCAGAATGATCACAATGAGCAATAATGCTCCTGTGACGGTGACGATGATAACCGCCGCTACCCGGGAGCCAATCTCGCTTTGTATCCGGGCCAGTTCTCGCACCTCGTCGTCTATGTATTCATGCATGTAGGTCTCAATCAGAACGGTGAGGCCGGTCTCGCCGCGGATATTTCTGTCCAAAAGCTCCATCCGGTCGTCATATCGCTCGGTAAGGGCGATCTCCAGCATATATCCCCGCAGATTTTCGCACATATTCAGCATACTGCGGATGCGCCAGCGGTTGTCCCGCAGGGTAGTCGTCTCGTCCAGACGATGCAGCACCTTTACGGCGTCATCTAGTTCTTTCGTGGGCAGCTCTCCCACCGATCGGCTATTTCTGGGCGCAATCACATAGTTCCACATTTCCAAATCCATGGTATCTTTAAATTCAACATTGAACTCAGCTGCAGTGTTGGCGTTTTGCAGTGCGTTGGTGTATTGTCGGTTGATGGACATTAGCATGATGACCAGAACGGCGATCATCACCAGCAACGGAGTCGCGACGATGACCAGAAGCTTGTTCATCTGTCGCTTGATGCTGATTTGCGGTAAAGACTTATGGAAACCAAACTCTATCATCAACCATACACTCCATTCAACGAAATTCTATCTTTTATTATAACGCTTTAGGGTGTTGTCGTCTATATAGAAACCGGGTTGCTACCGCCGCTGCCATAAAGTTCTCAATGACAGCAGTATCCAAACAGCTGCTCCGATGCACACATGCTTAAGGCGCCCTTTCCACCATGGCATAACGAAAGCCCTTTTTGATACCACAAATACACGAAATGCCTGTAAAATACGACGAGAGCCTGCCCTCAGAATAGAAGGCAGGCTCTGCTCGATATTCATCTTATTATTCGTGCCTGACTTTTCAAAACCCGAGACACATCCCTCCATTCGGGGGCGGCCGTCATATCGTCTGTTATCACTTCCTCATCGGGGTTGCCGAAATCCTGTGTGGACTCGTCCTGAGGGGTCACGGCTGTCCGCACCGTAACGATCAGTGGTTCGGGCAATTCTAAATCCTCGATAGATGTGCCAACCATGAGTTAGTTTACCTTAAATCCCCAGCAGCTGTCGTTTCTTGGCGTCAAATTCCTGCTGCGAAATGATACC
>CAUQLV010000029.1:0-33377 GCA_963519235.1 uncultured Oscillospiraceae bacterium
CCCCGCTCGGGTGTGGTGAGCGCCTTCAATTGGAGGATATATGATCTAAAGCGTTTTATTTCAATCCACGCTCCCGTGTGGGGAGCGACCGGATAATCAATATATTGCATATGACGTTACTGTCTGATTTCAATCCACGCTCCCGTGTGGGGAGCGACGCGACAGCATTCAGGGCATTGCGGACGTCGCGCAGATTTCAATCCACGCTCCCGTGTGGGGAGCGACCGGAAAGATTGTTCGCCCGAAAGAAATGGTTGTCATATTTCAATCCACGCTCCCGTGTGGGGAGCGACAGCAAACATCCACAGATTTCCGCGAAAAAATCAGCTATTTGCACAAATTCGCAATGTTTTTACAATAGAAGATCAAGACCACATTAAAATTCAAGTGGTTAACACTCATAAATACGGGTGCGAGGCCTTGAGAAATTAATGTGCGCTTATATTTCGCATTAAACCATAAGCACACCTTCGGGCTCATAGCTTATTTTTGCTCCGAAATGTTCAATCTTTGATTTGTAGTTTTTCCCCAGATAATAAAAACGTAAGCTGTCTTTTTTTTCGTCCATAATGCTGCACAGTTTATGTTTCAGTATTTTTGCTTGCGCTGAATCCAAAAGGCACTCGAAAACGCTGCATTGAACCCGCTGGCCGTAATTGACACATTGCTTGGCAATCAGGCGCAAACGCCGCCTGCCTTCTGCGTCCTCTGTATTGACATCATAGGTAATTAACACCAGCATTACGATCTCCTACTTCCACAGGAATGGCGGATATTCTTCCAAGTCTTCTCTCAAATATCTAGCAAGCAGCAGCGACTGTACATAGGGAACGAGGCCCCATGCCATTTTTTCCTTGATGAAGGGGTGGATAATTTCCTCTCGTTTGCGTTCTTGCCAGGCCTTTATCAACTTTTTACGACCCTCGTCTGTCATAATAACCGCACCGCTTTCTCTCTCCTGAAAATCCTTTGCTTTTATCACCTTGTTGTTGATCAGCGTCAAAACAAAGCGGTCAGCAAAGCAGGCGCGCAGTTCCTCCATTAAATCCGATGCAAGGGACGTACGGCCGGGGCGGTCTCTGTGCAGAAACCCCACATAAGCATCCAGACCAACTGCTTCAAGTGCTGCTGCACAATCGTTTGATAGTAGCGAATAGACAAAGGAAAGCATCGCGTTCACCTTATCAAGCGGCGGTCTGCGGCTGCGTCCGTGGAAGTAGAATTCTGCTTTTTCGTTTAATATCATCTCGTCAAGCCCTGAAAAATAGGCAGCCGCGGTTTCTCCCTCCAGCCCGCGCAGTGAGTCCAGCTCCGTGGCGCTGTTAATGCTAAGCAGAGAATTTTGCAAAGTAGCGGAAATTGTTTGCAGTTTTTCCCGATCAATCCGCAGACCGTTATCGCGAATTGTGCGTTCAATGCTCCAGCGTGCATTATAAACCTTACCAAAGATCATGTTTTTTGCAATGCGACAGCTGGCGGCGGCATCATCCGCTATGCGATACTGCGTTCTTCTCAAAAGCACGTTTCCATTGGATTTTCCTGTTGCTCTGGCAAGAAAACGTCCGTTTGGTGTACAGAAACACAGATTGATACAGTTTCTGGCACATGCGCCCATCAAGGCGGGGCTTGCACCGGGATAGGTAAACGTAACAATATTCTCGAGCGTATGGAGCGGAAAGCGTGCCAGTTCATCTTCTCCGTGCTGGATTATCACATTTTCCCCGTCAAGGCCGACATAAGCATCCACAGTCGTTACAAAAAGCGTATTGAGAAGCTTTCTCATAGCCTTTCCTCCATATATGCCTTTACTGACAGCTTCTTCATGAGCACGGGCAGGCAAAGTTCTTTCAGCGAACACGCATTGCAGGCCTTTGTTGGTTTCACCTTCGGCGTATGCCCGCGTTTATATAACGCATGCATCTCTTCCAGCGCTTCTTTAACCTCCCGCCTTAACTCCTCTGTAAATTCCACCGGCAGACGGCGTTTTGTCTGGCCATAAAACAAAGCACCGCACGGTATTAGGCAGCACAGCATCTCTTCCATACAGATGGCCTGCGCACAAAGCTGCGCCGCATCGCAGTTGTTTTCCTTCGGCTCGCCGTTCTTATATTCGACCGGGAAAGGTATCCATAACCCTTCCCAGCCATTTATACCAATTCCGGAACCATCCCGGTGAAATTCAACCACATCACATTTGCCCGAAACTCTCAACCGATAAGAATGCACGCTCATTCCGCGCGATATAATCTTATTTCCACGCTTTTCTGTAAACGCTTCGTCATGTGTGCGTTCATGCATCAAGTCGCCATCTGTGGTACGGAGGTTTTCCGCCCAAAGCTCCTCAATATGAATAAGTGCCCACTGCCGCCGGCAAAAAAGAAAATGCTGTAAGCCCGAAAGCGGAAGAAACTCCTCCTCGCTGTATCCGCTCACCCCATTTGCATACATGTTACACCTTCCGGCAGGGCGCTCTCACGGACTGTTACCTCGTAATCGCCGTATTCGCGTGCAACAGCAACCTCTTCCCTGCGTTTGACCGTAACGGTTTCAAACAGCTTGTAGGCGGGCGCGTTGCCAAGCTCTGAATCGTGCTTAAATACAATGAGCCTGCGCACCGCCATTTTGCCCCTGGCGGCGGAATGGTCATGCTCGAACATGTTGAGAATCGCCTGCCAAAGCAGCGCAAGATCTTCCTCCGAAAAGCCGGTCACCTTGCGGGCAAGGTTCGCCGAGATATATCCTTCACACCGGTACAGTCCGTAAGGGATGATATATTTGCGCCCCATTTCGGTGCCTTTTTTCTCAGCATCAGCCTCGGTTGTGATAGCAACGCGGGTAATGGTCACCTCCTGCGGAATCACAGGGTCGACCGAGCGGGCAAAGCCAAGCTGAACCGGCCCGCGTACCTGCCCGCAGTTGAGCGCCGCTTTTACAAAAGTGGTCATGACAGCGCCAAAAGTTCGGATATCAAAGAAATTCCCGCACATAAAATCGCGAATCTTTACGTCAATCTTTTCGTCTTTTTTCTTCTTCTCTTTGATGGTCTTTTCATCCGCGCCTACATAGGCATACGCCTCCGCATCGCTGCGGTTGAGCGGTATGCCGTCCTTGATATAGATGCGGTAGCCGGTTTTGTCTTCGCAGACTGTTTCAATATAGTTTCTGATTTTTCGTTTCAGGCAGACATCAGTTACAATGCCGAAGTTGGTTTCAGGGTCAATTCTGGGCATGTTTCCCGCATCCGGATCGCCGTTGGGGTTGCCGTTTTCCACATCGAACAGAATCACAAATTCATAGCGGTTTTTGATAGGTTCGGACATGTTATTTCTCCTCCTCTGTTGTTGCAACGCTGTCTTTTTTCTGATAACGTTTTTGTGTCTGATGATAATAGCCAAGTTGAAAAATGCCTTGATCATAGAGCGTATGGTGTGCAGGATAACTTTTGATAATAGCGCCTGTCAGCGCTTGAATCTGCTTTGCATAGTTGATTTTTAAACCACTGTCAAGCTTGCGCAGATGCTTGTCCGAAAGATTCATAATCATAGGAAATACCACGGCGGGGGTTGCGCAGGCCGAAGAAAAATATTTATCCTTAATGGTCGTAACGCCGCTCGCCCTGTTCTGTATTTCCTCCAAAACTGCAAACAGGCGCCCAAGAACATAGGGCTGGTAGGTGGTTTTTTCGTTTAGTTCCACTGTCAATGCCTCCTTATAGCTTTCATTGTCCGTGTTTTTTATCAGATATGCCTTTAGGATGGCGGCGCGTCCGCGCGTAATGCTTTTTTCAGCACGTATTCTAAGCTGGGTCTGCTGGTACAGCGTTGCCGGATAATTGCCGCCCGTCAGGATAGCGCGCAGAGTATCGCCCGACATCTGCGGCGAAGGAGACTTGTCTTTTGATTTTTCATTAACAGTTTCCCGCAGAAGCGCCCATAGCGGAATGTTTTTGAACTTGCTGCGGCCATCACCCACAATTTCCAGCCTCCCGTAATGCGCCCGCAAATTCTCCACCATTTTGCCGAAGCTGTCTCGCAGAAAAAAGCGAACCGACAGTCTGGCGGCATTGGGGGCAAGAGCAAGAACGTAAAAGCGATTCTCCGGCTTGAGGGGAATGCCGCCCCAGTTTGCGGTGCCGCCCTGTGCGATCGCATTCAACAGCGCGTCCAGTTCCACATTGGTTACCGTCTCATCGTCGCCATCCAAAAGACTGGAAAAGACATCCTGATAACCCGGCTCGGCATCTTCCGCCCAGTAAACAACCGTTGCATCACCAATCCGCTTGGTATGTTTCTTATCTGCGACCAGATAGTTGAGCGCCGTCGTATAGGCAAAGGCGGCATACTTTCCAACAGGAGCATTATAATTTTGCTCCCGGTCAAAGGAGCAGTAGGCCGGTGCGTTGAACGAGACAAGCGCCGCCCCGCTGGGCTGCGCCCCGATGACCCCTTTGATTGGCGGATGTGTGGCTGCCGGAACAACCGGCTTTCCCGTGACAAGACAGGTCATTTTCGCGCCCTTTTCTTCGCTGTCATAATGCTCCTGCCAGACCCGCGCTATTTCGGAGTTTTCCTGCGGATAGCCGTCACCAATAAAAAATACGAGATTTGCGCCGCTTTCAAACTCCTCTATGTAAGGCAAAAGGAGTGCATGTTCTCTTGCCGCGGCGGTGTCCCACTGCTCAAAAAAGCCACAGATTGCTTTTGCGCAGGGTGCAGCAACCGCCGACAGCAGCGTTTGATGCAGCTGCTTTGCCGCTTTATAGCATTCTAAAACCCGCTCTGGCTTTGCCGGATCGCCGATGCCCAGAAAATAGGAGGCATTTTCACAGAGAAAATTAGCACTCACCCCAGCCGTTTTCTTGACGCGGGCGGGCAGCGCCATTTCTCGCGGCAGCATCTTTTTTCCATCCGCAGTGGCAACTTTCAGCGGAAGCACATCCAGCAGTTGCCCGCTTTCATCCAGTTCCAGCGCGTAAGAAACCTTGACCTTTTCCCAGCCGGGCCGGACGATTTCCCCTCTGGCGGCAAGCGCTTCATAATAGGAAACCAGCGACTGAAGAATCATCGATACACCTCGCAGTCGCGTACATCCAGTACGCCTCTTTTAAGCTGTGCCTTGAAAAACATGGGGGTGATATTCAGGCTGTCGCTGTAATCCAGATCAAACAGCATAAAGCCCAGTTCGACATCCGTATTAGGGCTGGCAGTTGTAATCTCCCCGCCCTCCCATTTTCTAAACTGCGCGGAAAATTCGCGGCATCCAAAGCAGGGCTGATGATAGCACTGCCCCTTTTCCAGCCTGCGGCGCATAATATCGGAAAATTTACCCTCGTTATCCGTGGGGGAAGCCTTTTCGGTCGTCTCAAAATGTGCCTCAATCACATAATGCACATCCCGCAACACCATAGCGGCGCGCTGTTGAATATCGGCCGCAGTGCTAATCAGCAGCGGTGCAGTGCCGCCGTTCATCACACTGGAGACATTCCGTGCGGATATTTTGGACTTGACCTCGTTGCGGCGGATGTTGGTGAACCGAATCGGATTAAGCACATAGATTTTGTCAATCATCCATCGCATACCGGGGTGCCAGTAAATGGATTCGAGCAAACCGCGCGCCGCCGACGGCGTCATTACATCGTAGCTGACGCGTTCAACCTTCATTTCCGGCCGGGAAAAGCAGGCATACTCCCCCCAGACCTCAACTTTTACGGACATTTTCCCCGCTCCTTTCTTCTAGACAATATATCCCTGCCCCTCGTTTGCGAAAAAAGCAAGGCCGGTTTCTTCGCTGTAAAGGGACTGATCGTTCAGTATGGCGGCATCCGGACAAATTCTTTCAATGGCACCGCTTTGCAGCAACTGGTTAAAGTGTTGCGGGTATGCATTGACCGCATATTGCCCAAGTTTACGCATCAGGCCGCGGCTGGGGCCTTGCGTCCGAAGCTGTTCAACAAGCATTTTGCCCTCTCCGCGGGGAATGTAAATGGTATATCCCGCATTTTTAATCATATGAAACCGTTGTGCCACGGTGGCGAACGGCAGGGTTCCGCTCTCAATTTCTCTGAGAATCTGGTTTTTGTCCAGCTCCTTTTCGTCCTTGAGCCTGTAATACAAAAAATGAAAGTATTCCTCTATTGCCTGCGGCGAAGAGGGATCCTCGTATAGCCGCATCGCCCTCTGAGCTGCCGCAATATTTTGGAGAAGTATCTGGGGCGGGCTTTGTTCTTCCTCAAAAATATAAACCATGCTTTCGGACGATAGGCGTTTGCCCTCGCGGTTGCAGCGGCCTGCGGCCTGAATGATCGAATCCAGCCCTGCGAGCGCGCGATAAACAACGGGAAAGTCTACATCTACACCCGCCTCAACAAGGCTTGTCGAAACTACCCTGCATGGCAGATGTTCGGAAAGGCGGTTGCGTATTTCTTCCAGTACACTACGCCTGTGGGCGGGGTACATCGTGGTGGAAAGATGGAAACTGCCATCTTTTTCAAGCTGTTCATAGAGATTTTGTGCCTGCTTACGACTGTTGACAATACATAAAACCTGTTTTTCACCATTCAGCCTGTACGCCAGTGCTTCATTGGAAAGCGTCCCCAGTCTTTCATATCGCACCCGACGAAAAAAATCATACATTTCTGCGGCGCCGTGGCAAAGTTCAACAACAGGAAAGTCCTCCAGACGCTTTTTAAGCAGCGGATTGAGCGCAGGTTGCGTCGCCGTGCAGAGCACCGCGGTGCATCCGTAGTTTTTTACAAGCTGTGCAATGGCATTCACACAGGGTTCCAGACAGGGAACGGGGAGCATCTGCGCTTCATCAAATATCAAAACGCTGTTCACAATGTTGTGAAGCTTGCGGCAACGTGACGAACGGTTGGCGTGCAGCGACTCAAAAAACTGCACAGCGGTCGTTATAATGATAGGTGCGTCCCAATTCTCGGCTGCAAGATAGCGCTTGTCCGTATTGGTTCCGCTTTCGTCGGTGTTATACTCAACTCCCGCATAATGGGCGACCACATTCTCCGCACCGAATATTTTTTCAAATACCAGCTGTGTTTGCTCAATGATGCTGGTGTAGGGGATGACATAAATTACCCGCCGCAGATCATGTTCGAGCGCGTGCCGCAGTGCAAAGGCCATGGAACTGACTGTCTTACCCCCGCCTGTTGGAACGGTCAGGCTAAATAGCCCCCTGTCGTGCCCGCCCGCTTCCAGCAGCGTTTTAAGAATCTCACAGCGTTTTTGATTAAGAACTGTCTTCGCATCCCACCAACCTGCTACATACTGATCGAGCAGATTGCTCAGTTCTTCCATGGTGGATTCGTTCCCGCGCTGGACGGCACCATTGTTCATAAATGCCTCCGTATCGAGAAAATCCGCATCCACGAGGCAAGAGTACAGCATTCGCACAAAGAAAAACTGGCTCTGCGCATCAACCGGCAGCGAGGGCGGCGGTGGGGAATTTACATAATGGACTTCAGACTGAAAGCGGCTGTACTCTTCGATATCCCGACCCACCTTGCGGGCCATTTTTCCAAAGAAAGTGGGGGCGTCTGCTGTATCGAGCTTACGGGTTCCAAGGTCGGGCAGACCGCTGTGATGACCGGCAATACAAAAAGCCGCAGGCACGTTCTTCAATTCAAAAAAGGCCACCTGCGCGCCTGCCGTGGAATGGTCCACAGACTCGCCTGAGCCTTTGATGCGTAGCTGAAATTTTTCAGAATATTTGCCGATATCATGCAGCATTCCACACAGGTAGCCCAAATCTTCCGCAAAAAATGCTCGTGAAAATTTGGCCGACATTGCGGCGGTGCCTATCAAATGTTCGAGAATGCTTTGCTCTTTATTATGAATGGGATCAATGTGCGCTAAATAATTCATGCTGTCATCCCTCCAATAAGAAGTGAAATCGAAAGACCAACTTCGCATTTTTGCTATGACACGCAATTGGAGAGCATCTTCAGAGCCGAAATCGATAAATTAACTATAAAACAACAGTCAGGTGAAAACAACCTTAAATTGGGAATTTCGACCAAACATCCGAAATTAATCTTTCCTGTTGTGCTTTATGACAATACAGGTCCAAAAACACCGCATCGCTACTCGCACCAAAAACAAGCGTATCGTTCCTCTTGGACGATACGCTTGTTTCTTAGACACTTTGCTTGACAGTGTCCAAAAGCATATTGCTTGTATACTGTCTTATGTACGACTACCTAAAATGCGCCAGCCTTTAATGGGTTCGGCAGAAGAACCAAATGGGTTATCCGGCAAGAATATTCTTAAGGATGTAAGATTTTTCTTGTGTCATTTCATCTAGTGTCACACTTACGCCTTCTCTGCCGAGTCCGCTCATCTTCCAGCCGCCGAAAGACTGATCCAGATGGCGGTAATTGCCAGAACTGTTGATCACCACTCCGCCGCACTCCAGTTTGGAGGCTACTCGTATGGCCCTGTTCATGTTCCTGGTCATAACCCCTCCCTGAAGGCCGTAAATCGTTGCGTTGGCAATTGCAACCGCCTGTTCCTCGTTATCAGACTCAATGATTGGCAATACAGGCCCGAACACCTCCATAGTGGTTGCGATGTCCATATCCAGGGTGACATGATCCAAAATAGTGGGCTGAAAATAGGAACGATCGTATGCTTTCCCTCCGCAAATCAGTTCCGCTCCCTGGGAAACCGTCCGTTCCACCTGCTGCTGAATCTCCTGAGCCGCCTTCGGGCTGATTACCGGGCCCAGGTCGGTCTTTTCATCTAGCGGACTTCCCAACTGCAGTTTTTCCAGTTTTTGCAGCATAATCTGCAAAAACTCTTTTTTTACGGTACTCTGCACAATAAAGCGCTTGGGGGCGCAGAGGTCTGTCCCGCGTTCTGAACTCTTCCCTGCACCGCATCCGCCGCCGCCTGCTCTAAATCGCAGTCGTCAAAAACGATGTACGGGTCATTTCCGCCAAGTTCCAAAAAGATTCGTTTCAGCGTTCTGGCACCGACTTTTACAATATGCTGACCGACTTCGGTGCTCCCGGTAAAGCTGACCGCGTCAATCTCTTTGCTGCTGACGAGCAGATCGCCCACGACTGCGCCTCTCCCGGTAATCAACTGAAGCACCGGGCCTGGAATTCCGCAGGAATGGCAAATCTCCACAATTTTCATGATGGTCAGCGGATTTTCAGTGGCCGGTTTTATGATTACCGCGTTGCCCGCGGCCAGCGCGGATGCGGTCTTTTGGGTGCAAAGTTCCACCGGATAATTAAACGGAGAGATACATGCCACGACACCCAGCGGCTCCCTGCGCGTAAAGATTATATCTTTTTCCGTTCCGATTTGGTAGTCCGTCAGGGTATGACCATAATAGTGATTGGCCATCTCAGCAAATCCACGGAAAATCTGCGCACAAACACGGAGTTCCCCACGGGCCTCGCGGATGATCTTTCCCATTTCCGTGCTTAGGCTGGCCGCTAATTCCTCCCGCCTGTGGTCAATTTTATCCGCACACGCCATCAGTATCCGGGAGCGCTCATGTACAGGAGTGGACGCCCAGACCCGATTTCCGGTCTGTGAGGCGTCGATTGCTTCCTGCACATCCTCGGAAGTTGCGGCGGGAATGGTGTCAAGGAATTCCTGCGTGGCTGAATTCAGAACATCAATCGTTTTTCAGTCTCTGGAATCAGCCCGCTTTCCATTGATGAACATTTTCAATAAAAATCACCTTTTCTTATTATAAGCTCTGGTTAAAACTTTGAATTCGGATCATAGTACTGGTCAATATTCTTTGCATTTACACTTACAGGCCCAAGGTAAACCAACTTCTGCACGGATTCTCCATCCATCCATTTCAAAATGGTCTGCAGGGTGAGGTCGGCACATTCAGCGGGATCATTTCTGCCCGCCTTCTTTGATCATAAGATACATTTCTTTCTGCCCGTCGACGCCCGCAATAATAATGTCGGAACGGTTTGCAGCCTGCACCGCCTGCAGCGCACCCAGCGCCATATCGTCATTTTCCGCAATGATGCAGTTGATGTCCGGCGCCGCCATGAGCATGTCTTCCGCCGCGCTAAGGCCGCCCTCCTGGTTCCAATTGCCCCAACCCTGCGTGAGGATTTCGAAATTGCTCTTATTGGAAGCGGCAAGCTGTGTTTCAGTAATGCCCTTTATGGTTCCCATTCTTCTAGATACGCCCAGTGCATTGCCCTGGTTTCCGCTGAGCAGGCCGATCTTGATTTTTTCAGAACCGAAATGCCCCGCAACATCGATTCCCACAAGATTTCCTAGTTCATAATTATCAGACTGTATCATGGATACATAGTCCGCAGACGGGTCAATCGAGTTATCCATGATAAAAACCGGAATCCCTGCGGCGGTGCATGCCTGTGTAGTGGCAACCGCACCCTTGGGGTCTTTGGGATTGATTACGATCACATCACAACCCTTGGAAATCAAGTCCTCCACATCGGACTGTTGTTTGCTCATGTCGCCCTGCGCGTCGGCGGAGAATAAGGTGATGCCCATTCCGGCACAGAGGTCTTTTAACGTGGACTCCTGGGTCGCAAAATATGCCCCGCCCAATGTCTGCATCGAGAGCCCGATTTTCAATTCGTTTAGCGATTTCTTGCTTTCAGATGCCGCGGGCGTACTCTCGCTTGGCTGTGCGGCCGGAGCGCGTGCCGGTTCATCGCTGGTAGAAATTGCGGAGCACGCTGTGAACAGAGAAACTGACAGGCAGGCTGCCAAAGCCATGCACAAAACCGGAAAACCTTTTTTCATTTTTACTGACCTCCTAATCATTGTGTGAAACAGAAAAGTCCAAACACTTTTACTTTACCGTATCAAACCGGCCAGGTAGTGCATACTGGCAGGCCTGGCGGCAAGTAACAATCCCGGCTGTGTTCCGGCGGCACTGCTCGCAGGAACCTGGCCCTTATACTTACTGCAGTTAAACCTTCTAGGATTTCTTGCTGCGCTGCATAAGTACGGCTACTATGATAATGACCCCTTTGATGACCTGCCGAGGATAACCCGCTATGTTCATGAGGTTCATGATGTTTCCGATCATACCCAGTATGAGGACTCCCATCAAAGCATTGGGCGCAGAACCCCGGCCTCCCGACAGGCTTGCCCCGCCGATCACACAGGATGCGATCGCATCCAGCTCCAGCCCGTTCCCGATGTTCGGCGACCCGACTCCTGTCCGGCCGTCGCTGATGATTCCTCCGAACGCGCACAATAAAGCGGATATTGCATATACGGCCCATTTGTAGTACTCCACCCGGATTCCGGAAAGTTTAACGGCCGTTTCATTGCTGCCCATTGCCTGCACGAACCTGCCGAAGCTGGTGTAACGGAGAACCAGCCAGATGATGATAAAAATAATGACCGCGGTAACGACAGGGAACGGAATTCTAAAGATCGAGCCTTTTCCAAACGCGAGAACAATCGGGTTTTTAATCTGGATAGGGGTTCCTTTGGAAACAATATAGGCAATGCCCCTGGCAGCAGTCATGGACGCCAGTGTTACCACAAACGGAGCCATGTTCTGGAACACCACAAAATATCCGGCAATCAGGCCCGCCAGCGCGGTATTATGACAGCTTGAGAGACGCCATTGAGCGTTACATATACTTTTACAACTGCGGGAGATTCCAAGAGAAGCTGGGCGGTCTCGCACCGTTAGAATACCGCGCTCTCTTAGAGTCGGCAGCTTAATTCTTGACAAATGAAAACGGACGCCTCTCGGCGTCCATTTCCACACAGTTTTCTTTTTTTGTCTGTCTACTTGACAGGGAGCGGTTTATAAAACGATGACGCCCTTTCACTACTTTTATGACCTTAAGGGACGATGTCCCTCGGTCTTTTTTGACGTAGATCGAGTTAATAAAAGATAGTCAATGATTCTGTCCGTCTTTCTGACGGATTTCCGTACGTCTGATTTTACCTGAAATTGTTTTCGGCAGTTCGCTTACAAACTCCACGATGCGGGGGTATTTGTAGGGCGCAGTCTGTTTTTTCACATAAGCCTGAAGTTCTTTCTTCAGTTCTTCGGAGGCCTGATAATTCTTCGTCAGGACAATGGTAGCCTTTACTACGGTGCCGCGGATTGGGTCGGGTGCGCCGGTGACCGCGCATTCCAGCACAGAGGGGTGCTCCATCAACACACTTTCAATCTCAAACGGTCCGATACGGTATCCGGACGCCTTAATCACATCATCCGTACGCCCTACATACCAAAGGTATCCATCCTCATCCATCCACGCGGTATCGCCGGTATGATAAAGGCCGTCGTGCCAGGATTTACGGGTTGTTTCTTCGTCGCGGTAATATCCCTGAAACAATGCGTAGTGGGGTTTTGTTGTATCAATCACGATCTCACCAACCGCGCCAGACGGCACCTCATTTCCATCCTCATCTACCAGCTTGATGTGATAAAGCGGAGAGGGTTTGCCCATGGATCCCGGCTTGGGCGTTGTTCCAACGAAGTTTGCGGCCTGCATAACTGTTTCCGTCTGTCCATAGGATTCCATCAGTTTAAGCCCGGTAAATTCCAGCCAACGGTGATAAACTTCAGGATTCAGCGCCTCGCCTGCCGTGGTGGAATAATGCAGAGAAGACAAATCGAAGTCACCCAGTCCTTCCTTGATAAAGAATCGATAAATGGTCGGAGGGGCACAGAAGGTCGTAACCTTATATTTTTCCATTTTGTGCAACAATTCAGAGGGTACGAACTTATCAAAATCATAAACAAAAATCGATGCACCGGCAATCCACTGCCCATATAATTTTCCCCATACGCATTTCATCCAGCCGCTTTCGGATACGGTCAGATGCAGATCATCCGAATGGACATTGTGCCAATAACGCGCGGTAACAATATGTCCCAACGGATAGTCGTGCGTGTGAACAACCATCTTCGGGAACCCGGTCGTGCCGGAAGTGAAATAGAGCAAAAGCGGGTCTTTTTTGGAGGTTTCTCGGCGTTCCCAGTTTCCATCATAGGTTGCCAACTCCTGATTGTAGTTGAGCCAGCCTTCGCGGTCGCCGCGTACAATGAATTTTGTGTGAATATTCTGATACTTTTCACACGCTTCATCCACGTGCTCGGTGATCGCACATTCGCCTGAGCACACGCAGGCCGTAATGCTCGCTGCTTCGAATCGATAGAGGACGTCTTTTGTTGTCAGCAGATTGGTTGCGGGCACCCCGACTGCTCCGATCTTGTGAAGCGCCAGTACGGTAAACCAGAATTCATAATGCCTTTTCAGCACCAGCATTACCATGTCGCCTTTTTTGACGCCATGCGCGGTGAGCATCTGGGCGCACTGGTCGGAATATTTCTTCATTTCACCGAAAGTGAAGATGCGTTCCTCCCCCGCAACATTGCACCAGACCATAGCCCGGCGGTCTGGCTCCATGCGGGCAATCTCATCTACCACATCATAGGCGAAGTTGAAGTTTTCCGCCGGAAGGGGCTCGAAATAGTTGAGCACGCCTTTGTCATCAAAGCCCTCCTTACAGAAGCGCTGATAAAAGTTTTCCACACTCATGCCTGCCGTTCCCCTTTCTCATGCTCATCCTTCATCACAATTGCAAGGAATACACATTCCTCCCCGCCGGTTGCAATCATTCCATGGCCGTGGCCGGAATCATAATAGATCGCGTCTCCCGCTTCAAGATACTCTTCGTGGTCTTCCATGCGCACCTTGAGCTGCCCTTTCAGCACAAAGTCAAATTCCTGCCCTTCATGGGAAGAAAGATGAATTGGCTGGTTCTGCTCTTCCTCAAAAAACGGGGCTGTGACCATAAACGGCTCCGCAGTTTTCCCCGAAAACCGATAAGCAAGGTGATGATAGGCAAAGCCTTTTCTGCGGTTGATTTTCAACCCGGTGCCCTTGCGGACGATCGAATAAAACGACAGGTGCGGGCGCTCCCCTGTCAACAGTTCAATCATATCCACGCCAAACAGCTGTGCGCAATTATAAAGGAAGGTAAAGCTGAAATCGTTTTTCCCCTCTTCACATTCCATATATTCTTCCGCAGTCATCCCTGTTTCACGAGCCATCTCCGCAACCGGGATTTCCATAATCTCCCGCAGGGCACGAATTCGCTGCGCAATTTCTTTCAGCTGGCTATCCTTTTGCTGATCCTGCATAACATTACCTCCAAAATTTATTTTTGAATAACAAAAAAACCCGCCCCTCGCAAGGGACGAGTTTGTGAATACAACCCGTGGTACCACCCAATTGACATAATAATATGCCGCTCTGTCAGACTCAAGCAAGTCTGCGATCTGTAACGCGATCCCGCGGGGAAACTTACTAGGCGTACACCGTTTAGTCCCCAACTCAGGGGTGATAAGCGAAAGAACCACCTGCCGCCGGTTTTCACCAAACACCGGCTCTCTGTGGGCAGAATGCTGTTCACGCCGTCCCCATCATCGTCTTTATGATATTGGGTTTATCTTATCACGATCAGAAACCGTTTGTCAAGTCCTTGCTTCAATTATTTTTAACAGTTCTTGGGGAGCCGAAATCAGGATATCCGCGCCGTTTTCCTCCAGTTCGTCCCTACCCCGGAAACCCCAGAGAACCCCTACTGCAAAAAGCCCGGCGTTCTTTGCGGTTTGCATATCCACTCCGGAATCGCCTATATAAATACTTTCATGTCCCTGGAATCCGGCTAAGCGCAGCATCTCTTCCACCAGTGCTTTATCGGGTTTGTGCGGATATCCCTCCCGATGCCCGATCGCGATAAAAATCAGACTGCCAAAATACCGTTCACAAAGCGATTTGGTAAATTCATCCGGCTTATTAGATAAGACCACACAGGTGATGCCGCGCTCGTTCAGCAAACCGAGCAGCTCCGTTATGCCGTTGTACGGGCGTGTGCAATCGAGACTGTGCTCCGCATAATATGCATCAAAGTCTTTTTTCAGTGCCTTCAGGAGGGTCTCGTCGCCGCGCTGTTCTTTGGGAGTCATCCGCTCCACAAGCTTTACAATTCCGTTGCCTACAAACTGCTGATATGCTTCAACCGAATGTTCGGGAAGTGCGTGGCGCCTGAGCGCAAAGTTTGCGGCATGCGCCAAGTCATCCAGCGTATTCAGCAGGGTTCCGTCCAAATCAAATAGAGCAAGTTTTGTCAATATGCTGCACCATCCTGTTTATTGTCATGATTCCGCTGCTATGATTATAGCACAGCTCCCTGCATTTGCAACGTCTTCCAGTGTAAAGCTGGATTTGTTTTTCCCAAAAGAACAAAGAACTTTGTCTCCGGCTTTTATTTTCCCCCGCAGCAGTTCATCGGCAAGCATATCCTCAATCTGGGCTTGAATCGCTCTTCTGAGCGGACGCGCGCCATAAACAGGGTCAAAGCCTTCTTTTGCTATATGCGCCGCCGCCGATTCATCGAACCGGATGTCAACATGCAGTTCACTTACCCGTTTTTTCAGCGACGCCAGCATATTTTCTGTGATCAGCATCGTTTCTTCTCTCGTAAGCTTGTGAAAGACGATAGTCTCGTCCACACGGTTGAGAAACTCCGGGCGGAAGGATTTTTTCAGTTCCCCCGTCATCACCCGGCGAATTTCATCCTGTTTCATTCCGGTATCGCCATCCTCGGAAAACCCAAGCCGCCCCTGCTCGGTAATCAGCCGCGCGCCAATGTTGGACGTCATAATGATCACCGTATTTTTAAAGCTGACCTGTCTGCCCTGGGAGTCTGTCAGAATGCCATCCTCCAATACCTGAAGCAGCATATTAAAGAAATCGGGATGTGCCTTTTCAATTTCATCAAGCAATAAAACAGAGTAGGGTCTGCGGCGGATTTTTTCGGTAAGCTGACCGCCTTCGTCATAACCGATATAGCCCGGAGGGGGGCCAACCAGTCTGGAAACGGCATGCCGCTCCATATATTCCGACATATCCAGTCGTATCATGGCTTTTTCGTCTCCAAACAGGCATGCCGCCAACGCCTTGCATAGCTCCGTTTTCCCTACGCCTGTCGGCCCCAAAAATATAAAGGAGCCCAGCGGGCGGTTCGGGTCATGCAGCCCAACGCGGGAGCGTCGAATTGCGCCTGCCACTGCACGGACAGCCTCTGCCTGCCCCACAATCCTCCGGTGCAGGTCATCTTCCATGTGCAGCAGCCGCTCGCTTTGCGCTTGAGAGATGTGTGTGGCGTCAATTCCAGTAATGTCAGCAACCAACCTCGCAATATCCTGCGCGGTCAGCTTGCGGCTGCTTCCGTCACCAGTCTCCTCCCATTCGCTCTGTGCCTGATCCAGCCGCAACTTCAGTTCGTTCTCGCGATCACGGATTCGTGCGGCGCACTCATAGTCCTGCGAGGCAATCGCGTGTTCTTTCTCTTCCTTCAACCCTTCCAAACGTGCTTCCAGTTCCCGCAGGCTGTTTGGAACCGTCAGCGTGTTCATTCTCACCCGTGAGCAGGCTTCATCTATCAAATCAATTGCTTTGTCCGGGAGCCTGCGCTCCGGCAGGTAACGCGCGGAAAGGGTTACGGCAGCTTCAATTGCCTCATCCAAAATATGCATCTTGTGGTGGGTTTCATATTTTTCGCGAAGACCCTGTAGAATTTCGACCGTATCTTCTTCGGAAGGTTCCCCCACCAGCACGCTTTGAAACCGGCGCTCCAGCGCGCTGTCCTTTTCAATAAATTTGCGGTATTCGTCAGTTGTAGTAGCGCCTACGAGCTGAAACTCGCCTCTCGCAAGCTGTGGTTTTAGAATATTGGCAGCGTCCACCGCGCCTTCCGCCGCTCCGGTTCCAATAATCGTATGAAGCTCATCGATAAACAGAATCACATTTCCGGCATTGATGACTTCATCGATTGTATTTTTTATGCGCTCCTCAAAATCACCGCGGTATTTCGTTCCCGCCACCATGCCGGTCAAATCAAGTGCTATAAATCGTTTGTCTTTGATCTGCTGCGGCACGTCAGAATCCGCAATGCGCAAGGCAATTCCTTCTGCAATCGCAGTTTTTCCGACCCCCGCTTCCCCGATCAGGCAAGGATTATTTTTTGTTCTTCTGGTCAGAATCTGGAGCACACGCTCCACTTCCTTGTTTCTCCCGATTACTGGATCCAGTTTTCCCTGACGGGCCAACTCGGTCAGGTCGCGCCCGTATTTATCCAAAAGCGGAGTTTTAACGCCGGGTTTGGAGCGCGACGGTATTGATTTTTTCAGTCCAAGCAAATCGGCGGCACAGCACTGTGAAAAATCTCCAAGCTGCCTGCTAATAGAGTCCGGTTCTGTTCCAAGCTGTTTTAAAAAGCGCACTCCATAGCTTTCCGTTTCTTTTAACAGGTTCAACAAAATATGCTCCGTTCCGGCAAGCGGAATTCCGTTCATCCGAACCTGCATCAGCGACAGCTCTAAAATCCTTTTGCATCTTGGCGTGATATCGGCAGGTGTAAGCGTTGATTTGATTCCCCTACCTACTGTTTTTACCAGCAGATCTTTAATCTGCTGGGCGCTGATACCGCTCTTTTGCAGAATCGTATATGCCACTCCGCTGCCTTCTTCCAGTAGTCCCAGCAGAAGATGTTCGCTTCCCACATAAGTGTGGCCTAGCGCGCAGGCTTCGTCCAATGCGCAATTGATTGCCACATTTGCCTTTGGGGTAAATCCGTTGAATTTAAACATGATAGACCACCTCACATGTCAGAGCATTATTTGCCCTGTTTCATACCTATGTTATTCCTTTCCTAATATTGTCACATCAAAAGCGGATTATGCGCTGTCACCGAACTGAGGCAGTTTACATAGTATAAGTTGAAATCACTTATAGGAGGTCATTTCTCATGGGATGCAACAATAATGGCTTTGGCGGTAACTTCCTCTGGATTATTATCCTTATCATCATCCTCTTCGGATGGGGCGGCTTTGGCATTGGCGGTAACTGCGGTTGCAACAATGGCTGCGTTGGCGGTACCAATGACAACGGCTGCGGATGCTGCTAATCTGTAGGTAGTACAAAAAACAGAACGGGATGCAACATGCATCCCGTTCTGTTTTTATAGTCTTATAATCGTCTGATAGGGTAATTTATACCAAACATGCCGCGTTCCCTGCGCTTACGTCGAGCCCGTACAACATTAATTGTGACCGATGTACCTAAAGCGATGATCAGAAGGACCGGAACCAGCCACTGGCTGTACTGGTCGTCGGAAGAGAGCAGTTCAGTCCATGCGTCATCAACTGCCAGATTCAGTTCCGGTGACAGATCTTCCCAGAATTCCGTCTTCGCAATGACATCTTCTGACGGATAAGCGACTGGATTTTCCGTAATCTCAGGCGGCAGGATCGTCATAGCCGCATCATTCGGGGAGCTATAACCAATATACTCAATGTTTGAAGCTCCCACTTCCGCTTCCAGCAGAAAGTTAATGAACATTTCCGCGCATTCTTTGTTTTTTGCACCTTTGGGAATTACTACGGCATCAACAAAACGGTTAGTGCCTTCATTCGGAACAAAGAATCCCAAATCCGGATTATCCGCCATCATTGTTATCGCGTCGCCAGCGTAATAAGGTGCTATGGCAGCCTCGCCACCGATCATTTTATCAAACACCTCATCCATGACATACGCCTGAACCAGCAGCTTCTGTTTTTTCAGTTCATCGGTAGCCAGCGCAAGCTGCTGCGTGTTCTCAGGGTTCATCGGGTATCCCAGACGTTTGAGCGCGATGCCGAAATCATCCCTTGGATTGGCAAACATCAAAATCTGACCTAAATATTTCTGATTCCAAAGCAAATCCCAGCTTCCGAGGTCTTCTTCGTCCACCATCTCTTTGTTATAAATGACACCAACAGTGCCCCATGTATAGGGGACGGAATACTCGCCGGTAGGATCAAAAACCGGCTGCAAAAAGTTCGAGTTGATGTTTTTGAAATTTGGAATATTGCTGAAATCCAGCTTCTCCAGCATATTTTCCCGGATCATGCGTGCAATCATATAGTCGCTTGGGATCAGAAGATCATAGTTTGCCCCTCCGTTGCAAAGGCGCGCATAAACCTCTTCGTTTGTGGAAAACGTGGTATAATTCACTTGAATTCCGGTCAGCTCTTCAAATTCCTTCACGACATTCACGCTGTCGTCGGAGCCGTCAGCGATGTATTCGCCCCAGTTGTGGACATTCAGCGTTTTCCCCTGTCCCTGAAAGCGGGTATAGTAGGACTCGTCGGCAACTTCCACCTTCGCGTAGGCGGGAACAGAGAGAGACAGCACAGCAACTGCTGCAAGGATCAGGGCAACTGACTTTTTCATACGCGTGCCCTCACTTTTGCGTGGTTTTCCCGCTCCACACGAGCATCATTCAGATTCACAATCAGCAGCACCGCCAAAACAACCAAGAATATGATGGCGGACAGCGCGTTGATCTCCGGGCTCACCTTCCGCCTGGTCATGGAAAAAATCACGATCGGCAGTGTTTGGGAGGTAGCCCCCGAAACAAAATAGCTGATGATGAAATCATCCAGCGAATAGGTAAACGCCATTAAGAAGCCTGAAACAATGCCCGGCATGATTTCCGGTATCACCACTTTTATAAATGCTTGAAGCTGGTTGCAGCCTAAATCCTGTGCGGCTTCATAAAGCGAACTATCCATCTGCCGCAGCTTAGGCAGCACATTTAAAATGACATACGGCACATTGAAGGTAATGTGCGCCAATATCAGCGTTATAAAACCAAAGTCAAACTGCATCCCAAAATTTTTAATAAATACAAACAGGAGCATCAGAGAAACACCGGTTACGATTTCAGGGTTGATAACAGGCATATACGTAATGTTCATTACCACGCCGCGCATCCAGCGCTTCATGTTAGAAATTCCGATAGCCGCCATTGTTCCCAGTATTGTAGCGACAATGGAGGATATGACCGCAATGATCATGGTATTTACCAATGCGCTGATAATCAGTTGATTGGTAAACAGCTTCTGATACCACCCAAAGGTAAAACCGGTCCACGCACCGCGGGATTTGGATTGATTAAACGAAAATACAATCAATACCACAATCGGGGCATACAAAAAAGTCAGAACAGCGCCCACATAAGATTTGGAAAGCCATTTCATCAAAGAATGCCTCCCTTCTCTTCGTCACCAAACTGGTTGGTAACACTCATACACAACAGAATCAGCACCATTAAAACCAGCGCGATTGCAGAGCCCAAATGAGGATTGTACGCATTTCCAAGGAACTGCAAATCAATCAGGTCTCCGATCAGCAGGTTTCCGCCGCCGCCAAGCATACGGGATATAATAAAGGTAGAGACCGACGGCACAAAAACCATAATCACGCCGGAAGAAATGCCCGGTACAGACAGCGGAAACAATACGCGCGTTACAACCTGCCTGGTGTTGCATCCAAGATCCTGCGCAGCCTCAATCAGGCTGTCGGGGATTTTGACCATGATGGAATAGAGCGGCAGAATCA
The DNA here is from genome assembly GCA_963519235.1 of uncultured Oscillospiraceae bacterium. Classification (GTDB taxonomy): domain Bacteria; phylum Bacillota; class Clostridia; order Oscillospirales; family Ruminococcaceae; genus Anaerotruncus. The sequence continues at coordinate 20,453 of CAUQLV010000029.1, forward strand.
TAAATGGCAGATAGTTATAAACCATTCCCAGCACAACCGCACCGGACGTATTGATCATATTCAGCGGCCCGATGCCAAAATTGGCAAAAAAGCGGTTAATCAACCCGTTTTTTTCGAGAATGGTCATCCACGCATAGGTTCTGAGCAAAAAATTCATCCACATCGGCAGCATAATCAGCATGATCATGCTGCGCTGCCCCGCTCCGCTTTTGCGGGAAATGATGAACGCCAGCGGATATGCAATTAGAAAACAGATTATCGTCGAAATAAATGCCAGCCATACCGATCGGGTCAGCACCGGCGTATACTCACCCACCTGAGAGATGTACTCCATCGTGAGCGTCCCATCCGGGGCTGTAACCGCAAAATATGCCACCAAGAGCAGCGGGACAAGAATAAACACGAACATCCATAGCAGATACGGAATGGAAACGGATTTTGAATTCATGATACCGCCTCCATCTTATGCATAATGTGTATATCGAAAGGGTCTACCTCCATTCCGATAAAGGCCCCGGGCTGCTCACATCGGGTGGATTGGATAATCCAGCGGCAACCATGTGCTTCCACAAGCATTTCATAGTGAACTCCCTTAAACACAACAGACTCCACTACGCCGGTAATCGGAGCGCTCTTGGGATCTACAATGCAGATGTCCTCCGGCCGGATTACCACGTCTACACGCTCCAGCGTGCCAAAGCCCTTGTCGACGCATTTAAACTTTTTCCCTGCAAATTCCACAAGACAATCTTCATGCATAACACCGTCCAGAATATTGCTTTCGCCAATAAAATCGGCAACAAAAGCGTTATTCGGCTCATTATAGATGTCCTGCGGCGTTCCCACCTGCAAAATATTTCCGTCTTTCATGACCACAACCGTGTCAGACATGGTAAGCGCTTCCTCCTGGTCATGGGTCACATAAACAAAAGTGATTTCAAGAGCCTGTTGGATTTTTTTGAGTTCGATCTGCATTTCTTTTCGCAGCTTTAAATCCAGGGCACCGAGCGGCTCGTCCAAAAGGAGCATACGCGGATGATTCACCAAAGCGCGTGCAATGGCCACGCGCTGCTGCTGGCCTCCGGATAACTGGTTAACATTCCGATGGTCGTATCCGGTCAGATTTACTAAATCCAGAATTTCGCGCACACGATTTCTGCGGTCGTTTTCCGGCATCTTTTTGAGCTTCAAACCGAATTCCACGTTTTCAAACACGTTGAGATGCGGAAACAGTGCGTACCTCTGGAATACGGTATTTACCTGACGCTTATAGGGCGGCAGGTCGTTGATCCGCACACCATCAAAAAAAACGTCACCGGCCTTGGGATTGACAAAACCGCCAATTGTCCGAAGCGTTGTGGTCTTCCCACAGCCAGACGGCCCAAGGAGGGTAACGAATTCTTTGTCGCGGATGTCGAGGTTCAGCCCGATGAGAATCGGATCCCCGTCAAAATCCACCGAAATGTTTCTGAGGCTGACAATGTTGTTATTTTTCATTTATGCATCCCCCTTTGCGGAATTTAGAACGTCTTTACGTCCCCCGGTGACTTCTTATCGCTTACCCGCAAAAGGAATTAGGCCGAAGCCCTAATCGCTGTGCGCCTGTCGGCACACCCGTTATTAGGCGATAAATTGTCGCCGATTTTGCAGATGCAAAAACTGCAATAATTAATATAGCATAAGCATTTCAAAAGTCAAGTGATTTTCTTCAATTTTCTCAATAAATTCCTTCATTTCTACTTGTTTTTTTGAAACAATTTTGGTTTACCTCCCTATTTCTCTTGTTTTCTCATTTATCATCGTTTGTTCTCTGAATTTTGCCGGAATTGATAATAACAATTTCGACTACTCAATCACCGTAATTTATACATATTGCCAATGCGTTTTTCATTAGCAGGATTGTTTCCGGCATGAAAAAAGTCTATAATAAATCGTAACGACATCTAAGGGGACATGGGCAAGTGAAAATGTATTTTTATTATGGTGTAATGGGTTCTAGCAAAACCGCAAATGCATTGATGACAAAGTTCAATTTTGAAGAACAGGGTAAAAAGGTGATCCTTTTAAAGCCCAGTATTGATAACCGGGATGGTTCAACTGTGGTTCGATCTCGAATCGGCATCAGTTCTAATGCCCTGCTCATTGAGCGAAATGGAAAAATAAAAGACACACTTGCCTGCGAAAAAGATTACGATATGGTCGTTGTAGATGAAGCCCAGTTTTTAACGGAATTACAAGTGAATGAACTTCGGGAACTGGTAGACGAGGGTGTCTTCGTCCGCTGCTATGGCCTGAAAACCGATTATATGGGGAAGCTGTTTGAAGGCAGCAAGCGTCTTTTGGAGATATCCGACAGTATTCGCGAAATAAAATCTATGTGTATTTGCGGCCGCAAAGCAATTATGAATGCGCGCGTTCAGGATGGAAAGATACTATACAGCGGAGACCAGATTGACATCGGCGGCAATGAAAAATACAGGGCGCTTTGTTACCAATGTTGGAAAAGCGGTTATATAAAAAATTTATAACATCCTCTTGCATTTCTGAATAAGTTATGTTAATATAATATAGCTGTCCGAGAGATAGTGTTGTCCGGATATAGCGCAGTTTGGTAGCGCGCTACCTTGGGGTGGTAGAGGCCGTGGGTTCAAGTCCCGCTATTCGGACCAAAAGTAAAACCCGTAGATTGGCTTTATAAGCTAATCTACGGGTTTTCTTTTTTCTCTTTTTCCGGGAGTTCTAACGTTAATCTCCGTTGGTTCTAACAGAGTTCTAACAAACGTGTCCGAAATTTATTTTATAGCATCTTAGCCATGAAAAAACGCAGCCAGTTTTTTCGCTGGCTGCATTTTGTTATTCTTTGATGGATTTTTTAAACAGCGGGATTTGCACTTGTACCTGTGCTTCCTCTGCCCAATCCAGCAATTGATTCACGCCGCCCCTTACTTCTGCAAAATCGTCCTTCATTTCAAAAATGTTTTGCTGCACGACAGATAAATTCTGTTTGAGAGCAGATATATCCTGCTTCGTCTTTGACGAATCACTTTTAAGAACAGATACATCCTGTTCAATGCTCTCCACTTTTTCAAGTATTTTTAGGAGAATATCGCGATCTTCCATAATTGTCACCACCTGTCTCTTATTATATATGCGAAAACATAAACTTTCAAGTGTCTGATAACTTGAAAGTGTTTTCGAGGCCTTGGGCCAAAATCTTTTTGCGGGACTTGCTTATATGGGTATAGATATTGCCGGTAGTTTCGATATTCGAATGGCGCAGCCACTCCTGGATATCCTTCAGCCCCCAGCCTTTATCGTATAGAATGCTCGCACAGCTATGACGCAAGTCATGAAAACGCATGCACGGCAATCCGGACTTTTTCAGTTGCGACTGAAAAGAACGGGTGATGTAGTCTGGGCGATAGGGTTCCCCATTGTCCCAACAAAACACGTAACCATGATCCTGATATTCCTTGCCGCAAAGTCTCTTGAATTGATCCTGCTGCTCAAAAAGCTTTTTAAAGAGTTCTTTGATTTCAGGCAACAGATCGTATGTAGCTTGGCTGGATTTTGTTTTTGTGCGATCTTTTGCCTCAATTGTTCTTATCTTCACCACAACATGCTGAATTCTCATCTCATTTTTTTCAAGATCGATTGCGTCCCATTTCAGCCCCAATACTTCGCTACGGCGCAACCCATAATAAAGCACAGTGTAGATAAGTGGTTGTAGGCGATGCCCTTGGAAAGCCCGCAAAACAGTATTTGCCTCTTCTGCGTTCAAGTACACTCCCCTTTCAGCGGAACCTTCTATTGCACTTTTAGGAATTGGAATGTGTTCTGCCACATTCCGAGGGATTAACTCCTCAAGTACCGCAGTATCCAACACTTGCTTTATGACTTTACTGTGGTTTTTGATGGAAGCGGATGACATTCCCCCTGCCTTTTTATCCAATCTCCCTCCGTTCGCCTTGTAGTCATAATATGACTTAATATATTGCGCCGAGATACCACATACCCTAAGATCTAGAGCTTCAAAATACGGTGCAATATGCCTTCTGGCATAACATTCATAAGATTCCCAGGTGGTGTGCTCGATTCTGGATTTTTCCAGTTCAATCCACTCAAGAACGTAGTCGGAAAGCAGCATCTGAGCGCGATCTTTCAGCACATTTTGCCCCTGATGCTGTGCAAGCAGTTTGTCCAAAACTGCTTGCGCTTTGCGCTTATTCCCACGTTCTTCCAATCCTGTCAGGAACCACTTTGGCTTGCGGTTTCCTTGTTCGTCTTTAAAATTTAGAACGGCATAAAACCGTCCTTTTTTGATCTGCAAACTGCCAGTCATAACGATACTCCTTTCATTGTTGCGGTTTCATCACAAACTCTACCAAATAGGCCTTGGGAATTCGGATCTTCCTGCCTATACGGATATGTTGGATCTGCTTCTTATCAATAAGCCGATAAGCCGTGTTTCTTCCAATTCCCAAGGCTTGTTGCAAATCCGAAACGGCAAGTACATCCGGAAGATTGGCAAACATTTCAGATTTGTGAGTGGTCAGTATGTATTTCTCCATCTTTTTCTCCCCTTTAAATGTATACTACATCTGTATAATATATAACTATAACCTTTAGCTCTTCCAGCTTAGGTGTGCCGTGCCGAAATGTCGGCACGGCTAATCTATATCGATTACACTATAAAACCAGCAGTTTTAGCTGATACTATAGCAATCCAGACGATTATCCCCCTTGGCACACCGACATATCGGCACATACTTTCAGGACAATCCCTCGAAATCCTCTCTGTGGATTTTGGCTATTTTCGCGCCAACGAGCGGGAAATATATATCCGTCGAATGTTCTCCCAAGCGTCTCCGAAAATTGTGAAAGCGACAAAATGGACAATGACGCTCCTCGGAATTGCCTATATGCTCCAAATAGAACATTCGTCACGGCGGGAAGGAAGCCCCCGTATGGATATTCAACACCGCATTACGGAAGGTTACAAAGCGGTCGGAGATATTCATGTGCTTTTGGGCAATATCCGGTTCCATCGTAATTACATCGTAAATCTGACGGATGATCTGCCCGTTCCCGTAATCCCTTGCCGCATCTCGGCAATGAGCCATAATGAGGCGAAGAGCCGAACTTGAATCCAGTAAGACATAGCATCTCGCAATGAATGCATAAAGCGCATTGTCGACCATCCGGAACGCAACGTTTGCCCGTAAAATTTCCGCGATTTCAACGGCAGACATACGGTTTTTAGCAGGTTCCTTTGCCTTCTGCGTTATCACAACGTCACCGGCCGGAACAATAATGGGTTGGGCCTGATCAGGCAAACTTGACGCTACCGGTATCAGCTGTTCAGTCGATATCATTGATAAATTATTTTCATCGCCTGCCGACTTGTCATACGGCAGAGTAGCAAGCGGTTCACCCTCCCGACCCGGCTTCAACCTCAGCGAATGAAGCTTCACAAAACCCTCGTCCCCTTCGTACAAAATCGGCCTTGTTAATTTTGTACGAGTTTTTTCGGCAGCTCGCTCATCACTCCCAGAAAGAGGCTGTTCCCGCCCATCGTCCGGCTTGGCGACTTCGTCTGCAACCTGTCTGAGTAAGGGCGGATGCTGATCCCAGCCCGGGTCACCTTCACGGATGATTGGCCGAAGTGGCCATTCAGGATCGCCCTCTTTAATGAGGTCAGAGAAAGTTTGGGAGGATTCGGTTTTTGGGCAATGAAAGAATATTTACGGCACGATGGAGGTGGGTATACAATCAACAAGAAAATTACGATGTCAGAGCCTATACCGCCTTATTACTCGAGCTTTTTTAAAAGATTGTCCAGTATTTCATCTTATGGTTTCTGGAAATCCATTTTTCAAATTGAGGAAGCCAAAGACTTGCGGGCAAACATACCGTTGGCCCAAAGCGACTTATATTATGAATTTGTCTATAATGGTCCCGAAAGCAGACTTGGACGGCATGCGAAAAATCTAAATTCTTATAAAAAGCTCAGCCAGATCAATAAGCTTAAGGGATCCTATAATTTCTTTTTGAGCAGCTTAATCAATAACAGAACCGCAAACATTTTTAATGGCAGAGAGGATTTCACCGTACGGCAAAATCCTGTTGACCAGATGTTGCTGAAATATCAGGTTGAGCGGATTTTTTCCCCTTCACTGATGTATATGGCGCTAAACTGTTGGCAGGGTAACTCGCAAAATGCACAAAATTTAGCTGCCGGGTCAGAGGTGTACAATTTACTGACGGATGTAAATCTGCTTCCTAACGTCTTTTCGCGAGATTATCTGGTAAAGCTTATGTTGGATGCCTTATATGATCCCAAGCGGGAACAGCTCATACAGGGAGAGCCTTCGCCGAATACGCTTATGTATGCGGTGTCTCTTATAGATACTGAAGTTTCCTTTGCTTCAAAATGGAGAGAAGCGGCCAGACAAGCTATTTGCCAATTTGCTTTTATAACGATTCCGGTTATGGAGAAGGTGTTTTTCATTTTGCTATATGAGCACTTTAAAACATCAGGATGTGTGCATCCGCTTGAGGCTATGCTGGACTGCTTATATGAATATGCTGAGCAGCATTTGGATTGCCTGACTTATAACTTTGTTGACCTGATTGAAGACAATGATCCCCCAATGGCCCACGCGTTAGAAAAGGTCAGTCTTTCACAGAGTTTATCCGAATACAACAACCTCATTAAAATGAGAACCGATTCTCATAAGAGTAGTTTTCCTGTTATCGAATTTGACAACATGGAAAAAGCACTCTTATTCAAAGAACTGTTTACGAGGTTGTTTTCAAACCTTAACAATACACCAGATCAGGTAAAACTTCGCTATCAAAGGAATTTTTCAAAAGCATACTTTGGAATTGATCAGAGTGATATTACAGACCGGTTTGGCCGTAGCATGGCAAATCAAACATTAATTACACTGAGTGAAACACTGAAAAACAATGCATCTGTTCAAGTACTTAAAAACTTATATGGAATTAAATAACAGCAAAGTGGTTAGCCGCTTTGCTGTCGAATATAACTTTCCAGCGAAGATTTTGAAATCTTCCAAACTCGCCCTATCCGGAATCCTTTTACCGTCCCTTCATTTAACAAACGATATGCAGCATTCTTTCCTATTTTCAAAGCTTCGCAAAGCTCCTCTACCGTTAACACGTCATCAAAATCATTAAACATAGCTGTTTTTCTCCCCTCATTTTTAATTATTCAGATGTTCAATTCAACGCCAAATCATTGCGGATAACGGGCAGTAACGTGAACCGCTTTTCTGTAATGTCAAATACGCTGAACTCCTTTTTTTGAATGACATATTATATAAATGCGCCAGGGACATTCCTTGGTGTACCATAGGAAACCGTCGGGATCTTTCCCGGCGGTTTTTGCATGTCTAAAAAAGGAGGAGGCTACATGTTTCAAAACCAGCGCTACCTGACCCGCGGCGTATCCCTGTCCATCCCGCCCGAACTGGTACTGCTGCTCTGGTATCTCATTGAGGCCATGCCGGGACCGAAAGATTACCTGCAGGTCTTCGAACTGTCCGGTGAATCCGGAAGGCAGAAGATCGTCCACCGTCAGGAGCAGCCATCATACGAGCAGACCTATCTGTTGGACTGGGCTGAACCCGTTACCGCCAAGCTTTTCGTCATCGATGACGGAGACCACAGCACGATGCTTCTGGCATCGGAATATTAAATTGGAGGAGAATCAAAATGAGTGAAAGCAAAGAAGCCCGGACATTCGTCTGTACCAACTGCGGAGGAGAATATCAACTGCATCAGATGTATGAAATCGACGAGGATCAGCTCTGCCCTTCCTGCGCGGAGGAGCCCACCGTACTCTGTGAACGCTGCGGGGAGCGCATCTACCGGGATGACAATGCAGGGTCAGACCTCTTCCCTCTATGCGACCGCTGCTATGACGCGTATTATACCAACTGCACCCACTGCAACCGCCTGCTCTCCCTGTCCGAGGCTTATTATGAAGACGATTCAGACGACCCTTACTGCTATGACTGTTACAGCGACCGCCAGTCGGATGATTACATCCATGACTACAGCTACAAACCGGAGCCCGTCTTCTATGGCAGCGGGAACCTGTTTTTGGGCGTGGAGCTGGAAATCGACGACGGCGGCAAGGACAACGAAAACGCCGAGACCTTAGCCGACCTTGCCAACCGTGCCTGCGAACACGTCTACATCAAATCGGACGGTTCACTGGATGACGGGCTTGAAATCGTTACTTATCCAATGACACTGGATTACCATTTACATAAGATGCCATGGCGGCAGGTCATGCAGAAAGCGCTCGATCTTGGTTATTGCAGCCACCGGACAGGCACCTGTGGGCTGCATGTCCATGTCAACCGCAGCTATTTCGGAGATACCGTGGAACAACAGGAGGAGGCAATCGGACGGGTGCTTTATTTTGTGGAGCATCACTGGGCGGAGTTGCTCCGGTTCAGCCGCCGGACGGAGCAGCAGCTCAAGCGCTGGGCGGCACGGTACGGCTACAAAGATCGGCCGGATGAGATATTGGATACCGCCAAGAAAGGATACGGAGGCCGGTACACCTGCGTCAATATTTTTAACCGGGACACGATCGAATTCAGGATCTTCCGGGGGGCACTCAAATATAATACACTCGCAGCCACGTTGCAGCTCGTACAGGAGATCTGCAATGTGGCTGTTTCCATGTCCGATGAGGAACTGGCCAAACAGAGCTGGAGTGCCTTTGTGGAGACGCTGGATAAGGCAAAGGTTCCGGAACTCATCACTTATCTGAAAGAGCGGCGGCTGTATATCAACGAACCCATCAATGCAGAGGAGGATCTATAAATATGTGTGGATTATTCGGAATGTTTGATTATATTAATGCTCTTACCTTAAGGCAGAAAAACAAACTGGTAACCTGCCTTGCAAGGGAAAGCGAAGTCCGGGGGCAGGACGCCACGGGGATCGCCTATTTCCTTGAAGGACATTTGCACATCTATAAGCGCCCTCTCCCCGCCCGTAAGATGCGCTTCCATATCCCGCAGGAAGTCCATCTGGTGATGGGACATACCCGGGCGGCCACACAGGGCAGCGAAAAGGACTGGCAGAACAACCATCCGTTCTGTGGAACCACAAAAGAAGGGCAGTTTGCGTTTGCCCATAATGGGGTGCTCTGGAATGATCAGTTGCTGCGGGAGCAAAAGAAGCTGCCGGCAACCAATATCCGGACGGACAGCTATATCGCCGTCCAACTGCTGGAACAGGAAAATACCCTCGACCACATGTCTCTCGCCAAGATGGCGGAGCAGGTCGAGGGCTCTTTTACATTCACAGCGCTCAACAGGAACGGGCTGTACTTTGTCAGAGGCGACAGCCCCCTGTGCATTTACCATTCTCCGACAGGCGCCTATTTCTATGCTTCCACGGAAGATATCTTGAAAAAGGCTTTGAAGAAAGCGGGATTCCAGAAGCAGACGTTTGAAAAGGTAGAACTGGACTGCGGGGACATCCTGCAGATCGATCAACGAGGAGAACTTATCGGGGGCAACTTCGACGCCACCAATCTCTTGAGTAGGGAGTATCTGCGTGGGTTCACATGGCCGAAACCGTACGCCCCCTCACATGGTTTTGACGATTTATATGCCTATGCGAGGAATATGGGCATCAGCGAACGGGAGATTGACCTGCTGATGGATTACGGGTTGGACGAGCTGGATATCGAGGAGCTCCTCTATGATCCCCAGCTGCTGGACGAATATCTGCATGAACTACGATGGGGAGAAACGCTTGATCTGGACTACGCTTACTGACAGCAAAACGATGTCTCTTTAAGGTATACCCGTATGGGACAGTAAAAAAGAGTACCAATAGGGTTGGTTTTACCATTTTGGGACGTTCCAATTTGGTTGACCACCCTAATGGCACTGCTTTGATGAATATTAAAATGTAATTCGAGGTGACATTTATGAAAATCGGGTATATCCGTGTAAGTACGGAGGAGCAGAATACCATCCGGCAGGAAGTGCTGATGCAGAAACTCGGCGTGGTGGAAATCTATATTGACAAAGCCAGCGGAAAAAGTACAGACCGTCCACAGCTGAAAAAGATGCTGTCCTATGTTCGGAAAGGGGACAGCGTCATTGTAGAAAGCATTTCAAGGTTTGCCCGGAATACAAAAGACCTCCTCGAATTGGTGGAAACACTCAATTCAAAGGAGGTTATATTCATTTCTAAAAAGGAAGCGATCGACACGACCACTCCGACTGGAAAATTCATGCTTACGATCTTTGGGGCGGTGGCTGAACTGGAACGGGAGTATATTTTACAACGCCAGCAGGAAGGGATCGCTATTGCAAAGCAGAAAGGCAAATATAAGGGCCGCAAGCCGCTTTATCATTCGTCGTTTGAAAAAGTGCTTGATCAGTGGAGACAGGGGCAGATTACAGCAGCACAGGCTATGCAGAAATTGAACATTAGTAAAAGCACTTTTTATCGAATCGTCCGTACCTTGCAGTTAATCAAGAGCCAATAAAAATGTCTTTAAAATATCTTCTAAAAAAGGCAGCTTTTCCGCAGGACAACTATTAAGCATATTCGTCAATCCATCAGTAAATACTGCATTATCTTTTGATATTCCAAAAAGGATATAATCTGTTGAGAGTTTCAAAACGCGGGAAAGGTTGCTTAGGGTTTGTAATGACATTCCTTTGGCGCCAAGTTCTATATCGGAACAAAACTTCGGGGTGACCTCTAATTTTTCAGCCAGTTGCTCTCGTGTATAACCCAGGAATTCTCTTTGACAGCGGATGCGGCTTCCAATCTCTTTAAAATTCAACTGCTGCAAATTTATCCCCCCTTTTGGATTATCTTAACCCTTAAAATTTATTGAGTACATAAACTTTAGGGGTTGATTAATGGAAACTAGCGGGGTATAATATTGAACGTAGAATTACCATCATTTATAAAGGCTTTCCCCATCATCCCGCTCAATCCGCCTCCCACAAATGTAAAGAGACCAAATGGATGAAGGCACAGCTTTATTTACTATTATCTTCCCAATAGTTTCGATATTTGTATTTATCAAAAATTTCTTGCGGGCAATATTTATCTCGAATCCAGATAATTTTTTCTTTGGGACAATATCTAAAAGCTTCAGCCAAATTATTAGCATCTTCAAAAAAAGATATAAAAGTATTGCTAACAGGTATTTTTTTGATATCATCCCCAAATTTCCGAGGGTCAATATGAAGTTTGTTCTTTGAATAGAAAACGCAGCCGACTGTTTCTCCTTTTAGAATCGATATAATAACTCCAACTTCAGTTAGTTCTCCCCATGTTGCTTGGCATAATATTATTTTAAAAACTTTTACTAAAATCCCGGCTTGATTAATAAAAATTCTACCAAACAAAGAATAGCGTACTTTATAAATGTACATTGAAGCAAAAATATTATATAGGAAAAAAATAGCTAACAAAATAAAGTTCGAAGCCGAAAACAAGTCCTGCGATAGCACCACCAATAGCGCCACCCGCAACACTTGTTCCTGATGTGTAAGCGCTGAAAGCACCGATTCCAGCTCCTATAACAGCACTTGCTGCTATACCGATTGCTGCAATAGCCAGTGCGGATAACACAAACTTCCCTTCCGGATCAGCAAATATCATTGGATTGTTGTGGCAGTAAGTATACCGATTCAGGCTCAGAGGATATATGTTCGGTAATCTACCGGACACATAAGGAATGCTGTCCTGAGTTATGAACCGCCCCGTCCACGGAACGTAATTCCTTGCTCGCAAGGTTTCAAGAAAATGGATAAAGGCACAACTCTATTTACTGTTTTCTTTCCAGTAAGTCGTATTGGAATATTTACATTTAAGCCATCGCATTTTCTAAATCCAGTAGTCGCGAAATTTAAAACGGATAAAAACGTCTTGTGGACAAAGGTCATCCCTAATCCATGTTATTTTCTCTTTAGGGCAATATTTCAAAACATCATCAACATTTTCAATTTCCTTCCGAGTAGAAAAAAAGCGGGAGCTGGTCGCAATTTTCCTCAACTTTTGGTTTCTAACTTTACTATATTTTAAATTTTCAGTATTTGGTTTTAGATCGTCTTTCGAAAAACCGATTGTAAAAGCGGGACCGCCTTTTATTGCTTCAACAATTACAAGGATATTAACGATTTCTTCCCACTGTGCCGAGAAAAGTGTTAATGACCTATTCTGCAAGGAAACCCCATTTTCATCAATAGAAACTATACTAAAAAAATAGTGCCTATGTTTATAATAGACTATTGTTATTAAGATGAATGTTGGAAGGAATAAAGTAAAGCCGATCATAATCCATGGTGTAAATCCACCGAAAAAAGATACGAGGATACATGCTCCAATAAAGCTAACAATACCCACAATGCATACGCTATAGCCTAAAAAAAGAATCCCCAATTCTAGGTTGCTACATAACCGATATTTCAATTCTATCCCTCCAAAAAATGAAATAGTGGAGGGGAACCTTCCCCTCCACCGTATACTTTACCAAGCGAATTTGGGTTTTGCAGGGAATAAGATATCTTTAATTTTCGAAATACTCATTTGAACATGCCCTAAAATCCAAGTGAAGAAAGTATCTGCGGCGGCAATTCCCCCTTTAACAAATGACGAGGCCATTAGTTTGCTTAATCCGCCACCTATAAAGGTAAATAGACCATTTATCACAGAGTCAAATAACACATCTGGGATATCGATGCTGTGATTACTTACGCCTTCAATCACAGACCCAATAAGGCCACCCAAGGCACCGATACCAACTCCAAATAGAACTGAAAAAGATGCAAATGTATAGGAAAGTGCAATACCTCCAGAGCTTAATGCTGCACCAATGCCCATACCCAGCCCTGCGGTGATG
>CAUQLV010000030.1:0-32113 GCA_963519235.1 uncultured Oscillospiraceae bacterium
CCAAAGAACTGTACGACGTGTATGTAGTGCCCAATAACTGCACGGATAACAACTAGATTGTGGCGAAAGAGGCGGGTGCGAAGCTGCTGGAATGCCGCGTGCCGGTGAAATCGAAAGGCGAGGTACTAACCGATGCTTTCGACCAGCTTTTGTCTCAGGGCACTTATGATGCGTTCTGTGTTTTCGATGCCGACAATTTGGTGCATCCGGATTTCCTAAAATCGATGAACAACGCACTTTGCGCCGGCGCCAAAGTGGGACAAGCGTACCGCGACAGCAAAAATCCCTATGACTCCGTCGTTTCGGGGTGCTACTCCGTTTATTATTGGATGATTAACCGTATGATTAACCATACCCGAAGCGTTATCGGCCTTTCTGCGGTGATTAATGGCAGCGGATTTATGGTTCGTACCGATTTGCTTCAGGAAATGGGTGGATGGCATACCTATACGATGACGGAAGACATCGAATTTACAACGCAGTGCCTGCTTCGCGGCGAAAAGGTCATGTGGGTGCCTGAGGCGCTGATTTATGATGAACAGCCGGTCACATTCGCGCAGTCCTGGAAGCAGCGCAAACGCTGGTCTACCGGTCTGTTGCAGGGATTTGAACTGTATTTTACCAAGCTGATGAAAGCAGTCTTCGTGGAGAAAAAAGTGAGCTGCATTGATCAGCTGATCTTTTTGCTGGCGCCGTGCATGCAGGTTATTTATATCGCGTCGCTTGTGACAGGGCTTCTGTTGGATCTGTGTTATGTCAAATATAACCTGTTTCCGGAGAAAGTCTTATACTATAAAATGTTTGTTTCGCTTAACGTTTCCTATATCACGTCGTTTGCTTTGTCGGTCTATACAATTATTATGGAGCGCAAGAGCAGTTTTCGGATTTTTGGCGGCGTGGCGGCCTACTGGTTCTTTGTTGTAAGCTGGATTCCGATCAATATCATCTGTCTTTTTAAAAGAACGACAACCTGGGATGAAATTAAACACACCAGAAATGTTTCCATCGATGAAATCAGCGGTAGCCGCGAACAGCCATCCTTCATAAAAAGTACCTAATACTTGTTAGATTTTATTGCATATTGACAGATTTTGAATAAGCTGTTATACTAATCCACAATTGAATAACAGGGGAGCTTGTTATGCAGGCTGAGAGGAAGTAATCGAACTTCGACCCTAATACCTGATTTGGATAATGCCAACGTAGGAAAAGATGACGCTTTTGCGGGATATGCCTACGTGCATATCCCGCTTTTTATATGAAGGAGATAGAAAACTATGAACAGTTCAGAAAAAACATCCAGTATCAGCCAGGGATTCTTATGGTTTGGAGCGGCAGTCTCGATTGCGGAAATTTTGACCGGCGCTTTGCTCGCGCCACTGGGCTTTGCAAAAGCGCTGCTGGCAATCCTGATTGGCCATGCAATCGGCGGCGTTATCTTTTATTTCGCAGGCTATATCGGCGCAAAAAGCGGTTTATCCGCGATTGAAACCACGCGGATTTCTTTTGGAAAATACGGTTCCTTCTGGTTTTCCATCCTCAATGTGGTACAGCTTTTGGGCTGGACGGCGGTTATGATTATCAACGGGGCAAAAGCGCTGAACGCCGCCACTCCCATGATACAGAATGAACCAGTATGGTGCGTGGTGATTGGCGGACTGATTTGCGTCTGGATTCTGGTCGGAATCAAAAATCTGGCAAAGGTAAACGCGGTTGTCGTGACTGCTCTGTTTGTGTTTACGCTGGTGCTTGGGTTTGTTGTGTTCCGCGGCATAGCAAGCGGGCAGGCCGTGGTGTCTGGCGCGCTGAGCTTTGGTGCGGCGGTGGAACTGAGCGTTACCATGCCGCTTTCCTGGCTGCCGCTGATTTCAGACTATACCCGCACCGCGAAACATGCCAAAGCGGGGTCTGCCATGAGCGCGGCTGGTTATACCATCGGAAGCTGCATGATGTATCTCATCGGGCTGGGGGCCGCTGTATACACCGGTTCGGACGATATCGCCTCCATTCTGGTTACCGCGGGCCTTGGCATTATCGCACTGCTGATTGTGATTTTTTCCACCGTTACGACAACCTTTCTGGACGCGTGGTCGGGCGGTGTCAGCCTTGTCAATCTGAACCATAAAATCAATGAAAAAGGTGCAGCGCTTGCGGTCTGTGTTATAGGTACCGGAATGGCAATTCTGATAACTACGAGCCAATACGAGAATTTTCTCTATTTGATCGGTTCTGTTTTTGCGCCGCTGTTTGCCGTGCTGATCACCGATTATTTCATCCTCGGAATCAAAAACGCAGACGACAGTGAAAAGCTGAATGTGAAAAACATGGCAATCTGGGCTTTAGGCTTTGCGTTCTACCGCATGATGCTGAATGTGGATACCATTGTAGGTGTCACACTCCCGACCATGCTGTTCGTTTCGCTCCTTTGCCTTCTAGCAGCAAAACTGACAAAAAAACAACGTTCTTAACCGCACAGCGCCTCAATTTGGAAAAACGCCCGGGAATCCTGGCGTTTTTTTATGTGGTTGCTTTTTTTGCTCTTCGGAATGTGTTATGATACAGAATGCTGTTCAAAGATAGAGCGGCAGGACTCAAAAGGAGCGGTAAAATGAATCGGTTTATTTGCTTTCTGAAATCAGAAATCGTGTTGTGTGTGTCGGCAGCTCTGGCTTGCCTGTCGATGCTGCTGGTTCCTCCTTCGACAGCATATCTGGACTATATCGATTTCAGGGTGATTTCCATCCTGTTCTGTCTGATGGTGGTTGTGGCATGGTTTACGCGGCTGGGCGTTTTTCAGGTATTATCCCAGTGGCTGGTCGAAAAATCGCGCAACGCCAAAATGCTGTCGCTGATTCTGGTGCTGCTCTGCTTTTTTTCTTCCATGCTGATTACCAACGACGTCGCGCTGCTCACCTTTGTGCCGCTGGCGGTCACAATTTTAAGCGTAGAAAGCCAAAAGCGGCTGATTTTTACGGTTGTGATGCAGACAATTGCCGCGAACCTCGGCAGTATGCTGACGCCCGTAGGAAATCCGCAGAACCTTTACCTTTACTCGTTTTATCAGGTTCCGATTCTGAAATTTTTTCAGATCACTGCTCCCATTTGGACGATCGGGCTTGTTCTGATTATCGGCATAATGCTATGCGGCAAAAGTCAGAATATTACGGTCAGTTTTCCCCAAAAGGCAAAAATCGAACGCAAAGGCAGTTTTTCAGTCTGCCTTGGACTTTTTGGGCTCTGCTTACTGACCGTTTTGCATCTGATCCCCTATGGGGTCTGCCTTGCAGTTGTTTTTGTGACAATAGCGGGAATGGAACGATCCCTGCTTCGGGTGATTGATTACGGCCTGCTCGGTACATTCTTCTGTTTTTTTATTGTGGTAGGGAATATCGGAAATATAGAAGCAGTGCGAGTTTGGATGACCGGAGCCGTGCAGGGGAGAGCACTGGTGTTTTCAGTTTTGCTCAGTCAGGTAATCAGTAATGTGCCTGCCGCATTTATGCTTTCCGCTTTCACAAAAGACGCGGCCGAACTGATACAGGGAACCAATATTGGCGGATTGGGAACGCTGATTGCTTCTCTTGCCAGCCTGATTTCCTTTAAACTTTATGCACGCAGTCAGGGCGCGGATACCAGAAGGTACCTGACGTCTTTTACACTGTACAACACCGCTATTTTGGGGATTCTGCTTTTCGCTGTTTTCTTGCTTTGACAATTCGATTTGTGCAGGTTTGCTCTTGAAGCCGCCGGTTTAAGTGATACAATAGATATGAAACTATTTTAGACCTAATTATTTATTTTTAGATTGGTGGCTTAATGATGTATGATCTTGTTATCCGCGGCGGAACGGTCATAGACGGCAGCGGCGCGCCGGGATTCTGTGCCGATCTGGCCGTAAAAAACGGCAAAATCGCGAAAATTGCACAGCAAATTTCAGAACCCGCAAAGCAGACAATTGACGCTCGGGGGCGATCTGTCACGCCAGGGTTTGTGGATATTCACCGCCACGCGGACATCAATTTATTTCTGCCCTCATTTGGGGAGGCGGAGCTGCGGCAGGGCCTCACAACAATTGTCAATGGGAACTGCGGGCTGAGCGTGGTGCCCTGCCCGCCGGCACACCGGGCGGAAATTTTCCGGTTTTTGCAGCCGGTGATCGGGGAAGCAGTTTTGCCGGCTGATTTTTCTACCATGGAGGAGTATCTTTCTCTGGCAGAACAGATGCCGCTGCCTCTGCATGCCGGAATGGATATCGGCAACGGCACCGTGCGCGCAGCGGTAAAGGGGTATCAGACCGGCCGCCTGACGCCGGAAGAGCTTGCCTCCGCCCAGAAGTTTGTGCGTGATTCACTGGTAGCGGGCGCGCTCGGCGTTTCGCTCGGCATCGTATACGCGCCGGAAAACTGTTATGACGCGGACGGCTTCGTGGAAGTTCTCCGGCCCATGAAGGAGTTTGGGGTTCCGCTTGTCACCCATATTCGCGGCGAGGGCGATTTATTTCACCAGTCTCTTTATGAAGTTATCGACATCGCACGGCGTCTGGAGGTTCCGCTCCATGTCAGCCATTTGAAGTGCATCGGCAAGCGAAACTGGGGACACGGCATAAAAAAAGCGTTGGATATTCTTGCAGAGGCCCGCGCTTCGGGCATGGATGTTTCCTATGATGTTTACCCGTATACCGCGGGTTCCACGCAGCTGATCCAGATTCTGCCGCCCGATTATCTGGAAGGCGGCGTGGAAGAAATGGTCAGACGCCTGAAAGACCCTGTGAAACGCCGCGAACTTGCCGAAATTCTGAAGCAGCCGCAGGATTATTTTGAAAATCTGGTTTCTTCCATCGGCTGGGAAAATATCCGTATGAGCACGCTGACCCTGCCGCAAAACCAGAACTATGTGGGGAAGTCCGTTTCCGAAATCGCGGCGATGCAGGGGAAAGATCCCTGCGAATGTGTCTGCGACATGCTTGCAGAGGAGCAATGCAAGATTTCGATGGTGGATTTTATCACCTCTGAGGACGATATCTGCACCATCTTGCTCGACCCTTACAGTTCGGTGATTTCCGATTCGGTCTATCCGACCGGCGGCGTTCCCCACCCCCGGCTTTACGGCACCTTCCCACGCATTCTGCAATCCTATGTGCGGGAACGCGGGGTGCTTACGCTCGAACAGGCGGTTCACAAGATGACGGCTTTGCCCGCTTCTGTATACCATTTGAAAAAAGGCTTACTACGGGAAGGCGCAGACGCAGACATCAATGTGTTTGCGCTGGAAAACATCAAAACAGACGCAACCTACGAAGACCCGAAGCGGTTTGCGACGGGATTCGATTATGTCCTTGTCAATGGTGAAATTGCGGTAGACCATGACAAAATGACGCATAAGCGCGCCGGAAAGGTGCTTCGCAGATGAAGAAAACCCTGCTGTTCTCATAACGGCAGGGTTTTGTGCTGTATACACTTGATTCAGTGACATAGCGGCCGGCGCATTCGCATAAACATGGAATGAGAAGAATTGGAGGTCGAATACGATGGTTGAAGAAAAGAAAAAAGCAATGCCCCATAATGTTATCCTTGAAGACCGCAAACGCCTGTCGGTATCCGGCGTCACCGACATTGACAGTTTTGACGAGCAGACAGTGGCGCTGTTCTGCGATTCTGGGGAACTAGTGATTCACGGTCAGGGGCTCCACATCAATCGGATTGACGTGGATACAGGGGAATTGAATCTGGAAGGGGAAAGCATTGACGGCCTTTCTTATACGGATAACCAGCCGATGCATGGAGGATTTTTCAGCAAGCTGTTTCGCTGATTAAATTTACGCATCATTTCAGCAAATAAGGAGAGGATTGCTTTTGGAAATCTCAGTGGCGGAGCAGACGTGGATGTTTCTGGCGTCTGTTGCCCTAGGTGCGGCGCTCGGAGCCTGTTACGACGTGTTCCGCATCCTGAGAATTGCGTTTCCTCATCGGTCTGCGGCTGTGGTGGCGGAAGATATTCTTTTTTTTGCGCTCTGCGCGGCTGCAACCTTTTGCTTTTTATTAGCAGCCGGCGACGGACAGCTGCGTGCGTTCGTACTGATCGGGGAAGCCATCGGGGGCATTTTATATTATTGTACAATCGGTGTGCTGGTTATAGGCATGGCCAAATGGATTATCGCAGCCATTAAATGGGTTTTGAACACCATTTGGAGAATTTTTATCCGACCAGTTTGGAACGTAATTAAGAAAATAGCGGGATTCTTTAGGAAAAAGGTGGGGAATACAGCAAATTGTATAAAAAGCAGGGTGAAAACTTCAAATTCGCACTTGAAAAACCACAGCCAGATATTGTATAATCTAAAGAGTAGTATTAGGCGGACAAATAAAACCGGAGACGGCAGCAGCCAAACAAAACGGAGCGTAAAGTGATATGAAGAATGTCAGGACGGGGAAAAAGAGTTTGTTCATGCGGCTTTGCCTGTTGGGCTTTGCCGCATATATTGCGGTGTCTCTTGTGACGCTTCAGATGGAAATTAATTCCAAGCGATCACAGCTATTCGCTGTGTCTGAAAAATGCGAGGAGCAGCGTTTGGCCAATAAGGAAATTGAGCGGCTGATCAACTTGGGAAATGATAAATCCTACCTCGCCCGCATTGCTCGGGAAAAGCTGAATATGGGGCTGCCTGAAGAGCACGTTTATAAGGATGCTTCGGGTTCATAAAACCCGGCAGAGATAGAGTTAAAAAGTTAAAGGATTTGAAGGAGGCAGCGTAACAGATTATGCAGCTTGAGGTAGGGAGTATTTTAGAGGGCAAGGTAACCGGCATCACAAAATTTGGGGCGTTTGTTGAGCTGCCAGGTGGCAAAACCGGAATGGTTCATATTTCGGAGGTGGCTTCGTCCTATGTGAAGGAAATATCCGATCATCTGACCCTGAATCAGACGGTAAAGGTCAAAGTGATTGGCATTACGCCTGAGGGAAAGGTAAGTCTGTCTATGAAACAGGCGGCGCCGGCTCCTGCCGCTACGCAACAGCAGTATTCACCGCGTCCGGCTGGCGGTGCTCCGCGCCCGTTTCATGCAGCAGGCGGACAAGGGGTTCCTCCTCGCAGACCGCAGTCTTCCCGCAGACCTGTCCGCGAAGTTAGTTATGGTTTTGATCGCAGACAGCCAATTAGCAGTGATAGCATGTCTTTTGAAGACATGATGAGCAAGTTTAAACAGACAAGTGACGATAAAATATCCGACCTTAAGAAATATACGGATGTTAAGCGCGGCACGTCGAGAAACCGCAATTCACCAAAATAATTCGAAAGGGCGCTGAGGCGCCCTTTTTTTATACGAGGAGAGCAAATGGTAATTTACAATGCAAAAGTGCGCACGATGTGCGGCGCCGAATACGAAAACGGCTATATTCATATGGAAAACGGAAAAATCAGATCGGTTGGGGACATGTCGGACTGTCCGGTTTCCGAGGAGCGGTTTGACGCAGCCCGCGCGGTGGCGCTGCCGGGCCTCATTGATGCCCATTGCCATATCGGTATGTGGGAAGACGGGATTGGGTTTGAAGGAGATGACGGCAATGAGGACACGGACCCCTGCACGCCTCATCTGCGGGGGATGGACGGCATTAACCCGCTTGACCGTTCCTTTTCCGAAGCGCTTGATTATGGCATTACAACGGTGGTAACGGGGCCCGGAAGCGCAAATCCGATTGCGGGACAGATGTGCGCAATGAAAACCTATGGGCGCAGAATTGACAAGATGCTGATCAAAGAACCGCTTGCTATCAAATTTGCACTGGGTGAAAACCCCAAAAACAGCTATCACGAAAAAGAACAGGGCCCCGCGACCCGTATGGCGATTGCCGCCATTATCCGCGAGCAGCTTGCGAAAGCCAGACAATATGCGAAACAGCTTGCGGATGCGGCGGAGGATGAGGAACTGGATGAGCCGGATTTTGACGCAAAATGCGAGGCGCTGCTGCCTTTGCTCGACCACAGCATTAAAGCACATATCCACGCGCACCGGACGGATGATATTTTCACAGCAATCCGCATCGCGAAGGAATTTGACTTTGAATATGTCATTGTGCACGGAACGGAGGGTCACCTTATAGCGGAAGAACTTGCGGAAGAGAAGGCGGGCGTGCTGATAGGGCCGCTGATAGGGTCGCGTTCAAAGCCCGAGCTTGCCAACGCCAACCTTGCCGGGGTAGGCATATTGGATCGTGCCGGGGTGCGTGTCGCGATTACAACGGACCACCCGGAGGTTCCCAGCAGATTTTTGCTGATGAGCGCCCAGCTGGCTGTTCAGGAAGGGCTTGCTCCGGATGCCGCTCTGCGTGCAATCACTTCCCAGGCTGCGGAGATTGTGGGCATTGGCGACCGCGTAGGAACGCTGCGGGCAGGACTAGACGCTGATGTGGTGCTGTTTGCCGAGGACCCGCTCCAGGAACGTGGGAAGCCGGTTGCTGTCTTTGTGGGCGGAAAACTGGTGAGAGGATAAATAAAGACAAAACATTCTGAAAACCGCTTGATTATCTCTTGTAAATTCAGACAATATGATGTATAATAATGACATAAAATATAGATAATCTGTTAAAAACAGCGACAACTGTATCAACAGCTGTTCTGTTTTAGATAAAGCAAAAGGGGTTGAACGTATGAACATTACCATTACTGCGAGAAAGACTTCAGTTCGCGATTCATTTAAAGAAAGAATTGACCGGAAGCTTTCAAAGCTGGACCGCTTTTTTGATGAGGGTGCAAGCGCAACTGTCACGGTGACAAACGAGGGTGACCGCGATACAGTGGAGGTAACGATTCAGTCGCGGGGCATGTATTACCGCGCGGAAAAAACAACTTCCGACCGGTTTGATTCTTTAGAAGCGGTTGTTGATAATCTGTTCCGCCAGATAGTGAAGAATAAGAATAAACTCGGAAAACGTCTGAGAGATACCGCGTTCGCGCCTGCCAATCTCGAGGCCGGTGAGGAGCAGGAGCACCAGACTGGGGAATATGACATTGAACGTGTCAAACGGTTCGTAATGCGTCCGATGGACGTAAGCGAGGCGATTCTTCAGATGAATCTGCTGGAACATGAGTTCTTTGTGTTCCTGAATGCGGAGACGAGTGAAACGAATGTGGTATATAAACGGCATAACGGGACCTATGGCGTTCTGGAACCTACAGCAGGTTGATCTAAAAATTGCATAGGCGATGCGGCGAAAGCGGAGTGTATCCGCTTTCGCATTTTTTTACCTTGTATGCGCTGCCGGTTTATGGTAATATAAAGAAAAAAGCGGACTTTGGAGGTGGCGGAATGTTTTGCACGGAATGCGGAAAGCCTGTAAAAAATGATTATAAGTTCTGCCCGCATTGCGGAGCCCCCCGTGACGAGGATCTTATGGAGAGACCGGAAGAAGAAACATTCCCGCAAGTTTCCGAAACGTGGGTGCCGGAAGAACCTTCTGCCGACCATGCTGATCCCGCGGAGGATCTGTATTCCGAAGATGCGCCTGCGCAGAATTCAGCAGACGAAGAACCGTCGGAGCCAGAAGTGGAGAGCCGAGACTGGGCTGCCTCCCGGTTTGAAGAAAGCGAGGAGGACGATTTGGACCCGCCGCTTTCCTTCAGCTATGAAGAGGAACCGCCTGTACACCGGCCAGCGCAAAATGCGCCCTATTTCGTTTATCATCCGGATTCGGACAAGCATAAGGTCAGGGCGGGCTCGCGAGAAAAGCCGGACAGGCCGAATCTCGACGTGGAGGAGCCTGCCAAGAAATCTCCAGCCGCATTTTTACCGGAGGTCAGCAGAGGGCCGTCCTTAGGATTCAAAGTGTTGCTCATTTTTTTGGTCGTTGTGCTTGCTCTCGCAGCGTCCGCATTTGGATATCAATATCTGTTTGCACCCAAACCGTTTGAATCCGGCTGGTTTTTTGGCTTGCATTTGGTTTCATAAACCGTATCATAGAATTGGTTTTGTTGAAGAATTTTGTTTTTCGATTGTATAATGCGAATTAAAATACCGAAACACATGTCGGAAAATATCTGGAGTTCGGAGGGGGGCTTCCTGTGGAAGCAGCCGAAGGAATAGAGCGATGTGTGCGGAATGGAACAGGTGAAGTGCGCAAAAGCGGCTTCGCCTGTTCCATTTACGAAAAAAGGACGATGAGCTTGAAAGAAAAAGTATTGGTTGCCATGAGCGGCGGCGTTGACAGTTCTGTTGCCGCCCTGCTGTTGCAGCAGCAGGGCTACGAAGTGGGCGGAGCCACCTTTGAACTGTTTGACGGCTGCAATGAGGATAATGTCAAGGATGCGGGAAAAGTCTGCCAACAGCTTGGAATTCCCCATTTTGTACTCGATTACCGGGAACTCTTTTCCAATCAGGTGGAAACATATTTTGTAAACACCTATCTGCGCGGAAAAACACCGAATCCGTGCATCGCCTGTAACCGGAATATTAAATTTGGCGCGTTTTTAAGCGATGCGCGGCGACTAGGCTATGATAAAATTTCTACCGGTCATTATGCGGGAGTGCGGTATGATGAAACGTGCGGATGCTATCGTCTGTTTCGCAGTGCCCAGCCGAAGAAAGATCAGTCCTATGTACTTTATCATTTAACACAGGAGCAGCTTTCTCGTTTGATTTTTCCGCTCGACCGCCTGTCGAAGGAGGAAGTGCGCGCAATTGCGGCTGCAGGCAATCTGCCGGTGCAGTCAAAGTCGGACAGCCAGGATATCTGCTTTGTGCCGGATGGAGATTATGTGGGCTTCATTACGCGCTATACGGGGAAATCGCCGCAGGAGGGCGATTATATCGACAGCACGGGCAAAATAATCGGCCGCCACAAGGGTGTGCTGCATTATACGATCGGCCAGCGCAAGGGGCTGGGAATCAGCCTTGGTGTGCACCGGTTTGTCAGCAAGATTGACCCACTGGCAAACACCGTTACGCTGTCCGATGAGTCCGCTGTTTTTTCCGATACGCTGCATGCAGAAGACCTTAGGATGATTTCACTTGATGCTTTGGCGCAGCCGCTGAGATGCGCGGCAAAAATCCGGTACGCACACCAGCCGGCGCCGGCGACTGTTTATCCGTTGGAAAACGGTCAGGTTCGCGTCGTGTTTGATCAGCCTCAACGGGCGATAACCGGTGGACAGGCCGTTGTTTTTTACGATGGAGAACAAGTTTTGGGAGGTGCCGTTATCTTATGACGCTCGCATTGCCTATCCTGATGATCATTGCGTCAAACGTACTGTATAATTTATTCACCAAAAGCATGCCCGCTGAAGCAAATCCTTTCGCGGCGCTTGTGGTGACCTATCTGAGCGCTGCCGCTGTCGCGTTTTTCATGCTGCTGGGCAGCGCTCATGGAAAGTCGATCGGAAGTTCTTTCGGTTCCGTGAACTGGACAAGCGTCGCGCTTGGTTTTGCCATTGTGTGGCTGGAATTCGGCTATATCAGAGCGTATCGGGTTGGCTGGAACATCAGCACTTGTTCCCTTGTGGCGAATATCGCGTTGGCAGTGATTCTGCTGATCATAGGGGTGCTGGCCTATCATGAACATCTTGCGGGAACACAGATCCTTGGAATGATGCTCTGCGTAGCCGGTCTGTTCTTCATCAATAAGCATTAAAACAAGGCTCTGCGCTTCGCGCAGAGCCTTGTTTGCTATTTGACTGTTAGTTCAAGCTGAAATGTCAAAGTGTATACCAGATCAAGCGTACCGGCATCAACAGCATTGATATACGCAGTAGCCCTGTATTCGCCTGGAGGAAGTTGGTTTTGCAGGTCAATGGAACTGATATATTGATTCGGCGCGATATATTGGGAACGGTAAACAGTACCGTCGGTTCCGTCCACGGCAATTTCCAAAACCATCAGATAATTGTTAAAGGAAGGGTTCTGAACCTTGATATCTCCGTTGGAGCCACCCGCCTGGAATACGGGGGTGGGATTGATCCGGTAACTAAACATCCCATCTCCCGGTGATTTCTCATCCTTCGGGGCGCCGGGCAGTCTGCCGGTTTTCGCGGAAGGGTCCAGATGTTCAACCTGAAACTGCTTCATCACCTGATTGGCGGATAAGGGGTTGTGAACGAAGTAAAAATAATAGGTGGCTGCCGCAAGAATTCCCGCAAGCAGAACCGAAAAAAGAATAATCGGGAAAATGCGCACACACGTTTTTTGTCGAAGCACCAAACCGCAGGCACCCGCTTTCAGTAAAATTAAGAAATTTTCCGTAAAATACGGGGACGGAACCAATGGATATAAATAAAAAGCACTTTGCTTAATAGATAATCATACATGAAAAACGTGTAATTTGCCAGACCGATCGCAATATAAGAGGTATATTTCCCCAAGGAGCCCCAGTCGGACAGCAGGTCGGGAATACCGAGCAGGTAAATTGTCGCATAATAAAACGCAATGATAACAACGTTAAAAAGCACCAGCTTCAAAACATATACAAAGGGTTTGGGAATGCGCTCCAGCTTAGGCTTGATCATGGGATAATATCCGAGCAGCATGATAAATAAGAGGACAGACTCCCGATCAGGCACAATAAATAAAGAGAGCACAGAGGTCGCTATGAACACAAGCAGTGCGGTCGCGCAGCCGATTTCGGTGGCAACCGCGATCAGAACGATGCCCGCCATTCCCGGGAACACATAAGTGGAAAACGGAATCAGCCCTGTCATAAACATCAGCAGCACGCAAAGTGCGGAAGAAAGCCCCCCAATTGCCACCTGTGTACTTTTCTTCATGTAAACGCCTCCATCAGAAACAGCCATTCATGCAGCAGTCCGCGCACCACAGCGCCGCGCAGAGATCGCAGCAGCTGCATCCGCCCACGCTGGCTCCCCCTTGCGGATAACTGCCATAACCGCTGGGACGCCCGCTTTGCCGCTGCCAAACCAGCTGGTTATAAGCGGCGGCATATTCCGCATTCTGCGGGCTCATCGAGCAGGCTTTCTGGAAACACTGCAAGGCGTCGTCCAGCCAGCCGCGGGAATAATGGATGCTGCCTTTCAGAAAATACCATTCGGCGTCCCTGCTGGCTGCCGCAACACCGTCCAGAAGTTCCTGCGCTTCAGCAATCCTGCCGGAATTAATCAGACGACGTATATCGGCAAACTGCGACCCGCCGGAACCGTTGCCATAGTGATAGGATGCCGCGTTGCCATACGCTGTGCCGCCCGCCTGCGCATTCTTCCGCTGCTTGGTAATCTCATCATATGCACGGTTGATTTCCTGCATTTTTTCTTCCGCCAAATCCGAGAGGGGATTGCCCGCATAATTGTCAGGATGATACTTTTTCGCAAGCTCGCGGTATGCGCCCTTGATCTGCTCATCGCTGGAATTGGGAGAGACCCCTAAAATTTTATATGGATCTGTCATTGGTGTTCAGTCTCCTTCGGCATCATGATTCGTTCCACGGTATCGCGCAAACCAAGGTGGATGATATTTTCAAGAATTGGCTGATAAGTGTAAAGCTCAAGCAGCTCATAGGTTTTAATCAGTTCTCCAATGGTTAGAAATAGGGAACCTTTTGCGTTTTTGCGGATTTCGGCCAGCTGTTTTGCGTCAGGCGAGGCCAGATGCTCCCTGAGCAAAAAGGCGTTATAGCTGCCCTGCCGCGCGTCTTCCTCCAAATCGTCCAGAGCATCCGCCAGATACACATAGCGCCCCAGCAGATAGCCGAACCGCTCCAGAATGCGCTTTTGACTCTTATTGTCGGAAAGCAGCCCGCAGATTCCGGAAAGGACATGCGCTGTGGGCTCGCAGGCCTGATCGACGCTGTCGCACTGCTCCTCCTCAATCTGGCTTTGCTTGCTGATGGCTTCATAAATTATCTGAGCCGCCTCGGGATATTGTTCCACAGCCTTCCGGTAAGCAAATCGTGCAAACGGCATGCAAAGCGTAGCCAGCGCCTTATCCCGGAATCCGCCGTCATTAAAATTATCGAGGGCTTTGTAGTAAAACAGCATCATCGCCACGCCGGACGAAAAACTCAGCTCCGGCCCGTCTTTTAAAAAGGGAAGTTTGCGAACCGGGTTGAGCAGACAGCGCCCCGGGCAGAACTGAGCGGTATTTTCAGGTTTCAGGGCAAGTCCGAGTAAAGCGAGGAAGGTGAAATCATAGCTAAGCGTCAAGCGGGAAAAAGGGCCGTATTTTCGGCCAAGCTGTTTGCAGAGCCCGCAGTAAACCGCTTTATAGGTTTCATATTCACACACACGCATTTGCGGCTTGCAGGGTTTAATATATCCAAACATAGCAATCTCCAAATGACAGTGACCATACTTCTATTAACTATATTATTTTACACGAATTAATGGCCTATTTGTTTAATAAACTATGAATTTGTCGTGGAGATCGGGCAAATCGGGCTGTTTTGCTGCATATCAAATGCCTGAAAGATTAGGGTGCGTATGTTTTTCGGGATTATGTAGGCAGAAACAGTCTGAAAAGCGGATGCCGTTGCAAAACAAAAAAGCCGCCCATGCGGGCGGAAGATGATGAATTTTGTTACAACTTAAGCAAAGGTCCATACAAATCTCGGTCGTGAGAAATCATGCGTAGGTGTCAAGAAGATGCCCGGGCAATGGCGCCGGAACCGCATTGCGCAGGCTGTCAATCATCTGCTCACTTTGCGCTGTCGTAGTGTCCATTACTTTCTTTAGCATGGAAACGGATACCGACTGCTGCGCCTGTGCAAGATGCATACCGATGCTGGCGGAACCAATCGAAGAAAGATCCAAACTAATCAACCCCTTCTTGATAATAAATCGACTGTTTTGCAGAAAAGGCAAGCAGATGATTAACAAAACAGGAAGGCCTTTTTCAAAATCCGATCGGATATTTGAGAATAACTGACCAAGGGGTTGATTTTGGGAGCTGGGTTTGTTATGATAAGAAGAATAGGTTTAACAGATAAACGCGTTAAAGTGTTGTGCGTTTCGGTGCGCAGAAAAGGAAATGGAGTGAAAGCATTGATCTATAACCCCGAAATAGAAACCATGCCGAGAGAAAAGCTGGAGGCTCTTCAGCTGGAACGTCTCAAAAGGGTTGTGCGATACTGCTATGATCATGTGAAATTTTATCATGACCGCCTGAACGCGGCCGGCGTAGACCCTGACAAATTCCGGACACTTTCTGATATCCAGTATATCCCGCCGACGACCAAGGCGGATTTGCGCGACAACTATCCGTTTGGACTGTTTGCTGTTCCGCAAAAACAGGTCGTGCGCATCCACGCGTCTTCCGGGACTACCGGGAAACCAACTGTGGTGGGCTATACGAGAAATGACCTTGACATGTGGTCGGAGCTGATGGCGCGGATTATCGCGGCCGCCGGCGTGACAGACGAGGACATCGCGCAGATTTGCTTCGGATACGGGTTGTTTACCGGGGCGCTCGGTCTGCATTACGGGCTGGAGCGCATCGGCGCCACAGTCGTGCCTTCCTCCAGCGGGAACAGCGAAAAACAAATTATGCTAATGAAGGATTTTGGAACTACCACGCTGATCGCAACGCCCACCTATGCGCTTTATCTCGGAGAACTGGCGCATGAAATGGGTTACGATCTTTCCGATTTCAAGCTGCGAATCGGCTTATTTGGTTCGGAGGGCTGTACCGCTGAAATGCGCGCGAAGATTGAACATCGGCTGGGCCTTTTTGCGACCGATAACTACGGGATGTCCGAGCTGATGGGGCCGGGCGTTTCCGGTGAATGCGAGCTGCGGTGCGGGTTACATATTGCGGAAGACCACTTCTTTGCGGAAATCGTCGACCCCATTACGCTTGCCCCGAAAGACGAGGGCGAAACAGGGGAACTGGTCGTTACCACGATGACGAAGGAAGCGTTCCCGCTGCTGCGCTACCGCACACGGGATTTAACCCGCATTGTCAAAACCCCCTGTGCATGCGGGCGGACAATGGCGCGTATGGATAAAGTCAAAGGCCGCAGCGACGACATGCTGAAAATCAAAGGCGTGAACGTGTTCCCGTCCCAGATCGAAAGCGTGTTGATGCCAATCGAACAGATCAGCCCGCATTACATGCTGTATGTGCGGCATGAAGGGTATACGGATACGCTGGAAGTGAAAGTGGAGCTTGTGGACGCTTCCTTGCTGGAGCGTTACTCCGATTTGGAAAAACTGACCTGCATGATCCGTTCCAAGCTGCGCACAGTGCTTGGAATTGACGCCAGAGTGACCCTGGTAGAGCCGAAATCCATCGAGCGATTTGCGGGAAAAGCAAAGCGCGTTGTAGATTTAAGAGACAACTAATCTGATAATAAGGAGCAAGATACATTGAAACAGTTGATGTTGGGCAACCAGGCGGTTGCCAGAGGCCTTTTTGAAGCCGGATGCAGGGTGGTTTCCAGTTATCCGGGAACCCCGTCCACCGAGATTACTGAATATGTGAGCCTCTATAACGAGGTTTACGCCGAATGGGCGCCGAATGAAAAGGTTGCCTGCGAGGTAGCGCTTGGCGCATCGATCGGCGGCGCGCGCTCGTTTTGCGCAATGAAGCACGTTGGTCTTAATGTGGCGGCCGACCCACTGTTTACAGCTTCGTATACCGGAGTTGGCGGCGGTTTTATCCTCTGCGTCGCGGACGACCAGGGCATGCACAGCTCCCAGAATGAGCAGGATTCCCGCCATTATGCCGTGGCATCAAAGCTGCCCATGCTGGAGCCCGCCGATTCTCAGGAATGCATGGATTTTGTGAAAGCGGCCTATGCCCTTTCGGAAGAATACGATACGCCGGTTATTCTGCGTACCTGCACCCGCGTGGCACATTCCCAGAGCATTGTGGAGACCGGCGAACGGGTGGAAGTCCCTGTGAAGCCGTATGTGAAGGACCCGAAGAAATATGTCATGATGCCCGGCAACGCGATCGGCCGCCATGTGGTTGTTGAGGAACGTATGCGCAAGCTGGCGGCACTTGCGGAAACGACGGGGCTGAACCGCATCGAAAGCGGCGACAAAAAGATTGGGTTTGTCACGGCGGGCATCTGTTATCAGTATGTGAAAGAGGCGTTCCCGCAGGCGAGCGTCCTCAAGCTCGGTATGGTGAACCCCTTGCCGGTGGAATTGATCCGTCAGTTTGCTTCGCAGGTGGAGACCCTCTACGTCGTGGAGGAGCTAGACCCCATCATTGAAACCCACTGCAAGGCGAACGGAATCCAGACGGAAGGAAAATCCCTGTTTGGGCTGCTCGGCGAGCTTTCCCAGCGGAAAGTCGCGGCTGCTTTGGGACAATCAACGCCGGAATCTGTTGGGTTCGGCGAACCGGTTCCCGTACGCCCGCCCGTCCTTTGCCCGGGCTGTCCTCATCGCGGACTGTTCTATACGCTGAACAAGCTGAAAGTCATGGTAAGCGGCGATATCGGCTGCTATACGCTCGGCGCTCTGCCGCCGCTGGGTGCGGTAGATACCACCATCTGCATGGGCGCGTCGGTATCGGGCCTGCATGGGTTCAATCTCGCGCGCGGCGGCGATTCCGCCCGCAAATCCGTTGCGGTCATCGGCGACTCGACCTTTATGCATTCCGGTATCACCGGACTCATTGATATTACCTATAACCGCGGCAATTCCACGGTGCTTGTTTTGGATAACTCCATCACCGGCATGACCGGCCACCAGCAGAACCCGACGACCGGGCTGACGCTGAAAAATCAGCCCACGCCGCAGGTTTCGATTGAAAAGATCTGCGAAGCGGCGGGTGTCAGACGCGTGCGCGTGGTCGACCCCAACGAGCTGAAAGAACTTGAAGCGGCTATCCGGGAGGAACTCGAAGTGGATGAACCTTCGGTCATCATTACGAGACGCCCCTGCGCGCTGTTAAAGTGCGTCAAGCACAAGCCTGCGCTGACAATTAACCAGAATAAATGCAAAAGCTGCAAGATGTGCATGAAGATCGGCTGTCCCGCGATCAGCATCGTCGGCGGGAAAATCATGATCGACGATACACTGTGCGTGGGCTGTGACCTTTGCAAAAAGATGTGCGGTTTCGGAGCAATCCAATCCGCTGAGGAGGCGGCAAAATGAGCGTGAAAAAGATAATGATTGTGGGCGTAGGCGGGCAGGGCTCCCTGCTGGCTTCCAAGCTGATGGGAAATGTGCTGATGGCACAGGGTTTCGATGTTAAAGTCTCGGAAGTGCACGGGATGGCGCAGCGCGGCGGCTCGGTTGTCACCTATGTTACCTACGGCGATAAGGTGTATTCCCCGGTGATTACGGAAGGGGAGGCGGACGCAATCGTCTCTTTTGAAAAACTGGAGGCTGCAAGATGGCTGTCCTACCTCAAAAAGGGCGGCAGGCTGATCGTCAATGACCAGCAGATTTCTCCGATGCCGGTCATTACCGGCGCAATGGAATATCCGTCAGACATTCTGGAAAAAATAAAAGAAAAGGGTCTTCAGGTAACGGCGCTGGACGCGCTGGCGCTGGCGCATGAGGCCGGCAGCGCAAAGGCGGTTAATGTGGTGCTCATCGGTGTGCTGTCCGCTCTGCTTGATTTTCCGGATGAACTGTGGCAGCAGACGATTGAAAAGACAGTTCCCGCCAAGTTCCTCGAATTGAATCAAAAGGCTTTCGAGCTTGGTCGCCACGCATTTTCTAAATAAATTTACAGGAGTGATCATTGTGCCGCAATACCGCGATCCAATAGAATGCGCCCCGCTTGGGGAACTTCGCGCGCTCCAGTCCTACCGTTTGATTAAAACGGTGCGACATGTCTATGAAAATGTTCCGTTTTACCGCGATCAGTTTGATAAGCTGGGGCTGAAGCCGGAGGATATCCGGTCGGTGGACGATTTGAGTAAGCTTCCTTTTACCTATAAGCAGGATTTGAGAGACAACTACCCTTACAGCTTGTTTGCGGTGCCGCAGGATCAGGTGGTGCGGATTCATGCGTCCTCCGGCACAACCGGCAAGCAGACGGTTGTCGGTTACACCCAGAAGGACCTCGATGTCTGGGCGGAGATTACCGCGCGCGCGTTGGTGGCTGCGGGCGGCTCCAAAAACGACTTCGTACATATCTCCTACGGCTACGGTCTGTTTACAGGCGGGTTGGGCCTGCATCAGGGCGCGACTGCACTGGGCGCGTCGGTCATCCCGGTTTCCACCGGCAACACCAAACGCCAGATTCAGATTATGCAGGATTTTGGTTCGGACATCCTCTGTTGTACCCCGTCCTATGCGCTGTATATGGGGGAGACGGTGCGCGAAATGGGGATCGACCCCAAAACCCTCAAACTGCGCGCGGGCATTTTCGGCGCCGAACCATGGACAGAGCATATGCGCCAGGAAATCGAGCGGATGCTGGCAATCAAAGCCTATGACATTTACGGCCTTTCGGAGATTATGGGGCCGGGCGTTTCTTATGAATGTTCGGAGCAATCCGGCATGCATATTAATGAAGACCATTTTATTGCGGAGATCATCGACCCTGATACCGACGAGGTGCTCCCGGAAGGGACCATGGGCGAACTGGTCTTTACCTGCATCACCAAGGAAGCACTGCCGCTGATCCGCTACCGCACCCGCGATATTGCGATGCTCACCCGCGAGCCCTGTTCCTGCGGGCGCACGTTCATCAAGATGACAAAACCGGCAGGCCGGACCGACGACATGCTGATTATCCGCGGCGTCAATGTGTTCCCGTCACAGGTGGAAAGCGTCTTGCTCCAGTTTAGCGGCACCACTCCAAACTACCAGCTGATTGTGGATCGTGTGGGTGCTCTGGATACACTTGATGTACAAGTGGAAATGGATGAGAACATGACCTTTGACGCGGTCCGTCTGATTGAAAAGCGTGAAAAGGAAATCCGCGGCGCGCTCGAATCCACGCTTGGAATCGCCGCTGTGGTGCATCTTGTTTCCCCGAAAACGATCGCACGCAGCGAAGGAAAGGCAAAACGCGTTATCGACAAACGCTGCCTGAAATGATATAATAAAACCATAAAGTGGCAAATAAAAGCCGGATACCGGCAGAATGGGTGTTGAGCAATGATCATTAAGCAGCTATCCGTTTTTGTGGAAAACCAGCCGGGCAGGCTAGCGGAGATTACCGACGCACTTTATAAAAAAGATATCGACATTCGTGCGCTTTCGATCGCTGATACCACGAATTTCGGCATTCTGCGCTTGATTGTCAACCATCCTTCGCGCGCGGAATCAGTGCTGAAAGAACAGGGGTTCACCGTTTCGCAGACCGATGTGATCGGCGTGGGGGTGGAGGATCGCCCCGGTGGGCTTGCCACCGCGCTGGAAGTTCTCAGGGACGCGAATATTGCGGTGGAGTATATGTACGCTTTTGTCAGCAAAGCGGAAAAAACCGCATTTGTGATTCTTCGCGTGGAAGATAATGACGCGGCAATCCGTGCACTTCAGGAAAAAGGTGTGAAAATTCTCAGCGCTAGCGAGATTTACTAAAAATAGATAGTTTCTAAAAACGGGCGGAAAACTTCCGCCCGTTTTATTATTCTATCAGATACTTTGGATTTAAAAATCGCATTTCCATATTTGCAAGGTCGGCGTAGTAGACAAAGCAGTCGGGTGTATTCTGTGCGAGCATCAGGGTGGGCTGGTCAACAAGCAAGAGACTGTGGTTAAATCCGCCGTCGGAATCACCTTTTGCGCAAACTTGAATCAGACCTCCGGGATTTAGCTGTAAAATCGTGTCCACAACCTCGCCTTTCAGCCCGTGCTCGTTCTCCATAGACGCATATTCCCAGAAATGCCCCACATTTTCCCACGCGGGGGAACCGCCTCCCGACCCTGCGAACCATTCCCCGGTCGTGATAACGGCTCGCCGCTCAGCCGCGTCCTGTTCGCCTTCGCTGAAGCCATACCAGATGCACTGCGATGTAAAGTTGGAACAGTTCCCCATCCAGTCGCTGATTCGGTAAAAGGCGGGGTTCGGCGTTTCTGTGTAAGCTTTTGCGTAGCGGATTGCCTGTCTGCCGTTATAGGGAATGGAACCGGTGGGAGGGGCTGACTGCCGGGCTTCATAGGGAACCGTTTCTTTGCGGAACTCGTTTTGCAGGCATTTCAGCAATTGCTGTTTCGACGGCGGTTCCAGCAGGGAGTCCCGGCCGAATTTTCGTTCCGACCCCGGGTAATAATGGAAAGTAATGACCCATCCGCCGCTTGTTTGTTTGAGCTTCATCGTGTGCTGGGCATTTATTGCAAAAAAAGGCGGATAAGCGCGTCCTTTTTCCCCGGTGATTGTAAAGTGAATAACCGTTTCCGCGCCATCCACAAATTCTTCGTTCCCCCAAAACTCCATACGTTCATCAGCCGCATTCCGGTCAAAACGGATGGTATACGAAAAATGGCGGGTTTCCACATAGCAGAACCGATTTTGAGCGATCAGTTTTCTGCGCAGTGTGAGCATATCCAGCCATGCCGCTTCGTTGCGATTCTGGATTTGGCTCATATCCATCAGGCGGCTGTAATCGGCTTTTTTCAGGCTGGTATATGCCTGATATTGCAGGTCCAGAAATTGTTCGATGGTCTCGCGTGGCGTGAATTCCGCAAAGGGTGTCACAGCCTGCTCAGCCATAGAGTTATGGCCGAAGGCCTTTTGCAATGTTTCGGAAAAAACCGTATATTTTTCTTTCGCAGAGCAGCCCGCCAGTAGAATGGAGGCGAAAAAAATAAAAATCAGTTTTTTCATGAAGAACCTCCTGCAATCCAGTTTCTCTTCTATTCTTATGAGCGCTGCTTCTGATCTTTTACTGCGAAACGTCTGCTTTCAAAATTTTATTGTTCGGCTTCTAACGAAAATCCCCCTAGCCCGCTTTGCGGGCAAGGGGGATTTTGCACGGATTTCTCGCTTTGTTTCTCTGGCTTTTCGGAAAGCCCCGGCCTGTTCAGCGGGCCCTGCCGCACATCGGGCGGCGAGGCCCTCTCGGCGAATACGGAATGACAAATTCACGGATTCCCGCAGCGTAGGGTGCGATTTCATAAAGCTGGAAGTAAATCACCAAACCTTCAGGTTTCAAATAAAAGTTGCTTTGGTTAAAACTGTTGGATACATTTTTCTCATAATCCTCGAAATATGGATTGTCACCGGCTTTAATCTGGTCAGCAATTTGTTTTTGGATAGTTCTAATCAGATATGTTCGATAGTTGGCGTTTCCGGGGAACAATTGTGAAAGCGAAAGCCTGCGCCCGGTTTGCAGGTTCCAGGTATCCGAGCGTCTTACCGTATTGCCGTGTGCTCCTCCGGTATATTCATACCGGTCATAATAAAGGCTGAGCGTGCAGTTCTGGCGGTAGGTGACGGTATAGTTCTGCTCCGCCTGAAATTCTCTTACCGGGTAATCATGCTCCATGGATTCCCTGTACTGCTCTACGGCCATGCGGTAAAGCGTGGTGCGGCAGTAATGCTCAAAAGCGAGCGCGTTAGCCCGATAAAATAAACTGATTCTGAGCGCGGCCCCCTGAAATACGGGCGAAAGAAAGAGCGGACAATTGATTTTATAGCTTAAAACCGCTGTTTCCCGGTAATACATGGTGTCTTCCAGCGTATTGTTCCTTACGATGACGTTTTGAACTGGCATTTGCCAAACACCTCCTTCCATGCAGGTATATGCTGCGCTGCGCCGTTTTGACTATCAGCAAAAGCAGAAGAACCACCCCGAAAACCGGAGTGGTTCTTCTGCTTTTGCCGTGACACCAGAGGGCTTATTATAAGTTCTATCTATTCAGCATCATTTTAGCACATTTGTTGACATCGCCGCAGCCCAGTGTGATGACTAAGTCTCCGGGTCCGGCATGTGCCATCACATAATCAGAAATTTCTTCAAATTCCGGGAACCAGACTGAACCGGGAATTTTTTCGGCAAGCTGGCTGGTGTAGACGCCATCCGTATTTTTCTCCCGGCTCCCCATAATTTCAGACATCACGACTTTGTCAGCGAGTGACAGCGCTTTCGCAAAATCATCCATCAGAAGCTTTGTGCGAGAATAGGTAAATGGCTGAAATACCGCCCATACCTGATTAAAGTGCAGCTCCTTGGCGGCTTTCAGCGTAACGGCAATTTCCGCGGGATGGTGGGCATAGTCGTCCGCGATCGTGACGCCCCGCACCTTTCCCAGAACTTCAAACCTGCGTGCCGCGCCGCGAAACCCGGCAAGCTGCTCTTTAATTGCTTCAACAGGGGTTCCAACGTAAAGCGCGGCGGCGATGGCCGCGGCGGCATTGAGAATGTTATGCCGTCCGGGGACATGAATCGTAAACCGTCCCACCTTGTTTTTGCCTGCATACAGGTCAAAAGAGGACTCCGCGCCTTCATGCACAATTTCGGCGGGGTAGTAGTCGCAATGATCCGACCAGCCGAACGACAGCAGTTCTTTTCCAGAGATCCCCTCCACTGCCTTGACGGTATTCGCGTCGTCTCCGTTAAACAGAACGGCTTTCTGTGCCAGGGCCGCAAACCGGTGGAAAGAACGGATGACATTCTCGATTGTTCCAAAATAATCCAGATGGTCGGCATCCACATTCAAAATGACGGCAACATCGGGGAAAAGCTGCAAAAAGTGATCGTTGAACTCGCAGGCTTCGCAGACCATGATATCGCTTTTGCCTTCACAGCCGCTTCCGTGAATCAACGGAAGCTTTCCGCCGATAACAGCCGTCGGGTCCAGACCGGCGCCGACCAGAATCTGTGTAATCATGGAAGTGGTTGTAGTTTTGCCGTGGGTGCCGCAGACACAGATGCAGTTCTCATACTGCGAGGTGAGATAGCCCAGCAATTCCGCACGTTCTATTGTGGGGATGCCGCTTGCCTTTGCGGCGCAAAGCTCAGGATTGTCACTCATAATTGCGGCGGTGTAAACGATAAAATCGGCGCCGCGGATATTTTCGGCGCGCTGCCCCAGAAATACTTCCACACCCATCTTGCGCTCAAGCGCGAGGGTATCGGTTTCATTGTTGTCGCTCCCGGAAATGCGGTAGCCTTTGCTGCTTAAAATCTGAACGAGCGGATACATTCCCGACCCACCAACCCCGATAAAATGAATCTGTTTCGCATTTTTCAGCTGTTTCCCATCGAACATTGCAAGCTCCATTCTGCCGCTTCGCTTCGGCAAAAAATCAAATATGGCTTCTTCCATGCGAAGACTGAAAAGACGGAAGAAGCACTTTGGGACTCAATTAAAATCGCCGCTTTACACACTTTGCCGTGCTGCAGCTCTATTAAAAAATCCCGCCACCTGAACAATTTTCGTATACAGGTTAACGGATTTCATGGTGATATTTGGAAATGATACTATATCTTATCCAGTATAGGGTGTTTTTGTGAAAAATTCAAGTAGACAAGCTGTTGCTGTATAACTTTCCTTGGCTTGCCAAATACTATCATTGACAAACATTTAGGAGGAAATGCAGAATGACTATCACCGATATTAAAATTCGACGTACCTATCAGGACACACGGCTGCGCGCACTGGTTTCGCTCACCATTGATGGGGAATTTGCCGTTCACGATATCAAGGTAATTGAAGGTCCGGAGCGCCTGTTTGTTGCAATGCCCAGCAGAAGGGATGAAAACGGGATTTTCCGTGATATCGCCCACCCGATTACCACTGGGGCGCGCCATCTGTTGGAAGAAGGTATTTTAGCAGCCTATCACGAACATATTATGAATCAGCAGGCCCATGAACATGAACCGGCGGAAATAGAGGGGAACCCGTAAGGGTTCCTTTTTCTATCTGGTTTTTACAATTTTTTCACAAATTTAACAAATGTTATGCTATAATAATACAGATATTTTGTTTACGATAGAGGATTTGATATGCTGAAAAAGACGGCTTGTGTTCTGGCAGCTCTGCTTGCCCTTACGATATACCCCAATTACATAACAGCGGCTGAAGCACCTGTTCCCCCAACCCTTTATTCTGAGGCCGCAGTGCTGATGGACGCGGATACCGGACAAGTCATTTATGGAAAAGAAATGCACGCGAGAAAATATCCTGCTTCGACAACCAAGCTTATGACCCTGCTGCTTGCTATGGAGCGGGGAAATCCGAAAGATATTGTCACTATTAACGACGAATGCGTTAAGACGGTCCCTCGCAACACCACACACATTGCCCTGACGCAGGGGGAGCAGCTGACATTTGAGCAGCTGGAATACGCGATGATGGTGGAGTCGGCCAACGATGCGGCGAACGCCATCGCGATACATTTAGCCGGAAATATTTCTAATTTTGCAAAGATGATGAATGAGCGGGCAGCTCAGCTCGGCGCAGATGATACGCACTTTACCAATGCCAACGGGCTGCCGGATGACAATCACTACACCAGCGCTTATGATCTTGCGCTTTTTGCAAAAGAGGGCTTAACCTATCCGGAATTCCAAAAGCTGGCAGGAACCCAGCACTACGAGATTCTACCCACCAATATGCAAAAGGATACCCGGATGCTCAATAACCGGCAGTATATGTTCTGTCTCAACGACACCTATCCGGGTGCGTTTGCCGGAAAGACCGGATGGACAGAGGAAGCGGGCAAAACGCTTGTAACTTTGGCCGAGCGAAACGGTATAACGCTGATCGCCGTGGTGCTGAAAGCTGCGGGAACGGTAGACGCGGAGTTCAAGGATTCCACCGCGCTGCTGGATTACGGATTTGATGATTTTAAACGGGTAGCGGTTCCGGCGGATTTTGTAACCTCGCGCGTTGATACGCCGCAGGCCGCCTTTTCCCCCAAATCACAGATGCAGGTGCTGCTGCCCGATGCGGTCAGCCTTCAGGAGTTAAGCTGTACGCTGGGCGCTTCCGGGCAGGAAGTTACGCTGCATGCGCCGGATCAAGCCGATTCGTTTATGGAACCCATAGTAGGGGTCTTTCCGCTTGAACAAACTTTGATCCAGGGATCGCCTGTGGAAGCAAAAGCAGCATCGGACCCGCCGCCTCAGAAAAAGAATTTTCAGCGGATTTTGACGATTGCGGCGGTTTTCTGTGGCAGATTACTGCTGTTGGCTTTTGCGGGAATTTTTCTTCTCAGATTGTATGTTCTTCGGAAATATCGCGCGAAAATGCGCCGAAGGAATCGGATGGAGCAAAAAATCATTCAAAAATCGCATCCTCAGGTCACGAAGATAATCGATGTTACACAGGGGAACCTGCAAAAAAATAAAATCAGGGTAATTGATCAGGACAAACTGTGAATAATCACCCAAAATAAACAGCCCTCATAGGATATGGTATCTGAAAAGATGTCAGAAAATCCTATGGGGGTTATTATTATGGTTCCATATAAAACATATGCCGTGATTGGCGGAGACTTGCGGCAGGCGCATATTGCTAACCGTATTGCCGCAGAGGGCAACACGGTCTATTCGCTGCTGCTGGAGGAGAATCCGACGCTTCTTCGGGAATTGATCTGTGAGGAACCTCTGGAAACTGTGTTGCCACGCTGTGATGTCGTGATATTGCCGCTGCCCCTCTCAGCAGACGATCACAACATAAACGCTCCCTTCTCTAGTCGCAAGCTGTCACTGAAGCATTGTTTTGAGTCTATCAAGCCGGGAACGGTAATTTTTGCGGGAAAGGTCGACGCTGCCGACAAGCTTGCCTCAAAGTACGGGCATTCCATTATTGACTATTTGGAGAGGGAGGAGCTTGCCGTTAAAAATGCGGTTATCACCGCAGAAGCGGCTGTTGCAATTGCTGTAGAGGAACAGCCCATCGCTTTGTTCGGTTCTCGCTGTTTAATTATCGGCCACGGACGCATCGCTAAAGCATTGATGCGTATTTTGAACGGAATGAGCGCGAGCGTGGCTGTGGCTGCAAGGAAATATAGCGATCTTGCCCAAATACAGGCCGAAGGCTGTGAGGCGGTTCCATTTGGAGAGTTGAAGCGTTTTTTGCTTGACGCGGACATTGTATTTAATACCGTTCCGTCCAAGGTTCTAAACAGAGACGAATTGAGCCTGATTCGCGATACTGCATTATTAATTGATGTGGCTTCACGCCCAGGGGGAATTGATTTGGATGCAGCCGGCGAGCTGGGAGTCAAAACAATCTGGGCACTTTCACTGCCCGGAAAAACATCGCCGATTTCAGCGGGGGAATATATATTGGAAGCAATTGGAAATTGTTTGCGTGAAAGAGGGGATGCGTAGTGAGAAAAATTCAAGTCGGATTCGGGATGACCGGTTCCTTTTGCACATGGGAACAAGTGATATCCGTTCTAAAACAACTGGCTAATACCTATGAGATCACCCCGATTCTCTCTTCAATATCCTGCGTATCGGAAAACCGCTTTGGAAAAGCGTCTGACTGGATCAAGCAGATCGAAGAAATCTGCGGGAAAAAAATTTGGAGCACAATTGAAGAAGTGGAGCCTATTGGGCCAAAAAATCTTCTGGACGCGATGGCAATTGTGCCATGTACCGGAAATACGCTGGGGAAGCTGGCAAACGGGATCAATGATTCCGCTGTCACAATGGCAGCCAAATCGACACTGCGCAACGGGAATCCTCTGGTCTTAGCAATTTCCACGAACGATGCCCTCGGAGCTTCAGCTCGCAATATAGGAACCCTGCTGAATGCTAAAAATGTTTATTTTGTGCCGATGCACCAAGATGACCCGATGCGAAAGCCGACTTCGATGGTTGCTCAATTTGACCAGCTTGAGCCGACTTTGCAAGCAGCTTTGCAGCATCGCCAGATACAGCCACTGTTCTAATGTCCGAATACAGGAAACAGGGATACATGCCCTTGCCCTGTATTTTAAATAAGCGCCGGTGCATTTATGCACCGGCGCTTCAGCTTTAAGCATTGGGTTAGAGGGTAAAGCCCGCTTACCGCCCAAACGCAATATCCGGGGGGCTGTCTGCCGCACATGCGGCCTGCTGGGCCGCGATGACGCCGAGACTGTCACCGACCGCGTTGAAGAAGTTACTTAAAATATTGAGATCATTTATGTCAAGTTCTTCGGAAATCGCGACAGCGGCTGTTGCGGCTAGATAGGCAATTTTTTCTCCAGACAGGTATTTCAGCTGCGACATAACATTCACCTCATCATACCATATGCCGAATTCCTTGGTTTGTTATTCAGAAACATGATCGGCCGGTGCAGGGCAGCAAGGTCATTTATTCAGCAGGTCAGAATATTCTTGATGCTTTAAAAACCATTTTTCAGCATATGGGCAGGAGGTTCTTGTTCTCAGACCTTTCGCCCGGATATCCGCGACAGCGGCTCTCATCAGCAAATCTGCCACACCCTGCCCGCGCAGAGAAGGGTCTACAAAGGTGTGGTCAATGTCAACCACGTTCTCAAAAACGGTCGGGAAGGTGATCTCCGCTACGATCCGCCCGTCTTCGCCAATGGAAAAGATTCGATGATTTTCATGCAGTAATGTCAGATCCATAATGATCACCTCTTTTGGATTGTACTATTCAAATAGACGAATAGCACTATTTTCTGTTAATCAGCAATACGGCGCCCACGACCACAACCGCAGCCAAAATGAGAATTCCAAATAGAAATATTCCACCCATAGCCATGAAATCACTCCTTTTTTCTCATCATAACATGTCGGCCGGTAAAAGTCATTAAGGATTATAAAAATCTGCGCCAACACATTGCCGGATGATTGGAAGTCTGGACAACTCTTTGCAGGACTGTTATGATAAAAAGCGGCGTTGGGGGTGTTTCATATGATAAGGACAACTGGAAATATCAGCTACCAGCTCACTTATAAAAAGGTAAAAAACCTGAACATGCGGGTGCATGAGGATGGAACCGTGTGGGTATCAGCGTCAAAGCGGGTTCCGGTTTCGGAAATTGACCGGTTTGTAGAATCAAAAGCAAAGTGGCTTGCAGCCGCGCAGGAACGGCTTCTCAGCCGAACGGCGGTTCCAAGGGATGCGTATTCCAATCAGGAATGCTTCGAGCTGTTTGCCGAGGTCAGCAATCGGGTTTATCCGATATTTGCCGCAAAAATAGGGGAAAAGCCGGAGCTGCGCGTGCGCTGGATGAAAACGCGGTGGGGCGTGTGCTATCCGGCAAAACACCGTATCACGCTCAATCAGCAGCTTTTTGAAAAGCCGCTGGCAGCGGTGGAATATGTGGTCATGCATGAGTATATGCATTTTCTGTATCCGAACCATCAAAAGGAATTTCACGCGGCAATGGCGAAAGTAATGCCCGATTATAAAGCAAGGCGCAGTCTGCTCAAATGAGGCGCTGCAACAAGGTTAAAATATTGGCGGTGGAAAAAACAGATTCCTGGTTGTCAAAATATTAACAACATGATAAAATAGAAATCAGACGATGATACATAAATCCAGACTGCTTATGGTACGCAGTCTGGCGGCATTGAAAAAGCATTCTTTTTGTAGTATCCTGTTAATATGTGCGATTGGATGTTCTGGTATTTTGGATAACTTGCACAGAACTTCCATCCAAATGACTGAACGGGGGAAACGCTATGGAAATCTATATCTGCATTGGGAGCTCCTGCCATCTCAAAGGCTCCTACGATGTCATCAAAGCATTTAAAGATTTAATTGCGCAAAATCATCTGGAAGACAAGGTCAGCCTGAATGCTTCGTTCTGTTTGGGATACTGCCAAAACGGTGTGTCCGCCAAAATCGACGGCCAGCTTGTAACCGGTCTAAACCGGGACAATGCGGAAGATGTGTTCAATAAGAAAGTTCTGAAGGAGCTGCGGTAAACTGATGACGGACATTTTATCCTTAAAAAAAGCAAATTGTAAAAATTGTCATAAATGCATTCGCGCCTGTCCGGTCAAGTCCATCCGCTTTGCGGATAATCAGGCGAAAATCATCAACGAGGAATGTATTCTCTGTGGGCGGTGTGTTGTGGCCTGCCCGCAGAACGCAAAAAAGGTGCGCAACGACCTGACCGAAGTGATCGGCGCGATCGGCAGCGGGCGTAGGGTCATTGCAACTTTGGCTCCGTCTTTTATCAGCGAGTTTCCTGTTTCGGGTGTTGAAAAGATGGAAGCCTGCCTGAAAGAGCTGGGCTTTTTCGCCGTACGCGAAACCGCGGAGGGCGCATACATTGTTAAAAGCGAGTATGAGCGGATGATTCGGGAAAACAGTCAGGACGTCATTATCTCGTCCTGCTGCAGCACCGTTGTCACGCTGATTCAAAAATACTACCCGGCCGCAATCCAATATATTGCCCCGGTTCTTTCGCCGATGATGGCGAGCGCCCGGCTGATCAAACAGGAATATCCGGACGCCTATGTCGTGTTCATCGGGCCGTGTATCTCCAAAAAGAAGGAGATAGAGAAGGTTCCGGGCTTTGTGGACTGTGCGCTGACGTTTGACGAGCTGGAACAATGGCTCAATCAGCGCGAACTTGTTCTGGAACAGGAAGCTGTTGCGGAGCAAGAGGGGCGCGCGTCCCGCTTTTTCCCGCGTGTCGGCGGCATCATCAAATGCATGCACACCGAGAACACCGGCTGGAACTATCTCGCGGTGGACGGGGTGGAAAACTGCATCCTTGCGATTGAGGAGATCCAGCGCGGCGGGCTGAAGGGTTACTTTGTGGAGATGAACGCCTGCACCGGCAGCTGCATCAACGGGCCGTCCACCAAAGCCTATCAGGAAAATTTTCTGCGCAGCCATGTGCGGGTGGACAGCTACGCCCAGCCGGATGAACGCAGGAAGCCGGATTTTGTCGTTGAGGCTCAATTTGGCTTGCTGCGCACCATCCCCAATGAATTCGTGCACGAGGTACAGCCCCCCGAGAGCGCTATTACGGAAATTCTCGCAAAGATGGGCAAAACAAAGCCGGAGCATGAGCTGAACTGCGGCAGCTGCGGCTACCCGAGCTGTCGGGAGAAGGCGAAAGCGGTTTATAACGGCAAGGCGGATATCACCATGTGCCTGCCGTTTCTGCTGGAAAAGGCGGAATCCTTCTCCGACAATGTGTTCAATGTCAGCCCGAACGCGATTTTTGTTCTGGACGACAAGCTGTGCATCCAGCGCATGAATATGCCTGCCTGCCATCTGTTCAATGTCAGCGCGCAGACAATGGTGGGCTCGATGATCGTCGACCTGATGGACCCCACGGACTTTCAGAATGTGCTGGACTCCGGCAACGATATCATCGATAAAAAGCTGTATTTGACGGAATATAACAAATATATTGAACTGACAGTCGTTTTGGACGCAGAACATAACCTCTTGTTTGGAATTATTAAGGATATCACAGGCGAGCAAAAGCACCGTGAAAAATATCGGGAAACCCGTGCGCAGACGATTGAAATCACCGACAAGGTGATTGAAAAACAGATGCGCATTGTGCAGGAAATAGCCTCCCTGCTCGGTGAAACGACTGCGGAAACGAAAATAGCGCTTTCAAAGATCAAGAACACGGTGCTCTCGGAGGATGAATGATGGACCGATTGTTTATGGAAAACGGCTACGTCAGCCTCAATAAGACGGGGGAAGAGCTGTGCGGAGACCGGGTTATGGTAAAAAACCGAACGCCGGAAGGCGATTTTACAATGGTTCTTGCGGACGGTCTTGGCAGTGGTGTCAAGGCAAATATCCTTTCCACGCTGACGGCCCAGATCATTG
This sequence comes from uncultured Oscillospiraceae bacterium, assembly GCA_963519235.1. Taxonomy (GTDB): domain Bacteria; phylum Bacillota; class Clostridia; order Oscillospirales; family Ruminococcaceae; genus Anaerotruncus. The sequence continues at coordinate 31,571 of CAUQLV010000030.1, forward strand.
CCACGATGATGGATTCCGATATGCCGATTGAGGAGTGTGTCACGACCATTGCGCAGACCCTGCCGGTCTGCTCTGTCCGCCAGGTCGCTTACTCCACCTTTACCATCGTTAAAGTTTACCACAACAAGGACGTCTACCTTATCCAGTATGATAATCCGGATGTCATCCTGTTGCGTGACGGAAAAAACTATGATTATCCGAAATTTGAAAAAATCATCTCCGGTAAAAAAATCTTTGAATCCCGGTTTCAAATCCATCTGGGAGATCTGTTCCTGATGATGAGCGACGGCGTAATCCACGCCGGCGTCGGACAGTCGCTCAACTTCGGCTGGGAAAGGCCGAATGTGATTGAGTATGTGGAAGAGCGCTACCGGCCCGACCTGTCGGCAAAAACAGTCGCATCACTGGTCAGCGACGCCTGTCATGATCTATATATGGGCAAGCCCGGGGATGACACGACGGTCGGGGTGCTGCGCATCCGCGAGCGTCAGCTGGTGAATCTGATGATCGGCCCGCCGGTCAATCCGGAGGATGACGAAAAGG
>CAUQLV010000031.1:0-31213 GCA_963519235.1 uncultured Oscillospiraceae bacterium
TTTTGGAATAGCATGGTATAATATTCCTATGGAGTTATATCATGACAGCAAAAAAACTCCCACAGCATACCGATTGCTGCAAACAACCGGTATGCATGCGCCTTAAAAGATGTTTACACCAACATCCATAAGACTTATGAGAGGTTCTTTCCATGATATTTTATCATGGTTAAGATACATTTTTTCAAGGGCTTTTAGATGTTTCGATGAAAGGTAACATCTGGAAGCTCTCTTTTTTGGTGTTAACGTCGATCGGGCGTTTTCACATACATGCAAGTACCCACTTCGAGCGGCACTCCTTGACAACTTATGTCACACACGAGGTTAGATACATGAATCCAGAGCAATTCATCTAGTTGGTGAATCTGCCATGACGCTTTCATGAAATACGCCGCTGAGATGGGGCAGGAACGCACCTTATATGTGATGACACACGGCGAGTATTGTCTACACAACAATGCTCTGTATCACGCGCACAAAGCGATTGGGAACGGCTTAGGCCATCCGTAGCAGGCAGTTAGCGAAAATCAAGGGTGTGGTGCCTTTGAACTGCGATGACAACCAATTCGCTGGTTACGCTTTAGGCGGTCTGTCCGATACCAACGGACAAGCTCGTGGTATTCCATTATTTTGGAGCGTGCAAGTATGTGTGAGTTTATATGAAACGGTGGGGCATTCTTAGCCCAATGCCCTGCCATTTTATATACGACTATCATGCAATGCGATCACTCGCATTGCATGATATGTTTTGGTGGGAGGAGATGGATTCGAACCATCGAAGTCACTGACAACAGATTTACAGTCTGCCCCCTTTGGCCACTCGGGAACCCTCCCATATTCAGTTGCGCCGCTAAACAGGATGCCTTCAAAAAAGAAGTTGGTTGGAGCTGGTGGACGGACTTGAACCCCCGACCTGCTGATTACAAATCAGCTGCTCTACCAACTGAGCTACACCAGCAAATTTGCATCTCTCTCATAGCGACGGGTTTTAGTCTAACACAAATATGCCAAGTTGTCAATAGGGGTTTCGAAAGAATCTGGGACAAAGATTCTTTCGAATCTGTGATAACAAATAGCAATTATGAAATTACTTGGAAATACTGCCGCACGGTGTTTACATATTCCTCGGAAAGTTCAAATGCGCCGCTTTCCAGCACACTTCCCGACAAGGGGAGGTTCCCGGCAGCCTGTGTCTTTAGCTTTGAAACAAAATCTGCCGCCTGCCTGCGCAATTCATAATCAGTATAAGTAATATCGGTTCGAATTAAATTAATGGCCATCCGGAATAGCCCAGGGGAAAGGTCTTCGCTTGCGGTGTTTAGATTCTGATTAATAATTGCTTCCACAAGATCGCCGAGGAGTTCACTTTTCCCGGCAGCGCCGTCTTTATAATCAGGGTATCCGAATAAATCCGCGACATCCTGCCCATCCAGACGGCGTTCGCCCGCCGCGAGATTTACATCGAATCCATCCCGCGTATAAGACACATCATAGGGAAGGGTATAGACTACCGTACCGGTTTTTTCAGCCAAAGCAATGAACATATCCCGGTTTAAAGACGCATAGCGGTCAATGACGATACCCAGTCGACGTGAAAGCGCGTCCGACGCCTGAGAGCCTCCTCCAAAACTGTATGCCTGAGCCAGCGTGACGCCTCTCCCGTTTAGAGTGACTGCTGTTTCTGGCGGGAGCAGGGAGAGGGGAATCTGTCCGTATTGAGGATTAAAACGAAGCAGCAAAAAGTCGCTGGATGTGTTTTGGCCGTTAACGCCAATGACCAGCACAGTAAGGGAATCCTGAGCCATCGGGCGATAGTGATATTCCGGGGTTTCTTCCTTGTCATGGGTTTGCGGCATAGAGGGTTGTACAACCATAACCGCACCGGTCATGATCAAAGAAAGGAATGCGGTGGTCAGTAAAAACGCCACCGTAAAGGATCTCCATTTTTTTCGTTTGCCCTGCTCCATTGTAATCTCCTGTCAATTTCTTTTCAATCTTAGCATTGACCGCTCCGCCGCAGATTTATTCATCTTTCAAAAAGATTTGCAGGGCGCAAAAAAGCCGCGTACAAAGCATTTGTACGCGGCCGGCAGGGACTATAATATCAGGCAATTTCAATGGAAAGAATGGTGACATCCTCTTTGGGCTTGTTTGCGTCATCCCGGGGTGCCGAGGCAATCTTTTCAACAATATCCAGCCCCTCGACAACCTGCGCAAACACGGTGTCCTTGAAATCATAATTAGGAACGCCGCCTGCCTTCAGGTACTGGTCAACGACTTTCTCCGGAAAACCGGCGTCGAGCATCTCTTCCGCCAGATCATCAGAGATGGAGCCGTTCTGTATCACGTAAAAACGGCTGTCGTTACGGCCTGCGGAGCCGCCGTTATTCATTGCCACAGCGCCGTTAAAATGCCAAAGGTTAACGCTGTATTCGTCGTCAAACTTTTCTCCGCCCTCAAAGCTGCTTTCTCCCTTGTTTCCGGTTCCCTCGGGATCGCCTGTGCTGATCCGGATGCTGGGAAGCACCTCATAAAACTTCTGGTTGTCATAGTACCCTTTTTTTGCAAGGGCAACCCAGTTTTCAACAGCTTTTGGCGCCTCTGACGGATAGAGAACAATTTTAATGTCGCCGGCGCTGGTTTTGATGGTTGCCATCTGCGAATCGGCGGCGGGCGCCTGCGTCTGGAGCAGGTTAATATCGTCCTCGTTGATTTTCAGATTATGTCCGACAATTTCGGATTCAGTGGACGGCATGCTTTGGGCGGATTCGGACGCTGACGTATCAGAAGAAGCCGGAGAAGCCTCATTCTTTTTGCCGCAGCCGTAAAACAGTACGGACAGCGCCAAAAGCGCACTTAAAAGCAGGGCGATTTTTTTCATAATGTACCTCCATACAATTGCAATCACAGATGAAACCTCGGTAAAGCGGAATTTGCCTGCCCGAACCCGAAGGAGTGGACAAGAAAACCGATTTTCGCGGCATCACCGCCGCAGACGGCTTTGCCGTTTGCTTATGCGGCTATTATAGCATAAAACCCGATAAAATCAATGACCCTGCGGGTTATTCATAGTAATTTAATGGTTTGGACATGGAAAAGCGGCACCGGTGATTACCGGTGCCGCTTGGTTTGTTTTTTATTATGATTAGGATGATTCATTGCTTTCATAGTCTATTTCGACCATGAAAATGCATTTAAAAGTCCATTATCCAAGTGGTTCTCAATTTTGCTGGTTTCAAATCAACTTCTTTTCTTTGGATTTTAGTTTAGGAGTTCGATTCATTGCAAAAATGCTTACACTGGATTTTACATAAGCAAAGGTTTTAGAACACAATACAAACGGATGATCAGTCAGGATATAAACGGTAAACCCGTTTTGCGTTTGGCTTCTGCCGCGGAAATGATCCAGAAAAATGGAAATACAAGTTGGAGTATAATTTGCTGCCTTTAGCACAAACTTTGACAAAATCCTTTCACAAACATATAGTGGGTACCTGATGGATCATATACATTTGAAGGAATATCGCCGCAACAGAAAAACCATGAAAAGAATCCTCTTAATGCATTCCGTCTGGCGCTGAGCTCCCTGATGCAACGGAATCGCTTTGTGAATCGTCGTACATTGGAACCACCGCCTTTCCTAAAAGTTTGTTTTCATTATTCCCTTTCTGTACTTTCATTTTACGCAGATAATTGTAAAAAGTCAATACCATGATTGAACAATTTAGTATAATTATAGCAAATATATACAAGCTTGTTTTACAATTGACATTTTGAGTAAGATGGATTAAGATAATACTAACATCAGGAGACAGTACCATTGATTTTGCTGAATGAGCAGGCATAATGCTCGGATAAAGGAGAACAACAGTATGGCAGACAACGAGATGGCAGCCGATCTGATCACATTGGTTGATGACGAAGGAAATGAGCACGAATTTGAAATTGTTGATACTCTTGAGCTGGGCGAGGAGCATTACGTTGCATTAGTTGCGGCGAATGACGCCGATGAAGATTCAGATGACGACGGCGAGCTTGTAGTTCTCAAGTCGGTTGTTGACGGAGAAGAAGAATTTTTGGAAGCCATTGAGGATGAGGCGGAATTTGACCAGGTAGCCGGAATTTTCATGGAACGTCTGGAAGAAGATTTTGATTTCGTCGATGGCGAAGAGGAACCCTAAATTGCGTTACTCCCTGCCGTACACGACAGCTTTGCCCATAATACTCCGATAACTGTGTTCTGGGAGCCCGGGCGTCCGCGGCGGATTGAAGACCTCCCCTTTCGAGGGACGAAGGGATCATGAACCCGAGGAGAGGGCGTACCCACCTTTGTCGAAAGACGGGGTTGACAGATGGCAGAGCATCGATACGGCGGGGCAACGATACACAATACGCAAGCCCGTTCCGGTTACGGAACGGGCTTTTGTTATGTCGTTTTTCAGAAGAAGGGCGGTGGAGCTAAACGTCGCTACTTGTCATCCGCTCGGCACGGATACGCGCAATGCGCCGCTCCTCCACTAGCAGGATGGTAAACTGTATGCCGGACAGCTCAACCGACGGATGCTCCTCCGGCAGCGGAATCCGTTCCAGCGTTTCGGTCAGCAGGCCGCCGATGGTATCATAATCGGAATCTTCGCTCAGAGAAATGTCAAACAGCCGCTCGACCTCTTCGATGGATACCGCACCATCCAGTTCATAACAGCTGTCACCCAGTTTAAGGATCATTTCCTCTTCATGGTCGTATTCATCCTGGATACTGCCCACGATTGATTCCACAAGGTCTTCCATCGAAACGATGCCGGCGGTGCCGCCGTATTCGTCCACAGCGATGGCCACCTGTACTTTTTTAATGCGGAACTGGGAAAACAGGTCCACACAGCTCATGTTTTCAGGAACAAACAGCACGTTGCGCATATACTTTCCAACGTCAAACCCGTGATCATGTTTTCCAATCAGGGAAAGCAGATCCTTGACATAAAGAATCCCTGCGATATCGTCGATATCATCCTCATAAACGGGAATACGCGAATATCCGGACTCGATCGCGATAGTCATAAGTTCATCCAGCGAAGCGGAAACCGGAACCGCCGTCATATCGGTGCGGTGCGTCATCACCTCGGAAACATTGCGGTCGTCAAACTCAAAGATATTGTTGATCATATCCTTTTCGCTCTGCTCAATTTCGCCCTTTTCGCTGCCCACATCCACCATCATGCGGATTTCCTCTTCGGTTGCCTGCTCCGGCTCATCCTCTCCGCGGATGCCAATCAGATGCGAAAGCGTTTTGGCCGCCGCGCTGTTGCATGCCACGAACGGGCGAAACAGAAAAGCAGCGGCGCGGCAGAAGTTCGCGAGGGCGAACGCCACCGGCTGGGGATAGCGGCAGGCAATGCGATAGGGAAGCAGCAGACAGAAAATGTCGAGCACCATAACGATAAGCAAAATCGCGAGAAGAATCAGCCCCGCACCGCCGGCCCGCTGCAGCTGGCTGCCGTTGGTCAGCTGGCCGACACGAACGGGCAGCACAAGCGAAAGCAGGCGCCACGCCAGAAGAGACGCCACCACGGTAGAAGTAAAACCCGCCAGTTTGCAGCCTTCCAGCAAAGCCGTCGGCTTCTCGAGCATCCGCGCCACCGCCCGTTCCTTCGGGCTGCCGGAAGAAGCCATTTTTTTGACGGCACTGTCTCCGAGCATGGTCAAAGCGGTTCGTCCCGCGGTAATTAAAGCGTTCAGAATAATCACAGACAGAACGGCAATCATACTGGGGTAGGGGTCCATTTATTCATTCCTCCAAATCGTCAGGTCACTTAAACGATATTGATTTTAATATAATCGTTTTTATTGTCGCTGTCAATTTTGCTCTATTTATTACAGAGAATTCGGTGAAAAATTACATTTTGTACACACTTTTCGCCTTGTCGTTATTTACAATGGTAAAGAAAGATGTTAAAATTAACAAAGATGGGTCGGCCTGCTATGCGGGACCGGTTCGCAACGCTGTACTAGTTTATTAATAGTACTAATTTACATTAGGAGGAAGATAAAACATGGCAAGAAAAATGAAAACCATGGATGGTAACAACGCCGCGGCGCATGTATCTTATGCATACACCGACCTGGCAGCGATCTATCCGATTACTCCGTCGTCGGTAATGGCGGAAGTCACCGACGAGTGGGCTACTCAGGGACGTGAAAACATCTTTGGGCAGAAAGTGAAAATCGTTGAGATGCAGTCCGAGGCCGGAGCCGCGGGAACGGTCCACGGTTCACTGGCCGCTGGTGCGCTGACCACCACCTACACCGCTTCGCAGGGTCTTCTGCTGATGATTCCGAACATGTATAAAATGGCAGGTGAGCTGCTTCCGGGCGTCATCAACGTTTCTGCCCGCTGTGTTGCTTCCCATGCGCTTAACATTTTCGGCGACCATTCCGACATTTATGCGTGCCGCCAGACCGGCTTTGCGATGCTTTGCGAAAGCAGCGTTCAGGAAGTCATGGATTTGACTCCGGTTGCTCACTGCGCAGCAATTAAAGGCCATGTTCCGTTCCTCAATTTCTTCGACGGATTCCGTACCTCCCATGAACTCCAGAAAATCCAGGTTTGGGATTACAAAGATCTCGACGAGATGGTTGACCGTGACGCGATTGACGCGTTCCGCAGAAACGCTCTGAATCCTGAGCATCCTGTTCTGCGCGGTACCGCTCAGAACCCGGATATCTTCTTCCAGGCGCGTGAAGCCTGCAATAAATACTACAATGCGATCCCTGAAATCGTTGAAGAGTATATGGCAAAGGTGAATGCCAAAATCGGCACAAACTACGGCCTTTTCAACTATTACGGCGCTCCCGATGCTGACAATGTCATCATCGCAATGGGCTCTGTCTGCGAAACCATTGATGAGACGATCGACTTCCTGAATAAAAACGGCAGAAAGACCGGCCTGATTAAAGTCCGCCTCTATCGTCCGTTTGCTGCTGACCGTCTTGTGGCGGCGATTCCTGCTACTGTTAAGACGATTTCTGTTCTTGACAGAACCAAGGAGCCGGGCTCTTTGGGCGAGCCGCTTTATCTGGATGTTGTCGTGGCACTCAAAGGCACTCAGTTTGCTGAGACTCCTGTGCATCGCGGACGTTACGGCCTTGGCTCCAAAGACACCACCCCTGACCAGATCATTGCTGTTTATGATAATGCTGCTCAGAACGGCAAGCCGGAGTTCACCATTGGTATCGAAGACGATGTGACCAACCTGTCTCTCGAAACCAAAAAGAACCCCAACACTGCCCCTGAGGGAACCACTGCCTGTAAGTTCTGGGGTCTCGGCTCCGACGGTACGGTCGGCGCTAACAAGAACTCCATCAAGATTATCGGCGACCATACCGATATGTATGCACAGGCTTATTTTGCATATGACTCCAAGAAATCCGGCGGTGTAACCGTTTCGCATCTGCGCTTCGGACATACCCCCATCCACTCCACCTATCTGATCAACAATGCAAACTTCGTTGCTTGCCACAATCCTTCCTACATTGATAAATATGACATGGTGGAAGATCTTGTGGACGGCGGTATCTTCCTGCTGAACTGCCCGTGGAGCGGTGAAGAGCTCAATGAGCACATTCCCGGCAAGGTAAAGAGATTTATCGCTGCGCACAACATTCAGTTCTACACCATTGACGGTATCGACATCGGCCGCAAACTGGGACTCGGCACCCGCATCAACACGGTGCTTCAGTCCGCGTTCTTCAAGCTGGCGAAGATCATTCCGGAAGCGGATGCAATCCAGTATATGAAAGACGCTGCGACCAAGTCCTACGGCAAAAAGGGCGAAAAGATTGTCAAGATGAACCATGACGCCATCGAAGAGGGCGCAAAATCCGTTGTCAAGGTGGAAGTACCTGCTGATTGGAAGAATGCTTCCGACACTGATACAACTGTTAAGGCTACCGGAAACCGCAAAGATCTGGTAGACTTCGTAAACGATATCCTGATCCCCGCGAATGCACAGCGCGGCGACAAGCTGCCGGTTTCCACATTCGACGGCCGCGAGGATGGAACTTTCCCGCAGGGCTCTGCTGCTTATGAAAAACGCGGTATTGCTGTGGATGTTCCCTGCTGGGTTCCTGATAACTGCATCCAGTGCAACTTCTGCTCCTATGTCTGCCCGCACGCAGTCATCCGTCCGGCTGTTATGACCGAAGAGGAAGCTGCCAACGCTCCTGCCGGCACCAAGACCGTTCCGATGACCGGAATGCCCGGCTACAAATTTGCCATGACTGTTTCCGTTCTGGACTGCACAGGCTGCGGCTCCTGCGCAAACGTCTGCCCCGGCAAGAAGGGCAACAAGGCGCTGGTTATGCAGAAACTCGACAGCCAGCTTGAGCAGGCAGAAGTTGCCGCTTATGGCCACGCTCTTCCTGTAAAGCCGGAAGTTGCAGAAAAATTCAAAGAAAATACCGTTAAGGGCAGCCAGTTTAAACAGCCGCTGCTCGAATATTCCGGCGCCTGCGCAGGATGCGGCGAAACTCCGTATGCCAAGCTTGCTACCCAGCTGTTCGGCGACAGAATGTATATCGCGAACGCAACCGGATGTTCTTCCATCTGGGGCGGTTCCGCTCCGTCCACTCCGTACACTGTTAACAAGGAAGGACGCGGCCCGGCTTGGGCGAACTCCTTGTTCGAGGACAACGCGGAATACGGCTACGGCATGTATCTGGCTCAGTCCACTCTGCGCCAGCAGCTGGTTGCCAAGGTGCTTGAGGCTGCCAAGGATGAAAAGGCAACCGAGGCAGTAAAAGCGGCTTGCGAAGCATACCTGTCCTCTGTTGATGACGGCGCAGCCAATGCGATCGCCACGAAGAACCTAGTTTCCGCGCTGGAAGGCATTGACTGCCCGACCTGCAAGGCAATCCTGAAGGATAAAGAATTCCTTGCCAAGAAGTCCAACTGGGTATTCGGCGGCGACGGCTGGGCATTTGATATCGGCTTCGGCGGTCTGGACCATGTGATTGCGTCCGGCGAAGATATCAACATTCTGGTCTTCAACACCGAGGTTTACTCCAATACAGGCGGCCAGTCCTCCAAAGCAACCCCGACCGGTGCAATTGCACAGTTCGCGGCTGCCGGTAAGGAAATCAAGCAGAAGGATCTCGCCGCGATTGCGATGAGCTACGGCTATGTCTATGTGGCGCAGGTTGCCATGGGCGCTGATTACAACCAGTGCATCAAGGCGTTTGTTGAGGCGGAAAGCTATCATGGCCCGTCCATCATCATCGCTTACGCGCCCTGCATCAACCACGGCATCAAGGGCGGCATGGGCATTGCTCAGACCGAAATCAAGAGAGCTGTCGAGTCCGGTTACTGGCACAACTTCCGCTTCGATCCCCGCAAAGCTGCCGAAGGTGTCAATCCGTTCCAGATGGACTCCAAGGCTCCGAACGCGGAGTACAAGTCCTTCATCGAGAACGAAGTTCGTTACAGCTCGCTGGAAAGACAGAATCCCGAGCGTGCAGAGCAGCTGTTTGCTTCCGCAACCAAGTCTGCTGCCGACAAATACAACCATCTGCTCCGTATGTCCAAACTCTACGACGCAGAATAAGAATAATTGCATGAAAAAGCCCCGCGGCATTCGCCGCGGGGCTTTTGTTTTGTCAAGATGCGGTATCTTCCACGATACAGCCGTCAACGATGCGAATCATCCGGTTTGCCATCGAGGCAATCGCATTGTCGTGCGTAATCAGAATGATCGTCTTGCCCTCCTCGTGCAGGTCCTGTAAAATCGACATCACCTCTGAACCGGATGCCGAATCAAGGTTGCCGGTCGGTTCGTCCGCCAAAAGAATTGGCGGCTTTGCAGCAATTGCCCGCGCAATGGCAACCCGCTGCTGCTGCCCGCCCGAAAGCTCGGAAGGGAGGTGCCGGATGCGGTTGGCGATTCCTACACGGCTGAGCGCTGAAAACGCCAGCTCAAACCGTTCCTTTGTGCGCATACCCCGATACATCAGCGGCAGCTCCACATTTTCGAGTGCGTTCAGGCTGGAAATCAAATTGAATCCCTGAAAAATAAAACCAATGCGGCGGTTGCGGATGTGCGCTAAAGTTTCTTCCGTGATATTTGCAACGTTTTCGCCTTCCAGCAAATATTCTCCGGAATCGGGCAGGTCAAGACAGCCCAGCATATTCATCAGCGTCGACTTTCCGGAACCGGACTGTCCGATGATTGCAACAAATTCTCCCTCGTTGATCGAGAGGGAGACATCGGAAAGCGCGCGCACTTCGTTTTCGCCGGAGTTATAAATTTTGGTGAGATTGTGCAGTTCGACAAGCGGCATAAAAAAGTCCCCTTTTGCAGTTCTACAAGTGTGCGGTATATGCCGCACGGATTTCATAGAATAGAAATCCGTCTGTTTATATTGTAGCCGCATAAGAGAAAATCATCAGCAAAATTTGAAGGGTTTGGAATTCCTTTTACTGGGAAAAATAAAAAACAAGGCACACAGCGAACCATACGGCGGCTGAGTGCCTTGTTGCTATTGATCATTGCTACGAAATACGGCATGCCAGAACGGCGTACCCGAAAGGCGCGAGCCGCCCGCCGCTGACATCGCCGAAGACCGGTGCCGCCTGCTCAAATCCGCCTGGGAGCGCAATTGGAATTGATTTTTCTGTGCGATTCACCGCAATCAGCAGACGATTTTGTGCCCATTCCCGGCTATAGGATACCGTCTCGGGCGTGAATGAAACTGCGCGAAAAACGGCGGTGGAAAGCTCTGGGAACTGCGCGCGCAACCGCCCGAGAGAGCGGAAAAATTCCAGCAGCTCCGTGTCTTCCCGCCCCCATGGGTAGCAGGTGCGGTTAAACGGGTCCTTATAACCGTACAATCCCGCTTCATCCCCGTAATAGAGACAGGGAATGCCGGGCAGAGTATACTGAATGACCGATGCCACACGCAACAGATTTTTCCCAAGCTGGTACTGGCTGTCACTGAGCCGGTTATGCTGGCCCTGCCAGTCCCGTCCGTTTCCCGCGGTCGGTTCACCGGCCAGCGCGGTAATGGCGCGTTCCACGTCGTGCGTGGAAAGGGAATTCATCAGGACATCTAGGACGGGCTTTGGATAGTGCTCAAGTATTGACAGAATAGTCAGATAAAGCCGGTTGCAGTCGCCGTACCGGACATAATTGAGAATTGCGTCCTTGAAAGGATAGTTCATAACAGAATCGAGCTGCTTTCCAAGAAGATAACGGCGGCGCTCCCCATAGCTGACTTTGGTGGAGGCGTCCTCCCAGACCTCGCCGATGACAGCACATTCCGGGTCATGCTCCTTGACACAGGCTGAAATACGGTCCAGAAAAAAGTCCGGCAGTTCATCGGCCACGTCGAGCCGGTAACCGGAGGCGCCGAGCCGCAGCCACTTTTTCAGCACGCCGTTTTCCCCGCAGATAAACTCGTTATAAGCAGGGTCGCTTTCATTGAGGTTGGGCAGCGTCTCAAATCCCCACCACGACCGGTAGGAGTTTGGATAGCTGGTAAAATCATACCAGCCGCGGTAGGGGCTTTGCGGGTCGTTATAAGCGCCCGTATGCTCACCGTAACGCCTGCTTTTATTGAAATAAACGCTGTCACTTCCCGTATGGTTGAAAACACCGTCTAATAGGATGCGGATGCCGAGCTTCTGCGCTTCGCCGCAGAGCGTTTGGAACTCCCCTTCGTCCCCCAGCAGCGGGTCAATCTTCTCATAATCAGCGGTATTGTAGCGGTGATTTTCATGTGCTTCAAAAATAGGGTTGAGATAAATGCAGGTAACGCCCAGGCTTTTTAAGTAGGGCAGCTTGGCGGCTATTCCGGCTAAATCACCGCCGAAATAATCGTTGTTGGGGAATTTGCCGTTGCTGTCGGGCTGGTAAACGGGCAATTCGTACCAGTCCTCATGCAGCCAGCGGTCGTGAAAGGGGCACTCCTTCGGCAAGCCAGAATTGCAGAACCGGTCAGGGAAAATCTGATACATCACGCCGTTTTTCATAAAATCAGGCGATTTCAGCGCCGCGTCATAAACGGTGAGCTGCCAAAGATCACCACTTTCTAAGCTGATTTGGGCGAACCCGTCCGGACCGCGGCTGACGGACTTGACGCCGTCAATCCCGCTCAGTTCAAACCGGTAAAAATAAAGCTGCGGCAGCAAAGGGCAAAAAATGCAGGTATAATCTCCAAACCTCCCATCGCTCGCCTCAAATTGCATGGGGATGCGGTCGGGGGTGTCCCACTGGTCGGCTTGATACATCAGCAAAACCGGATCGGCGAACTGATAAATAATCGGCAGGCAGATGCGGAAGGTAACGGGTGTGCCTGCGGGAACCGCTCCGAAAGGGGTTTTGAACTTTTCATCACGGCTGTCGTAGAGCAGGGTATTCACGAAATCAACTCCAAAAAAATCGGCGGGCAGAGTTTCACCTGCCCGCGGAAAAAATCTTAACAGGGTCTTGAACGCTACTTATAAAGTCCCCAGATATTTTGAGCATAGTCCTGTATCGAACGGTCGGCGCAGAAATAGCCGGAAGCGGCAATATTATAGAGGGATTTTTTCTGCCAGCCCATCGTATCCCGGTACAAGTCGGAGGCCAATGCTTGCGCTTTGCAGTAGGCGTCAAAATCAGCAAGCACCATGTAAGGGTCATTGTAGCGCAGAGAGTTTGCAATATCCGGGAACTGCTGTCCGTCCAGACCGGAGGAAAGCAGGTCGATGGCGCGGCGCAGACGGCCATCCTGGTTGTAGTAGTCGGCGGGGACATAACCCTGCGCCTTCAAAGCGTTGACCTCCGGCGTGGCCATACCGAAAATCAGAATATTGTCACTGCCCACGTGCTCGCCGATTTCCACATTCGCGCCGTCCAGTGTACCGAGTGTAATCGCTCCGTTGAGCATCAGCTTCATGTTGCCGGTGCCGGAGGCTTCTGTCCCCGCAAGGGAAATCTGCTCGGAAATTTCGGACGCCGGCATCAGCAGTTCGGAAATGGTGACGCTGTAATTTTCGAGGAATACAATCCGCAGCTTCTCACGGATAGCGGGGTCTTTTTCAATCATATCGCGCAGGGTGCAGATGAATTTGATGATTTGTTTGGCCAGAAAATAACCGGGTGCCGCTTTCGCACCAAAAATATAAGTTTTAGGCATAAAGTCGGCGTCGGGGTGGTCTTTCAGCCAGAGGTATTCCGTCAGAATATGCAGCGCGTTTAGGTGCTGGCGTTTATATTCGTGAAGACGCTTGACCTGCACATCGAAAATCGAGTCGGTATTGATGGCAACGCCGCTTGTTTCAAGCACATAGTCTGCCAGCCGTTTTTTATTTTCCAGTTTGACTTCCGCCAGCCGAGCCAGCACGGTTCTGTCATCCGCAAATTGGCTGAATTTGCTAAGCTGTGACAGATCTTTGAGCCAGCCTTCGCCGATGGTGTCGAACAGCAGCCCGGTCAAGCCCTGGTTTGACTGATAGATCCAGCGGCGGGAAGCGATGCCGTTTGTAACATTTTTAAATTTATAAGGATACAGCCTGTAATAATCGTTAAAAACGCTGTCCTTAATGATTTGGGAATGCAGTTTAGAAACGCCGTTGACGCTGGGGCATGCGATGACCGCGAGATTGGCCATACGCACCTGGAAATCATAAAGGATGCGCATGCGATCGATCACATACGGATCGTAATGATATCTTTGCTGCAATTCCTCACAGAACCGGCGGTCGATTTCCTGAATAATCTGATAAATGCGGGGCAGCAGGGAGCGGAAAACGTCGGCGCTCCATTTTTCGAGCGCCTCCGCCATGACGGTGTGGTTTGTATAAGCGAAAGAACGCGTGACAATGTCCCACGATTTTTCCCAGCTGTAACCGCAGTCGTCCAAAAGCACACGCATCAGCTCGGGGATGGCCAGGGTCGGATGGGTGTCGTTGATCTGAATGGCGTTTTTCTCGCCGAAATTGTCCAATGTGCCATAAAGGGTGATGTGGCGGCGTGTAATATCGGAAATAGAAGCGGCGCAGAGAAAATACTGCTGCTTGAGGCGCAGCATTTTCCCCTGCTGGTGGTTGTCGTTCGGATAGAGCACTTTGGAGATTGCCTCGGATACGGAGGCCGCCCCCATGGCGTTCACATAATCACCGCGGTTGAAAGATTCCATATCAAAGCCGGGGCTCTGCGCTTTCCAAAGGCGCAGAACGGCAATCCCATCGCTGCGGAACCCCGCAACATACATGTCGTGCGGAACGGCGTAGACCGTCTGGTAGTCCACATGATTCATCCAGTGGTGTCCGTTTTCCCAGCCTTCCTCAATGCGCCCGCCAAAACGGATGGGGACGGTTCGGTCGGGCTTTACCTTCAGCCAGACGCTTCCGCCGGGCAGCCAGTAGTCTGGCGTTTCAGTCTGCCAGCCGTCGATGATATTTTGCCTGAAAATCCCGAATTCGTAGAGGATGGAATATCCCATAGCGGGAAGTTCTTCGGTCGCCATGGCGTCCATGTAGCAGGCCGCCAGCCTGCCAAGCCCGCCGTTGCCAAGCCCCGCGTCCGGCTCCAGCGCGTACATCTTTTCGATGTCCACGCCGAGTTCCGAAAGCGCTCCCGTCATGGCTTCCTGTATATTCAGGTTGTACAGGCTGTTTTTCAGTGACCGCCCCATCAAGAATTCCATACTGAGATAGTAGACCTTTTTGGCGGCGCTGGCATTGTTATGCGCGCTGAAAACCTGTAGCTTTTCGCTGAGAATGTCCCGGGTTACACGGCAGAGTGCTTCATAATAGGCTTCGTCCGAAGCGTGCTCCGGGTCGATAAGCATGTCGTTCTGAAAGGTCGACAGAATCAGCTGTTTAAGATTTTCTTCGGTAAATGGTGGTTTTATGTTCATAGGTTGCCTCCTGTTCTAGCAGACAAATCCGGCAGACCCGCCGGTAAATGTCGGTGACGGGGTGTTGCAGCCGCATATAGATACTGTTATTATTATACTCACATTGCAAAGGCCGCGCAAGCAATATCTGTTATAGAAGGGGTATGTGTCGTGCTTTGTCAAAGAAGTTCCTGCATGAATTTTGTAAACACCTCTTTAATCATAAGTAAAAATGTATTATAATAAAAATTAATGAATGCGCCGTAAGGATCAATAATAGATCAGACTGCATGCAATGCGGATAAAATGGAGGAAAGTAGACATGAACGCACAGAATCGTGTAAAAATAACGATAAATGGTGTCCATTATTTTATTGCGACATCGGAGCCGGAAGAATATGTCCTCGGACTTGCGCGCGAGCTGGACGAGCAGATTAAAGGAATCTTGGACAAGAACACAAATATTTCATTTAATGATGTTATGGTTCTTTGTGCGATGAATTATGTGGACGCTTATAAGCGAAGCGAAGAAAACGCAGATCGTATGCGTACCCAGATTTCCGAATATCTGGAGGATGCCGCGAAAGCACGCATCGAGCTGGATGAGGTCAAACGGGAAAGTGCCCATCTGCGCCGCCAGCTGGAGGCCGCGGAAACGAAGGGTCAGCCCAAATTGGATGAGAAAGGCTAAGAAATGAAAAAACCTCTGGAAATACTGGCGCCCGCAGGGAGCATGCATGCGCTGGAGGCTGCGGTTTACTGCGGCGCAGACGCCATCTATCTTGGAATCGAAACGCTCAACGCCCGCCGCAACGCAGAAAACTTTACCAGTGAAAATTTGGCGGAGACTGTGCGCCGATGCCACATCAGGGGGACAAAGGTTTATCTGACGCTCAATATTGTTGTGTTGGAAAACGAAATCGGGGAGCTTTTGCGCGCCGCCACCTGTGCCTGCGCTGCGGGTGCAGCTGCGGTGATTGTGCAGGATCTGGTCGCCGCTGCGATTCTGCGGAGCTGCTGTCCCGATTTAAAACTGAATGCTTCCACGCAGATGGCGGTGCATAATGTCGAGGGCGCGAAAGTGCTGGAAAAACTGGGATTTTCCCGTGTTGTTCTGGCGCGGGAATGTTCCAAAGAAGAAATTTGCAAAATTGTCCGCGAAACCTCGCTGGAAGTGGAACTATTTGTCCACGGAGCGCTCTGCATGTGTGTTTCCGGCCAGTGCTATATGTCCTCAATTCTCGGACAGCGCAGCGGCAACCGAGGACTTTGCGCCCAGCCCTGCCGCTTGGAGTTTGAAAGCTCCGCAACCAACCACGCGCTTTCCCTGAAAGATATGAGCCTGATAACCCGCATCGATGAACTGCGCGAACTCGGTGTGGCTTCTGTTAAAATCGAGGGCCGCATGAAACGCCCCGAGTATGTTGCCGCCGCGGTGACAGCCTGCCGCAACGCGCTTGCGGGTGAGGCTGTGGATCTCGACACACTACAAGCTGTATTTTCGCGCTCTGGTTTTACAGAAGGTTATTACACTGGCAACCGCACCATCGACATGTTCGGCATCCGCGCAAAAGAGGATGTGCAGGCGGCGGCGGGCGTGCTTGGAAAGCTGGAAAACCTCTACACAGACCCGCGCCAACAGGTGCAGAAGGTAGGGGTTTCCTTTGAATTCGTAATGCATGCGGAGAAGCCGGTCATGCTCAGCGCCGAAGACTGCGACGGCAACCTGATAACAGTATATGGCGATGTCCCGCAGGTCGCCATTAACAAGCCAACGGACGCGGAGCGCGTCAAAGTTGGGCTCTCCAAAACAGGCGGCACGCCGTACAGAGCGGAATCCATCGTGTGCGACGTGTCCGAAGGGCTGATGCTTCCGGTTTCTTCGCTCAACGCGCTGCGCCGGGAGGCGCTGGAAAAGCTGGATGAACTGCGCGGGAAGCCGCGTTCCATCAAATTCGACGCAAGCAGGATGGGAACTCCTGCGGCGGGAAGGCGTGCCTTGTTCCCAGAACTGCGGGTGCGCGCATACCGCGCAGAACAGGTGACCTCGATGATGCTGGAGCACGCGGAGCTGATTACGCTGCCTGTGCCGGAGCTGTTGAAATTATGCGCAAAAGGCACGCCGCTTTATGCGGATAAGCTTTGCGTTGGGCTGCCGCGGATGCTGTTTTCCGGGCAGGAACAGCTGAAAAACCAGCTTCAAACGCTGTGGGAGAACGGCATCCGCCATGCGTCTGTCGGTAATCTCGGGGCGCTGCAAATTGCGTCTGAATATGAATTTATTCTGCATTGTGAGCCGTTTTTCAATGTGACCAATTCTTATGCTGCCGGGGTGCTGGCGGAGCTGGGCGCCACCGATTTGACGGTATCCTTTGAACTGGGTCTTGAATCCACGAAGCGGTTGGTTTCCAAACTCCCGCTCGGAATCACCACCTATGGAAAGCTGCCGCTGATGACGGTGAGAAACTGCCCGGTGCGTGTTTCTGAGGGCTGCACCGCCTGTAAAGCAGGCAAGAACTTTATCATCGACCGAAAGGGAAACCGGCTCTATACAAGCTGCGCGTACGGATGCAGCGAGATTCTGAACCCCGTGCCGCTCTATATGGGTGACCGTCTTGACGAACTGAAGAATCTGGATTTTGCTGCTCTGTATTTCACGGTTGAAGAACCGAGGGAATGTGAGCGCATATTCCGGCTGTATTTGGAGGGTGGGGAGCTTGGCGGAAACTTTACACGCGGGCTGCTCTATAAAACAATCTTTTAGGAGTAAATTCATGCTGAAATTTAAAAAATTGCGAGAATGCGCGCAGGTGCCGCGCAATGCCACAGCGGGCAGCGCGGGGTTTGACCTGTGCGCCGCAATCGAACATCCGGTGGCGATTGAGCCGGGGGAAACGCAAAGCGTCCCGACCGGCCTTGCCTTGCAGATAGAAGAGGGATTCGCGGGGTTTGTATTTGCCCGCAGCGGGCTTGGAATCAAGCACGGAATTGTGCCGGCCAACTGTGTCGGCGTCATCGACAGCGATTATCGGGGGGAGGTGCTGGTGGGGCTCCACAACCATTCCAAAACGACGTTTACTGTAAACCCCGGCGACCGGATTGCCCAGTTGGTGTTATTGCAGGTTCATACCCCCGAGGTCGCGCTTTGTGAAGAATTGGACGACACCGCGCGCGGCAGCGGCGGTTTTGGCTCCACCGGACGCTGATGCAGGAACGAAAGATGGAAAATACAGCCGATTGGGCAGGTGAAACGATGAAAGAGGTTATTTTGGCTTCCGGATCGCCGCGCAGGCAGGAGCTTCTTCAACTGGTGATCGATCACTTTGAGGTCTATGTTTCCGATGTGGACGAGACCCTGCCGGAGGGAATTGCCCCCTGCGATGCGGTGGAAATGCTCGCACTGCGCAAGGCGCAGACGGTGGCGGATTTACGGCCGCATGCATTGGTTATCGGGGCGGATACGGTAGTGGCCGTGGAAGGGCAGATTCTCGGAAAGCCCCGGGACGACGATCAGGCGGCGGAAATGCTGCGGATGCTTTCCGGGCGCACGCATCAGGTTTACACGGGTGTTGCGGTCTGCGAAAAAAGCGCAAGTAACGTTTTTTCCTGCTGCACACAGGTCGAATTCGCGCCGCTTACCGAAGCGGAAATTGACTGGTACCTCTCAACCGGGGAACCGTTTGACAAAGCGGGTGCATATGGGATACAAGGCTATGGCGCGCGGTTTGTGAAAGGGATTGCAGGGGACTATTTTAATGTGATGGGGCTTCCTGTCAACCGGCTTTATACAATCCTTGGGAAGAATGACAAATAAAACCACTCTAATCGGCGGGTTATTTACAAAATAAGTGTTGTTCTATTTTTCGACACAGGTTATAATATACAGGATCATGTGGCAGTTTTGAAATGTATTAAGGGGGACGCAACAAATGTTTTCAAAAGATATTGGAATTGACCTGGGCACGGCGAACACCCTGGTCTTTATGAAGGGAAAAGGCATTATTATGAGGGAACCGTCCGTTGTGGCGGTCGATACCCGTAATGATACCGTTCGCTATGTCGGCAAGGAGGCCAAGGAAGTCATCGGCCGTACACCCGGCAGTATTGTGGCGGTCCGTCCGCTGAAGGACGGCGTGATTGCTGATTTTGACATTACTGCGTCTATGCTTCAGATATTCATCAAAAAGGTATTCAATAATTCTATCCTTGCCCGTCCCCGTGTGATTATCTGCATTCCGTCCGGGGTTACCGCTGTTGAGCGGCGCGCGGTGAAAGAAGCGTCCTACAAGGCGGGCGCAAAACGTGTTTCTATCATTGAGGAGCCAATGGCGGCGGCAATCGGCGCGGGTCTTCCGGTTGCAGAAGCCACCGGAAGCATGGTGGTGGACATCGGCGGCGGCACCAGCGAAGTAGCCGTGATCTCGCTCGGCGGCATTGTTGCCGCGCGTTCGGTGCGTGTCGGCGGAGACGAGCTGGATTCCTACATCATTCAGTACATTAAAAAGAAGTACAACCTGCTCATCGGTGAGCGCACCGCCGAGGATATCAAAATCGGCATCGGTTCGGCTTACCCGTTTGAGGGGGAGGCTTCCATGGACATTAAAGGCCGTGACCTGATGGATGGGCTGCCCAAAAATATTTCGGTTACCTCCGAGGAAGTCCGGGAGGCGCTGGCGGACCCTCTTTCCATGATTTTGGATGCGATCCGTGTGACGCTGGAAAAGACGCCGCCGGAACTTTCTGCCGACATCATCGACCACGGCATCACGCTGACCGGCGGCGGTGCTCTGCTGCGCGGGCTGGATCAGCTGATTTCCAATGAAACCGGAATGCCTGTACATATTGCGGAAAATCCGCTGGACTGTGTTGCGCTGGGAACCGGCAAGGTGCTGGACGATATCGACCGTCTGCATGAACTGCTTACGGATGATGACAAAAGCTATTGATCCTGTTTGAAAGGAAGCCGGGGAACGCGTGCGAACGCGTTCCTTGCTGTTCGGAGGAAAGCATTGGGAGATTTCTTAAAAAGCGCTCGATTTAAAATTTTATTTAGCGTGTTCATTCTGCTGCTCTTCTTTATGCTGCGCGCGGCATGGACAGGCGGGCTTTCTCCGCTCCTGAGCCAGGGGGCGGGCTTGGTTGTTACACCCTTGCAGAAGGCGTCTTCCGGTATTTCTGACGCGGTGAGCGGTTATTTTCAGCGCTATGTACGCGCGGACGAACTTGCAGCTGAAAACGATGCGCTGCAGTCGGAGGTTAATGAACTTCGCCAGCAGCTGATTGACTATGAGCAGTACCGTCAGGAAAATGAAAATCTGCGCCAGTATATCGGATTGAAAGAGGAAAATCCCGACTTCGAGCTGGAGCCCGCATCGGTTGTCAAGCGCGACTCGGACGATCGGTTTTTCTCCTTTATGATTGATAAAGGCTCCATCAACGGGATCACGCTTTATGATACGGTGATTTCCCCCGAAGGTCTGGTGGGAGCGATTACAGAGGTCGGCCCCAACTTTTCAAAGGTGACGACCATTCTGGATGTCCGTTCCAAGGTTGGAGCGTATGACAACCGTACCCGCGACATCGGCATTGTAAACGGAGCCATAGATCTGGCAGCCGAGGGAAAATGCAAGCTTACCTATTTGCCTCGCGAAAGCGGGGCTGCTAAGGATGACCTTGTCGTGACTAGCGGCGGCAGTATCTATCCTAAAAACCTGGTTATCGGAAAAATTACGGAAATCCGGGAGGGAGAGGGCAAGATCTCTCTTTACGCGGTGATTGAACCTGCCGCCGATATTAAAAATCTTACGGATGTCATGGTGATCAAGTCCTATCAGGGGCAAGGTGATCCGAATGAATAGCAAGACAAAAATTTTAATTGCAAAATATCTGGTTTATGCGTCTGTCCTGATCGGACTTTATGTTTTGCAGACAACCCCCCGCTTTCTCACAATCTTGGATGTAAAGCCAAATTTTGTGATTCCGGCTGCAGTTGGAATTGCAATGCTGGAAGGGGAATTTGTAGGCGGCCTTTACGGTGCGTTCGCGGGAATCCTCTGTGATTTGGGCGGGCGGATGCTGTTTGGATTTAATTCTATGATTTTGCTTGTGTCTTGTGTCTGCGTAGGCCTGCTGGTGATTTATCTGCTTCGGCCGGGTGTTATTAATTTCGTCTTGCTCGTCACAGGCACAACGCTGATACGGGGCTTGCTGGAATATCTGCTTAATTATGTTATGTGGAATTTTGAGAATAGCTGGATGGTGCTTGCCAATATGATTTTGCCGGCGGTTCTGTATACAGCGGCGGTTTCTCCGTTGATTTATTATCTGTTGCGCTGGCTGAACGGAAAATTCTCATTATACCTGCAGGCTTGACAGAAAGATACGATTGTTAAAGAATGGGATTATTTTTAGGAGAACAAGATGAAATCAGCCTCGCAAACACTAAGAATTGTTATTTTAGCTGCGGTCACCATTGTGCTGCTGCTCTTGTATTCGCTCTGCCTGATGCAAATGCAGGTGGTAAATGGAGAAACCTTTGCGAATATTGTGGAACAGGGCACCACAAAACAGCAGCGGATTAAGGCTGCCCGTGGGGAGATTCTTGACCGCAACGGACGTCCGCTTGCTGTGAACGCTTTGGGACGCGATGTAACGATTGACAAGGCCTATCTGCCCAAAGACAAGATGAACGAGGTCATTTTGCGGCTGATCAAAATTATGGAGGCGGCGGACGAGGACTGGATTGACAATCTCCCGCTGACCGATACCGTGCCCTTTGCGTTCAAGGAAGGCGCAGGGTATGAAAAGGCGATTGCAACACTGAAAAAAACGCTTGGCATGCAGCCATATGCCACGACGGATAATGTTGTAGAAAATCTACAAAAAGTATACGGTTTGGAAGAAATGAACGACATGGACTTCCGTAAGGTTGCAGGGGTTCGTTACGAAATGCAGCGTCTTGATTTCAGCATTTCCAATCCATATACGTTCGCCACCGATATCAAAATCGAAACAGTGCCCAAAATCAAGGAACGCAGTTTTGAACTGCCGGGGGTCGATGTTGTGGAAAGCACCATCCGCCAGTATGTCAGCGGAGATGTGGCGCCGCACGTAATCGGCAGTATCGGCAAAATCTATCAGGAGCAGTGGGAACCCGCGGAGAAGGTGAACGAGGGTGCTGTTATCAATGGGCTGGTGTATCAGATGACGGATACGATCGGCAAGGAAGGCTCTGAACTTGCTTTTGAAAAGTATTTGAAAGGGCAGGACGGACAACGGCAGATTACCCTGAACTCCAGCGGCGATGTGATCGACGTGGTAGAAGAGAAGGAACAGGTGCCCGGGAACACGGTCATTCTGACGATTGATTCTCAGCTTCAAAAGGTTGCGCAGGAAGCGCTGGAAAATAAAATCCACATGATGCAGAACGACCTAGTGACCTATCCGCCGGGCAAGGGCCATGAGGCGGATGCCGGTGCGGTTGCCGTTGTGAATGTTAAAACGGGTGAAATCCTTGCGTTGGCAACCTATCCGTCCTATAATCTCACTACCTTTCGCCAGGACTATGCACAGCTCTCTGAGAACCCGTTGCGGCCTATGTTCAACCGGGCGCTGAACGGCACCTATACACCCGGCTCTATCTTTAAGCCTGTCATTGCGCTGGGCGCGCTTTCGGAGGGGGTTGTTACCCCAACCGACACGGTGAATTGCACCGGGATTTACACACGCTGGTCCAGCTGGCAGCCTCGATGCCTAAGCGTTCATGGGGCGATTAATGTGATGGACGCGCTGAAACATTCCTGCAACATCTTTTTTTATGATGTCGGATATCGCCTCGGCATCGAGAAACTCGACGAATATGCCGCCAAGCTGGGGCTTGGGCTTCCCACCGGCATCGAGCTGCCGGAAGCTGTGGGGCGGGTATCATCGCCCGAAATCAAAAAGCAGATTCATCAGGGGGATGACCGCCTCTGGCAGGACGGAGATACGGTACAGGCCTCCATTGGCCAGTTGGATACAAAGCTGTCCCCGCTTCAGCTTGCCAACTATGCCGCCACGCTTGCAAATAATGGAGAACGGATGAAGCTGACGCTGCTGAAATCGGTGAAATCTTATACGTTCGATGAAACCCTGTATGAGCATCAGCCGGAAGCAGCAGAGAAAATCGATTCTTCGATGGCATTTGCAACCATTCGGGAAGGTATGGAGCGTGCGGCGGGGGTGGGCGGAACCGCCGGCGCCGTATTCGGTAACTATCCGATTCGGGTGGCCTGCAAAACCGGTACGCCGGAAACACACACCGACCCAAACTCCACGTTTATCGCTTATGCGCCCGCCGAGGATCCGCAGATTGCGGTCTGCGTGATTATCGAAAAGGGATGGCACGGCTACACCGGCGGGCCTGTAGCCAAAGAGATTTTTGATTCGTATTTCTTTTCCAATAAAGGGAAAACTTCAGCGTCCATCGCATACGGCACGCTGCTTTCCTGACTAAACATAAAGGGAGGAGCCGTATGGAGCAGGCAATTCTGATTACCAGCGGAAAAGGCGGAGCGGGGAAATCCGTGATCTGCGCCGGTCTGGGAGAGGCGCTGGCAAGACAGGGCAGGCGGGTGCTTTTGCTCGAAGGCTCCCGGCGTTCGCTGGACGTCATGCTTGGCGTTGGCGACAATATTGTGTTTGATTTTTCCGATGTAGCCGGACGAAACTGCGATTTAGCCGACGCAATGGTAGCAGTTGGCGATACAGGCCGACTTCATCTCGTTTGTGCGCCGGTCGCGGAAACCGTCCCTGTGGACGCGGAACTTTGCCGGGAGCTGATTCAGGCGGTGGGGCCGCATTTCGATCATATTTTGATTGAAGCGGACGGCATGGACAGGCAGACATTGTCCGCCTATGCCGCGGCTGTCAAACGGGCCATTCTGGTGTGCGCTCCCGACCGGATCAACGCACGGGCTTCGCGAGTGGTTTCGGATGCGCTATTTGCGGAACACATTTCGGACATCCGGCTTTGCGTCAATCATCTTCCCCGCGATTTTGAGCAGCACCACTCGATTCCGGATCTGGACTGGCTGATTGACAACGTTTGTGCGCAGCTGATTGCGGTTCTTCCCTATGATAAGGAGTTATCCGCAGGGCCGATAGGGCATTCTATCAGTTTGTCGAATGTATCCAAAATGATATTTGATAATTTTGCACAAAGAATTCTTGGCAACTATATTGATTTGTTGATTGAATAAGTGCTATAATAACACATAATACTAAAATTGGGATGTTATGGAAGGTCTTTCCGGTTTGTTGCACTGATTCTAAGAATCAACGATGCTGGAAAGCTAATTGTATGACAATATGACCGGGAGGTATAGTATACTATGAACATCGCATTAATTGCCCATGATTCCAAGAAGGAATTAATGGTTCAGTTCTGCATTGCTTATTGCGGCATATTCAGCCGCCACAGCCTTTGCGCAACAGGAACCACCGGCAAACTGGTAGCCGAGGCAACCGGTCTGGAGGTATTTCGTTTTCTGAGCGGCTCACAAGGCGGCGACCAGCAGATTGCCGCACGCATTGCCTGCAACGAAATCGACTTGCTGCTGTTCTTTCGCGACCCGATTCGCGCAAATCCAGGAGAACCGGATGAAGCGGGTCTGCTGCGCCTGTGCGACGTGCACAATATTCCAGTGGCAACCAATATTGCTACCGGCGAGGCTTTAATCCATGCTCTGGAGCGCGGAGACCTCGATTGGCGCAATATCGTCAATCCAAAACGATAGACTGTTTGAAAAATATCGATAAAGGCGTTTCACGCGGGAAGAGTAGCGGGATGCGGCGGACAGAGAGGGCGCAACAAGCTGAAATGCGCCCGCGCCGATAAGTTCTGTGAAAGACACCCGTTCAGCCTGCCGTGACAAGCGGCACGTATTTTCCTGCGTTAAAGGGCTTGAGCGGGGCGTGTTGCGACGCCCAACAAGGGTGGCACCACGTGGAATGTCCTCGTCCCTTTGTATGAGATTGTCATACATTGAGGCGGGGATTTTTTCGTTTTAGATAAATTTATAATTTTAACAGTATGTATATTTTTAGGAGGATAATACTATGGCGATTATTACCAATGCGCCGCGAGGCACACAGGATGTGCTGCCCACACAAAGCGGCAAATGGCAGTACGTGGAGCAGAAAGCCCTGGATGTGGCGGGTCTGTTCGGTTTTCGGGAAATCCGGTTTCCAACCTTTGAGCATACAGAGCTGTTTGAGCGTTCGGTAGGAGATACCACCGATGTCGTGCAGAAAGAAATGTTTACTTTCGAGAAGGGGGGGCGCAGTATTTCTCTTCGCCCGGAGGGCACCGCGGGCACGATGCGCGCCATCCTGCAAAACGGCCTGCTTAACGACGTCATGCCGCTGAAGGTAAGCTATGTGACAAGCTGTTTCCGCTATGAAAAGCCTCAGGCGGGCCGCCTGCGCGAATTCCACCAGTTCGGCGTGGAGATGGTGGGTTCCGCCACTCCTGCCGCCGATGCTCAAACAATCGCGGTCGCCAAAACGATTTTTGATTCACTGGGAATCACCGGGCTGAAGCTGGAAATCAACTCGATTGGATGCCCGAAATGCAGGGCGAATTATCACGAAGCGCTGAAAGCCTATTTCCGGAACCATTTTGAGGAACTATGCGAGACCTGCCGCGAGCGCCTCGATAAAAATCCTATGCGGATTCTGGACTGCAAAAGCCCGGTCTGCGCAGAGCTTGCGAAAGACGCGCCAGTGGTGCTGGATTATATCTGCGACGATTGCAAAACACATTTTGAGGGTCTGAAGAAGCACCTCGATGCGATGGGAATCGCTTATCAAGTGAATCCGACCATTGTCAGAGGGCTCGATTACTATACACGCACCGTGTTCGAATTTGTCGCTACCGGAATCGGCGCGCAGGGTACTGTCTGCGGCGGTGGCCGCTATGACGGGCTGATTGAGCTGCTGGGCGGGCAGCCAACCCCCTCCGTCGGCTTCGCAATGGGGCTGGAGCGCTTGCTGCTTGTTATGGAGCAGTGCGGCTGCGAGTTCCCGCCCGACCAGGGCTGCACAATCTATCTCGGCAGCATGGGCGAAGCCGCTGCGCTGAAAGCGTCGGAACTTTGCATGAGGCTGCGGGACGAAGGCTTTTACGCGGAGTGTGACATTGTCGGGCGCAGCGTGAAAGCACAGATGAAATATGCCGACAAGATACACGCGAAATACAGCTGCATCCTCGGCGACAATGAGTTGGAAGCAGGCAAGGTTAAGGTGAAACGCATGGACAGCGGCGAAACTGAAGAGGTTTCACTTGAGGCGGACGCGTTTATCCGGTTTATTTACGGCGGAACACTGGACGAGCTGACCGATGAAACTGACGGCATACTCGGCTCCATTTTGAAAATCAAAGGAGAATAAGATCTATGGACACGATGCAGGGCTTAAAAAGAACTAAATATTGCGGAGAATTTACGACGGAGGATATCGGCAGACAGGCGGTTGCCTGTGGCTGGGTGCAGAAAATCCGCGACAAGGGAATGCTGGTTTTCATTGACCTGCGCGACCGCAGCGGCATTCTGCAGCTTGCGTTTGACGACCAGACCGACGCGGAGCTGCGTGCAAAAGCGCAGACAGCGCGTTCGGAATTTGTGCTGATGGCAAAAGGGACCGTGCGCCGCCGCGAATCCGTCAATTCGGAGATCGCTACCGGTGAAATTGAACTGTATGTGGATGACCTGCGGATTCTGGCAAAAAGCCAGACCCCTCCGTTTGAGATTACTGATACCACCAACGTGAAAGAGGACCTGCGGTTAAAATACCGCTATTTGGATCTGCGCCGCGGCGAAATGCAGAATGCGTTGATGATGCGCCACAAGATTGTTAAAATTGCCCGCGACTATTATGATGAAAACGGCTTTATGGAGATTGAAACACCGAACCTCATTAAATCAACGCCGGAAGGCGCGCGCGATTATCTGGTTCCGTCCCGTGTCAATCCGGGCTGCTTTTATGCGCTCCCACAGTCGCCCCAGCTTTATAAGCAGCTGCTGATGCTTTCCGGCTATGACCGGTATATGCAGGTGGCGCGATGCTTCCGCGATGAGGACCTGCGTGCGGACCGCCAGCCGGAATTCACACAGATTGATATTGAAATGTCCTTTGTGGATGAAGAGGATGTCATGACCGTCAATGAGGGCTTCATGAAAAAGGCGTTTAAGGAAGTGCTCGATCTTGACGTCAAGACCCCGTTCCTGCGTATGCCTTATGTCGAAGCGATGGAGCGTTTTGGCTCGGACAAGCCGGACATCCGATTCGGTCTTGAACTGGTGGATTTGTCCGATCTGCTCCGGAGCTGTGAATTTAAAGTTTTCCAAGGCGCTCTCGAGGGCGGAAGCGTCCGCGCGATCAATGTAAAGGGCGCGGCGGACCATCTCTCCCGTAAGGAGATTGACAAGCTGGTGGAATTTGTCAAAACCTACCGCGCGAAAGGGCTGGCATACACCAGATTGACCTCCGAAGGGGAATCCTCCTCCTATGAGAAGTTCCTGACCGACGAGGAAAAAACAGCGATTCGCGAGCGGATGGGCGCGCAAACAGGCGACGTGCTTCTGGTTGTAGCGGACAGCAAGAACCAGACAGTGTTCGATAGCCTCGGCGCGCTGCGCTGCGAGCTTGCCGCCAAGCTGGGGCTGATTCGGGAAAATGTTTATAACTTCCTGTGGGTTACCGAATTCCCGCTGTTTGAATACAGCGAGGAGGAAGACCGGTATGTTGCAAAGCATCATCCGTTCACGCATCCCGCTCTGGAGGATCTGGACAAGCTGGAAAGCGACCCCGGAGCTTGCCGCGCCCGTGCCTATGATATGGTCCTCAACGGCTGCGAGGTAGGCGGTGGTTCTATTCGTATCAGTGTGCCGGAGCTGCAGGAGCGCATGTTCAAAGCGCTCGGCTTTGATGAGCAAACCGCGCATAAGCAGTTCGGTTATCTGATCGACGCGTTTAAGTTCGGTGCGCCGCCCCACGGAGGAATGGCCTACGGCCTTGACCGTCTTGTCATGCTGATGCTGCAGAAATCTTCGATCCGCGACGTGATCGCGTTCCCGAAGGTGCAGAACGCAAGCGAGCTGATGACCCAGTGCCCGGCTCCTGTGGAGGAGAAGAGCCTCAAAGAACTGTCCATTAAAGTGGATTTACAGAAAACAGAAGAATAATTGGAATTGCGGGCGAATGGACCTCTGCCGTAATGGCGGATGTCCATTCGCCTTCTTGATTTTGAGAAACCATTCCAAACAGTAGCTAATTATGATATGATAATTTCAGAAAACCGATTTAAACTATCTTAGGGTGGAGAAGAGGGACAACATGAAAAAAATCATCTGTGAAAGCTGCGGGAAACGGTATGATTATGACCGTGATGAAACCTGCCCGAAATGCGGGACCTATAATCGGCCTGCCCGGCGTCCGCAAAGCTTCATGGTCGGCACCACGGAGACCAGACCATCACGACCCACCCCTGTTCTGAATACGGCCGGAAACCGGAACGAAGGAAAAAAATCCGTGGCAGGGAAAAAAGTGGCGGGGATCGTTGTTCTGGTTGCAATTATTAAAATAGTGCTTTCTTTTGTCGGGCACTTTGGAGATGAACTAAAGGAAGTGTATTCTCCCGATTTCTCCAGTATCGGTGTCGGCATTGAGGAAGCTGCCGTGCAGGAAAGCTACGACGAACAAGCTGTTGACGAAGAACAGTTATCTTCCGAAGGGGACAGCATCCCGGAGGCCGATATTTACAGTCTGCGCTATTCTTCCGACAAATTTGATTTTCAGCCGGCAGACGGTGTTCACATCGTTGTGAATGAGTATGGCATTCTGAAGGGCGGCCCGATTGATGGACTTTTGGACGATGGGAATCAGTGTGTCTATGTGGATATCACGTTTGCGGTGACAGACTTTGATGAGGCAACAAGCGCCGACGTGACGGAACCCTATCTCGAATTGGACGGGGAGTATTACAATTCTCTCGCCCCCGACGAGCTGTACGGGCGCTTTGACTGTACACCAATGAACTATACTCCAATCGGAGAAGGTGCCGATGCCGTTACAGGCCAACTTTATTTTGCGATTCCGCAAGATGCGGAATCTTTCCAGTTATGCTGGGATTCGTCCGATGGGGATACGCAATCGTTTGAGATTCCTTTTGTGCCGATCGTTACTACAAAAAATGTTTAAGATACGTAGGAGAATTCTATGAAGCAAGAACGTAATTTTGCCAGAATTACCGTGACCAACAAGGCGGAACGGGCAATAGAAGGCGGCCATCCGTGGGTTTATGACGCGGAACTGATTAAAACAGAAGGCACCACAGAAAATGGCGGCCTTGTGGATGTCGTGAGCATCAAGGGCAAATATCTCGGGACGGGATTTCTCAGCGAAAAATCGAAAATCCGCATCCGGCTGATTTCTCGCAACGCAAATGACCGGTTTGATGAGGCGTTTTTTGAGCGGCGCATCCGCTACGCTTGGGATTACCGCAAAACGGTCATGGGGGATGATATCAGCTGCTGCCGCGTGATATTCGGGGAAGCGGATGCTTTTCCGGGGCTGACTGTTGACCGGTTCGGCGATGTTCTTGTCACACAAACGCTGTCGCTGGGCATCGAACAGCAAAAGTCCATGCTGTTTCCCCTGCTGTATCGTGTGCTGCGGGAGGACGGACAGGAGATCCGGGGCATTTATGAGCGAAATGACGTCGCCATCCGGGAGCTTGAGGGGATGAAACAGAATAAGGGCTGGTTTCCTTTGCCAGGCGTCCCGACACCCGACTCCACAAAAACCACAATTGTTGAAAACGGCATTTCGTACGCGGTTGATTTTGAAAACGGCCAGAAAACCGGATTTTTCCTTGACCAGAAATATAACCGTCAGGCGGTCGCCCGACTGGCACGCGGTAAACGCGTCCTTGATTGCTTCACCCACACAGGCTCCTTTGCGCTCAATGCCGCAAAGGGAGGAGCTGCCCATGTCTGTGCAGTGGATATTTCCGAGGCCGCGATGGAGCTTGCACAGGAAAATTCCCGCCGCAACGGGCTGGACGGCGTAATGAGCTTCCGCACGGCAAACGTCTTTGACTTGCTGCCGGAATTGGAAACGCACCCGGAAGAAAAGTTTGATTTCATCATTCTGGACCCGCCCGCCTTTACCAAGAACCGGAAAACAGTGGACAGCGCGGTCCGGGGCTATAAGGAAATCAATTTACGCGCGATGAAGCTGCTGCCGCGCGGCGGTTATCTGGCGACCTGTTCCTGCTCGCACTTCATGACCGACGAGTTGTTTGAAAAAATGCTGAAATCTGCGGCGCGTGATGCCTCTGTGGAACTGCGGCAGATCGAAGTGCGGCAGCAGGCGCCCGATCATCCGATTCTTTGGAATGTACCGGAAACCAACTATCTGAAATTTTATCTGTTTCAGGTTGTTTAATCGTTTTCGCTGGCTTTCCCGCAAAGCACTTGCATAAAATTGGATTTGGGACATGAGAATACGAGAGAAAACAAGAGAAAAAGAGAGAGAATAAGAGCATATAATTTCTAAATTAAATTATTTGCAAAAAAGTGTTGACAGGCGCTCTCCAGCTCTGTATAATAAGATCTGTTGAGTCTTGACCTTGTGGTAATGCGCCTGTTTTTGGGTTATTTGCGCGTTGCCAATCAACGGTTTTTTAAGATGAAGTTAGATACTGAAATGAAATTTGGAGGAAAAGGTATGTCTACTACAATGCCGAAAGCAGCAGAAATTACCCGTAAGTGGTATATTCTTGACGCTGCTGAAAAGCCGCTTGGACGCACGGCGGCTGTTGCCGCATCGATTCTGCGCGGCAAAATCAAGCCTACTTTTGCGCCGAATGCCGACTGCGGCGATCATGTGATCATCATCAATGCCGAAAAGGCAATTCTGACCGGTAAAAAACTGGAGCAGAAAGTATATCGTCACCACAGTGGCTGGGTTGGCGGACTGAAAGAAGTCAAGTATAGCAAGCTGATGGTTGAAAACCCGGAAAAAGCTATGATGCTTGCCGTCAAGGGAATGCTTCCGGGCACTACACTCGGCCGCACCGCCCTCACCAGATGCCGCATCTTCAGGGGTGCAGAGCACACTCATGCCGCGCAGCAGCCGCAGGCATGGACACTGTAAGGAAGGGGAATAAATAATGTACGAATCTAAGCCTTATTTTTACGGCACCGGCAGAAGAAAACAGTCGGTTTCCCGTGTGAGACTGTATCCCGGAACCGGCGCAATCACCATCAATGGCCGTGACATCAATGATTACTTTGGCCTT
>CAUQLV010000032.1:0-29481 GCA_963519235.1 uncultured Oscillospiraceae bacterium
GGGGGAGCGCCCGCTTAAAGCGGGCGCTCCCTCATTGTATAGCTTTGAAGACAGCACAGGATGTTCAATATCGTTGTACACTTCGGACAAAAACGAGAATTCACATTTATAGGAATTGCTCTTTTTTTGAAAATGCTGTTGACAATTGTGAAACAAATCGCTAGACTAAAAATATCAAGAATGTGCACGAGCACAATCGCTGAGAAAGGGAAAATCTGATCGATTTTTTTTAATCTTAAAATGTGCACGAGCACGAATCGAAATTTGTCGTAATATAGGAGAAAAAGAAGGATTGGAGAAAATTGCTATTTTCATATTACCTGTGTGCCCGTGCACCAATTGCGTCGGAAACCGGTTTAACCGGATCAAATAAAGCAAATAGGAGTGAATGAAATGAAAAAGTTTTTCGCGACTCTTCTTGCACTGTCAATGACATTGTCTCTGGCGGCGTGCGGCGGTTCTGCACCCGCGGCGACCAGCTCTGCTGCTAGCACCGCACCGGCTCCGGCCTCATCGGCGGCTGCTCCTGCAGCGTCCTCAGAGGCGGCTGCTCCTGCGGCTGGAAGCAAAGTGGGTGTCTCCATGCCGACACAGAGCCTCCAGCGCTGGAATCAGGACGGTTCCAACATGAAATCCACGCTGGAAGGCGCGGGTTACACAGTGGATCTGCAGTATGCGGGCGACAATGATATCCCGACACAGGTAGCGCAGCTTGAAAACATGATTACCGGCGGATGCAAGGTGTTGGTCATCGCAGCGATCGATGGTTCGGCACTCACCGAGGTTCTCAAAAGCGCAAAGGACAAGAACATTCCGGTAATCGCTTATGACCGCCTGATCATGAATAGCGATGCAGTTACTTATTATGCAACATTTGACAACTATAAGGTGGGCCAATTCCAGGGCGAATTCATTCGTGATAGGCTGAAGCTGGATACCGAAGCCGGTCCGTTCAACATTGAACTGTTCACCGGTTCGCCGGACGACAACAACGTTAACTACTTCTTCGGCGGCGCAATGGACGTTCTGAAACCGTATATTGACAGCGGTAAACTGGTTGTCAAATCCGGTCAGACTGAAAAAGCGCAGTGCGCGACTTTGAACTGGAACACAGAAGAGTCCCAGAAGAGAATGGAAAACCTGATTGCTTCCAACAATTACGGCCCGGGCGCGGATAAGACCAAATTGGATGCGGTGCTTTCTTCCAACGACTCTGTTGCCAACGGCATCACAAATGCGCTGGTAGCAGCGGGCTATACGAAAGACAATTTCCCCGTTCTGACCGGTCAGGACTGCGATAAGCCTGCTGTGAAGAACATGATCGCCGGACTGCAGAGCATGTCCATTTTTAAAGATACCCGTACTCTGGCAGACAAAGTGGTTTCCATGGTGGATTCCATCATGAAAGGATCCACGGTTGATGTTAATGACACCGAGACCTATGACAACGGTACAGGCATTATTCCGTCTTTCCTGTGCGATCCAGTTGCCGCAACAGTCGACAACTACAAAGAGCTGCTGATCGACAGCGGTTACTATAATGAGGCAGATCTTGCTGCCTGAGTTCCTGACTGATACTTGCGCAAAAGCGGGCGAGCGGATGAAACCGCCCGCCCGCCATCAATATTCGGATAAAGGAGGCGATGCTATGCAAACGCCGCTGTTAGAGATGAAAAGCATCACAAAAGTTTTTCCCGGCGTGCGTGCTCTTGACAATGTCAACCTTCAGGTAACAGAGGGTGAAATTCATGCGCTGGTTGGAGAAAACGGTGCTGGAAAATCTACGCTGATGAATGTACTCAGCGGCATTTATCCCATCGGCAGCTATGAGGGCGACATTATTTATCAGGGGGAAGTCTGCAAGTTCGGCGGGATTAAGGACAGTGAAAACAAAGGAATCGTCATTATCCACCAAGAGCTGGCGCTGGTTCCTTACCTGACCATCGGGGAAAACATGTTCCTCGGAAACGAGCGCGGCAGCAATCTGCGGGTAGATTGGGATGAAACATTTTCCAAAGCGGATGAAATTCTGAAGACGGTGGGTCTCTTTGAACCTTCCCGCACCTTGATCAAAGATATTGGCGTGGGCAAGCAGCAGCTTGTAGAGATTGCAAAGGCTCTTGCGAAAAATGTAAAACTGTTGATTCTGGATGAACCGACTGCTTCTCTGAACGAGTCTGATTCCCGCAAGCTTCTGGATTTAATTCTCCAGCTCAAAAAGGCGGGCATGACTTCAATTCTCATTTCACATAAGCTGAGTGAAATTTCCTATGTAGCGGATAAAATTACAATTCTGCGTGACGGTTCAACAATTGAAACCTTAGTAAAGGGCGAGGATGAAATTACAGAGGAACGAATCATTAAAGGAATGGTTGGGCGCGATCTGGTGAACCGCTTTCCAAAGCGGGACG
Source organism: uncultured Oscillospiraceae bacterium (assembly GCA_963519235.1). GTDB lineage: Bacteria > Bacillota > Clostridia > Oscillospirales > Ruminococcaceae > Anaerotruncus. The sequence continues at coordinate 2,412 of CAUQLV010000032.1, forward strand.
CCAAAATTGGTGGGGTCTGCATGGAGGTAAAGGACTGGACAGTCTATCATCCGGTTTATGAGGGTCGCAAGGTCTGCGACGGGGTGAATATCCAGCTGCGCCGGGGTGAGATTGTCGGCATCAGCGGGCTGATGGGCGCGGGACGCACCGAGCTTGCAATGAGCATCTTCGGCAAAAGCTACGGCGCACATGTCAGCGGACAGCTTTCTATCAACGGCAAAGAGGTGCATCTGCATAAGGTCAAGGATGCAATTGATAATAAACTGGCTTATGTTACAGAGGACCGGAAGGGTAACGGACTGATTCTGAACGCACCAATCCGGGAAAATATTACAATGTCGAAAATGGACAAAATCAGCAGGCACCAGGTGCTGGATAAAGACCTGGAAATCAGCGTCGCCAATCAATTTAAAGATAAGCTGAAAACCAAATGCGCAAGCATCGAGCAAAAGTCATCCAGCCTGTCCGGCGGCAATCAGCAGAAAGTGCTTTTGAGCAAATGGATGTTTGCCGACCCTGAGATTTTAATCTTAGATGAACCAACACGCGGCATCGATGTCGGGGCGAAATATGAAATTTACTGTATTATGAATCAGCTGGTCGCAGAAGGAAAATCCGTACTGATGATCTCTTCCGAGCTGCCTGAGATATTGGGTATGTGTGACCGGATCTATGTGATGAACGAAGGCAAAATTATCTCCGAGCTGAACCGCGAAGACGCGAGCCAGGAGGCAATTATGTCCTGCATACTCCAATCGAGTAAAGGAGCGTAACAGTTATGACGACAATGAAAGAAGCAGTGAAAAAAAATACCATGCTCATTGCGCTGGCGGTGGTAATGGTTCTCTTCCAGATTCTGATCGGTTTGGCAGGGAAGGGGTCTCTATTTGCACCGTCTAATATTTCCAACTTGATCAACCAAAACGCCTATGTGGTAATTCTGGCGACCGGGATGCTGCTGTGCATTCTGACTGGCGGAAACATTGACCTTTCTGTCGGCTCGATTGTTGCGATGATCGGAGCGCTTGCCGGAACGTTAATTGTCAACATGAAATTGAACATCTATCTGTCCATTGTGCTCTGCCTGATAGCAGGCATCCTGATTGGAATGTGGCAGGGCTTTTGGATTGCATATGTGCGCATCCCGGCATTTATCGTAACATTGGCCGGAATGCTGCTGTGGCGCGGCGTTGCGCTGCTGATCCTCAACGGGCTGACCATCTCTCCGTTTCCAGAAAATTATCTTGTCTATTTTACCAGTTTTCTTCCCGGCAGCGGCAGCCCGGTTTTTGTAGCTACGGCAACCATGCTGACGGCGGTGGCGGTCTGCGCGATTTTTGTAACCGCACAAATTATGGAGCGCGGAAAAAAGAGACGCAAAAATTATGAGATTGAAGCCGGCGGAATGTTCATTGCACGAATGATGCTCATTTGTGCGGTTGTGCTGGCAAGTGCCTATCTGCTTGGGCAGCATAAAGGAATTCCGGTTGTGCTCGTACTTTTGGCGGTGATTGTGATTGCATACGGATATTTCACATCGAGAACCGTGCCTGGCCGCCACTTCTATGCAATGGGCGGCAATGAAAAAGCGGCGAAACTTTCCGGAATCGATACCAACCGGGTTCTGTTTCTGGCCTACACCAATATGGCCTTCCTGTCGGCGGTAGCGGCGCTCACCTGCGTGGCGCGTTTCAATTCCGCCGCGCCCACAGCAGGAACCAACTATGAGATGGACGCCATCGGTTCCTGCTTCATCGGCGGCGCGTCGGCTTACGGCGGCACGGGTACTGTCGGCGGCGCGGTCATCGGCGCGATTTTTATGGGCGTGCTCAATAACGGTATGTCTATTCTTGGAATTGACGCCAACTGGCAAAAGGCCGTCAAGGGATTGGTTTTGCTGGCGGCGGTCATTTTTGATGTCGTCTCCAAAAAGAGAAGCAGAGCCTCCTGATATTTTATAGAAGGGGTTGCAATCAATGAATTACTTAATCGGTGTGGATATTGGTACCTCCGGTACAAAGACTGTGTTATTCCGAGAGAATGGAGAACCGGTCGCCTCCGCCACAGAAGAATACCCGCTCTATCAGCCGAAAAACGGCTGGGCCGAGCAGGACCCCCAAGACTGGTGGAGGGCCACCGCGAACACCATTCATGCGGTGCTCGGCAAAAGCGGAATTGATTCGCGCGAAATCAAGGGCATTGGGCTTTCGGGCCAGATGCACGGGCTTGTCATGCTCGACGCGGAGGGTGCGGTGCTGCGGCGCTCCATTATCTGGTGCGACGGGCGTACGGGCAAAGAATGCGAAGAAATTACGCAAAAGATCGGTGCGCGGCGGCTGATTGAGCTAACAGCCAATCCTGCGCTGCCGGGGTTCACCGCGGGGAAAATTTTATGGGTACGCCATCATGAGCCGGAGCTGTATCAGAAGTGCAGACATATTCTGCTCCCCAAGGATTATATCCGCTACCGGCTGACCGGAGAATTCGCAACCGAGGTCAGCGACGCGTCGGGAACCAACCTGCTGGATGTTCCCCGCCGCTGCTGGTCGGATGAAGTGCTCGAAAAGCTGGAAATTGACAAGGCTTTGATGCCGCGCGTCTATGAATCGTGCGAGATCACAGGCGGTGTCAGCGAACAGGCAGCACAGCTGACGGGGCTTGCTAAGGGGACGCCTGTTGTGGGCGGTGCAGGCGACAACGCGGCTGCGGCGGTCGGCACCGGCGTGGTGGAACAGGGGAAAGCCTTCACCACCATTGGAACCTCGGGCGTCATCTTTGCGCATTCGGACAGAGTAACCATCCATCCGGAGGGCAGGGTGCACACATTCTGCCACGCTGTTCCGGGTTGCTGGACAGTTATGAGCTGCACGCTGGCGGCGGGGCTGTCTTTAAAGTGGTTCCGTGACAATTTCTGCGAGGCGGAAAAACAGGCCGCCGCAGGTATGGGCGTCGACCCATATTTTCTGATGGATCAGCAGGCGGCGCGGGTGCCCGCCGGGGCAAACCGGCTGCTTTATCTGCCCTATCTGATGGGGGAGCGCTCCCCGTTATTGGATGCGGACAGCAGGGGCGTTTTTTTCGGGCTTTCCGCAATTCATACCCGTCAGGATATGCTTCGTGCGGTCATGGAAGGGGTTGTTTATTCGCTGCGCGACTGCTTTGATACGCTGAAAGATATGGGAATTTCGTTTGGCAAAATGTATGCGTGCGGCGGCGGGGGTACCAGCCCGCTGTGGCGTCAGATGCTGGCCGATAATTACGGCTGTGCTGTGCAGACAATCGCATCCAAGGAAGGGCCGGCGCTTGGCGTGGCAATCCTCGCGGGGGTGGGCGCGGGACTTTATCCGGATGTTCAGCAAGCCTGCCGAACCATCATTCAAACCAACCCCGCGCAGAATCCAATTGATTCCAATGCGGCAGTCTATGAAAAATATTATCAGCTGTACCGTCAGCTTTATCCAAGCCTGAAAGAGCACTATCAGTCGCTGGCGGCGCTGTAAAGGGGAGTGGCACCTTGCAGATCAAACAGATATCCGATCCGGCATTTTGTCAATATGGAAAAATCCTGGGGCAGGAATTCAGCACTTTGCTGGAAGCGCTGAACGAACACACACCCAGACCGGATGACAGTGTCATCTATGTTCCGTCAGACCCGGTTCTGGAGCGCCAGCCCGCATTTCAGATTTTAAGGGACTGCGTTTATGGCGGCATGCCAATTCAAATCGGTTACTGCAACGGCAGCAACCGAAAGCTGAACTGCCTGGAATATCATCGTGGAAGTGAAGTCAATGTTGCTTCCGATAACATCGTCCTTTTGCTGGCCGGCCTGCAAAAGGTGCGCGACAATCTTCTGGATACACAGGAGATTGAAGCATTCTTTGTCCCGAAAGGCACCGCTGTTCTGCTGTACGAGACTACGCTTCATTATGCACCCTGCAATGAACCGGGCGGGGACGGTTTTCGAGTAGCAATTGTGCTGCCCCGCGGGACAAACGGGGAAAAACCTGCTGCCGTGAGTGGCAGCGAAGAGGATCGTCTGCTTTGGGCGTGCAACAAGTGGCTGATCGCCCATCCGGATTCCGGCGAAGCAAAACAGGGGGCGTTTGCGGGTTTATCAGGTGAAAATATAGAGATACAATGAAGGAGTGGATACATATGATCAACAATCTTCCGGTAGTCAAGCTCGGTATTATTTCTGTCAGCCGTGACTGCTTTGTCATTTCGCTTTCTGAGCGTCGCCGCAAAGCAATTGTGGAGGCCTGTGCCGCGAGCGGATGCGAAATTGTGGAGTCCAAAGTCACAGTGGAAAATGAAACGGATGTGAAAAGGGCGGTAAAAGAAGTTGAGGCCGCTGGCTGCAACGCGCTTGTCGTATTTTTGGGGAATTTTGGGCCGGAAACGCCGGAAACACTGATTGCGGCAGAATTTAAAGGCCCCGTCATGTACGCGGCCGCGGCGGAGGAGTCCGGAAAAGACCTGCTGGGCGGGCGCGGCGACGCTTATTGCGGCATGCTCAACTGCTCTTACAATCTGGGGCTTCGCAAACTGCGTGCGGTAATTCCGGAATATCCGGTGGGAACAGCGGAAGACATCAGCAAAATGATTGCTGATTTTGTCCCTGTCGCGCGGACACTTCTGGGAATTTCCTCGCTGAAAATTATAACTTTCGGGCCTCGCCCGCAGGATTTCTTCGCCTGCAACGCACCGGTGAAGGCGCTCTATGATCTCGGCATCGAGATTCAGGAAAACTCGGAGCTGGATTTGCTGGTGTCCTATAAGGCGCACGCGAACGATGCGCGTATCCGGCAAGTGGCGGACGACATGGCGCGCGAGCTGGGACATGAGGGCAACCAGTATCCGGAAATGCTGCCTCGCATGGCGCAGTTTGAGCTGACATTGCTGGATTGGGCGGAAAACAACAAGGGCATGCGGGATTATGTGGTGTTCGCAAATAAATGCTGGCCGGCATTCCCAAAGGAATTCGGCTTTGAACCGTGCTATGTCAACAGCCGCCTAGCTTCCCGGGGAATTCCGGTTGCCTGCGAGGTGGATATCTATGGGGCGCTCAGCGAATATATCGGTGCCTGTGTCACAGGCGACGCGGTAACCCTGCTCGACATTAACAACTCTGTCCCGCGCGATCTGTTTGACGATCTGATCTGCGGAACCTATAACTATTCGCTGCAGGACACATTCATGGGATTCCACTGCGGCAATACTCCTTTATGCAAGCTGTCAAAAGGCAAGGTGAACTACCAGCTGATTCAAAACCGCCTGCTGGAAGACGGCGGCACGCCGGACTTTACACGCGGAACGCTGGAAGGTGACATCGCGTCGGGCGAAATCACTTTCTTCCGTCTGCACAGTAATGCGGATACTTCCTTGCAGGCGTATATCGCGCAAGGCGAGGTCCTGCCTGTGCCGACCGGTTCATTTGGCGGAATCGGCGTTTTTGCGATCCCGGAAATGGGCCGTTTCTACAGACATGTGCTGATAGAAAAGCGGTTCCCGCACCATGGGGCGGTGGCGTTCGGGCATGTCGGCAAAGCGCTGTTTACCGTGTTTGACTACCTCGGGATTCCCGACATTTCCTTTAACCAACCGAAAGGAATGCTCTATCGGACAGAAAACCCATTTGCCTAAATTCTTATTGACAGCAGCGCAAATTAAGGGTACAGTAAATTTGTTATGCCCGCACACGTTAGGAGGATGTAAATGGCCGTTACGATTAAGGAGATTGCTGCCGCCGTCGGGGTTTCACGCGGAACAGTAGATCGGGTGCTGCACAATCGTGGCGGCGTCAAACCGGAAATAGCGGAACACATCCGAAAAGCAGCCGATACAATGGGCTACCTTCCTAATCGAGCGGGGAAAATCCTTGCGGCGAGAAAGCAGCCAATTACGGTTGGCTGCCTGATTCCGAGCATCGGCAACCCGTTTTACGACGACGTAATCAGGGGATTTCGTATCGCACAGGAGGAGCTTGCGGATTTTGGTGTGACGGTAAAAATCAAGGAAATCAGGGGATATGACCCGGGCGACCATGTCCGCGCGATTCAGGAGCTTGTTGATGCAGGCAGTTCCGCACTGTGCATTTCAACGGTGGATATCGCGCAAGTGCGGGCTTATGTTAATACGTTGATTGACAGCGGGATACCGGTTGTAACGGTGAATACCGACCTGTCGCGTACCAGAAGGCTTTGCTATGTGGGCAGCGATTACCTTAAAGGCGGTCATACCGCCGCGGGGCTGCTTTCCCTCTGCGCACGCCAGAAGCTGAACCTGCTAATTGTTACCGGTTCGCTGAAAATCAAAGGCCATAACGAGCGAATCAAAGGATTTTCACGAACACTTCGGGAAAACGGCGTACAATATAAGCTGGTGGATGTGTTTGAATCGCAGGATGATGATGACTACGCCTATAAAACAGCTCTGGATATTTTATCAAAGAACCCACAGATTAACTGCGTTTTTATTGTGGCGGCGGGCGTAGCGGGTGTTTGCAGGGCAATTTCCGAACTCGGGCTGCGGGAAAAGCAGCATCCTATGTGGGTGCTGTCCTTTGACGATGTGGAATCTACACGCAGGCTGGTAAACGATGGTATCATTGATTTTACAATCTGCCAGGAGCCTGTTCAGCAGGGGTATCAGGCAATTCAGATTTTGTTTAATTATTTTGTGGACGACAAGCGGACGGTCCCGCAGAATTTTCTGACAGGGACTGTGATCAAAATTAAGGAAAACCTGTAAAACTGGTTTTTTTTAATAAAAGGAGCCGGGCATTTGCCCGGCTCCTTTTATTGATGATCAGAGAATTTATTCCGGCTGCACAATGGCATCCAAATCGCTGCGGTAATCAATATCCATCAGTTCCCTGCGATTTTCCACCGGAACGAGCGACAAAAGCTCCCGATGCGCTTCGATAACCGCGCTACCGGACAGGCCGGCAGGCAGAGATGCTAATTCGCCAAACAGGGACTTTGGAAAAATCACGGGATTTCCGCGTTTTCCGTGATAGGCGAGAACCGCGATTTTGTCGGGCGAGGACTGGAAGGCCTGCACCAGCTTCCGGATGCTGCCGGCGGTGAGCAGCGGCTGGTCGCAGACGGAAAACATACAGCCGTCGATTCCCGGACGAAGCGTCTCAATGCCCAAATGAATAGTTTTGCAGATGTCATCAGTTTCATCTTCGTTTTCCGCGACCGAAAAACCGCACTGCGCCGCCGAAACGGCCACAGGCGCGTAGCGCGTTACAACCACGGTTTGATTGAAAAGCTCGGCGGGATGATTTTGAAAAACGACATCCACGAGCGTCTGCCCTCCAACATTTGAAAGCAGCTTATTTTCACGGAATCGCTTGGAATGTCCGGATGCCAGAAAAATGCACGCCAGTTTCAATGCCATAAAAAGCCCTCCGATTTTCTGCCCGAAAGGCGGCCGCCTGCAACAGTACAGGGGCCGCCTTTGCTTAGTTCTATTTCTTTCGGCTGTACGGTGTGTTTTGGAGCGGGAGAGTCGTACGGAACTCCCCATCACGGTTATAGTAGGCAAGCTGGACGGCGGGCGGTGTCGGAATCGAGCAGATTTCGCCGATTCCCTTGGCACCCTGCGCCAGATCATTATGGTTTTGTTCGATGATGATTGCCTTAATATCGGGAGTCTGGGTGGATTTGAACAGTCCCAGCGTTCCGTATTTAGCAGTTGGCATTCCGTGATTAAGCGGGAAATCCTCAGTCAGCGCGTAACCCAGGCTCATCACCACGCCGCCCTGAATCTGCCCTTCGACACTGATCGGATTAATGGCCTTGCCCACATCGTGCGCCGCAAGTACCACTTTTATTTTACCATCCTCGTCAAGATCCACGAGGTGGGTCGCGTAACCATAAGCGATATGGCTGATGGGATTGGGTTTGTCCGAGCCCATTTTATCCGTTACACCCATATATTCCCCATAGAACTCCTGCCCATTCAGCTCCTGCAGAGGGCGGTCGCCCTTGGCTTCCAGCAGCCGCAGGGTGGCCTGTTTGGTTGCCTCACCGGTAAACACCGTCTGGCGGGATGCGGTTGTATTGCCGGAATCGGGACATTCAGAGGTATCCGGAATCGCATAGACCACCTGTGAGGGCGCAAAACCGGAAACATCGCATACAATCTGCGTCACGACGGTACCCATGCCTTGACCGATGCAGGCGGCGCTGGTGTGGATATGCACCTTGCCGTCCTCAACGGTCAGACGACAGCGTCCCGTATCCGGGATTCCGACGCCGAGACCGCTGTTCTTAATAGCACAGGCGATACCGGCTTTCGGATGTGCGTCGTAATAGGGCTTAATGGCTTCCAGTGTTTCCACCAGCGCGGTGGAATCATCGGCGAACTGCCCGTTGGGAAGAACCTGTCCGGGGCGGATCGCGTTGCGGTAACGGATTTCCCACGGGCTGATGCCGACCATTTCAGCGAGCAGATTCAGGTTGCATTCGGTGGCAAAACAGCTCTGGGTCACGCCGAAGCCGCGGAAAGCGCCGCAGGGCGGATTGTTGGTGTAATAGGCTTTTCCGTCAATTTCGATGTCCTGATAGTTATAAGGACCGGCGGCATGTGTACAGGCGCGCTGCAATACAGGCCCGCCCAGAGAAGCGAAAGAACCGGTGTCGGAAACAAGCGTCGCCTTCATCGCGGTTAAATGCCCGTTCTCGTCGCAGGCGGTGGTGAATTCCATTTCAAACCCATGCCGTTTTGGATGACAGAGGATGCTTTCTTTGCGGGTGAGAGAAACCTTGACCGGTTTCTGCGTAAGCAGCGCGAGAACGGCGGCATGATGCTGCACGCTCATATCCTCTTTTCCGCCGAACCCTCCGCCAACCATTTTCGCGACGACGCGCACCTTTTCGGGCGGCAAACCGGTTGCCTCGGTGCATTCTTTTTTAGTCTGGTAGATGCCCTGATCTCCGGAAAAAATCACGACACCGTCATTTTCCGGCATTGCCACAGCAGTTTCCGGTTCCAAAAAGGCATGATCCGTGGGCGGCGTGGTATACTTTCTAGTGACGACATATTTGGAGTTGCGGATTTTTTCGTCGGCATTGCCACGTACAAGATATTCGTGAGCCAAAAGATTGCCGGGTGTGGATTCGTGAACAAGGGGAGCATTTTCCGCCATGGCTTCGCTTGCGGAAAACACGCCGGGAAGTTCCTCATATTCCACCTTGACCAAAGCCTTTGCCTGCTCAAGGATTTCTTTGCTTTCCGCGGCAACCAGAACGATCGGGTCACCGAGGTAATGCGTAACATCACCCACGTCAACAAGGACAGGCTGGTCTTTTTTCAGATGCCCGATGAAATGCTTGCCGGGCAGGTCATCAGCGGTAATTACTGCCACTACGCCGGGCAAAGCTTTTGCTTCGCTTGCATCAATAGATAGTACGCGCGCGCGCGGATATCTGCTGCGCAGTGCGCTGCCGTAAAGCATGCCGTCGATCCGGATGTCGTCCGCATATTCCGCGGTGCCCAGCGCTTTTTCAACTGCATCAACACGCGGAAGGCTTTCTCCGACAATGCCGGAGAAATCGTGCTTCGGAGCTTCGGTGCCTTCCCTAAAAATTTTTGAGGCGAGCAGGATCGCTTCTTCAATCTTTTGATAACCGGTGCAGCGGCAGATGTTATTCTTAATTGCTTCCTTGACATCCGCAGGTGTGGGGTCCGGGTTCCTGTCGATCAGACCCTTTGCGCTGATAATCATGCCTGGAGTGCAGAATCCGCACTGCACGGCGCCCACGTGCACGAAGGACCAGCCGTAAACATCTTTTTCCCGGTCAGAAAGGCCCTCCAGCGTGATAATCGTTTTTCCGGCGGCTTTTGCGGTGGAAAGGATACAGGCCTTGGTCGGCTTTCCGTCCACAAGAATCATACAGGTGCCGCAGGCCCCTTCCGAGCAACCATTTTTAACCGAAGTGAGGTTCAGAGTTTCCCGCAGGTACCCCAGCAGCTTCTGATCCTTATCTGTGCAAACTGTTTTTCCGTTTACAATGAATTCATACATTGCGCAGACCTCCATTCATCATCACAAAACAATTAAATTTATAGTAAACGTATTGTTTTATTGATTCTATTAGTATTACTTTTATTAGTCTAACATTAAAAATCATGCTTGGCAAGCATATTTTACAAGAAAAATGTACAAAAAACTAAAAATTTTTTAGTTACAACAAATTTTTTTTAGAAACCCATTGACTTGTCATAATTCTATGTTATGATGATGTCTATAGCAACAGAATTTACGCTGTCAGGCAGCAGAGTATAAGGAGGAACGATAGAATGGAACAAATTAAATGGGCGGCTAACCGGATGCCCGAATCTGATGATAAACAGCTCGGTGTTATGTCTTTGGAAAATATCGCAAAGGCAAGAAAGTTTCACGGCAGTTTTCCGCAGTATGCGGTGACTCCGCTGGCAGAACTGAAGAACATGGCGGAAAACCTCGGCGTGGGAAGCCTCTTTGTAAAAGATGAGTCTTATCGGTTTGGCTTGAATGCGTTCAAGGTGCTGGGCGGTTCTTTTGCCATGGCCCGATACATTGCGCAGCAGCTCGGCCGAGATGTGTCCGAAATGACCTACGATTATCTGACCTCCGACAAACTCAGGCAGGAATTCGGCCAGGCCACCTTCTTCACCGCCACCGACGGAAACCACGGGCGCGGCGTTGCATGGGCGGCAAACAAGCTTGGCCAGAAATCCGTTGTGCATATGCCGAAGGGCAGCACAAAAACCCGCTTTGATAACATCGCCAAAGAGGGCGCAAAGGTCACAATTGAGGAAGTCAACTACGACGACTGTGTCCGTATGGCGGCGGCGGAAGCCGCGCAGACCCCGCGGGGCGTTGTGGTGCAGGATACTGCGTGGGACGGCTATGAGGAAATTCCGGCGTGGATCATGCAGGGTTACGGCACGATGGCGTCCGAAGCCGCCGAACAGCTCAAGGCGGCCGGCGTGGACCGTCCAACTCATATTTTCGTACAGGCGGGCGTCGGTTCGCTGGCGGGCGCGATGCAGGGTTATTTTGCAAATCTGTTCCCGGATTGCTGCCCCACAACGGTCATCATGGAAGCACAGGTTGCCGACTGTCTCTATCGGGGCGCGGTTGCCGCGGACGGAAATTTGCGTATCGTGGATGGCGATTTGCAGACAATTATGGCAGGCCTTGCCTGCGGCGAGCCAAACACCATTTCCTGGGACATTCTGAAAAACCACAGCAGCTTCTTTGTTTCCTGCCCCGACTGGGTAGCGGCCAAAGGGATGCGGATGCTCGGTGCGCCCTGCAAAGGCGACCCGCAGGTGGTTTCAGGGGAATCCGGCGCGGTTGGAATGGGCTTGATTGCAACACTCATGGAAAACGATCTTTATAAAGAGCTTCGCGAGGCAATCGGACTTGATAAGAACAGCAAAATTCTCATGTTCTCAACCGAAGGGGACACGGATCCGGAAAACTACCGCAGAATTGTCTGGGACGGCGGCTACGCGACCACAAAGTAAACGAAATTTTTTGAAATATAAAAACGAATAAGGAGCGGTTATCATGGATTTGAACAAAATTAAAACAGCAGCGGAAAAGTATCGGGCTGACATGACGAAATTTCTGCGTGACCTTGTTGCAATTCCCGGAGAAAGCTGCGGCGAAGAGGGACACATCAAGCGCATTGAAGCGGAAATGAAAAAACTGGGCTTCGACAAAGTGGTCATCGACCCCATGGGAAACGTGCTGGGTTATATGGGCACCGGTAAAACCCTTATCGGTTATGATGCCCACATTGACACTGTTGGAATCGGAAATAAAAGTAACTGGAAATTTGACCCCTATCAGGGCTTTGAGAATGAAACCGAAATCGGCGGCCGCGGCACTTCCGACCAGATGGGCGGAATCGTATCCGCTACCTACGGCGCGAAGATCATGAAAGACCTCGGACTGCTTTCTGATCAATATACCGTGCTTGTGACCGGTACTGTTCAGGAGGAAGACTGCGACGGGCTTTGCTGGCAGTACATTATCAATGAGGATAAGGTGCGCCCGGAATTCGTGGTATCCACCGAGCCGACCGACGGCGGTATCTACCGCGGACAGCGCGGCCGCATGGAAATCCGTATCGATGTCAAGGGTGTATCCTGCCACGGTTCCGCTCCTGAGCGCGGCGATAACGCAATCTATAAAATGGCTGACATCCTGCAAAATGTGCGGTCTCTGAATGAGAACAACGCGGAAGAAGGCACCGAAATTAAGGGCCTTGTCAAGATGCTCGATGAGAAATACAACAAAGAGTGGAAAGAAGCTCGTTTCCTCGGACGCGGCACCGTTACCGCCAGCGAAATCTTCTTCACCTCTCCTTCCCGCTGCGCTGTGGCGGATTCCTGCTCGGTTTCTCTGGACCGCCGCATGACCGCAGGCGAAACCTGGGAAAGCTGCTTGGAGGAAATCCGTGCGCTGCCTGCCTGCCAAAAATATGGCGACGATGTAAAAGTCAGCATGTATAAGTATGAGCGTCCGTCCTGGACCAACCTGGTCTATCCGATTGAATGCTACTTCCCGACCTGGGTCATCCCCGAAGACCACAAGGTCACCCGCGCAGTGGAAGAGGCTTACAAAGGCCTGTACGGCGATTCCCGTATCGGATGCCCGGCCACCGAGCAGATGCGCAAAGCCCGCCCGCTGACCGACAAATGGACCTTCTCCACCAACGGCGTTTCCATCATGGGACGCAACGGGATTCCCTGCATCGGCTTCGGCCCTGGCGCGGAAGCACAAGCCCACGCTCCCAACGAAATCACCTGGAAAGACGATCTTGTCACTTGCGCAGCTGTTTATGCCGCTCTGCCCACCATTTACTGTGGCAAATAATTGCTTCAGCGGTTAGATTTTGCTTAATTTAAATCAATTCAAACAAATGAAACAAAGGGGTTATAAAAAATGGATCAGAAACTGCAGGCCTATATTGACAAGCTGAATAAACTCAACTTTAAAGAGATGTACAATGGCGACTTTTTCCTCACATGGGAAAAGAGCGATGACGAACTGGAAGCTGTTTTTACAATAGCTGACGCGCTGCGCTATATGCGTGAAAACAACATCTCCACCAAAATTTTTGAGAGCGGACTCGGCATCTCCCTTTTCCGCGACAACTCCACCCGTACCCGTTTCTCCTTTGCTTCCGCCTGCAACCTGCTGGGCCTGGAAGTGCAGGACCTCGACGAGGGCAAATCCCAGATTGCGCACGGTGAAACCGTTCGCGAGACCGCGAACATGATCTCGTTCATGGCCGATGTTATCGGTATCCGCGACGATATGTATATCGGCAAAGGCAACAAATATATGCACGATGTAGTTGATGCCGTTACAGAAGGCAACAAAGACGGCGTGCTTGAGCAGAAGCCGACCCTTGTCAACCTCCAGTGCGATATTGACCATCCCACCCAGTGCATGGCAGATATGCTCCATATCATCCATGAATTCGGCGGCGTGGAAAACCTCAAGGGCAAAAAGGTTGCCATGACTTGGGCTTATTCCCCGTCCTACGGAAAGCCCCTTTCCGTTCCCCAGGGCGTAATCGGCCTGATGACCCGCTTCGGCATGGATGTTGTTCTGGCTCATCCGGAAGGCTACGAAGTGATGCCTGAAGTTGAAGAAGTGGCGAAAAAGAACGCTGCTTCGACAGGCGGCACCTTCGCCAAAACCAATAACATGGCGGAAGCGTTCAAAGATGCCGACATCGTCTATCCGAAGAGCTGGGCTCCGTTCGCCGCTATGGAGAAGAGAACCAACCTCTATGCGGAAGGCGACAGCGACGGCATTAAGAAGCTGGAAAAAGAGCTGCTCACGCAGAACGCGGAGCACAAAGACTGGTGCTGCACGGAAGAGCTCATGAAGACCACAAAGGACGGCAAAGCGCTCTACCTGCACTGCCTGCCCGCAGACATCAACGATGTATCCTGCAAGGACGGCGAAGTGGAAGCTACCGTGTTCGACCGTTACCGCACACCGCTTTATAAAGAGGCTTCCTACAAGCCCTATGTCATTGCGGCAATGATCTTCCTTGCCAAATGCAAAGACCCGCAGGCTACACTGAAAGCACTCGAAGAGCGCGGTATGGACCGCTGGTTCCAGAAATAATCACACTGTAGCGTGCTGATACAATTGGCTCACCTGCATAACGCCTCTGGGTTCTTGTGGGTGAGCCTTGTTATTTTTAAAAACACATTGAAATAACAGATAGGTGGTTTCATAGAATGGGAAAAAGAATTGTCATTGCACTGGGCGGAAACGCGCTGGGCAATAATCTGCCGGAGCAGATGGTTGCAGTCAAGGAGACTGCGAAAGCGATTGCCGACCTGATTGAAGAAGGCCATGAGGTTGTGGTATCCCACGGCAACGGCCCGCAGGTAGGCATGATACAGAAGGCGATGACCTGGCTTGCAAAAAACGACAGCAAATATACGCTGGCCCCTTTATCGGTATGTGTGGCAATGAGCCAGGGATATATCGGCTATGACCTGCAAAACGCGCTTCGTGAGGAACTGCTGGATCGCGGTGTCAAAAAAGCGGTTTCTACCGTTTTGACGCAGGTCGCTGTCGACCCTGAAGATCCGGCATTCCAGAATCCTACCAAGCCGATCGGCGCGTTTATGAGCAAAGAGGAAGCGGATCAGCTGATTGCAAAGGGCGACCATGTGATGGAGGATGCCGGCCGAGGCTATCGCCGTGTCGTGGCTTCTCCGAAGCCCAAGACGATTGTGGAGCTGGATGTTGTCAAAGCGCTGCTGGAGGCGGGTCAGGTTGTTATCGCCTGCGGCGGCGGCGGAATCCCTGTGATTGAGCAGGGAAACCATCTGAAAGGCGTGCCCGCGGTCATCGACAAGGACTTTGCAAGCTGCCGTATGGCGCAGCTGATTCAGGCGGACTGCCTGATCATCCTGACCGCCGTGGAAAAAGTGGCTGTCAACTTCGGAAAACCGAATCAGACGTGGCTGAGCGAAATTACGCCGGAACTTGCCCGCGAATATATCGCGGAGGGGCATTTTGCGCCCGGTTCCATGCTTCCCAAAGTGGAAGCGGCGGTGGAATTTGCAGAGTCCGCCCCCGGACGCTATGCGCTGATTACACTATTGGAAAAAGCAAAGGACGGCATTGCCGGAAAAACCGGCACGACCATCCATCAATAAGGCTGATCTGTCACAGAACCGCTCCTTTTGGAGCGGTTCTGTTACGCTTACGGAGGAGTTTGCTCTATTTTTGATAATAGCAGGGTTGCAAATAAATTTTTTCATTTACTTTCGGCCATACTAAAGCAGAGGTGATTAGAACATGTCACAGGAAAGCGCTTATTTTATTGTTGAAAATATTAGCGAAAATCACGATGTGAAAGAAGTAAAAAAGATACTTGATCAGCTTCACGGCATAAGATCGGTCAGCGTCAATCCCCAGAATCATCTGGTTGCGGTGGATTATGACAGTTCCGGTATCTCTTATGAGAAAATCGAACGGTCCCTCAGTAAAATCGGGCATCCAGTGGTAGCGGATGCAAACGATAGGAATGCACGGTAAAGCTATTTGCGAATTTTCTGTCGATTTTTAAAAGGGTTAGTAAAATAAGTAAATATTTTTGGAGAATATCAAGAAAACCTCTTGATATTCTCTTTTTTTTGTCGATTAAATAAATAATTGGTTATAGTGCAGCAGATAATTAGTTTATTTTGTGGAATAACTGCTGGCATCTTTATGAACCGGATTTCGTGTCACACAAAGAAATGGAGGAGCTTTTTAATGAAATCCTTAGAGCGGAAATTAATAGTAATCACTGTCTCGATTCTTGTAGCGGTATTGGCGGTCACACTTTCGGTGGGGCTGTTCGCGAGCTATCAGGGAATGATTAAAAATGTAGAAACGGATTTAGAAGCAAGCAGTAGCATTGCGGACGAGGCGCTTTCTGCGAATCTGGATTTACTTAGACAGCAGGTAGAAATTCTTGCTTCCTCCAACACAATGGAAGGCGCGGGCAGCACCAGACTGAAGCTGGGTGTTCTTTTGTCCTATAAGGAAAAATACCAATATGAGGACATCGCATTGGTTGATGACACGGGCACGATTACTTCAACTAATACTGCTATGAACAACAAAAACATTGCCGATAAGGACTATTTCCAGAAGGCAATACAGGGGCAGTCGGTCATTTCCTCAACGGAACTGAATGAGGAAGGCAAGTCAATGATCATGGTCTGCGCTCCGAACAGCGACAGGAAGCTTCTGGTGCTTGCTATGCTGGATGGTCATACATTTTCAAATATGATCGACGACGTGCGTATTGGTGAGACGGGCAGCGTATTTATGGTCGATAACACAGGAACCATTATTGCGCATAGAGACCCCCAGCTGATTGAGGGACGGCGGAATTTTGCGACAGAGGGACAACAGGACGCTTCCCTGTCATCGGTTGGTAAAGTATTCGAAAAAATGATCGCGGGCGAAAGCAATGTGGGACGTTACTATTATGACGGCGTTGAAAAGCTCTGCTATTATCGCCCCGTAAGCCGTTCTGAAGGCTGGTCCTTGTGTATTTCCGCTCCTGTCGGCGAGATGACCGCTTCCATCCGTGTGGCAGTGATTGGACAAGTGATTGCCGCGTTGGTAATGCTTATTTTAGCCTTTATCATCATGGCCAGAGTGTCCAAAAAAATTGCGCAGCCCATTGTTAAGATTACAAAGCGCATGGAATTGCTTGCGGCAGGGGACCTTTCCACAGAAGTTCCGATTAGCAAGTCGAAAGATGAAGTTGGTTTACTTACCAGCAGCGTTGCTGATACGGTTATAACGCTGAAACAATACATTGCAGAGATTTCTGAAATACTGGGAGGTGTTGCCGCCGGCAATCTGAATGTCACAGTATCGGAAAACTTTAAGGGCGAATTCGTTCAATTGGGTGAATCGCTCAACAACATTGTCAAATCGGTAAGCAGCGCAATGGCGGGCATCGGGCGCGCGGCCGATCAGGTTTCTAGCGGAGCCGGACAGGTGTCCGGCGGGGCGCAGGCTCTTTCTCAGGGTGCTACGGAGCAGGCCAGCTCGGTTGAAGAGCTCGCCGCCACCATCAACGAAATTTCTGCGCAGATTCAGAAGACAGCGGAGTTTGCAAACCGCGCCAGAGGGGAAACCAACAAGGCCGGTGCGGAGATTGAAAAGAGCAACCGCGAGATGAATGAAATGACGCATGCAATGAGCAATATCAGCAATAAATCCGGAGAGATTGCTAAAATCATCAAAACCATTGAGGACATCGCATTCCAGACCAACATTCTTGCGCTGAACGCGGCGGTGGAAGCTGCTCGCGCAGGTGCGGCAGGCAAAGGCTTCGCCGTTGTTGCAGATGAAGTACGCAATCTGGCGGGCAAGAGTGCGGAAGCCGCCAAGAATACCACAGAATTGATCGAAGGCACCGTGAAAGCGGTTGACGACGGTACAAAGATCGCGGACCGCACTGCGAAGTCTCTGTCAGCAGCTGTTACAATCGTACATGATGTGGTGGAATCCGTCGATCGCATTTCTGAAGCGGCAAACCATCAGGCAGAATCTATTTCTCAGGTCACTTCAGGTGTGGATCAGATCTCCGGTGTTGTGCAGACCAACTCAGCAACCGCTGAGGAAAGTGCCGCAGCCAGTGAGGAACTTTCCAGCCAGGCACAGGTACTGAAAAACCTGGTTAGTATGTTCAAACTCAAGGGGGATCTGGAGTCATCGGAAGAATCCGCGGGAGAAGGTTCCGAGGAACTTACCTGGTCGATGGAAGACGCCGATTCCAAATATTAAGTAGAATTGCAAATTGATATCCCGTTTAAAAAGTCCCCATTTTCGGATGGGGACTTTTTTATGACCGAATGCTTTTTGTACTTTAATAGGCGGCAGAAAGGAATCGAAATGCGAGCAAAAGGAATATGTTATACAATATTATCCGCGCTGCTGTTCGGCGTAACGCCTGTTCTTGCCAAATGGTCCTATCAACTTGGTGGCAATGCGGTAACTTTGACTTTTTATAGAAATTTAATGGTTGCGCCACTCCTTCTGATCATTCTTCTACTCCGCAAGACAGATCTGCGCGTTACCAAAAAACAGCTTGCGGCAATTCTGGCAGTCGGAATTACGGGGCGCGGCGTAACCACGCTCATGCTCTATTCCGCATACGAGTTGATTGGGATCGGTACTGCGACAACCCTGCACTTCCTGTACCCGGTTTTTGTCGCATTGATCTGCCGCATCTTTTATCACGAAAAGCTTGGGACAGCACGTTCGATCGCATTGCTGTGCGCGGTCACCGGCGTCTTTCTTTTTATGGAACGGGGTGGCGGATTCGCGCTTTCGGGGATTTTTCTTGCAGCAGGGTCCGGATTGACCTATGCTGCTTACATGGTCGGAGTCGACAAGCTTGGGCTAAAAGAAATGGATCCGATTAAGCTTTCGTTTTATATGGCCGCGGCAGTTGCAGCCGGTGTCCTGCTTTATGATTTGCCCAGCGGGGAAATCGTTTTTGCTTTGCCGGCAAAGGCTTTTTGGTATACTTTTATTTTGGCAATTTCCACTTCATTCTTCGCTGTCGTACTTCTGCAAATCGGAATTAAATACCTCAGTGCGACAACAGCGGCGTTGTTCAGCCTGTTTGAACCGATTTGCGGAAGCCTGACGGGAGCGCTTTTCTTAAATGAACCGATAACAATTGTAAAAGCGATCGGAAGCGTTGTGATTTTGTTTGCCGCGGTGATCCTGGCCGCGTCCGGAAATAATACCGGAAAATTCAGGAAAAGAGCTTAAGCGGCTTTTGCAGATACTGATGGATTACGCCGCGAGGACTTTGGACGAGCCCTTTCATATTTGTCATCTTGACAAATATTGACAATCGTCTATACTTTATAGTATAGAATTTTACGAAAAACCGTCAATTGCAGAATTGTTTATTCAACTGAATTCAAGCAGTTAAGAGGAAGGGAAATTTTTATGATGATTCTTAGAAAACCATCCGCGTGGGTCGCCCTTGCGTTTCTGCTGGCGCTGCTGTCAGTGAATGTTTGCGCCGAGACAGGCAGGCCTGCCTGTCTGCAAATGAACGCCACGCAGGTCGATGTGGTCACTGTCATTGACCGCGAACTTCATGCGGGATATACTGTGGCCGGAGCGGGCGACCGCATGGCTGTAATTGAGAAGCTGAATAAAATTGAATACCGTCCGACAACGAACGCCGTGCCGGATATGGATGGCCTGCGCTTATTGCAGGTTCGCTTCAAAAACGGGCAGACCTATGATTACTGGTGCCACCGCAATGTGCTTATGAACGGGGACACGCAGCTTACGGATGGGCTTGCATGTGCAGATCTTTATAAAGTGCTCGACCGCTGTGTCCAAAATAATCCGGCGAATATCGAGTGGCTCGGGTATCTGAACCCTTATCGGGTCACATCGATGGAGGTTGCGGGAAACGGCAAAAATGTAGTCTATCAGACGACTTCTTCCGAACAGAGCCGAAATACGATTCTGAATATCTGTACAAAGCTCCGGTCGGTTGTGCCTTCGAAAGTGCGCACAGTAAATGCCGGCGGAAATTTGAGCTACAGCGGAACCGGAATCCCGGTATACACTATGCTTCTCAGCGTTGAAAACGGAAAAGGCAGCTATCAGGTCAATCTGTTTCATAACGGTGAAATCGGAATTTCGGTCGACAACATCAACTATTCTCTGGCATATACGAGCGGGCAACAAATGCGTTTTGACGCCTTGATTTCCGCTTTAAAGGCATGCACCGCATGAAGCATTACCTGACCCCAAACGCTTGTGTTTAAGCAGCTTTTATTAATCATTGGGATGCGTTTTATACAAAAAAATAGCATTGTGCAGCTAACCGGCACAATGCTATTTCTATATCATAACGAGATGAAACTTATTGGCGAGCTTCTAAGTAACGCGCCAGTTTTTTGTCCTCTTGCTTGATATGGTTAATAAACCATTCACCCATGGAATGATTGATTTTTCCCACAAGCACGATGGACACACCGGTTTTGGACAGCTCATCCGCCAACTGGCTTACCACCTGCTTGAAGCCCTCATGATACTGTTTATGGTGTATAAAGTCCGGGTAACCGGTTTTCAGCTGGAGCTGTTCCTCATCATGAAAATGCTTGGCAGTGTACTGCTTTAAAAAATCCATCGTATGATTTAGCTCCGCACGTCCTTTGCCCGAGGCACAGGCATTCAGAAGGTTGTTAATTGCATCCATCCACTGCCGGTGCTCCGAATCGATGAGAGCGTTGCCTGTTTCCAAATCTTTTGTGATTGAATAAGCCATATTGATCGCTCCTTTTTCATAATTGAATTATCAGTTGCGCCGCATAAAAATACAAAAATGATAATGGTTCTTTTTATAGTTTAGCATACTTTACGATAAATGTCACCATATTTTGCTAATATTTTCAGAAAGAAACAGGTGGTTACCATCTCTATTGAAAAAGTAAAAGAATATTTTAAACAGCTCGGCATGGATTCCAGAATACAGGAATTCGCAGTCTCGTCCGCAACAGTAGAGCTTGCCGCACAGGCGCTGAATTGCAATCCGGAACGGATTGCGAAAACATTGTCTTTTAAAATCAATGAAAAGGCGATTTTAATTGTGGCGGCCGGGGACGCAAAGATTGATAATACAAAATTCAAGGCGCAGTTTCAGACAAAGGCAAAAATGCTCTCACCGGATGAGGTGGAATCCATGATCGGCCACTCTGTCGGAGGGGTCTGCCCGTTTGGAATCAATGATCAGGTGGAAGTGTATCTTGACAACTCGCTGAAAAGATTTGATTCTGTATTTCCGGCCTGCGGAAGCAGCAACAGCGCCATTGAACTAACGATCGGCGAATTGGAGCGCTGCTCCAACAGCGTCGCTTGGGTAGACGTCTGTAAAAACTGGCAGGAAGCATAGAAATTTTCCTTTGATCTCTAGTTCATGAAAAACAGCCGGCAGCTTTTTTGAAAAGGTGTCGGCTGTTTTTGCGTAGCATGTTTAGTTTACATAAAATCCTAAAGACTGTAAATAAGTCTGCCCTATTTTCTTGTGATGAGCGGTAAATCAAATAGTTTCGGCGTCTTCGAACATAATAATGGCAAAAGATTGGAGTGAAAAGAATGAGCCAGATTCATTTATCCTATTGGAATAAGACCGCCGCAAAAGAACAATACCAACCGCTTGAAAAAGATATGGAAGTCGATACGCTGATTATCGGCGGCGGCATCACCGGCGTTACCTGTGCTTACTGTCTGGCACAAAAAGGCATGAAACCTGTTCTGATTGAATCAGGCGAGCTTTGCGAAGGCACAACAGGCAATACAACCGGCAAGCTGACCATCCAGCACGAGATTATTTACAGCAATATTGTCAAAAAGCACGGATGGGATTTCGCGCAGTCATACGCGGATTCCCAGAACAGCGCAATTCAATTTATCCGAGAAACAGTAAACAAAGAATCCATTGACTGCCAGCTTGTCGATAATACCACATATATCTATGCGGTATTGGAAAATGAGGTTGAGATTCTGCAAAAGGAGTACGAGACCGCTGTGAAGCTTGGTATTGACGCAAAATTAAAATTAAAGCCCTCGTTTCCGGAGGGCAGCAGGAGCATTTTGGGTTATTCTCATCAGGCTGTTTTTCATCCGGTCAGATATGTTAGCGCCCTTGCGAAAGCGGCGGCGGCCAATGGCGCAAAGCTGTTTTGCGGCACCAAGGCGGTCAGGGTGGAGGACGGAGATTTGGTCACCGTATATTGTGAAAACAAGTGTAAAATCAAAGCAAAACACCTTGTCATGGCAACCCAATACCCGATTTTTGACGGGCCAAATCTGTTTTATACCCGCCTGTTTGCAAAACGAACCTACGGAATTGCTGTTCAGACAAAGCGGGACTGGCCTGACGGCAGCTATATTAATATGAATGACCCCTCGCGGTCGATCCGGACACACGTGGAAGACGGGAAACGCATTTTAATTGTTGTCGGTGAGGGGCATGCCACGGGTCGCGGGGAACAGGACATGGAGCAGCACTTTGAGAACCTGATGCAGTTCGCAGAAGAAATTGCCGGAATCGATACCGTGCTTAACAAATGGTCGGCGCAAGACTACGAAACGCCCGACCAAATCCCTTATATTGGAAGAATTTCTGACCAGTCGGAAGTGTTTGTCGCCTCTGGTTTTGGAAAATGGGGACTTTCAAACGGAACCCTTGCGGGGCATATGATAGCAGATCTGATCACAGACGGTAGCTGCCGCTTTGAAGCGGTATATTCCAGAAAACGCGCGGATTATCTGTCGTCGCTTGGAAAAACCATCACCGAAGTTTTCACCCCAATCGGAGAGCTGATTAAATCCAAGCTGGAAAGGCCGGAAGAGATCGCCCAGTTGCAGCTTGGGGAGGGGCGGGTGATCAGATATCAAGGGCAAAAGGTCGGAATTTACCGCGATTTTGACGATACCGTGACCATTCTGGATATCTCCTGCACGCACATGACAACCGAACTGAATTTTAATTCCGCGGAAAAAACATGGGATTGCCCCGCACACGGCGGGCGATTCCGTACAGACGGCACTCTGCTGGAAGGACCGCCAAAGCATTCACTAAAGGTTCTTTTCTGTGGAAAATTTTCCGACCTGAAATCAGAATAAAAAAAGCGCGGGCAAACTCATTGCCCGCGCTTTTTCACCAGGTTGATTAAAATTTTGGCTATTTAAGCAGCAGCTTCAGGGTCTTGCTGTCCAGCTTGCCTTTGCCACCCAAATCCTCGGCACTCTGGTAGGCTTTTAGCGCATTCACAGACTTTGTATCCCAGACTCCTGTCGGCGATCCCGAATAATACCCTTTATAGAACAAGGCGGACTGCACAATATAAGCCAGATTGCACTGCTCTCCGTTTTTCAGGGAGAGGGAACTGAAATACTTCAAGGTATTGGCGTCAAGCCTGCCGTTCACGTCCACATTTGCGCCAAGGCGGTTGATTAATTCCGTTTGCAGCGCCGATACGCTCGCAGTTTTGATTTGTGCCATATCAAGTTGCTCAACCGAAATATCGGCGCCATAATTTGAGTTGAACCAGGTCTTAATAGAATTAGAATCGGTCTTGTTGACCGAGATTTTTCTGCCGCCAGACATGTTCTGATATGCAATATTAATGTCTACCCGGGTGCTGATTCCGTCGACCTGCCCATAAGAAGTGTGCTGCCAGATTTTATGTGCCACTTTGGTTGGCTGTTCATTATAATTGGCCACCCAAAGATCATAGCCCTTACTCTGCACAGTTTTTGCGTCAATATGGGTAATGAAGAAATTTTCATTGCTGTAAAGCATCACCTTGTAGCCTGCCTGTTTCACAATGTCCATAAAGGCGATACCAGCTGCGGTGAGTTTAGATTTTGAAACTCTGCCGGTTGCCTGGTTTTGCTCCAGGTCCAAAACGACCGGATATGTAATCTGAACTGACTTGAGCAGCTTGACAAAATATTTAGCTTGTTTTTGCGCATCCGCGGTATTGGAAAAAGTGGCGTAGTGGTAGGCACCCACCGGAATCCCATTGTTGTGCGCTCCCTGCGCGTTGACTCTAAATTTTTTATCCGTTGCAAGTCCGGCAGACGCACGAACAAAAGCAAACTTGATGTCGTCATTGGATACCCGCTTCCAGTCAATGTTTCCCTGATATTGGGAGACGTCGATCCCCTTGACACCGTTTTTGATCCTGTCAGCCGCTTTTTGAGTTTTGATGACAATTGGTAAGCCCTCGGTTTGGTCTGAGTTGCTGGAACCAAAAGCAGGCAGGCTTTCCAGCGCGCTTAGGGCTTGGGGGGTGAAAAGTGAACTGAGTACAATAAGCAATGCCATACATAGATAAAGTGCCTGCAAATTCCAGTGTTTTACAATTGCCATTTTTTCTTCTCCGTTTTTCAAATATTTGTAAATTAATTATAACAATAGATGTTATAAAATTCAACAAATTTCGACATCTATTTGTGCCAAAAACAGGGTTGTAAATAATGGAAAGATTAATACTTTTTATTTGCAAAGGAAATACCAATAAAAGGCTTGTAGTATGCAAACACATTGGTATACTGAAGATAACGGCGCCGTCAATAAACAGAACAGGAGATTATTTATGGAACAATTCATTGTGAAACCAATCGGAAAAGTGCGAATTGACGACGAGGGAATGAGGCTGGAACTTCAGGAAGCCTATCTTCCGGCTTTGACCAATCTGGATGGGTTCGGATATATCCAGGTCCTTTGGTGGTTTAGCCAATGTGATAACAATGCCAGCCGCACCAAACTGCTTGAAAAAAGCCCTTATAAAAACGCTCCGGAATTTTTGGGGACTTTTGCAACGCGTTCCCCGGAGCGTCCGAACCCGATTGCGCTTTCCTGCTGTGAGGTTACTTTCGTAGACGCAGACAAAGGCGTTGTCTGGCTGGCATATATTGACGCGGAGGATGGGACGCCAATTTTGGATTTGAAGCCCTATACGCCCAGCTTAGATAGGGTGGAAAGCCCGTCTGTGCCGGAGTGGTGCGCGCAATGGCCTCAAAACGTCGAGGACTCGGGACAGTTTGACTGGAGCGCGGTTTTCAATTTTTAAATGCGAACAATTTTTCTAACAAGATTCTAAAAAGCAGCCCGGACTCAACGAGTCCGGGCTGCTTTTTACGTGGCAAGATAGCCGGTTATTTTCAGATACAAAGCGAAAGCGCCACTTCCGATGCGGTTGCAGCGTCGGGGGTATAGTGGTCCGCTCCGATTTTATCGCAGAATTCCTGTGTAACCGGCGCCCCGCCAACCATTACCATTACCTTCCCCGCAAGAGGCGACTCCTTGACCAGCTTTACCACGTTTTGCATTTCCTGCATGGTGGTGGTCAGCAAAGCGGAACAGGCGATAATCTGGGCGCCGTTCTGCTCTGCTGCTGCAAGGTATTTGGCCGCAGGAACATCAGTGCCGAGGTCAATGACTTTCAGCCCTTTCCCTTCCAGCATCATTTTGACAAGGTTCTTGCCAATGTCATGCATGTCTCCTTTTACAGTTCCAATGACGACGGTGCCTTTTGTTTCCACACCGGATTCCGCAAGCAGCGGCTTCAAAATTTCCAGTCCGGCGTTCATCGCTCTTGCCGCCAGCATGACTTCCGGAATAAATACCTTGTTGTTTTTAAACTTTTCGCCGATCACATTCATGCCAATGAGCAAGCCATTTTCCAAAATGTCTTCAGCGAAAATCCCTTCGGCAACCGCTTTGCTAACCTGCTCTTTTACGGACGGTACACGCCCTTGCTGCAAAAAACGACTAATCTCTTCCAAAACTGCAGACAACGATGGATCCCCCCTACAACATACCATAATAATTTATATTTTATCGTAAAAAAGTGTTTCTTGCAAGAGTTTTTCCCTTATGCCAGGAAACATACTCCTTTGGTGGCAAATCATAGTATTTTAGTTCGGCAACGGATTCCAATATCGTAAAGCTTTCATGAATAAAGCTCTGCATTCATAATTTGTTCATAGACAGCCGTTAAAATGAGTAGCATAGAGTCGGGACAGGGAGGCAGATTTATGACCAATCCTGCGGTCAGAAAGCAGAGGCCGACAGCAGGGAGATTGACAAAAGCGTTTCGAAAATGGATTGCAGCGGGGTTTGCCGCATGCGGACTAGTGGCTTTTTATACCGGTTCGACCGCTTCTTACATAGGAGCGCAAGCTATGATGTTCCGGGAGATTCGAACCTTAAAAGCGGTGGAAACATTGCCGTTTGAAGTTACTTATATTGACGATCCAACTCATTATAAAGGATATACGGAACTGGTAAGCGAGGGTGTCACGGGGGAAAAGGAACTGGAAGCACAGATCCTTTATAAAAACGGAAGAGCCGTCAGGGTGGTATCGATCAAGGATATGCAGACAGGAACCCCAGTCAACCGTGTGGTTTTGCGGGGCAGCAAAGTGCTGACTACCCCGAATATGAACGGACAGATGTCGGAGGTCTCGTTCATCCGTCCGGTGAGAACGGGATGGATCTCGGCCCCGATTGACGATTATCCGGGGCATACGGGAGTCGATTTTGCGGCTCGCTATGGTTCCCCCGTTTATGCGTCAGCCGGAGGGACGGTGGTGTATTCGGGCTGGAACGGGGACTACGGAAAATGTGTAATCCTTCGTCACGAAGACGGTTCTATTACGCTTTATGCGCATAACAGCGTTTTATGGGTTTATTACGGGCAGACTGTGAAACAGGGAGAACACATTGCGAATGTGGGTTCTACCGGGAATTCCACAGGCCCTCATCTGCATTTTGAAATCAGGACGGCAGAAAACGAAATATTAGATCCGTTGATCTATGTTGATCAATAGCTGCAATTAGAAACGGCCTTGCGTTTGCAAGGCCGTTTTTGGTGAATTTTTATTTTTTAATAAGTACTGAATCTGTCACCACAACGGTATTTCCCATGTTTGTGGTAAAGTGCAGGTTGCCCGACTGGTCAAACAGGAAGTTAGGAGCGGCTATTTGCGTTAACGTCTTTTTCGCGCGGTCATAGGTATAAAAACGCAGGGTATTTTTATTGAACCCGGTGAAATCAAGTTTTGCCGTTACAGTAACGTCCATGCCAAAGGCACCGGTCTGGCTGAATTTTACCAGCTGCATTTTATTGCGATAAACCTTGGAAAGCGCTGTGCGGGAAGCTTTATCATCCACCGCAACCCCCAGCTTTACATTGGACTTGGAGGTGAATTTCAGCGGATTAAAGGAGATGCGGCTTACCAGTTTCCCGTTGCTTACCTTCGTCAGGGCCAGCATGGGGGTGACAGCGACAGATTTGCCTTTTGTGGCTGCTGTAATAGTGCGCACGATGGATTTCACTGTCGCAGGAGAAATTTCATTGCCGGAAGGAATGGTGATCGAGGCGGTTGCGGCAGTCAGTTTGTTTTTAATTGCCGCGGCAACAGCGGCGTTAATTGAGGCGGTCGCGTTCTTGCTGACGGTAG
>CAUQLV010000033.1:0-29157 GCA_963519235.1 uncultured Oscillospiraceae bacterium
GCTCAAAGGCTGAGACTTTATAAACAATTTCATCAGCTCCTAAGGAATGAGGCGGCGGCACCAAAGCCGCCGCCTCATCGCTTACAAGGATTCAATTCAGCAAAGAAGGAGGCTGCTTATGTCCGAAATACTGCTGGAAATGCGGCATATTACCAAGGAATTCTCCGGGGTAAAGGCATTGGACGATGTCAATCTTGTTGTCAAACGCGGAGAAATCCATGCACTTTGCGGTGAAAACGGCGCAGGAAAATCAACGCTGATGAATGTCCTGTCGGGAGTTTACCCATTCGGTGACTATTCCGGGGAAATCATCTATCAAGGAGAAGAATGTCAATTCCGCGACATCCGTGACAGTGAGCGCAAAGGCATTGTTATTATTCATCAGGAACTTGCGCTCAGCCCGTATATGAGCATTGCGGAAAATGTATTTCTCGGCAACGAGGTAACATCGCAAAAAGGCGTGATTGACTGGGATAAAACGCAAGCAAAAGCAATCGAAATATTGCAGAAGGTCGGCCTGGAAAGCGAAAGCGTAGACACACTTGTCAGTGAGCTTGGTGTCGGCAAGCAGCAGCTTGTGGAAATCGCGAAAGCACTGGCTAAAAAAGTAGAACTGCTCATTCTAGACGAGCCCACAGCCTCGCTGAATGATGAGGATAGCAAAAAACTGCTTGGAATCATGCTTTCCTTGAAAGAGCAGGGAATTACCTGCATTATGATTTCGCACAAGCTGAACGAAATCAGCTATGTTGCGGATTCCATTACGGTCATCCGAGACGGGCATACCATTGAAACACTTGATAAATCTGTGGATGTAATCAGCGAGGACCGCATTATCAAAGGCATGGTGGGCCGCGAACTGACAAACCGGTACCCTGCTCGTGAAAGCCATATCGGAGATGTTATTTTTGAGGTAAAACACTGGAATGTATTTCATCCGGAGGACCCGCACCGCCACGTAATACGGGATATTTCCTTCCATATTCGACAGGGGGAAGTTGTAGGCTTCGCGGGGCTGATGGGGGCCGGCAGGACTGAGCTTGCCATGAGCATATTCGGCAGAGCCTACGGCAGCAAAATATCAGGAGAAATTTATAAAAACGGAAAGCAGCTGAATCTGCGCAATGTAAAAGACGCAATAGACAGCGGCATTGCTTATGTTTCCGAAGATCGCAAAAACCTGGGTCTGATTTCCATTAACGATATCAAGTGGAATATGACGCTTGCGAGCATGTACCGGAGCCGTTTCTCCAAGAGAAATGTCATCAATGCCAATGAGGAGATTCTTGCGGCAGAGGAATACCGGCGCAAAATCAATATCAAGTGCATGTCGATTGAGCAGCCGGTCAGCTCACTGTCGGGCGGGAATCAGCAGAAGGTGGTTTTGTCAAAATGGATGCTGTCCGAGCCGGATGTACTTCTGATGGACGAACCCACCAGAGGAATTGACGTAGGCGCGAAGTATGAAATCTACAGCATCATTAATGACCTTGCAAACGCGGGGAAGGCAGTTGTTGTAATCTCCTCTGAGATGCCGGAACTGTTGGGCATCTGCGACAGAGTGTATGTCATTAATGAGGGTGAAATTGCAGGGGAACTGCAAAAAGAGGAACTTTCTCAGGAACTTATCATGAAGAAAATCATGGCGCATATCGGAAGGGAGAAAGACTGATGGAGACGAAAGCTGTTACCAAAAATCGCACAGGCGCGAAGATCAACCTGAAGCAGTACGGCATGATGATTGCGCTGGTTGTAATATTTGTTATATTTTCGATGCTTTCGCTCGGGAAAAACGCGTCAGCTATGAACATCAACAACCTTGTGATGCAGAATAGCTATGTTGTCATCCTGGCGGTTGGCATGTTACTCTGTATCATCACCGGAAATGTTGATCTTTCGGTTGGATCTGTCGTTGCGTTCACAGGCGCTGCGTGCGCAATCTTTGTTTTGGACTACGGAATGCCGATTTTTCCGGCTTTTTTGCTGATATTGGTCGGCGGCCTGATCGTTGGTATGTGGCAGGGCGTTTTTATCGCTAAGCTGCATGTGCCGCCGTTCATTGTTACATTGGCAAACATGCTGATCTTCCGAGGCCTGACAATGTCAATTCTGAAAGGGCAGACCAAGGGCCCCCTGCCTGATGCCTATACGCAGGTCGGCGCGGGCTATCTGCCTACATTCTACATTCATTTCGGGGATTCCAAGATGGATCTGGTTGCTGCTCTGGCGGGAATTGTCGGATCTCTGCTGATCATATACAGCGAGTTTCGGGGGATTGCCAACAAGAAAAAGTACAACTTCCAAACGCCCCCGCTCTGGCAGACTACGGTCAAGCTCGCAATTATTGTGTCGATTCTGAATTTCTTTACGTTGAAATTAGCGGCGTATAACGGCCTTCCGTTTGTGCTGACAATCATGCTCGCGCTGATTCTGATTTACACATTTATTTGCAGCAAAATGGTGGTTGGCCGCCAGATTTATGCGGTTGGCGGCAATGCCAAAGCGGCGAAGCTGTCCGGTATCAAAACTGACAAAGTCATGTTCTGGGTTTACGCCAATATGGGCATGCTCTGTGCACTGGCTGGAATTGTTCTATCCGCACGAAACGCTTCCGCAACGCCGAAGGCAGGCGACGGCTTCGAGCTTGACGCCATCGCAAGCTGCTATATTGGCGGCGCGTCCGCTTACGGCGGTACCGGCACGATTATCGGCTCTGTGGTTGGTGCGCTAATTATGGGCGTACTCAATAATGGCATGTCCCTGATTGGGTGGTCGGTTGATATACAGAAAGTTGTAAAAGGGCTTGTTCTGCTGGGCGCGGTAACCGTTGACCTGATTTCCAAGCAGAAAAATAAATAAACTGAATTTGAAACGGCCGCTTTTGTGCTTTAGAGATGGAACTTCCTGAACTGTGGGTGTGAATTGGACTGTACAACTGAGGCGAAAATTGCTATACTATTCAAACATAAATGTCGATTGCCGTCGAACCAGGAAAGCAGTTATAGTCCGATTTGCGGCCGCCGCATAAATCCGCATACAGAAACGAGGGGGACTCAATGGCACAGGAACTGCCCAAGTATTTAGTGCTGGTCAACTGGATGAAAGAACAGGTGATGAGCGGCCACTTGAAATACAGCGAAAAAATCTTTTCCGAAAATGAACTGAGCACGATGTTTGGCATCAGCCGCCAGACAGTCCGGCAGGCGGTTGGAATTCTGGAACAGGAAAAGTTTGTTGAGCGCCGACGGGGAAGTGGGACTTTTGTGACCTACAGCCCCGTGAAACGCCGCGAAAAAACAATGAATATCGGTGTCATATCCACCTATCTGGACGACTATATTTTTACCAGCATTATCCGTGGGATTGAGACGGTGCTCACGAAGAACGGCTACTCCATGCAGCTCACCTTTACCCATAACCTTGTTGAAAACGAGTCGCGCGCGCTGCGGATGATGATTGATAAAAATGTGGACGGAATCATCGTTGAACCAACCAAAAGCGGACTGCCCAACCCGAACCGATCTTTTTATGATGAGATTCATCAAAAAGGGATTCCGCTGGTGTTTTTTAACGCTTATTATCAGGGCATGCCATTCCCGCATGTGGCAATGGATGACACAGCAGCGGGTCGGCTTGCCACGGAAGCGCTGATCAACGCCGGGCACCGGGAAATTGCCGGAATTTTTCAGTCTGATGACCTGCAGGGACATCTGCGCTATTCCGGTTACCTGGAAGCAATGCGTAACGCCGGCATGGAGCTTCATTCCGAGCATATTCTGTGGTATTCAACAGAAGACAAAGCTTGTCTGCCCGAAGATTTTCACCGGATTCTGCGCTGCCTAAAAGGCTGCACCGCATTTGTCTGCTATAATGACCAGCTGGCGGTCGGTCTGATTCCGCTTTTGCGCACCCACGGAATTGTTGTTCCCGACCAGATTTCCGTTGCAAGTGTTGATAATTCCGACTTGGCCTCCCTGTGCGAGGTGCCGCTGACCTCCGTTGCTCACCCGATGGCGCTTCTGGGCGAAACCGCGGCTACCAATTTGCTCAAGCTGATTGCAAATCCCCGTTTTAACGCAACTATAGATTTTTCTCCGAATATCGTTGAACGCACTTCAATCCGCAAGCTGTAAGAAAGCGAACGGATAGTGGTTTTCTGCAAATTGTTGTATTTACAACTATTGAAATTATGTCACACAAGGAGGGGGACAACATGGCGGCATATACGATTGGTGTCGATTTTGGCACGTTGTCAGGCCGGGCGGTTTTGGTAAATGTAAAGACAGGAGAGGAACTTGCAGACAGTGTCTTTGATTATCCTCACGCGGTAATGGATCGCGAACTCCCCGGCGGTACCAAACTTGGAGTGGACTGGGCGCTTCAGCATCCGCAGGATTATTTGGATGTGTTTTATAACACCATTCCTGAGGTAGTAAGAAAGAGTGGCATCAGCCCCTCTGAAGTGGTGGGCGTCGGCATTGATTTTACCGCCTGCACGTTTATGCCGGTAAAAGCGGACGGAACCCCCTTGTGTTTCCTAAAAGAGTTCCAATCGGATCCCAATGCATGGGTGAAACTCTGGAAGCACCATGCGGCGCAGGACAAAGCCAATCGGCTCAATGAAATAGCGCATGCACGCGGTGAGAAATGGATTGAACGCTATGGCGGAAAAATTTCCTCCGAGTGGCAGGTGCCAAAGGTCTGGCAGGTGCTGGAGGAATCCCCGGCGGTTTACGAGGAGGCCGACTGCTTCATGGAAGCGGCCGACTGGGTGGTCTGGGCGCTCTGCGGCAAGATGACCCGCAACACCTGCACCGCCGGATATAAGGGAATCTGGCATAAACAGGACGGTTATCCTTCAAAAGAGTTCTATAAGGCGCTTGACCCGCGCCTCGAAAACTACATAGAAGAAAAATTGAGCTATCCGATTGCGGAGCTTGGCTCACGCGTCGGCGGTCTCACCGCCGAAATGGCAGCCAAAACCGGACTTTTGGAAGGAACGGCGGTGGCTGCCGCCAATGTGGATGCGCATGTGACGGTGCCTGCTGTCAAGATCGAACGCGCAGGCGCGATGTTGGCGATTATGGGCACCTCTACCTGCCATATTTTGCTGGGATCGGAAGAACACGCTGTCCCCGGCATGTGCGGCGTGGTGGAAGGCGGCGTTTATCCCGGATTTTACGGGTATGAAGCGGGACAGTCGTGCGTCGGCGATCACTTCGCATGGTTTATTGACAATTGCCTGCCGGCCTCCTATTTTGAGGAAGCCAAAAAGCAGGGAAAAAATATTCATGCGTTCCTGCGTGAAAAGGCTGAACCCCTTGCTGTGGGCGAGAGCGGCCTGCTGGCGCTTGACTGGTGGAACGGAAACCGCTCGGTGCTGGTGGATGTGGACCTGACCGGCATGATGCTTGGGATGACCCTGCAGACCAAACCGGAGGAACTCTACCGCGCGCTGATTGAAGCGACCGCGTTCGGAACCCGCAAAATCATTGAAACCTTCCGCGCAAACGGCGTGCCGGTGGAAGAATTCTACGCGTCGGGCGGCATTTCTCAAAAAGACCCAATGACGATGCAAATTTATGCGGACGTCATCAACCTGCCAATCCGGATTGCCGGTTCCAAGCAAGGCCCCGCGCTGGGCAGCGCCATCTTTGGGGCAGTGGCCGCCGGCTCGAAAAACGGCGGATATGACGATGTTTTCTCAGCGGCACGCGCAATGGGCAAGCTGCGGGATCAGATTTATCTTCCGATTCCGGAAAATGTCGCGGCATATGAGAAGCTGTATGCCGAATACAGCGCTCTGCATGATTATTTGGGCCGCGGCGCAAACGATGTAATGAAACGACTGAAAGAACTGAAAAAATCTGTGAAATAGAAGAAACGGAGGGTATGTCATGTCTGGTTTGAAACAATGTGAGTTTTGGTTCCTTGTGGGGTCGCAGTTTTTATATGGACCCGAGGTTCTGGAGAAAGTGGCGGAGCACGCGGCAATCATTGCCGAAAGCCTGAACACCTCTCAGAAGATTCCCTGTAAGGTGGTTTATAAAGCAACACTGAAAACGCCGGATGAAATCACTCAGTTGATAAAAGAAGCAAACTACACTGACAGCTGCGCTGGAATTATCACCTGGATGCACACTTTTTCTCCGTCGAAAATGTGGATTAACGGGCTGGAACTGCTGCAGAAACCCTACTGTCATCTGCACACCCAGTTTAATCGCTGCATCCCGAACGAAGAAATTGACATGGATTTCATGAATCTCAACCAATCCGCCCACGGCGACCGGGAACACGGCTTTATCGGCGCGCGTATGCGGATGGCGCGCAAGGTGGTCGTCGGCTATTGGGAAGATGAGGATGTCCAGGAAAAACTGGGCAGCTGGATGCGCGCGGCCGTCGGTGTCGCGGCCAGTAAAAAGCTCAAGGTCATGCGCTTCGGAGACAATATGCGCAATGTGGCGGTCACCGAGGGCGACAAGGTTGAAGTTCAGCGCAAGCTGGGCTGGCAGGTCAACACCTGGGCGGTTGGTGATCTGGTGAAGGAAATTGATGCCGTTACCGAGGAACAGATTGATGCGCTAATGGCGGAATACAAGGAAAAATACACGCTGAATACCGATAACATAGAGTCTGTTCGTTACCAGGCGCGCGAGGAAATCGCAATGAAGACAATCCTAGAGAGGGAGGGCTGCAAAGCCTATACCAACACCTTCGAGGATTTGTATGGGATGAAGCAGCTCCCGGGACTTGCGTCCCAGCGGCTGATGGAGCAGGGTTACGGCTACGGCGGGGAGGGCGACTGGAAGGTTTCCGCGCTGACCCATATCCTCAAGCAAATGTCCGAGGGGGTGCCGGGGGGCACCGCGTTCATGGAGGATTACACCTATGACCTGACGCGCGGGAAAGAGCTTTCGCTTGGTGCGCATATGCTGGAGGTGTGCCCGTCGCTTGCGGCGGATAAACCGAGAATTGAAGTGCACCCGCTGGGAATCGGCGACCGCGAGGACCCGGCGCGTCTGGTGTTTGAAGGTCATCCGGGCAGCGCAATCGTTGTTTCGCTCGTTGATATGGGCGGTCGTCTGCGCATGATTGTGCAGGATATTGAGGCGGTCAAATCGATCTATGAAATGCCGAACCTGCCGGTGGCGCGTGTCATGTGGCGCGCAATGCCTGATCTGCGCACGGGTGCGGAAGCATGGATTCTCGCGGGCGGCGCGCACCATACGGTGTTAAGCTACGCGGTATCTGCCGAACAGATGGAAGACTGGGCGGAAATGATGGGGATTGAGTTTGTGCATATCACGAAAGATACCACCATTGCCGGGCTGAAACAGCAGCTTTTCCTGGCGGATCTTGCCTGGAAGCTGAGATAGGAGGTCCCACATGCTGGAAGAGCTGAAGCAGCAGGTTTTTGAAGCAAATATGCAGCTGCCCAAACACGGGCTGGTTACCTTTACATGGGGCAATGTTTCCGGTATCGACCGCGCCAGCGGGCTAATGGTGATTAAGCCTTCCGGAGTCGAATATGACGTGATGTGCGCAAAGGACATGGTGGTAGTAGAGCTGGAAACCGGTAAACGGGTGGAAGGCAGGCTAAAGCCCTCGTCGGATACCCCCACGCATGTGGAACTTTACAAGGCATTTTCCGAAATCGGCGGCGTTGTACATACCCACAGCCGGTGGGCTACGATTTTTGCGCAGTCCGGCAGGGGGATCCCTGCGCTCGGCACCACGCATGCAGATTATTTCTATGGTGAAATCCCCTGTACCCGCAGGATGACTCCGGAAGAAATCCGGGGAGAATATGAAAAGGAAACCGGAACAGTCATTTTGGAGCGGTTTCTGGATCTGAGCCCGCAGGATATGCCGGGGGTGCTGGTGCACAGCCACGGCCCCTTCACATGGGGCACCGACCCGACCAACGCGGTGCATAACGCCGTCGTGCTGGAGGAATGTGCCATGATGGCATGGCATAATCTTGCGCTATCGGGATGCACCATTGAGCCGATGCAGCAGGAACTGCTCGATAAGCACTATTTGCGCAAACACGGCGTAAACGCCTACTATGGGCAGAACTGAAAACTGACAAAGCCCCGCGGTTTTTCCGCGGGGCTTTTGTATGGCAGGATTCAGTCAGGACTGCTTTTGAACGGGTGTTTTGCGAAACAGAAATGATAGGTAGCAAAATAGGACATATAAAACCGCGATGACGGCAATTCCGGTTTCGATCGGCACAAGAGCGTTCAAAAACCCAACGGGGGTTCCGGCCTTGGCGAAGAATCCGGCCGCCTGCTTGAGTGATATGGCTGAAATGACAAGCGGAAATGTAAATCCCGAATAACTGGGGAAGAACCCGGC
The DNA here is from genome assembly GCA_963519235.1 of uncultured Oscillospiraceae bacterium. Lineage (GTDB taxonomy): Bacteria > Bacillota > Clostridia > Oscillospirales > Ruminococcaceae > Anaerotruncus. The sequence continues at coordinate 8,362 of CAUQLV010000033.1, forward strand.
TTTCATCATAGCGGGCATTCCGCACAAAACAGCGAGATAAAGCAGCTGGGATAAAATAAGCAGAAAAAGAATCATTGCAGCGCTCTTCTGCTCGAACGAAGCCTGGTAACCGGCAAGGCAAAGTGCGGCCGGCGCGGCAAAAATCGCGTTGGTCGGTTTTGCCGGGGCTGCGAAGTTTTTGATCACCAGCAGCCGGTAAAGCGCCAGCACCAACAGCGGAAGGTAAGTGGCAAACCCGAACCAGAACATGGCGCGCCCGAGCCCCGTCTGCCCGAAAGCGGGCGCGGTAACGCTGACGGTAACAATCCCGACGTAAACAATGAAATAGCTGGCGAAAACCTTTTGGAAGTTAAAATGCAAAAGGAATTTCGCTGAAAAGTAAAAAATGAACAGCCAGTGCAGAGCAATCGCCGCAATCCAGAGCGCAAAAGCGACCGGAGCGGATAACTTTACAAGATAGCCCGCCAACAGGATCAGCCCCATGGAAAACGTGGGCGCCACACTGGCAATTATCGGATTCTGCAGGTCTTTGCGGACATCGCCAAAGTAAAGAACCGCTTTTGCGGTGAGAAGTAAAGCGAGCGCCGCAGACAGGATTCCCAAAAACAGGCGCACTGATTCCGAATAGGACTGGAGCAGATTTCCCAGCGCGGCAAGGGCAAGCATCAGCCCCGCCATCGGGACAGGCAGCTTTTGAATGAAGTTTTTCATAATGTCTCCCGTCTATGCCGGTTGCAGTTCGTCGGCATTCACGAAGTCAAGCTCACGCACCACAATTTGCGCAACCTTTTCCGCGACTTCCCCGGTGAACCGGATGCACTGTTCTTTATGTTCCCCGGATGCCATATCCATGCCCTTGGTCAATATCCGACAGCACAGAGCGCTGTTTTTTTCCTTGAACCAGTCATGCAGTTCCTTGGACAGCGCAAGATTTTTCTCGACTTTCGGGTCATTCTGCTTCGTGCGACCAAAGAAATAACCAAGCATCATGACCCCGCCGGAGACTGCCCCGCAAAGGCACTTAGAGCGGCCGATGCCAACCGGAAAGCCGGAAGCCATCGCAATGATTTGCTCGGGAATATCCAGTTCAAAATTAGTTCTGAACGAGCAGATGACCGCTTCTGAACAGAAAAACCCTCCACGGAACAAATCCATGGCATCCTGCTTGATTTTCTGAATACTGACTTCACGTTTCATTCTCTCATCCTCCAAATAGTTTTGAAAAATTTTTAGTGTTGATTACAAATTTTAATTTTATTATACCAACCCTGTTACAAAAGTCGAATTCATAATTTATATAAATAAAAGCGATTTATTGATGCCCGCCGCATGCAGGCAAAGACAGGGGGATTTTGCGGAAGAAAATCAGCTTTCTTCTTCTTTGTACTACACTTTTTTAGCCGGATTATGGTATAATAGCCACAAAGCGGCTATGTGCTCTGCAAATGAGGGATGGTGTCCAAAGAGGCTATCCTGCCAGCACATTCAGACTGCGCGGTATTTCGAAGCAATTGAAGAATATATGGGGGAATTTGAATGGAAATTCAAAAAGAGCAATTATTGAAGCTGCAAAACGGCAGCGACGTGCGCGGCGTCGCCGTGGAAGGCGTAGAGGGACAACCTGTTAACCTGACAAATGAGGCCGCCAACGTGATTTCGATCTCCTTTGCAAGATGGCTGTCTCAAAAAACCGGGAAACCGGCAAGTGAACTGAAAATCGGGGTCGGGCATGACTCCCGGATTTCCGCTCCGGCTCTGAAACTGGCGGTTTTGCAGGGATTGACGGCAGGCGGAGCCAAGGCGGTGGATTGCGGACTTGCATCAACCCCATCCATGTTTATGTCCATCGTGTACCCGGAAACCAATTATGACGGGTCCATTATGATAACAGCCAGCCACCTGCCCTATAACCGCAACGGGCTTAAGTTTTTTGATGTGGACGGCGGCCTGGAGCATGATGACATTACCGACCTTTTGGTATACGCCGCAAGATTGGAGCCTGAGACCGCCTGCCTTGCGCAGGTGGAAACCTATGAACTGCTGCCGCTTTATGCGTCGAACCTCTGCGAAAAAATCCGCATGGGGGTATCTTCTGAGGAGGATTACACGCATCCGCTGACGGGCTTGCATGTTGTGGTGGATGCGGGCAATGGTGCGGGCGGATTCTTTGCACAGCAGGTGCTGGAGCCACTGGGCGCGGATATTTCCGGCAGCCAGTTTCTGGAACCCGACGGCATGTTCCCCAACCATATTCCGAATCCTGAAAATAAAGCCGCAATGGACGCCATCAGCAAGGCCACTGTGGAAAACCATGCGGATCTGGGCATTATTTTTGACACGGATGTAGACCGGATGTCGGCCGTCCTGCATGATGGAACAGAGGTCAACCGGGATGCTATTATCGCGATGATGGCCGCTATTCTGGCGGACGCGTATCCGGGCGGGACAATTGTCACCGACTCCGTTACGTCCGACAAGTTGACCGATTTTCTGGAAAATACGCTGAAAATGAAGCACCACCGGTTTAAGCGTGGCTATAAAAACGTCATCAACGAGTCCAAACGCCTGAATGCCGAGGGCATTGTTTCTCCGCTCGCAATCGAGACCTCGGGACACGGGGCACTCTCCGAAAACTATTTTCTGGACGACGGCGCTTATCTGGCGGTCAAACTGCTGATTGCCGCAGCAAAGTCCAAAAAAGAGGGAAAGTCGGTCGATGCCCTGATTTCTGCGCTGCCGCCTCAGTTTGAGTGCCGGGAATATCGCATGAACCTTTTGACGGAGGACTTCAAAACCTATGGCAAAGAGGTGCTCAAACAGTTTGAAGAGCGCGCGAAGGCGGCGGGTTATGCCGTCGCGCCGAACTCCTACGAAGGGGTGCGCCTTTCATTCGGCGGGGAAGAAACACAGGGCTGGATGCTGCTTCGTCTGTCTCTGCATGACCCGCTGATGCCGCTAAATCTGGAGGGCAACCGTCCCGGGGACTGCGATAGGCTGAACACCATTGCGAAAGAACTGCTCGCCGTATTTGACAAGCTGGATATCGGTGTGCTGAAATAGGGCATAAAAAGCGCGTAAAGCCTTGACCGCGCCGGTTTCTGCCTATATAATAAATGTTTAGGATACTAAAATGAGAGGGTGCAAACGTCATTGAATCATGCTGATAAAACAATGGAAAAGGTTGTAAACCTTTGTAAAAGCCGCGGATTTGTTTATGCCGGCTCCGAAATTTACGGAGGTCTTTCCAACACTTGGGATTACGGCCCGCTGGGCGTTGAATTTAAAAACAATGTCAAACGCGCATGGTGGAAAAAGTTCGTGCAGGAATCCCCTTATAACGTCGGGCTGGATTCCGCAATTCTGATGAATCCGCAGGTTTGGGTCGCGTCTGGGCATGTGGGCGGATTTTCTGATCCGCTGATGGACTGTAAGGATTGCAAGACCCGCCACCGTGCGGACAAGCTGATTGAGGATGTCAGCGGCGAGCCTGCCGACGGCTGGACCAATGAACAGATGATCAGCTATATCAAGGAGCACCATATCAAATGCCCGGAATGCGGCGGTGAAAACTTCACTGATATCCGCAAGTTTAACCTGATGTTCAAAACTTTTCAGGGAGTCACCGAGGACGCGAAGAATGAGATTTATCTGCGCCCTGAAACTGCTCAGGGAATTTTTGTAAACTTCATGAATGTACAGCGCACCGCCCGGAAAAAGATTCCGTTTGGCGTGGCGCAGGTGGGCAAATCCTTCCGGAATGAAATTACGCCCGGAAACTTTACTTTCCGCACCCGCGAGTTCGAGCAGATGGAATTGGAATTTTTCTGCAAGCCGGATACCGACCTTGAATGGTTCCAGTATTGGAGAAGCTACTGCGAAAACTGGCTGCTGAATCTGGGCATGACAAAAGAGCATATGCGTCTGCGCGACCATGCCGCGGAAGAGCTGTCCTTCTATTCCAAGGCAACCACCGATATTGAATATCAGTTCCCATTCGGCTGGGGCGAGCTGTGGGGAATTGCCGACCGCACCAATTATGATCTGGGTCGCCATTCCGAGGTTTCGGGTAAGGCACTCGAATATTTTGATCAGGAAACCAACGAACATTATATTCCTTATGTGGTGGAACCTTCTCTGGGTGCGGACCGTGTCGCGCTTGCCCTCCTGTGTGATGCTTACGACGAAGAAGTTGTCGGCACTGACGACAAAGGCAAGCAAGATACCCGCGTTGTCATGCGTTTGCACCCTGCACTCGCGCCGTTTAAGGCATGCGTCCTGCCGCTTTCCAAAAAGCTGGCTGAGAGCGCTGGCAAGGTTTACACCGAACTTGCCCGTGATTATATGGTCGATTACGATGATGCGGGCTCTATCGGAAAGCGTTATCGCCGTCAGGATGAAATCGGGACACCGGTTTGCGTCACTTACGATTTTGAAAGCGAGAACGATAGCTGTGTCACCGTGCGTGACCGTGATACAATGGCGCAGGAGCGCATCCCGATTGCTTCGCTGAACGAATATATTAAGCAAAAAATACAGTTCTGAGAAGAACAAAAGGCGCCCGTATGAGCACGGGCGCCTTTTCATGAATCGCAGAGGAAGAGATGGCGTGAGAAATAGTTGAACGAACGAAAGGTACACTTGACAAACCGCACACGCAGTGGTACAATATAGAATGCACTGTTTATTATGCCGCCCACGCAGAACACGCGCAGGACATATGCTTTGAGGCACAAAAACCGTTGGCGCGGGCAGGTACAGCGTAATTTTCTGTGCATCAATTTCCGGGTGTAGCGCAGCTGGTAGCGCGCCTGCTTTGGGAACTGGCGCGAAATCGCAGCAAAACTAAATATCGGGGTGTAGCGCAGCTGGTAGCGCGCCTGGTTTGGGACCAGGATGCCGCAGGTTCGAATCCTGTCACTCCGACCATTTTTCCTTGAAAAACCGCTTATTTAAGCGGTTTTTCTGCGTTTTATGTTCAATTTTTTGAAATGCCGTCCCATATTGATTTGTCCGGATTGGGATGAGAAAGATTTTACGGTGGAGAGAGAAATCCCGCCGCCGTAAGCGCAAATCCCTAACCCATCCCTAACGGAGTCTAATAAAATACTAAATTAAATTTTTCCAAAGCGCTTAAAACTACTGCAGTAGTGTTGACAGCAAAAAACTACTGCGGTAGTATAAGGCTGTCAGTAAACTGTCGGAAATAATTGGGGAATGGAAGATGGATATTAAACTGTTTGATTCTGAGCTAAAAGTAATGGATGTTCTTTGGCAAGAAGGCGATATTACCGCTAAAAAAATTTCGACCATACTTAAAGATCAGGTAGGATGGAATGTAAACACTACCTATACACTTATTAAGGAAAAGGTGCTATCGAACGAAGAGAACCCAAATTTCTTTGTCATGCGCTCATCACAAAAGAGCATGTACAGGAGCAGGAGGCTACACTGTTAATAAATAAAGTCTTTGATGGTTCCGCAGATTTGCTTTTTACTTCTTTGTTAAATAGAAAGAATTTATCTGCTGGAGACATTGAAAGGCTGAAAAAGATCATCAATTGTTTGGGATGAGGTGGCCGTTATGAACATTGTTCAAATGAGCTTTTCTGCATCCCTTTTAATTTTATAATGATTCGCATGCTCGCTTTGTAGAAGCTACCGAGGAAAACTTTTTCTGTCTTATGGAATATAAGCGTTGCTTCGTTTGCTGATTCCGTTCTCCCGTCTCGTTTCAGCATATATACGGGTTTACGCAGACTTGGAAACACATTCACAAAAGCAGGAGAAACCTCCGTATCACTGCATTTTTTATTGATAATCTTTCTGTTACATGATATGGTAAAAATACTCCAAAAAACCATAGAAAGTGACAGGTGCTATGATCAATATACCAATTTGTATTTTAACGATAGAAGATGATACTGACAGAGAATTCATGGAAGAGCTTTATACATCCCTTTATCCCCTGATGTATGAGACTGCTTACAGTATTATAAAGGATTCACACACAGCCCAAGACTTAGTTCATGACTGTGTCGCGAAACTGATAGATAAAATAGCTCTGCTCCGCTCATTTGACAGAAAAGTGTTGGTCTCTTATGTCATCGTATCGGTAAGCAACATATCAAAGAATTACTATAATAAGCGACATCATATTCAAGAGCATGTAAAAATAGGATTTGATGATGACATGGCCGGCATGGTTGCTGATGATAAAGATACTCCTGATATTATTTTTGAAGCAAAAGAAAGCTATCGTGAATTAGGCTTCGCAATAAAAAATCTCGACTCTAAAGATCGGGAGTTGCTATATCTGAAGTATAATCTGAATATGGATGACCAAAGCATCAGTGAAATTCTGAATATAAAGAAAAACAGCGTGCGTGAGTACTTGACACGAGCACGCAGGCGGGCCAAAAAGCAACTATCCAAAGTATCGGGGTGATCAAGTGAATAATATAAAACATGGTATTTGGACTAAACAAGAATGTATTGAAAATTATGACGAAGTCATGCTGCAAATTGCAATGTCCAGTTATGCAGAAATTCATGGAGAGGAAATGATCAGCGAAAATAATTCCCTCAAACAGAGTCAAGCGTATCCTGCCCCTCCTGACATAGGCAGATTAATTAGCAAACATCTCAACAAAAGAAGAAATAAAGCTGCGATTCATGCAATAACCAGTCAATCGTATAAAGTTCTTTCAAAAGTTGCTGTGGTATTCCTTGTGTTATCCATCGCGTTTGCATTCTCTCTGCAGGTAAGCGCAGTTCGATCTGCAATTTACAAGTTTATCTTTACTTATGAAGAGGAATATACCTTGGTTAGGTTGGATAAAACAACCCAATTGGAATTTGTAGACAGTGAAGTTTTTACATGGAATCCTGCCTATGCGCCTACAATGATGCCGATTGGATACCATGTAGATGAAATAATATCAATGGAAACCCAGCATATAGTTTCTTATAAAAATCAAAGTGATGGATATATAGAGTTTTGGCAAAGTGAATTTTCCTCGGATGGTCAATGGTATACGGATACGGAAAATGCAGATAGCGTACAGAAAATTTTCATTAATGACAGTGAAGCCATGTTGATTAACAAGCAAAGTGTAAATTCTATCATATGGAGATCAGGAGATGTGATTTTAAACATTAATACAAATGAAGATACAGACACTGCAATTGCTATTGCTAAAAATATAAAATTATTACGCTAAAATAAAAAATAGGTGTTGCATTTTCTTAGATTGCTTGTCTATATATACAAATTATATTTTAAGGAGGCAACCCCAATGAAAAAACTTGGCGCAATCCTGACAGCAATTTGTCTCATTTCTTCATTCACATTTCCTGTTAGCGCAGCATCCCCGCAACTTGCTCCTGTTACTTCTTCTCAGTCGGCAATCATAACACCTTTTTTCACTGCAATTACAACAGCAAATGCATACATTAAAATGTCTGGTTCCAAAGCTACCTGTGAGACGGCAATCAGCACATCTGGGTATAAAACACACGTTACTTTGTATATTCAGCAATCAAAAAATGGCGGCAGTTCGTACAGTGATCTTCAAAAGCTTGTTGATAAAGATTATTACTCTTCACTAGTGACAGCTTCTGGCTCCAAATCAGGTCTAAATACAAGCTATGATTATCGAACTAAAGCTGTCGTAAAAGTGTATGATAAAAATGGTAAGCTTTTGGACAGCACTACACTTTATTCCTCCAATTAACAATTCATTATAGTATGAGCTGACGGGTGCACCGCATAAAAAACGGTGCATTCGTCAGAAAATATATACCTTTTATATTTATCCAAAGTATTTGAGAGATAGAAAGCAAGATAATGATTGATATATTAATGTTTATAACAAGCTAATGTCTTCATACTTCAAGAACTTATTTTTCCCATGTTGATAACGTGCAACTAATAATACCGGAGGAAAAAGTTATAATGTTAAAAAAATTGCTCGGTCTGATAATTGGGCTGCTAATGTTTGCGTTTTCTTTTACTGGCTGCAATCGAGGTATGCCGAATGATGCGACTTCTGACTTGCATTCCAACAATGCGAATGCCAGTGAAAGCACACCTGGCACAGCTGAGCCAAACAATCAGGAGGCATCTGGCAACTTATCTCCAGATCCTTCACATGACAAAGAACAGGCTGCCATCGAAAAAGATGTGTGTATGCAAGCAATGGAAAAATGGAATAAGTTGGGCGGTAATTTTGATTTTAAAAATATTGAAGATATCGATACCGACACTTTGGTAAAAATGTACAGTAGCTACATGATGCAAACGGAAGCTTTAGATTTTAGCGTTCCCGATGTTTGGATGGACTTAACAGGCTTTGACCGCTTTGTGAAGGATTATTTTAACTTGGATCCTGAACCATTTCATCAAAACTATCGCGGGGCATCCAATAATTTTGATTTAGAAAGAGGCTTTCTATTCTATCCCCATACCTCCATATGTCCAAGTGATACGACTTATTCTCTATTAAGTTATAAAGACAATAACGATGGGACGTATTGTTTTGAACAGCTCGCTGCATGGGAGCTTCCCAAAGAATTACTGCCAGCCAATGAATCAAATTTAATAGAGCGAATTACAACGGTAACATTTTCATATGACCAAGGAAACATAATATTTCTGAAAGCAACTTACCAACAGGACGGTGAGCAGTTATAATTTAACCCTTATAAAAACTTTCCCCCCCGCTGTGCCGAGGAGGGAAAGTTATAGTTTTTAATTATGTCAGGGTTTATCTAAAAGAACCAGGAATCGTGATGCCGGAACACCAGACACCATCATTATCAACTGTGCACGTCTGATTTTCGGGGTCAGAAATTTTCCTTTTAAAAACCAGAAGAGGATTGATAGTAGTGTCCGCATCCCCGGTTAATCCGGGAAGTAATCCACATCCATCAGAGCCGCTGAGTGTAGGGGTATACTGCCAATTTTTTGTGTCCTTATCAACCTCAGTGTGAATGTGTTTACCTGTAGAATATCTTCCGGTAGATCCATACACGCCCAAGATGGTATCAAGGGTAATCTTTTGGCCAACCGATACACTCACGGTTTCCATATGATAGTACCGCACAATCAGGTCACCATAGCCATTTATATCGGCGTATTTTACCGCAACCCATTTACCAACCGTGCCGTTTGCATCATGATTTACACCCATGACAGTCCCTTTGCCACTCGCAAAGAACTTTAAACTGTTCGCGTAGGTTCTGCCGATCCAGTCTACCCCGTAATGAATGGCTTTCTTGCCGTTCAAGTTGTAGCCAGGAGCGTAGTTTTTATATCCTGTATTAATCTCTGCGATGTTAAGAGGAAGCGCCAAATATTGTCCCATAATAAAAATCTCCTTTTTTAAATAATTTTTGTTTTTTTCTTGACCGGCCAGTCACTATATAAAGATAGAAAAGCGTGTAAAAAATTAATGTTGCTTTTAAATATTTTTATAGGGAGCGTTAGATGGTGAAAAATTTTATTCTGATTTGTATGGCTATCATGTTGGCAGCATTATTCGGCTGCGCATCACCCAGTGAAACAGAATCATCCGTACAAGAGACCTCAGAGCAGATGTCGGCATCTTTCGAAGTAATGAAGGAGAGTATTCCTGAGGACGCCCCTTCTACGGAAGGCTCTTCAGGCTCCGCTTCAGAAGAAAATGATTACGATAGCGAATTAACAGTAAAAGCGGTACGGGAAATAATACAAGATTATAAAGATGGAAAGGTTGACACAGAAACCGGGCCTAAAGGCGCGTCTGGTTCGACTTTCACCCCCTTACCGGAGGGATGGGTATTGCCTGATATCCAGACAATCCGTGATATTAACTCGGTTGAGTTGATGGATGAAAATTTACTTGTAATAAAAATAAGGCTGGGTGAAAATATGACTATGCTTGTAAGGATTAAACCTGATAATAACTATCACGTATCCGCTGTCAGTTTTACAAAAGAAAATCTTTAAGTAAAAACAATTGACTTGCACATTTTTTATGTAAACAGAAAAAGAAAAAGCAAACGAATATATGTTCGAAAGGAAGGTTATTTTTATGAAAAAATGGTTAAGTCTTTTCTGTGTTCTTTTCTTAACTATCACAGCAACAGCCTGTAACGCACAATCAGAATCTGTTGCGTCGGAGAGAAGCAGCGTGGTCGAAAGTAGTATACAATCAGATACTTTACAAACTAAAACGTCTACGGCCTTTGAGGACGATATGATTTCAATTGCTGAAATCACAGCTTCATCCAGCATTGAAAGCTTTCCCGCACATTCGTCTATTCCACAGTCGCAAGCAACGGTTTTGGCGCCATTAGATACTGCAACGCTTACGGAAACGGAGCAATTCTTTTTAGATTTTGCATATCACTATTCCCTTAGCATGGAGGACGTTTATTTTACAGATGCAGAAGCATTAAGTAACAAAGAAAAATATCAATTTTTTGATTTTGTACAAAATTTTATTAACATAAAAAAGCAAACACCAAATGAACTGGAGGCTACTCTGTACCGTCCTGAGGAAGAAGCTGTAGTTATTCCAGTTTCTACAATTAGAGAGTGGCTGCGCACATATCTTGGCACAGATCAATTTGATCCATCCAAGGTACAGCTTTTTTCAACCGATGATTCGCAGCGTAAAGGACTGCGCCCTTTTGGATATGACTCCGCCAAAGACGTGTTTCTTGCCCCTTCCTTGAGCGGGTTTGGTGGCGTGCGCGCGTGTGGTGTACTGCATTGTAAGATTACCGGGCAGCAATTGGAAATGGAATTAGGTTTTTATAATCCGGATTTATTCTATAGCAAACCTCCGGAATATGAAATGTACAAACAAGTAACATTACAGGTGAAGCAATCTGATGATCCGTTGCAATTTCAACTTTTATCATGGGAATCACGTGATTTACCGTAAACAGATTTTTTAAACAAATTGAATAGGTGGGTTTCAAAAATGAAACCCACCTATTCAATTTGTTTTAATCGCCTGTAGGAGGATTAGGCTTTTTTGACACTACAATGAACCCTAAGCAACCTCCGAATTTGTCCTTAAACTTTGACCACGCCAGCTTGCTCACCTGCCCATCTTCAACAGATGGATTGTTTGCCTCGGTATAATACACGGTACTTCCCGTATATTGTTCGACAAACACAACGTGCCCTGGGAAAACGGCCACACTTTTGCTGACCGGATTGCTCTGTGTAATGTATCCTTTTGATCTGGCCGCGTCAAACCATTGTCCGGCATTGCCTAAGCCAGAAGTAAGTGAATACAAGCCTCTTTCGAGCGTTCTCCCATAGCAATACCAAGTGCATTGACCGCTGGGGTATCCTGCATTCTCTGCTTTGTCGTAGTATCGGGAGGAGGTGTCGGCAACAATTTCCCCGACTCTGTTGGTGTAGATATTTCCAGTATAAGCCATGTTTTTTGCACTCCTTTTCAATCATATAATTTTTAAAATAAAATGCTTTCTGCAGCAAGCACTTATTTTCATAAGAGAATGAAGTGTTTTATTCTTTGCCCTTACACTTCTATAAAGAGTAAATTATTCACTAAAAATTAACCTATTCTAAAAATTTGTAATTAACACTGTTCGTACTCCATAATTTTTTTCTGACCAGCCAATTACCATATAAAGATAAAAAAATGAGTGAAAAATTAATGTTGATCTGAATTTTTTTTAATTTCTCCGGAATCTATACTGTCGTGTGAAACCTGCAAGGCCTTTATAAGAAACACGGGCATTTTGCAGCCACTCTGGTAAAGATTTTCGCAGATAGAGATATTTTCGTTAAGAATAATGTAAACCCCTACAATGAGACCTATGGGAACTGAAAAAGGAATGCTGAGATTTAGCTGATTCGCTCCGTTTTCAATTAAGTAAAGTTCCAGATAATCCAGAAAAATACCAAATACAAAACCGGCCATCAGCGATACCTTTTTCCAAAAGCCTTTTGTCCCGGCAATGCTGCTCACTTGTTGGGTGACTTTTGCTTTCAGCAGTCCTGTAATAACATCCATAAGGATTGAAATGCTTATAAGAATAGCGAGCACCCCATATTTTTGTGCAAGTCCCGCAAAGAAACCGGTTAAAATCGAAATGACCATCACTTTCGTTTTATCCACATTAAACACCCCCATTCTTATCGTGATTTTCTTCCGTGTAATACTTTCTCAATTTACGGAGTGCGCTTGATTTAGCCTGGCAGATTGCAGGCGGCTTGACATGATAAAATTGAGCAATATCCTTTACGGAATGCCGATGGAAATAGAACAGGATTACAATTTCAGCCTCGTACTTGGTAAGTATGGATAATAAGAAATCATACTCCAGTCCGATATGTTCATCCTCTACCGGGGTAAGCTTGTCCCAAATTTCGATATAATCGAAATCAGAAGCACTTCCACCTTTAAATTCTACAGGTTTGCCTTTTTCTTTTAGTACGCGCTTTAAAAGCACCTTGTAGATGTTGATAACTCCTACCTTTATGTAAGAAAGTAATGCCGCGTCAGATGTTTTCCTTAATTTTATTGCATCGAAAGATTTACACATAGCAATAAGATCACATACCAAATCGTCGTAGGCATCTTCATATTCCAGATAACGGGCATACTTGCGTAAAAGAGGCTGAAATTTCTCTATAATACTCAGTTGAGCTTCATTATCCCCTTTAGATGATTTTATTAATAGTTCATATAAGGATGTCATGTTCCCACCTTCCCTTCGGTAGCTAAAGAGAAGAAAATGGGTGAAAAATTAATGTCTCGCAACAAAAACTATTAAATAAAGTTCAGCAACAGTAATTGCAATAAATGTACAAAACGCTCTATTTTATAAGACTGTTTTTCGGGTATTTTGCAACACCCAAATTTGATAAGTAATGGCGTGATAGGGATTCTCGTTGCTACCATAGAAACGTTAGAAACAACAGTAATACTGCATAATGAAGCGGTAGCTATTGAAAAAACTTCAAGGATACAAGCGCGAATGACTGTGATATACTGGAAGCGATCTATCAGGTAGGATTGAGATTTAGGTAGGATTTTGAATTCCCGAGGGCAGGTCTGTCCAAACGGGTACAGTCAGCCGGCAAACAAAAAACCTGAAGAGACGCAAGGTGCAGCCCCATCCGGACTGCACAGAAAAAAGGCTATGATACCTCGTAAAGAGGCGGTCATAGCCTTTTTTATTGCATAAATTTATGAACAAAGATCAACCTGCTTATCACTCAGCCCCTCCTCCTGCAAATTCTGCCGATGATTATCAGAAAGCGTTAGCGTATTCAGGAGAAGTGAAAGGGTCCGATGGATTGTTGGATGGTGGCAAGCGGTAACTGCGATACCGTGGAGGCCCTTTATAGTCCGGCCCGTTGCCACTGCGTCCCAAGGTTTCACAAATTTCTCTCTATAGGCATCGGATGATGGTCCCTCGGCACTAGCATTCGTAAAATCGTGAACCATCGTTATTTTCGCTTGGGGGAACACCTATTAAAAAAGCTAGTAACCAGCGGCACAAAAAAGCACAACTATACTACTGGCATGTAAGTACAAACTTAACAGCGTACAAAGGAATTTCTCCGAGCGACGCGGAATAGCACACCAAGGATATTGATGAACGCCTTGCCCGTGTCATCGCCGGAGTATAATTGACCGAAAACGCCGGAGGAATTGACCCACTCAAGAATAACGGCTACCATGGCAAGAGAAATGCCATGGAGGTAGGCCGGATGCTAAGGAGTGGAACAATTCTTATGATACGGGAAAAAGCACAGGGCGGGAGAAGCGCCTACGCCATCGGCAAGGAGCTCGGAATATCCAAGAATACCGCCCGCAAGTACATAAAGCGCGAAGAGAGCTCGCCGCCGGAAACAGATCGAATCTCCAAGCTGGATGCGTACAAACCGCAGCTTCACGAGCTCATGAACCAGGGCGTTTTCAACTGCGTGGTTCTGCTGGAACGGCTGCAGGGCGCCGGCTACAGCGGCGGGATCTCGATTCTCAAGGAGTATGTGCATCCGTACCGTCCGGCGAAAGCGCTGCCCGCCGTGCGGCGCTATGAGACCCCGGCAGGCAAGCAGGCGCAGATGGATTGGGGCATTTGCCATTACACGGACAGCAGCGGAACACTTCACACAGTGCCGGCGTTTGTGATGATCCTCGGGAAATCCCGCGTGAAATACACGGAATTCACCAGCCGGTGCGATCTGAGCAGCTTGGAACGGTGCATCGTCAATGCATTCTCGTATTTCGGCGGCATGCCGGAGAATGTGCTCACCGACAACATGAAAACGGTCGTGACTGGGCGCGAAGCCGGGAAGCCGGTCTGGAACACGCGTTTCGCGGACTTTGCCGCCGAGCTGGGATTCGTGCCGAAAGTATGCCGCATTCGTTCTCCGCAGACCAAAGGCAAAGTGGAACGGCTGGTGCGGTATGTGAAAGACAACTTTCTGCCCGGCAGGCAGTTCGAGGATCTAGAGGACCTAAACCGGCAGGCACTGAGTTGGTGCCGGCAGGCCGATGAAAAAATACATCATACCACCGGTAAAATCCCACTACAGGAGTTGGAAAAAGAGAACTTGCACGACCTGCCGTCGCAGGAGACGCTGGATAAATACCGCTGGGAGACGCGGATCGTCACGCGCGACGGGATGGTCAGTTTCGACGGCGTCCGTTACGGCGTGCCGTGGCAATACAGCGGCAAAGAAGTGCGCGTCCGTTTGTGCGCCGGTTATCTGGAAATCTACTACGGAGAAATACTGCTGGCAAAGCACAAGGCGCAGTACCATTCCGGCAACGTCGTTTTCCTGCAGGGGCAGTACAGCGGGCTTGCGGAGAGAAACGGCGTCCCCGTGCCATTTCCATGCGCCAGTAAAAAAGATGGCACCGTGGAAGTCCGCGAGCTGAGCGTTTATGATCAATTGCTGGGAGGTGTCTCCCATGGTTGAACTGGAACATGTCCGGGAGCTGCTCGGCAGCATGGGCCTTGAAACCGCCGCCTCGTTGCTGGACGCGCAGATGGAACGCTCGCTGCACGCGGAACACACCTATGCGCAGTTTCTGGACGAGCTTTTGACCTCCGAGCAACAAGAGCGAGGCCGGAAGGGCGAGGAAATGCGCACGAAGCTGGCACGTCTCCCACATCGAAAAAGTCTGGAGGAATTTGACTTCAGCTTTCAGCCTTCCATCGACAAACGGCAGATCGACGAACTGGCCACTTTGGCCTTTGCCGCCCGCACGGAAAACATCATCCTGCTGGGACCACCCGGCGTCGGCAAAACTCATCTGGCGGTCGGCATCTCCATGAAGGCTCTGAAAGCCGGCCTGACGGTTTACTACACCAGCCTGGCACGCCTGATTGAAGATCTCAAGCGAGCATTGGAGCAAAACCGGCTGGAGAGGCGCTGGCGGGTCTATCTGCGTCCGGCAGTTCTCGTGATCGACGAAGTTGGGTACATGCAGCTAAACCGCCAAGAGGCTGAGCTTTTCTTCCGGCTGGTGTCCGAACGCTACGAGCACGGCAGCATCATCCTGACCAGCAACAAATATTTCAGCGACTGGGGTGAGCTGCTCAGTGACACCGTAATTGCCACGGCCCTGCTTGACAGGCTGCTGCATCATGCTCATGTGATCAATATCCGCGGGCAGACTTACCGGCTGAAAGACCGGCTCAAAACCGGCGTTCAGACAGTCCCACCGGCGGATATTCCGGCGGGAGGGTGACCGGCGCTCATGTAACCGGCGATATGGGTCATTTCCGGCCGGCGTTTTCGGTCAAAATAAAACCGGCGTTGACACCCGGCATATGTCCGTCATCTCAAATATTTATGGGGTCGGGGTGTATTTAAGGGAAAACATCTTGAATGCGGCAGCCGACTACAAATCGACGGTTCTTTTTCCGTACAAAACCGTTAGCGCAATCGGTATGGATAGAGAGACTTTTTATGTGGTCTATGGTCATTGGAAAGAGGACACTTTAAAAAGAGATGCATACCGGAAGGCCTTTGATGAATTTGACCCTAACAAGGTGTTCCTTTACGGAGAGGTAAAGATTGGCGCTTACGGCAAACGAGGGCCGCATCAGAAACGACCCCCAAATTAACGCCGCTATAACAAATGCGAAAGCATTTCTAAAGGTTGCAAAAAAACACGGAAGTTTTGATCGATTCATATGGCTCTATGTGGACAACACACCCATTGTAGGCTATTGGAAAAGCATTGAAAATGTGCCAGCAACTACACTCACATCGAATCAAATCAGTAAAGGACATGAAAAAAACAGGCTTCAAATTTTGGGGGTTCAACAATTATTTACGCGTTTATACAAGCCACAGGCGTGGTGAATGACCATATTTCGGAGTGCTTTGTTTACAAGAAAATTAAAGAATCGCGTTGACTTACAAAATGCCAATCTTCTTATATGAAACAGTAAAAAGGCGCACATACACATCTGAAACAGCATGCTAAAAAGCGGCCTGCGCAGGAAGAATGTGCCGACCGCTTTGCATAGATACACAGCGGAATATAAGCTCTTGGGACTTCTTTAGCACTCTGGGCAGTAGGCTTCGCCTCGTAATCTCCTGCTATTATTTTTCCTCACATCACCCGTGCGAACGGTATAATCTTGCATTCGTCTTCGGGCTTTGACTCCGGTGCGAGCGTGGTCGGATTCGGCGGCTCCGGTTCCGGTGTGGTTGCCGCCACGCCCTCCATAAACCCGCCGATTTTATCCGCCGCGCCCTGCTGCATCTGGTGGGTGACATGAGTGTAGGTGTCTAAGGTAAATCCGGCTGAGTAATGCCCCAGCATGCTGGCCAGGGTCTTGGCATCCACGCCGCTTTGCATGGCGAGAGTGGCGAAGGTATGCCTGAGGTCGTGGAACCGTACTCCGGTGTCAATCCCCACGGCTGCAAGTAGCTTTTTATGGATACGCCCAATCGCGTCCGGACTCCACATTCCGCCTGTTCTGGGAGACATGAACATGTAGGGGCTGTCCGGATGACGCTCGTGCTCGGCGATAAGCAGGTCCACCGTCTGCTGGGGCACCGCCACCTTGCGGATGGAGTTTGATGTCTTGGGCTCTGACACCATCAGTTCGCCATCCTGCCGGGTCACCTGCTTATTGATTGTGATGATACGGCTTTCCACATCTAAGTCCTCCCACAGCAGGGCCAGCAGCTCGCCCCGTCGCAGGCCGCTGGTTAGCTCCAGATAAAAGATGGGCAGTACATCGTATTGCTCTGCCTCCTTCAGGTAAGCCCCTACCTTTTCGGGCGGGATGATTTTCATTTCGGCTTTCTCCTTTTTCGGGATGCGGCAGTTGTCGCAGGGATTGTACGGGATCAGCCGCTCCTTCACCGCCTGTTGCAGGCAGTTATGAAGCATCATGTGAAGCCCTCGCACATAGCTGTTGGAGAGGGATAAATCGGTGGTTTTTTCGAACCGCTTAACCCGCCCCTGAGTTTTGGTATCGTTGTACATCCGCTGAATCTGGAGCGAGGTCAACTGCCGCAGCTTGACGGCTCCGATGGCAGGGATGATATGGTTCTCAATCACGTTATTGTAGTTGTAGGCCGTGCTGGTACGGATGTTGGGCTTGCTGTAGGTTTCAAACCACAGCCGGCACCACTCGGCTACCGTATAGTCGCCGGTGTGGTTGATCGCCAGCCCACGGTTGTCCTGTATCGCCCGCTTCAGCTTCTCCTTACACTCGGCTTGGGTTTTGCCGGATACACTTCGCTGAATCGCTTTACCAGTGGCGGGGTCCACCCCCACCGTGTACCGACCCTCCCAGCGTCCGTTGGGCTTTTTGCGGATGCTGCCCTCGCCGTTTGCACGCTTCTTGCTCATGAAATCGCCTCCTTCGTAACACCAACATATACCACAGAAGCGAGAGAATAGCTACTAAAACCGCTCATCTTTTTTGCCCGTTTGCTCATTGATCCACTCCATAAATTTGTCTCTGGGGACAATGATACGGGAGCCAAGGGTGATGGTGGGGAAATCCCGCCGCCGAACAATCTCGTAGGCGTGGGCCAGCCCGATGCCCAGTACGCCCGCCACATCGGGCACGGTCAGCATCAGCGGCAGGTCGTCAAAGGATTTGTATCTGGATTTCTTCATGCAGTGTCCTTTCTGCCTTCTCAGAGGAAGGGTTTTTCTTTGATTATTGCGGCGCAGCTTTAGGCGCCGGTTACATGGACATTGTCCAGCTTGGTTCTTCGTGGTCGCCGGGCTTATGCCCTTGGGCAATCTTCTTTTCCATCAGCTTTCTGCGGAGCTTGCGGTCAATCTGCCCGCCCGCAGGAGCGGCTTTCGGCAGAGAGTGGTCGCGGAAGATATTTGCCATGTGGCGAAGCAGGCGGGTGATCCCCAGCATGGCGCTTGGCTCCCGGAACTGATCCAATCTGTCGAGAAAGAATTCTGCATATTTGTTGCCTTGGGTAGAAGAAAGGGCCAGCCAATGCTCGGCAAGCTCTTTGTCCCGCGGGACTTCCCGCCCCATGAGATAGAGCTTTCCCAGCGTGTATTGAGCAAACTGATTCCCGGCCTCTGCGGATTGGTGCAGATATTCCAGCGCCTTCACCACATCTTTCCTGACAACTCCGCCCCCCAGATACTCCTTCCCGAGGCGATAGGCGGCGTAGTGGCTGCCGTTTTGGACTGCTGTTTTCAGCCAGCGCAGTCCTTCCGCCGGGGCACGTATCTCTGCATCGTCGGAGAGAAACAGCTTACCCAAGGCATATTGAGAGGCTGCAACCTCCTGCGCCGCCGCTTTCAAAAACCACTCTTTTGCCTTCGCTACATCGGGAATCACCACGATGCCGTCTCGGTAGAGCTTACCCATCTGGTGCTGGGCGTAGGGGTAGCCCTGCTCAGCAATCAGCCGCATCTGCTCCACGGCATAGTCACGCTCATCCAGCGAAAGGCTCTCATCGTGGATGGCATCCCGCATCCGCCGATAATACTTGACTGTACGGTAGATGTTTTCCGGTTCGTCCAGACGCTCCACCGACTCATCCTCAAAGGAAATTGTACCAAGACAAATGCGCTCCGCCTCCTGAATCACCGCGTTCTGGATGGCTCGGAACTCTTTCTGCTTTGAGAGGGGCGAACGGCGCACCGCTTCGCCGGTGTAATAGTTCTGCACTTGGCCCTGTAGTTCCAGCCATTTGCCGTAGCACTTCGCCACCGCAGGCAGGCGCTCCATCTGGTCCACAATCGCATCCGTCAGCGCTTTGAGCGGCTTCGGCAGGTAGCCGTATTGCTTCTTGCCCTTCACTGTTTCAAGCCGCCGGGCCAGCTCCAGCAGGAGTTCTTCTGCCTCGGGATGGTCGCACAAGCCGCGCATCATCTCCCGCGTCAGCTCCAGCATTGCCTGCCGTGCTTGCTGTACCAGTTCGTCACGCGACACAGATTTCTGCTCGTAGAGGTGCAGCATTTCCTGATGGAAGATGTCATTGGTGAGCTTGGATCGTATATGCCGGATGCCGTCCCGAGTCAAATATCCCTGTGACGGGTCCGCTGACCACGCCATCATGTGCACATGGGGATGCCCGCCTTCGTCATGAAAAGCGGCGTACCAGCGGAAGTTTTCCTGTGGAATTTTCATGGCTTCCGCAATTTCGTTACGGTGCGCTTTCAGAAGATTGCGCCACACACCGGCGTTGTCGTAGCCCAGCCGGGCAGCATCCTCCCGCCGCAAAGAAATAATATGTGTCCAAACATTCCCGGTGTACTCCTCCAGCTCACCCATAGCTTTCGTCAAATCCACAGTATCCCCATCGCCAAACAGCCCATGATCCCCCAGCCGCTGGGCGCCGGGTCGGGTGGCAATATAGCTCATATACACATCCGAGCGGCCTGCCGTATCCCAGTTCAGCTCCAGTGCCGCGGTGATGAAAGCGGAGGCGGCCGCCCCGGTGCGGGCCGCCTCATAGTCCATATACTCGAACAAATCCTTGCTGTCAGGAAAGTCCCGAATGAGCTTTTCGATGAGCTGTTCCTGTTTTTGGGTCGCCGGGCGGTTGTCGGGAATGCACTGGACATTCTCGCGGGTGGCGATATATTGCAGGTACCCGCTGACCTTTCCGCTTCCGTCGCATTTGATATAGAGGCTTTTGAGAATCAGCTTTGCCATCTACGCCTCGCTTCCCCGCCGAGCGTGCTGCTCCAAGCTCAGCCTCCCGTTGGTCGCTTTCACGTTGGAAATGCTCCTGCCGCGCAGCCGGCGCAGACTCTCTTCGTCCGCCTCAAGGCTATCCGCGAGGAGGCTCAGAACCATATCCAACTCCACCGCCTGCTTGAACATCAGAGAGGAAAGCCGGTCCCGGAACACGCCCAGCTGTCCTTCGATGACCGAGGTGACCGCCTGGGGGAGCACCACCCCGGCCTGTTTCGTATGAAGGCAGCCCAGGTAGTGCCGGACTGCTTTTTCTATAAACTCTGTCCGGCTGGAGCAGTGATCCACGGCGTAGGCTGTGTCAATTTCCTCCCGTAGCTCCGGGGGCAGGTACAGCGCAAATTTCTCTTTTTTGCTCATATTTGTTCTCCTTTCCGGGGTTGACCCCGCCTAAATCCCTGCTAATCTGGGCTTTCTTTCAGCCCATGACCGCAAACATCACTTTTCGCTTCGTTTTTGACCCCTGCCTGAATTCCCGTAAAACGCCCGCACTGCGGGTGTTTGTGGTCGGGCTGGTGCCGCTGGCGGCTCCAGCTTTTTATCCTGCTTCTCGCTGTGGCGAGCTTTCTGCCGCGGAATCCGTTTTACCGGCTTCTCGCT
>CAUQLV010000034.1:0-28843 GCA_963519235.1 uncultured Oscillospiraceae bacterium
ACGGCTGAATAGCGAACTGGGCATCACAGTTGTCCTGATTACGCACTATATGGAAGAAGCGGCGCAGTGCGACCGCGTGGTGGTGATGAACGACGGGGAAGTCCTGCTGGATGATACGCCGCGCAAGGTTTTTTCCCATGTGGAGCAGCTCAAGTCTGTGGGGCTTGACGTCCCGCAGGCAACCGAGCTTTGCTGGCAGTTGCGCAAAAACGGCTTTGACCTGCCCGACGACATTTTGACTGAGGACGAATGCGTCGAGGCAATCTCCGCGCTATTGGAGGCAAGAAAATGATTGCCATAAAAACCGAAGACCTGACCTATGTGTATTCGGCAGGTACTCCTTTTGAAAAAACCGCAATTGGTCATATCAATCTTGAAATAGAGCAGGGGGAATTCGTCGGGGTTATCGGCCATACCGGCTCGGGAAAATCCACGCTGATTCAGCACTTCAACGGCCTGCTGAAACCGACTTCTGGCCGCATTCTAATCAATGGAGTAGACCTTTGGGCAAAGGATACTAAAATCCGTGATTACAGGTTCAAGGTGGGTCTTGTATTCCAGTATCCCGAATATCAGCTGTTTGAGGAAACGGTTTATAAGGATATTGCTTTCGGCCCCACGAATATGGGATTATCCCCCGCAGAAATAGACGAGCGTGTACACGAAGCGGCGGAATTTGTCGGGCTGAAACCTCACCACATGCAAAAATCGCCGTTTGAGCTTTCCGGCGGGCAAAAGCGTCGGGTGGCAATTGCGGGCGTGCTTGCGATGAATCCGGAAATTCTGGTGCTAGATGAACCGACCGCCGGCCTCGACCCAAAAGGACGGGATAGGATTCTGGGCCAGATCAAGCAATACCATAAGGCGCGGGGCACAACCATTCTGCTGGTTTCCCACAGTATGGAAGATATTGCGCGCTACGCGCATAAGGTGCTGGTGCTGAATCATTCAGGCGTTGCAATGTATAACGACGTTGCGGCGGTCTTTTCGCGGGATAAGGAAATCATCCAGATGGGGCTTTCTGTTCCGCAGATTACCAGAATTTTCTCCAAGCTGCGCGACCGGGGCTACCCGGTCAGCGAAAGCGTTTATACAATGGATTATGCAAAGCAGGAGCTTCTCTCCCTGCTTTCTGGAAAGGAGGGATGAACCATGCTGCGTGATATTACAATCGGACAGTATTTCCCGGGGAAATCCATGTTGCATCGCATTGACCCGCGCGTCAAGATTGTGCTGACACTGGCTTTTATCGTCATGCTGTTCATTGCCTCCAATCCAATCGGGCTTCTGGTGGGGATTCTGTTTCTGGTGCTCACCTACGGCATTTCCAGAATACCCCCCATTATGATTCTGAAAAGCCTGAAACCGGTTTTGCCGATCATTCTATTTACATCGGTACTGAACATGTTCTTTATCGAAGGAACACCCCTGTTTCAGTGGTGGATTATTAAAATCACACTGGAGGGGGTTACAACCGCCATTGTAATGAGCATTAGAATTCTATGCCTGATCGCGGGTACCTCGCTTTTGACCTATACCACATCCCCAATCGCGCTGACCGACGGCATTGAACGCCTTTGCAGTCCGCTCAATCGTCTGAAGCTACCGGTGCATGAGCTGGCAATGATGATGACTATCGCGCTGCGCTTTATCCCGACCCTGATTGAAGAGACGGATAAAATCATGTCCGCGCAGAAAGCACGCGGAGCCGATTTGGAAACGGGCGGCCTGATGCAGCGCGCCAAAGCATTGATCCCAATTCTGATTCCGCTGTTTGTGTCAGCGTTTCGCCGTGCGGATGAGCTCGCTGTCGCAATGGAGTGCCGCTGCTATCGGGGCGGAGAAGGGCGTACAAGGATGAAGCAGCTGAAAATTCAGGCGTATGATATCTGGTGTTCTGTTTTTGTAGGTCTTTGTGTCGCTGCGGTCATCATCATTAATCTGTTTGCGCCTGTCGTCCTGCATATGTGAGGCTGTGGATATGCAGGAACGACAGCTATTATTAACGGTGCGGTATCGCGGAACGCGCTATCATGGCTATCAGGTGCAGCCTAATGGGGTGACTGTTGCACAGGTGATTCAGGATGCTGTGGAGCGGGTATTTGGGAGCAGGCTGGATATTAAGGGCTGTTCCAGAACCGACGCAGGTGTCCATGCCAATGGGTTTTGCCTTTCACTGCATACTGTGTCAGGCATCCCCTGCGATGCGGTGGTTCGTGCGATGAATGTCAATCTTCCCGACGATGTGGGTGTGTTGAACTGCCGCGAAGTGCCGCTCGCATTCCATCCACGCTACGATTGCACCGGGAAACGCTATCTGTATCAAATCTATAACGGACCGGTGAAAAATCCATTTCTCACCGACCTTGCCCTGTTTCACAAATATCCGATGGATGAGCACCTAATGGATGCGGCGGCCCAAAGCTTTTTGGGTACGCATGACTTTTCAGCATTTTGTTCTGCGGGAAGTAAAATCGAGGATACCGTGCGCACAATCAAAGCGGCGTCTGTTACAAGGGCGGGCGAGATGGTGACATTTTCCGTAACCGGAGACGGATTCCTTTATAACATGGTACGGATCATGACAGGCACATTGTTGGACGCCGCCCGCGACATTTTTACGCCTGCGGATATCTCCCGTATCTTAGAAGGGCGCGACCGTTCTGCGGCGGGTGCCACAGCGCCGGCACATGGGCTCTATCTTGACGAGGTTTTTTATGAGGGAATATGATTAAACAAGTTTGCTTAGTAAGGGGGGCTGCTGAATGGCAAAGCTGACAGATTTGGAAAAAGTGCGCCGACAGCGGCAGCGCCGCCGCACAGCTCGTAATCTGTTGCTGCTGGCAATTTTTGCCGCTGTGGTCTGGGCTGGAATGTGGGTGGTTCGGCGCGCGGGCGATCTTGATTTAAAAACCGCTTACAGCGATATTAAGGCGGAAATCACAACCGGTTCCGGCTATCCGGTCCCGCTTCCCGGCGGCAAAATTGTTCGTCTGGATGCAGTGGATAATGTGATTGTGCTTCTGTCCGATACAAACCTGTATGCCTATAATGCGTCAGGGCGACAGATGTTGAATGTGCAGCACGGGATTATCAATCAGGGGATGGTGGCAGCGCAGGACAGGATGCTGCTTTATGAACGCGGTGGCAACAAGCTGTCATTATATTCAAAGTCCGCTCTGCTTCACACATTGACCACGGATTATAAAATTTATACAGCTGATCTGGGACAGAATGGTAACTATGCAGTCGCAACTTCATCGCGGGAGTATATTGCCCACGTCAAGGTGTACAACAAGTCAAATCAAGGGATTTTTAACTGGTATTCTTACCAGAAACCGGTTGTGAGCGTGGCTCTTTCTGATTACAAAGAAGAAATGATGGTAGGCTGTGTGGATGCTGCGGACGGCAGCTACCTTTCCAGCATTAGTAAGTTTCAGTTCAGTATCAGTCAGGAGCTTGGACGCGTAGAGTTTCCGGATGAACTGCTGTTTTCTGTGGATTACGAAGGCACCACGCGTGTGCGGGCATTGACGGACCACCGCGCGGTGCTGCTTAATCAGGAACTGAAGGAACTTGCCTCCTATGAGTATGGTGGGCAGAAAATCAATCGGTTTGCGAATTCTCCGGACGGGGTGCTGGTCTTGGTGCTGGGCGACTACGCCGAGGACAAAAAATTAACGGTGGTATCTCTCGACAAGGAATTTAACCTTCTTGGCAAGTTTTCTGTTGATCATGATATCTCTGATCTTGCATGCGAGCAAAACCACATATTTGTGACTTATAAAAACCAACTGGAGGTTTACGAACCCCAAGGCGCTAAATTGATAAACAGCCAGATTAACGGTATTCAGAAAATACATGCAGCTGCAGGGCAGCTATATTATGTTTCGGCATCAGAGCTCGACAGCCTGAACATCCGTGAAATGCTTGAGCCGGAAGAAGAAAGTTCTTCAGGCAAACAAACAGCATCGGATGAAAGCAGTTCTGACAGCTCATCCTCGCTTTTACCCGAAAGGAAGGAAGAATCGGGCGATCTTCCTTCCGTAAGCGATTTTGAATCCGCACAGAATGAGGATTCTCAGGACACACTTGCAGAAAGAGGAGAAAGCAGCACTTCTTCGAAGTCGGAATCATAAATTTATAGCTTATTGTAAAATTTACTAAAATTTGGTACAATTACAAACTAAGGGAATGTTTCCCGGCTCGATGAAATCCTGCAGGGAAAAGGAGAATTTATGGAACAACTCATGGCCATTTGTCTGGATCTTATTGCGGTTGGAATTATAATTTCATGTATGAACGCAGCTGCAAAAAAAGGATTTTTGCGAACGGTTGTGCAGATGGTTGCATATATTGTCATTTTATTAGCTTCTTCGTTTTTGAGCCGTGCTGCTGCCCCAGTCATTTATGACCATGTAGTGCAGCCGATGATTTTTGAAAGCGTTCGGCCTGAACAGGAAATAGATCCGGACAATGCCGCGCTGATTTCTATGGTTCCGCGGGGTACACTGTCTATGTCGGGAACTGCATTAGATTCACTGAATAATCTGCTCTCCGACAGCTTAAAAAACAGTGGCCTTCTTGATGAGATTGCGGAAGCTACGCTGAGACCGCTGATGATCAGTGCAATTTCAATGGTTGGCTTTTTTATTATTTTTGCGGTGCTCTCTCTTATATCCAATCTGCTGTTGTCCGCACTTGGCATAATTGACCATATCCCTGTCATTGGAACAGTCAACGCTGTGTTGGGCGGTGCTGTGGGCGTATTCCAGGGACTCTTGTTGGCATTGGTGCTGTGCATCTTGTTGAAAGGGCTGCTTCATTTGCATCCCGGCGGTTGGTGGCTGCTGAACGAGGATGCGATGAACCGCACTTATCTGTGCAGTTATCTTCTCAACTTGGATTTGATTGGCCGTTTGTTTGCCTGACTGTTATATGGGGGTGCCCGTTATGAAGCTCAATATTCCGAATTCGCTTTCCCTGATCAGAATCCTGCTGATACCCCTATTTTTTTGGAAATTTTTGAGTGCGGACACACAGCCGGACTATACCATTTCGGCTGTGATACTTGCCGCTTCAGGATTAACAGACACCATTGACGGCGCGATTGCGAGAAGATTCAACATGGTCACGCAGCTGGGAAAAATCTTAGACCCTTTGGCAGACAAGCTGACGCTTGCTTCCGTTATCGCCGCGCTATGGATGAAGCGTCCATATTTATGGTGGGTGTGCGGGCTGTTGATTTTAAAAGAGCTGCTGATGTTGCTGGGCGGTCTGCGGTTGCATACCCGGAAGGTATCCATTGAGGGCTCAAAATGGTTTGGAAAACTCGCTACCGTCATGTTCTATATCATCATGATTATCGTTGTGGCGGTTCCTGTTCTCGAAGATCATACAATTGTGGGGCTGTTGATCTTATTGTTGATGTTTATGCTGTTTGCGTTTTTGCAGTACGCTTTGCTGTTCAGACGCTTGCTTACAAATATGTATCGCAATGAAAAATAAAATAGAGATATTCAGTGTTAATTTTTTAATCGGGCATTAATACGGTGTTCATATGAAGCATATAGAATATAATTCGGGGAATTACCCAACATGTGCAGAACTGGCATCGCATATGTAAAGAAAAAGGTGAAGATTCTATGGATATGATGTGTTCAAGGTGTAAAAAACGTCTGGCAGTGGTGTTTATGACCCGTCTGGAAGGCGACAAAACGATTAATGAAGGGCTCTGTCTTAAATGCGCTAAAGATATGGGGTTGAAACCTGTCAGCGATTTAATGGATAAAATGGGAATCACTGATGATGATCTTGACAATATGTCGGATCAGATGATGGATATGTTTGGTGCCGACGGTGAGAGCGGCTTTGAAATGGGCGGGGCGCAGTCTATGCCTTTTCTGCAGAACATCATGGGAATTGGCAATAATGCAATCGTTCCGCATGAAGAGGAAAGAAACGGAAAAAATCAACCGGAATCGGACGATGGAAGTTTGCCGGTGCGGGAACGTGCAAAAAAAGAACGCAGGGCAAAAGGCGCGCCTGAAAAAAAATATAAGCATCTCGAGGCATATTGCGAAGACCTTTCGCGCAAAGCGGAAGATGGCAAAATTGATCGGATTATTGGCCGCGACCGTGAAATCGGGCGGGTTATTCAAATATTAAACCGACGGACCAAGAACAATCCCTGTTTGATTGGTGAACCCGGCGTCGGAAAAACGGCTGTGGCCGAGGGAATCGCCCAACGGCTTGCAAGCGGCGATGTTCCATTCCGCCTGGCCAATAAAAAACTGTATTTACTTGATCTGACTGCACTGATTGCGGGAACTCAGTTCCGCGGCCAGTTTGAAAGCCGTGTCAAGGGTCTTGTGGAGGACATAAAAGAGGCTGGGAATATCATTCTGTTCATTGACGAGGTGCATAATCTTGTCGGGGCAGGGGATTCCGAGGGTTCAATGAACGCCGCCAACATTTTAAAGCCCGCGCTTTCACGCGGTGAGATTCAGGTTATCGGTGCGACCACATTTAATGAGTACCGCAAAAACATTGAAAAAGATGCCGCGTTAGAGCGTCGCTTTCAGCCGGTGACAATTGAAGAGCCTTCTATTTCCGACGCAGTGGATGTGATAAAAGGCATTAAGGGATATTATGAACAGTACCATCGTGTTGTGGTAAGCGACGAGTTGGCCCGCATGGCGGTGGTTCTCTCCGAACGGTATATTACCGATCGCTTTCTGCCCGACAAAGCGATCGACCTCTTGGACGAAGCGTGCTCCTGCGCAGTTTTGCGTAATAAGCAGCTTGCAGAATATGATAAACTGTACAAAGAAGCGGAAGATACGACCGACACTTTGGAAAATTTGGAAGCGCAGACCGATCGCTTGGATTATGAATCCATCGCAAAACTGCGCGGTGAAAAAATTGTGTTGGACGAAAAGCTGAAAGAGCTTGCTCCGGCTGCAATTGATCAAGCTGTTACGCTCGATGATATGGCAAATGTCATTGAGCTTTGGACAGGAATTCCTGCCGCAAAAATCCGGGAAACGGAAATGCGCAGGGTCGCAAAGCTCGAACCGGCCTTAAAAGAGAAAATCATCGGGCAAGATGAAGCCGTTGAGCTGGTTGCGGCGGCTGTACGGCGCAGCCGTGTGCAGATTTCCGCGCGCCGCAGACCCGCCTCGTTTATCTTTGTCGGGCCGACGGGTGTCGGAAAGACCGAGCTGGTCAAAGTGCTGGCCAAAGAGCTGTTTGATGCAACAGACCCACTCATTCGTCTGGATATGTCCGAGTTTATGGAGAAACACAGCGTTTCACGGATAGTGGGTTCCCCTCCGGGCTATGTTGGATATGACGAGGCAGGGCAGTTGACGGAGAAGGTGCGACGCAAACCATATTCTGTTGTGCTGTTTGATGAGATTGAAAAAGCGCATCCCGATGTTTTGAATATCCTGCTGCAAATCCTCGATGAGGGCCGTATCACAGATGCGCACGGACGGGTTGTTTCTTTTGAAAACACCGTCATTGTGATGACCTCCAATGCAGGCAGTGAACGACGGGAAGGAACGGTTGGGTTTAACCGCCAGCCGGGAGAAATAGCCAAAGAAAAGGTTATGAAGGCGCTTTCCGATTTTCTCCGTCCGGAGTTCCTTGCGCGCGTGGATGAAGTCGTTGTGTTCCGTCCGCTTGACGAACAGAACTACCAGAAAATCACTGCGCTGATGCTGGGTGAACTGAAAGACCCGCTGAATGAAAAAGAAATTAAATTTGGCTGGGATGAAGCCGCCATCTCTTATATCGCCCACAAGGCATACGGTAAAAAGAGCGGCGCACGTGATTTGCGCACCATTATTCGCAAAGAAGTAGAGGATGCCATCAGCCTAAGGCTTGTTGAGGACCCTGATAACCTGCCTGCGTTAATGAAGCTGACGGTTCAGGACGAACAGCTGAAGTTGCTCTGCCAGTAATTGGAAAAATTTGAATAAATAAATAAAAAGAGGACCATTTCTTTACTTGGGAAATGGTCCTCTTTTTGTATTGCGGCGGAAAATTGGATCTATTAATTTGGTTACTCGTGCTTGATTGCTTCCAGCGCGGAAATTTTCATTGCGCGGTTTGCCGGCAATATGCCGGAAAGAATGCCGATCAGCGTCGCAAAAACAATTGATAGGCCGACCAACCAAAGCGGGATCACGGAAATTGGCGCCTGATTGGCCGCGTCCATCCCCATGCCGCCCATCATGTAGGCGCCCGACATCATTCCTCTGCCGGCCATATCTTTCGCGCTCTGTGCCGCACCGAAATAGTTCATCGCGGTCGAAATGGCATAGCTGATTCCAACCCCCGCAACGCCGCCGACAAACCCGATAACCCCGGCCTCCATCAAAAAGATGGAACGGATATTGCCGACCTTGCAGCCGAGGACTTTCATAACGCCTATTTCCCGTGTACGCTCATAGATGGACATAATCATTGTGTTCATAATGCCAATGGCGGCAACAAACAGGGATATTCCGCCCATAACGCCCAAAAAAAGCTGCTGCTTCTGTGCGTTTTCCTGCATTGGCTTACGAATCGTTTCCATTGATTCGGTCTCAAATCCCAGAGCCTTGATCTGTGTTTCAACCGGATCAACATCCTCCATTGTCTTTACAAGAACGGTCGCCTGATTATATCCCTGCTGCTCCTCATTTTTGTTCATGCTGATCTTGTTTGCCTTGATGTATTGTTTTTCCAGCTCTTTCACGTCATCGATATCCATAAGGATACCGCGGGACGTTTCGTACCCCTTGTCCCAATCCTCTTTCATACGCCCTACCGGATTCAGAATCCGGGTAATAACCGTGGAATCGGCAGAATCCTCTTCCATTTTTTCACTCCGCAGGGTAAGTTCATCCTGGTTAATATCCACAAAAGCTTCCTGAAGCACTTTGCCGGTGCCGTCGATTTCCGGCCAGCGGTAGTTATCAAACTTCTTTTTTGTGTCCTCAAAGTCGTAAGCAAGGTATTCGCCGACCAGAATGTCAATCGGTTTTTTCGGATTCATCTGTGCGCCTGTTGGATACTCCCCTTCCAACAGCTGATAGCCCATTTTTGGCATAGCTGACGAATAAATTCCCTGTATGTTCAAATACTGCATTCGGTAACGGTCGTCTTTACCGGCATAAAGGCTTGCATTTAGATAGCGCGGATTATAAATCGGTGTAGCGACCTCCACGTTTGGAAGCGCCTGCATCTTCGCAATGGCGGCGTCGTCCAAAACAGCCTTTTCTTCACCCTGACCGCTGTATCCGTAATTCATAACATTGATCATTGTGAGCCGACTGCCCATCTGCGCGATTGTCATATCGAGCTGAACGTTCATTCCGATGCCGATTGAGATCATAACCACAATGGAGCAAGTACCGACAATCACGCCTACCACCGTGAGTAGGGTGCGCATCTTGCGGCGCAGCAAGTTTCCCATGCACATGGAGATGATGTCAGAAATCTTCATCTTGATCCTCCATCTTTTTTTCTTTATGTGCACGATACATCTTTTTCGCGAAAGCAAACAAGACAATTGCCACAATGCAGGCGACCGCCCATGTCCAAATTGAAATCTCGCTGTACCAACTGACTGGCTCGGCTTCCATGCCTTCCGGATTCATGGCCTGTGCGCCGTCGTCAAAAGGCATATCATTATTTGCCTGAGCGGTTGCACTGAAGGGTGCCCGCAGTTCTCCAACGTGCATATTGGCGTCTTCATAACTGATCACAACTTCACCGGACAAATCTCCGGGCATATCCGCGCCGATGGAAAAATCGGCGGTCTCTTCTTTGCCGGCTTCTATGTTGCCGATAAACTGCTTTTGTCCCGGTTTGGAAATATTTCCGGTAATTTCGGCGGAAACATTATAAACGGGAGTTTTCCCTTTATTCACAAACGTAGCTTCAATATTCGCGCCGTCGCCGACCATAATTATTTCCGGCACTTCCAACGGATTCAATGAAAAGCGGTCCAGCTGAACAACGGGAATGCTGATTTCCTCCTCGGATGTAAACTGTTTGCGCGCTTCGTCAATCACCGCTTCAAAGGAAAACGCAAGCTTGATGGATTGGGAAATCGGCTCCGCATTCGGTTTCACAGAAAGGCTCATGGTGCGCTCGATTGCGCTGTCTCTGCTCAGCTTTTCCACAAAAAAGGTGTTGGAGGAACTGGTCATGGTGAACGCTTCCGGTACGGTAACCTTCATGACAATGTTATCGATCGGCAGCTTTTTGCTTGTATTTTTAAAGGTCACCTTGAGTGTAAAATTACCGGCAGCCTGCACATTCCCGCCGCCGTAATCATATTCCGTGACGATGATATTCGGGGTAGGGGGTGCAATGTCCGCTTTGCTGGAACTGCTGTCGTCATCATCGTCGTCGTCATCATCATAATCGTGATAGTAGGTATTGACCACGCATTGGCTGATTGTTTTTGTCAGCGTAGTACTTGTAGTGCCTTTATCAAAGCTCAGCGAAATCACAAATTGATTGTTTCCGCCTAAATATTTGAGATTATTAAAGCGAATAGTAAAGATCCCCGAAGCGTTAGAGGTTGAAACGTCTTCAGAATAATCACTTGCTTCCGAAAAACTGCTGCCCGCAAGTGAAACCTGAATTTTATCTTTTACCTGGCTCCATTCTTCAGCGGTCAAGTCATTTTTAATTTCAACTTTTAAATCCAAAATCGTTCCCGGATAGATGGAAGAAATATATTGGTTACTGCCATCATAAAACTGGTAGCTTCCGATGCTGTAGTTTTTGGCGTCTGGATTGGAGGGCAACAGTACCGCATAGGAAAGATTATAAGTAGTAGTATCAGGGCCAGTGCCAAAACTAAGAGCGAAAGCAACCTGATTTTCCTTTTGCGTGTATGTAAGGTTTTTTAATTCAATAGAAAATGTAGTTTTGTTCTCAATTTTGATTGGATCGCTTAATGAAATATCTGAGGGTTGTTGAGGAGTAAAATTCTCGGTATTAAAGATTACATGACGTGCCTTATCCTTTATTTTGTTGTTATACTCTTCCTCAAGAACTGATAGTTCAATTTTCAGAGTTACTTGGCCATTCCGCAACATGGTTTTCGAAATATCATTATTATCAACAGTAATTGATGTAACTTCAAGTGTATCATCTGCCGCAAGAACTCTGGAGCCGCCCACCACAACAAAAAATGAAGTTCCCGCCGCAGCCAGTAAAAAAATAACCGCCAGCACCAGCGGAAGTATCCGATTGATAAAACGGCTCATAAACAGGATTCTCCTTTTTCTTCTATCAGTTCCGGCAGCTCAACATCGGGGGGAAGTGCGGGGGAATCTTCCATTTGGACGGGCAGGACGGATTCATTGTTTTCGTCTGAAACATCAGCTTCAGAGGGGTCATCGTGCGAGTCAGTTTGTATCAAATCTGAAACGGGTGCACTTTCATTACTCCCGTCAAAGGCGGGAGTATGCAGCACATCGTTGGTGATCTCGCCGTCAATCAAGGTGATGACCCGGTCGGCATAATTGGAAAGCTCCGGGTCGTGTGTAACAATAATTAATGTTTCATGGTATTTGCGCGAGAAACGAACCATCATTTTCATAACTTCAAGGGTGGTCTTGGTATCAAGATTTCCGGTTGGCTCATCCGCGAAAATCACCTTTGGCCGGGTTACAAATGCACGGGCAATGCCGACTCGCTGCTGCTGCCCGCCGGACATCTGAGTCGGCTTGTGGTAAGCTCTCTTTTTCAAGCCCACCGCGGCAAGCATTGCCAGAGCGGATTTTTTGCGGCTGCTTCTGCTGACACCTTTGAAAATAAGCGGCAAAGAAACGTTTTCCAGAGCCGTCATGGTAGGCATGAGATTATAAGACTGAAAAATAAATCCCAAATGGCGCTGTCTGAATTCGGCGAGCCGGTTTTCTGACAGCGAAGAAATGTTGGTTTTTCCAATGAAAACAGAACCTTTTGTTGGCTTTTCCAAACCGGCAAGCTGGTTGAGCAGAGTGGATTTGCCGGATCCTGAAGTACCTACAATGCAGCAAATCTGCCCCTGAAGAATCTCCAAATTGATATTCGCAAGCGCCACCACCCGCTCATCCCCGATGCGGTAAATCTTGCGCAGACCTTCCACGCGAATCACTTTTTTAGGCTGGATTTGATCCAAAACTTCCAAACCAGTCGCCCCCAATCCCATCTGCCTTTCAAAAGGTGTCGGAATCATACAAAATTACTGCATATAATTTATTTATACTAAGTTTTGACAGTTTAAACACATACACTGTTCAAAAACCCGACAATTGTAAAGAGATGTGCGTTATGTTACAATACTTATATTAAATATCTACTGTACCTAGCCAGATAATACACATTAGTATAGCACATATTTTTCTAAAATAATAGAAACTTGATAGAAGTATTTTTTATTTATTTTGTACGAAAATGAACGGGATTGAATTAGGAGAAAAAACCATGATTCAGAAAAATCCAATAACTTTACTGGAACTGACAGATCTGTCCCATGAGGGTAACGGGGTAGGCCATTTTGACGGAATGGCTGTCTTTGTTCCGGATTCGGCAGTGGGCGATAGTTTGTCTGTGCGGATCGTGAAAGTTAACAAAACCCAATGTTATGGAAGGATTGAGCAAATCGTTACACCGTCAGCGGATCGAATCGCCCCGGACTGCGAAGTCAGCCGTAGATGCGGCGGATGTATGTTTAGGCATGTTAGTTACGAAGCTGAGCTGCGCTATAAACAAGAGTTTGTCCAGAGCAATTTGCGCAGAATAGGCGGGTTTGCGTTGGAGGTGGAGCCAATTGCCCCATCTCCGCAGCTGGACGGCTACCGCAATAAAGCTCAATATCCGGTTCGCTTGCAAAAAAACAAACTGTGCGCGGGCTTTTTTGCACCGCGCACGCATGAAGTGATCGATTGCCACAATTGCAGACTTCAGCCGCAAGTATTTGAACTGATTTTAGAAACTATATTATCCTTTGTAAAAAAGCATGAAATTACGATTTATGATGAAACAACGGGGAAGGGGTTGCTGCGGCATATTTATCTGCGGCATGGGCAGGAATCCGGAGAAATCATGGTCTGCCTCGTTGTAAACGGAGAGAAGTTTCCGCTTTCAGATGAACTGGTAAAAACACTTTTAAACTGCAATCAGCAAATCGTTTCCATAGTATTAAACATAAACACCCAAAACACAAATGTGATTATGGGCCAAGCGACAAAGCTGTTATATGGGAAACCGTTTATTTCGGATACGCTTTGCGGCGTCAGCTTTGATCTGTCGCCATTGGCGTTTTATCAGGTCAACCATGACGGTGCACAGCAGCTTTATCACATAGCGGCGGATTATGCAGGACTCGCAGGCAATGAAATTTTGTTGGATTTATATTGCGGAGCCGGAACTATCGGGCTCTCAATGGCGCATCGCTGCAAAGAAGTGATCGGCGTTGAGATCATTCCCGAGGCTGTTGAAAATGCGATTTCGAATGCCGCTAAGAATGGAATCAAAAATGCGCGATTTTTTTGTGCAGACGCAGCAAAAGCAGCTGATCGCCTTGCAAATGAAGGCGTTCGCCCTAATATTATTGTGCTGGATCCGCCGCGCAAAGGATGCGATGCTTCTGTGCTGCGCTCTGTCGCGCAAATGAACCCCGACCGCATTGTTATGGTTTCCTGCAACAGTTCTACGATGGCGCGGGACTGTGCAATTCTGCGGGATCTGGGCTACCATATGCAAAAATGCCGCCCGGTTGATATGTTTCCGCGAACCAATCACGTTGAGTGCGTGATTCTGATGCAGAATCGTGGTTCGAAGGACAAAAAGTAGAGATTGACCACAATATATAGTGGTTCGGAGACGAAAAAAGGGCAAAAATCAGGGCGAAAAATGCACGATTTTTGCCCCCTTTTTCAGCAAAAAATACTGATGCAGAAGCCGATTTTTTAGATATAGCCCTTAAAATGATATCAAAATCACTTTTAGTTAAAAAGACAATAAAATAAAATCATAACAGAAAAATAGACAGAGCCGGAGAATTGAAGTGCGTTTTTAGCACTCAGATTCTCCGGCTTTTTTTATTTTCGGAAAGGAGAACCATGCTAATAAGATATAAGAAAAATAAGAGAACCGCTTGCTATGACTCAGACAGCCTTTTATCTGCTGGTAAGCATGAAACAAATCCACGTCTCTGCGGACCATTTAAAAGCTGCGGCGACTGCACCTATCCCTCCCATGGTTTTATCTGCTATAGCTCAGAGGGAAATTGCCTAAGAACCGATATGCAAAAAATATATCAAAGGAGGACGAAGAAGCATGAGTGACATGAATGAACACCATCAGAAGTATATAAGCGAATACAGTTCAGTATTTCAAAATTCCAAGTTTTATATCGAAGATGATGCTGTGAAAGAGGTGTACTACAACCCCGACTCCAATGCAGGCGGTCAACTTGTAACCAACCGCTATTCTTGCAGCTCCATTGTGGAGGCCTATGAAAATCATAATGATTCCGATAGTTTTTGGGATCATTTGGAGAGCACAGCAAAGCAATATCTAACCGATATTGATGCCTCGGAGTTTGGAATGGAAGCAAAGGAGTTTGTAGAATCTCCTTGCGATTATAGCGGAAATAATGAAGAAACCATGAATGTCTTATACAGATGGGCAAATGGCATGGAACAAACTCAGTCCGAACAGGACATGAAGATGGGAGGAATGTAATATGCAGTTTGATCGAAATTGGGTGGAAGCCATAAAGGAGAGATATCCTGCCGGAACCCGAATTCGTCTGGAAAGTATGGAGGACCCCTATGCTCCTGTACCACCGGGAACTGAGGGGGCGGTAGATTTTGTGGATGATATAGGGCAAATCCACATGAAGTGGGACAATGGTCGTTCTCTCGCCCTTATTCCGGGTGAGGATGGCTTTTCTGTTATATCAAAACCGGAACAATCTGAACTGACAGAAAAAGAAAATGAAGAATTCGGTATGAAAATGGAATGAGAGAATCAAAGTTAGGAGGTACAATATGAATCACATTACAGCAGATGAACTGTGTACCATGGTAAATCATGAAGGGCTTATACTGCAAGGCTGCGGTGGTGATCCGATGGAATGGATTAATGGAATCAATGATTTGCTTAATAAAGAAGGTATCCTTCGAAATGACGATACCTTCAAAAAAATTTACATCTTTGATCATGACAACTGCACCAATATCCTGTTTGATTTTGAAAATGTAGATTTAGATGTTGGCAAACTCGCTATGTGGAGATTGCGAACTCATGAAACCTTTGGGGGCACATGGCTCAGCGATTATCTTCCTAATAAGCTGGGAGTTGACATGAATCAATCACCAGATCAAAAGGAAAAGCCGGATTGTGCCCTCATCGGACAGAACGGCAATATTTTCACCTTAATGGGAATTGCCTCTCAGACATTGAAGAAAAATGGACTAATAGAACAGGCAAAAGAAATGCAGGAAAGAATTACTGTCAGTGGCAGCTATGACGAGGCACTGGGCATTATCGCAGAATATGTTAACATAACTTCTATTCAAGATGAGCAGGAGTCAAATCAAGATATAAAGATGGAAAT
Organism: uncultured Oscillospiraceae bacterium; assembly: GCA_963519235.1. Taxonomy (GTDB): domain Bacteria; phylum Bacillota; class Clostridia; order Oscillospirales; family Ruminococcaceae; genus Anaerotruncus. The sequence goes on from CAUQLV010000034.1 coordinate 15,623, forward strand.
GAAATAATAAAAATTTCGCTGTACTTTTGTATAGCTTTCTCATAGAATCTGTGGCATTGTGTTGTGCTTGAAGGAGGTGCATAGAATGGAGCAATGGGAAAGATCACTGCAGACTGCAATGGATGAACGCTTTGACGCAGCCTTTGCAGAACTGAAAAAATCCAACCCTCATGTTCGGCACACTGTCAAGCAGCAGGTAAATGCAGCAGAGGCGGTTAATAATCATCCGAAATATGATGCTGAACTGAAACAAATCGTAGATGCATATTTTGAAGCCATGCAGCTTTTATTAGGCGAATTTGGACAGCATCTGTATATCCAGGGCGCCAAGGACTGTGTGACAGTTCTAAGAAAGATCGGCGTAATTAAGTAGCACAGGTAAAGGTATCTGTGCTTTTTTAGACCCCAAAATGAAACAAGGCCGTTTTCCCATACAGGATACGGCCTGTTTTTTTATGCCCTTTTTGCCTTTCCTTTCGGGAAAACAGCCGGAAAGGAGAAAACATGCACAAAGAGCAGCTTGCAGAGTATCTGCATCAGTATCAGCACGGTGCAGAAAATGCTGTCATCAGCAAAACCCTTGAACAAGCCCTTGGTATTTCAGGAAAGGAACTGCGGGATCTTGTCAATGCCCTGCGCCGTGAAGGCATTCCCATAGCCAGTGATCAAAGGGGATATTTTTACGCAAAAACTGAAACAGAGGTGCGCTTAACCATCCGGCATATGAGAAACCGCATCAGTGGAATCAATGCCGCCATTTCAGGACTTAGGCGTTCCCTTGCAGCCTTTGATGATACCCAGATACGCCTGCCGCTGGAGGGAGGTGATGACTTCTGAACAGCTTTATGTCATGGATCGGCGGCAAGAAATCCCTTCGAGAGCTGATCGTTTCCCTATTTCCCCTCTACTACGAAAGATACATTGAGGTATTCGGCGGAGGGGGCTGGGTACTTTTTCATAAACCGCCGGGAAATGACTTTGAGGTCTACAATGATTTCAATGGTCTGCTGGTCAATCTGTACCGTTGTGTGCGAGAAAAGCCTCAGGAGCTGATGGATGCCCTTTCCTATTGCCTCAACTCAAGGGCAGATTTTGAAACAGTGAAAAATACCCTTGCCCGTGACAGCCCTGCCACCGATGTCCAGAAAGCGGCTTTGTTTTACCAGCTTATCCGCTACAGCTACGCATCAGGACTGACCAGCTTCGGCAGTCAGCCCCACGATATCCGCTCCAACTTTCCGCTGATTGAGCAAGCCCATAGGCGGCTTGCCAAGGTGGTTGTCGAAAACAAGGATTTTGAGAAACTGATTGGACAGTATGACCGTCCCGTCAGCTTTTTTTATGCAGACCCGCCATATTTTGAAACGGAAAGCTATTACAAGAATGTAGGTGAGGACGGATTTACAGAGAAAGACCATATCCGCCTGCGGGATGCACTGCTACGGATTGAGGGCAAATTCCTGCTGTCCTATAACGACTGCGAATTCATACGCAGCCTCTACGATGCACCAGGTATTCAAGTGGAAGCCTTTACCCGAATCAATAATATCAAACAGAGATATGACAATGGGGCACAGTTTCCTGAAATCCTCATTGCCAATTACGAACTGCATGAACGTGAGAAAAATGCTCCGTCACAGCTTAACCTCTTTGACGTGGGCAGTCTCAACACTTAAAAGGAGGAACTAATTCATGAAAAACAATCAAACCATGCTCCAAATCAGCATCCCTGCCGAAGCCTTCAAGTTGTCAGGTTTCACAGATAAAGATGCATTGGAGCTTTACGCCGCCAAAGGCGTCCTTATGTTTTTAAAAGAACAGATGACGGCACTTGAAGTGGCAAATGCCATAGAAAGCCTCAGTGCCATTGCATCGGACCTGACCGTCCTTCTTGCATCCGCCTGCGGCATCTGCAATAACTGCGGAGAGGACTGTGCCGATTGCGATGAATGCCAAAACAATCCTGCTGCATGGGTGCAAAGCTGTTCCCTTTGCCATGATCTGCTGGATGAAAATCAAAGGATTCATATTCCGGATTATCTACTGGAGGAAGCGGGCATCCCGGCAGATGCCAAGCTGGAAGCCTGGACAGATGAGGACAGCGGTGAAATTATGGTGACGGAGGCTGACATCCAGCGGGACATCAATGATGTGCCTCCCGGTATTTTATCAGTGCTGGCAGCCTCCGGTGTTTGTCTTGCAGAGCTGGATGAACTGATTATGCTGGAACGCATTATCCATGGAAAGTAACCTGAAATTGTTTTTAGAAGATTGTATCCGGGAGGTGAAATTATGCCGGGGATTTTCCTAAAAAACGGTCTGATTTCCTACTATGGGAATCCGGCAGGCTATACAGAAAAAGAAAAAGCAGTGGTGGACAAAATCTTTCAAAATGAAGAATTATCCGCTTGGCTAAAAAGCCGTTCCCTAACACCTGAGTGGACTGACAGTGTGATGGAGCGGCTGCTTGCCGGGGAACAAATGACGGGCATGGAGCCGTCTGCACCCCTTAAGAATGTCCGTATCTGGCAGCTTAAGCCGGAAACGGAGGTACGAATGAAATTCATCAGTCTTTATGAGATGATCAGGGACTTTGGAGAGCCTGACCCGGAGCATTACCGCATTGCCTATGACGGACAGCTTGGAACCAATGATCTTGAAGCTATTTATACAAGGTGCAATGTGGAACACCCGCCCGGATATAACGGACACTCCCTGTCCATGTCTGATGTGGTTGAGCTGTATGATGGTGACTCCAGCGAATACCACTACTGTGACCGGTTTGGATTCCAGAAAATCAATTTTGAGTCACCGGAGCAAACACAAACTATGGACATGAGTATGTAGGCAGCCTTGGGCTGTCTTTCATCATGTCCGTATCAATAAAAGGGAAGAAAATATATGGTTCATCTTATGAAAAAGGCGAAAGCCTCAGTATCACGTAAGCTCATGGCAGTGAAGGATACCGCTGTCCATCTTGCTCTTCGCAGCAGGAATGTTCTTTCTGCCAATACCGGCGAGGGCTACATTGACACGGCCATTAAAATCTTGATCGCTGTTGTCCTGGGGGCATTGCTTCTTGCAGGGCTTTATGCTCTGTTTGGAGAAACGGTGCTGCCCACCTTAACAGAACGTATCAGAGAGATGTTCAACTATGCCGGTTAATATATCGGAAACTTTAAGAAGGAGGAAAAATCATGCCTAAGAATACAACACCGGCTGTTCCAAAGTACGATGTGAAGATCCATTCCATCCGACCGGAGGGTAGCTGTAAGGCCACCGCTTCGGCTAATATCCACGGTGATTTTGCCGTGCGGGGCATCAAAATCATGGAGGGCTCCAAGGGACTGTTTGTTTCCATGCCCAGCTACAAGTCAGGAAACGGCGAATACAGGGATATCTGCTTCCCCTGCACCAAGGAAGCCAAGGCAGAATTCGACAAGACGGTGCTTGACGCCTACCAGCAGGCCCTCACCCAAGGGCAGAGTACCTCACAGAAACAAAAATCTACCGAACCCCAGCAGGAGCAAAACCAGCCTGTCATGGGCGGGATGTAGGAGGGACAGCCAATGAACAAGAAAATGAAAGGACCACTCAGCATGCTTCTTGTGGTCTGCTTGGTAGTCTCCATGCTTGCAGGGAGTGCCTATGCAGTCAATCGATATTTTGAGGATGCAAAAGGTCATTGGGCGGAGGAAGTCATTCAAATCCTCACGGATAAAGGTATCATCAGCGGTTATCCCGATGGTCTTGTACATCCCGATGGCATCATCACCAGGGCTGAATTTGCCGCCTTGATTGCTAGAATCGTGGAGCTGCCGGAGCCGGAGGAAAGTGAAGTCACCCTTGGCTTTAGCGATATTGCCGGCCACTGGTCGCAGCAGAATATAGAAGCCCTTATCATTGCAGGCATCATCCAAAAAGGTGATTACGGCACAAATTTCCTGCCGGATGAACCCATTACCCGCATGGAAATGATTCGTATGCTGGTAAGAGCCATCGGTAAGGGAGAGCATGATCCATCCTGTCTCTGCATTACCGGATTTTCCGATGACGGTGACCTTACTGATAAGGATAAAGCCAGTATATGTGCAGGTAATGCGCATGGCATTGTAAATGGTTATCCCGACGGCACAGTGAAGCCAGAGGGAAAAGCTACTCGAGCGGAAGCCTTCAGTATGCTGGTGGATGCGGATGAGGCAAAGGAGCAGATCAAAAAAGAAGAATCCCTGAAACCGCCTGTAACTCCTAAACCGGAGGATAAGACTTCCGGCGGCAGCTCTGGCGGGGGTTCTTCATATGTTCCTGCCCCGCAGTTCAGCTTCACCTTGCCTAACACCGCTTATACAGCCGATGAAATTGAAATTAAACCGGAAAGCCGCTATGTGAGCAGCGTGACATGGTCAGCTCTCAAAAACGGTCTGCCTGTTGAGCTTGACCAGTTGACAGACGGTGTGTTAGATGCAAATGGCGGTAAGGTGAAATTCACGGAGACCGGCAGCATCACCCTCATTGCCACAGCACAAAACAGCAGAAACACTGCAGTGGTTCATGAGCAGACAATCAGCATCTATCCTGTGGTGACGGCTGATTTTACTCTGCCGGAAACTGCCCATACCGACACGGCTGTGGCTGTGGAGCTTTCCACGGAAAACCTTGGTGATAACTCAGTGGAATGGTCCCTCCAAAAAGAAGGGACAGATGCCGATTTGAATAAATCCCTTATGGGAGAGCTGGACTCCACCGGCGGTACGGTGCTGTTCAAGGAAAAGGGCAGCTATATATTGACTGCCGCCATTACAGACGAGCTGGGCAAAACCGTTAACGTGCAGGACAATATTATCATTTACCCGGTAGCGGAGGTAAGCCTCTCCCTGCCGGAAGTTTCCCATACGGATAAAACCATTACCCTACAGACAGAAACAAAAGAAACGGATGGGCTCACGACGGTCTACACCTTGACCCGAAACGGTGAGTCTGCAGAAATCAGCCAGTGGATTGAGGGAGGTCCTGACCACGGCAGTATCAGATTTACAGAAAAAGGTGTCTATGCCCTGACCGCTTCCGTTACCGATGCAACCGGCAGAGTGTTTGCCGATACTGCGGATATCGTCATCTATCCGGTAGGCTCGGCGGGATTTTATCTGCCTGAAATCTTCCACACCGATAAAACTGTTCATGTGGAAGCCATATTTTCTGAAATCGGAAGCCATACCGCCAAATGGTCACTGACCCGTGACGGCAAGGAGGCATCTCTTGCTGATATGACAATAGGAATGCTGGACAATAGCGGCGGTGAGCTGAAGTTCCACGCCAAGGGCAGCTATGTTCTAAAAGCGGAATTTACCGACAACGGCGGCAGAAGCTACAGCTACGATCAGAGCTTTGTGGTTTATCCTGTGCCTGCCGTAAGCTATAGCCTGCCAAAGCAGGCCCATACGGACAGCGATATTGCGATTCAAGCTGAAACTGCCGATTTGGGGGAGCTAATCATCGAATGGCTGGTGGACAACACCTTCGGCTTTCAAGACTGGCCCACCTATGTGGACGGAAAACTTACCAATGACGGCGGTACCCTCCGCTTTAAAAGAGCCGGTATTTATGAATTGGTGGCAAGAGTCACCGATGAAACAGGCCGTGTCTTTTTATATGAAAGCAAGGACAGGTGCGAGGTGCTTCCCGTGCTGACCATCAGCTTTGAGCTTCCCGACTTTGCCTATACCGATACCGCCATTGACCTTAGAACCCATGGCAACAACAATGTCCTGCCGGTGGAATGGTCCGTCAGCAAGGAGGGCAGAAATATTCCGCTCACTGAGACATTTGAAGGAAACCTCACTGCCCAAGGGGGCAAAATCACCTTTAAGGACGACGGCGAGTATGTCCTTACGGCATCCATGACTGATTACCTGAAACGCAGCTATTCCCACAGCGAAAGCATCCACATCCTGCCGGTGGTGCAGTACGCCTTCACCATGCCCCAGACTGTTCACTACGGCACAGAGTTTGATGTTGTCCCAAAGGATGTTCAGCATATCGGCAGCCATGCTGTGGTTTGGACATTGCAAAAGGAAGGCAGCACCGCTTCGTATCAAGGCACCTTGGGTAATGAGGGCGGTAAAATTGCCATCAGCGACATCGGCGACTTTACCCTGATGGCTTCCATTACCGACAGCGCAGGGCGTGTGGCATCTTATTCAGAAAGCATCACCGTAACCAATGCAGCACCCAATGCTCCGGTAGTAGAAGCAGTCCCCACCCGTATCGCCAAGGATGGCAAGTTCCTTGTTAACATTACTGCCAATGCCGATGATCCCGATGGAGATGCGGTGACCTTGGAGTATGCGGATACGACAGATGACAGCTATTATACGCCGGGGACTCACACCATTCGTGTCAGGGCAAAGGATATTGCCGGAGCTTATTCTCCTTGGACAGAAAAGACATTTACCATCACCAGTTCCGCACCAGTTGTAACCTTGACTGCAACCCCTACACGAACAGCAAAAGACGGCAAGTTCCTTGTCAATATCAGTGCTGCAGCCTCTGATGCCGATGGAGATACTACTACATTGGAATGGGAGAATAAAGCAGCAGATAACTACTATGCTGTTGGTACTCACACCATCCGTGTCAGAGCCAAGGATGCAACCGGTCTGTATTCGGAGTGGGTATCCAAGACATTTACCATTACAAACTCTGCCCCCACTGCACCGGTTATTACCCGAACCCCAAGCGGTAACAGTGTACCACCAGGAACACCGGTCACCATCAAGGCAACCAGCTCAGACCCCGATGGTGATCCTGTAACCCTCGTTTGGGAGGGCAGAAATGCTGAAACCCAGACTTACCCGCTGGGAAGAAATGTGGTCCGTGTTAAAGCGGTGGACTCTGCAGGTGCTGAATCGCCTTGGGCTGCCATCGTGTTCTTTGTGGCTGACTCAAACGGCGGCGGTGGTATGACTCTCACCGGCCCCGATTCTGTCATTATGGAAAATGGGCTGGAAGGCGCCACCATCACGGAATATACCTTTACCGTTCCCCCTGTCAGCGGTCACAGCGGTTCTGACTTCGGCAGAGTACGAGGATACAACAAGCTCACCGAACAGTGGGATCAGCTTGATTACGGCACCACCTCAAATGGCATCACCTTCAGCCGCAGCCTCAGCACCGGTGTATATACCAAGCTGGAGTTTTACTATTATACCAACCATAATTGTATGTATAACAAAAGCAACATCACTTACTCGGTAAGTTATCATTTTGAATAATGGGAGGAAAAAGCAATGAAGAATCTGTTCTTGAAGCTGAAAAATAAGACACAAAAGGGAGCATTGGCAGCCCGCCAAGCCCTCTTGAATCAACATGGGGAAGGCTACATTGACACGGCTATTAAAATCTTGATAGCCGTTGTCCTTGGGGCCCTGCTTTTGGCAGGGCTCTATGCCCTGTTTGGGGAAACAGTGCTGCCTACACTTACCCAGAGAATTATGGAAATGTTCAACTATGGAGGCTAATGGCACCCTGCAGACGGTGCTTTTTTCTTTTCTGCTTATGGCGGCTTCTGTCTGGGATTTCCGCAAACGGATCATCCCGGACAGCATATGCATCCTGATTGTATTGACGGGGCTGATTGATTTCAGCCCCGTCAAACTTTTGGGCATTCTTGCAGCACTCCCGCTTTTAATTGCTGCTCTATGCAAACCAGGGAGCATCGGCGGCGGAGATATCAAGCTCACGGCTGCCGCAGGCGTTGTTTTGGGATTTCGGGGATGTATGACCGGGCTGATACTCGGTTTAATGGCATCCCTTGTTTTTTATCTGGCAGCTCAAGCCATTAGAAGGCTTCGGAAGCTGGAACCTCAGAAAGCGGCACAGGCATCTCTGCCCATGGGGCCCTTTTTATCTCTGGGCTTTCTTGCCGTATTCGTTCTAAACATTGGAAATATGCTTTTGCTTAAATAACCATCAAATGAAGGAGGAAAATCCTATGAATCTTTTTAAGAATCGCACCGTGGTCGGTGTGATCTGTATCCTTTTATCCCTGCTTATCTGCTTCGGTGTGACGCCTTTGTTCAACAAATCCGTCAGCCAAAAAGCAGAAATCCTTCGTGTGGTCAAAGAAGTCAAGTCAGGAGATGAAATCACCAAGGATATGATTCAGACCGTGGAGGTGGGCGGTTTTGGGCTGCCCGACAATGTCATCCGCCAGAGTGAAACGGTCATCGGCAAATATGCCAAGGCTGACCTGTCCATCGGGGACTATATCTTAAACACTAAGCTGTCCGATACTCCGGCAGCGGAAAATGCCTACCTTTACAATCTGGACGGCACCAAGCAGGCCATGTCGGTGACCATTAAGAGCTTTGCAAGCGGCCTGTCCGGGAAGCTCCAAAGCGGCGATATCGTATCGGTCATTGCCGCCGATTATAAGAAGCAGGGCACCACAGTTATCCCTGCCGAGCTGAAATATGTGGAAGTGATCAGCGTTACCGCCTCCTCCGGCTATGACGCCAACACAGGGGAAGCCACTGCTGAAGATGAAGATCGAGAGCTTCCTGCAACGGTGACTTTGCTGGTTTCTCCCGAACAGAGCAAGGTGCTGGCAGAGTTGGAGGCTGATGGCAAGCTCCATCTGTCCCTGGTTTATCGCGGTACCCCTGAAAATACCGCTGAATTTACAGAGGCACAGGATAAGGTTATTGCTGCTTTGCATCCGATAGAACAGACAGAAGATACGTCCTCTGAAACCCAGGAATCAGAGAACGATGCTGAGCCTGAAGCATTCGGGGAAAGCGGGGTGGAATAATGCTGAATTTCAAGAAAAGGAGTATCTTCACCCGCCAGCCTGTGGAGGAAGATATTCAGCAGGAACAGGAACTGCAAAAGGGTATCCTCGCCGTTTGGGGTTCCCCCGGCAGCGGTAAAACGGTGACAGCCGTAAAGATCGCAAAGCATCTTGCCCAGCAAAAGCAAAATGTGGTGCTTTTGCTTTGTGATATGACAGCCCCCATGCTTCCCTGTATCTGTCCCCCGTCGGAACTTGAATGTGAGCATTCCCTGGGCAGCATTCTTGCTGCAGCCCATGTAACGGAAGCCCTCATCAAACACAATTTGGTGACTCTGAAGAAAAACAAATATCTCACCATCCTCGGTATGAAAAAGGGCGAGAACGAGTATACCTATCCGCCCTATGAGCAGGTGCAGGCCAAAGAATTACTAAATGGTCTTCGGGGGATTGCCCCGTTCGTAGTGGTGGATTGTGGCAGCTATATTGCAAACGACATCCTCTCCGCTGTGACCCTTATGGAAGCAGATAATGTTCTTCGCCTTGCGGGTGCCGATCTCAAATCGGTAAGCTATCTCTCAAGCCAGCTCCCTCTGCTTAGGGATTCCAAGTGGGATGCAGATAAGCAATACAAGGTAGCCAGCAATGTAAAGCCCCATGAAGCCGGGGAGAAGATTGGGCAGGCCTTGGGTTCGGCAGCCTTTACCCTGACCCATTCTCAGGAGCTTGAGGAACAGTATCTGGCAGGCAATCTTCTTGGAGATTTGTCTCTCAAGGATAGCCGCCTGTTCCGCAGAGAAATTGAGAAAATTGCAAAGGAGGTGTTTGGATGTTAGGAAAGAAAGGGATTTTTTCGAGATTTTTCAAAGGGAGAAATACGCAGCAGACTGGACAGAAAGACACGACAGAAAAACATCCATCGACACTCTCTGCAGCGGTCTTTGATTTGCATAGCACTATGGAGCAGGAGTCCACTGTGAACCGCCCGATGGATTTTTCAGGTGCAAACCGCGCCCATACACTGTTCTTTACACCTGAAACTGAGGGTAAGGATTTCTCATCGGTTCTTGGCGATGTGCAGGAATACATTTCTGAATATTACAGCAGTCTCATTACAGCAGGCGGTGAAGATGCCAAGGCACAGCTCAAACGATATATCACCAAGTACATTCAGGATCACCGTATCTCGGTAAATGGGATGAGCGGCACGAAATTGGCAGATGCCCTCTACACTGAAATGGCGGAGTTCGGGTTTTTAACCAAATACATCTTCGGCAGCGGTATTGAAGAAATAGATATTAACTCTTGGAAAGACATTGAGGTGCAGTATTCGGATGGTCGGACGGTTAAACTGGAGGAACGCTTTGAAAGTCCCCAGCACGCCGTGAATGTGATCCGCAGGATGCTTCACATCAGTGGTATGGTTTTAGACAATGCCAGCCCTATCGTGTTGGGGCATCTTTCTAAAAACATTCGTATTGCCGTTCTGAAAAGTCCTGTTGTGGACGAGGATATTGGCATAGCGGCATCCATTCGTGTGGTCAATCCACAGAGCATGAAAAAAGAGGATTTTGTCAGAAGCGGTACAGCCACCGATCCTATGCTGAACTTTTTATCTCTTTGTATCCGCTACGGCATATCTGTTTGTGTCGCAGGAGCTACCAGTTCCGGAAAAACCACTGTGGCAGGCTGGGTGCTGACCACCGTTCCTGACAACAAGCGAATCTATACCATTGAAAACGGCTCCCGTGAGCTGGATCTCGTCAGAGAAAAAGAGGGCAAGGTGGTCAATTCGGTGATCCATACCCTAACCCGTGACAGCGACAATGACCGCCAGCGCATTGACCAGACCGACCTTTTGGACTATGCACTTCGCTTTAATCCGGACATCATTGTGGTGGGTGAGATGCGCGGTGCAGAGGCTAATGCCGCTCAGGAAGCTGCTCGAACCGGTGTGGCGGTGCTGACCACCATCCACTCCAACTCCTCCGAAGCCACCTATCGCCGAATGGTGTCCCTGTGCAAAAGAGCGGTGGATATGTCGGATCAAACCCTTATGGATTATGTTACGGAAGCCTATCCCATTGTGGTGTTCTGCAAGCAGCTTGAAAACAAGCAGCGCCGCATGATGGAAATTCAGGAATGCGAGATTATTCCGGACGGCACAAGGCACTACCGACCGCTATATCAGTATGTCATTAGCGAAAATCGCATGGAGGATGGCAAATTCATCATTGAGGGACACCATGAGCAGATCAATCCCATTTCAGACAGCCTTGCCAAACGGCTGATGGAAAACGGTATGCCCCAGGCACTCATTGAAAGCCTGCAGGGAAAGGAGGTACAAAGCGCATGACAACAATACTTTTAATCTCCTGCATCGGAATGATTGCAGGTTTTTTTATTTTGCTGGGTATCACACCGGCAGAATTTACGACTGGAGTATTCGGAAAACTCACTGACAGACCTAAGTCCCTCCGTGACGAGGTGGGCGAGTTTACCCGCAGAAAAAAGCAATCCTACTTGCGCCGGGAAATTGCTGAGGTGCAGTCCATCCTTCAGGTAACCGGCAGAACAGCACGATTTCCCATGCTTTGTGCCTTATCCCTGCTGTGTTTTGCCGTGGGTGCCTCCATTGCCGTTATACTCTCAAACTTTTTTCTTGTTCCTGTAATGGCAGTTGGCTGTATGTTCCTGCCCTTCTGGTGGATAAAGCTCACTGCCAGCCACTTCAAAAAGGACATTGCAGGGGAGTTGGAAACGGCCCTTTCCATTATCACCACGGCTTATCTCAGAAATGAGGATATCCTGACGGCGGCGGAGGAAAACATCGCATACCTGAATCCGCCGGTACTGTCGGTTTTCAAGGGATTTGTGTTCCGTGTCAGGCTGGTTGATCCGGATGTAATAGCGGCGCTTTATGATTTGAAAAGTAAGATTGACAATGCCGTATATGCTGAGTGGTGCGATGCCCTCATTGCCTGTCAGCATGACCGCAGTCTCAAAACAACCTTAATTCCAATTGTCAGCAAGCTCAGTGATATGCGAGTGGTCAACGGTGAGCTGGAAAACATGGTGTTTGAGCCGAGAAAGGAATTTATCATTATGCAGATTCTGGTCGTCGGCAATATTCCCCTTATGTATTTTTTGAATCAGGACTGGTATCACACACTGATGCACACACCGCTGGGGCAGATTGTTCTGTCCATCTGTGCTACTGTAATTTTCATTTCCACGGCCTTTGTCATCAAGCTCACTCAGCCCATTGAATATCGAAGATAGGAGGACATTCATGACAATCTATATCATTTTATTCGGAGTCCTCCTGTGGGCAGGACTCTTTTTCATTGCCGCCGATCTGCTGCGGCTACCCACACTTGCTACCCAAAAGGCAATGCTGTCGGCAGGAAAGCAGACCAAGACAAAGGCAAAAACCACCGATGCACTGCTGCGAAATGCCGGTGTTCACCTTTCTCGATACATCCACATGGATGAGTACAAAAAGAGTCGAATGGCAAATGTATTGTCGGCGGCAGGGTTTTCCGATTCCCCGGAGCTGTTTACAGCAATGGCCATCGTCAAAGCGGCGGCCATTGCACTTTGCATCATTCCCTGCCTTATTCTCCTGCCTCTGCTGGCACCTATTGTGTTGTTTGCTGCTGTCTTGGTCTATTTCAAAGAGATACGCAAGGCGGATGAGGCGCTGACAGTTAAGAGAGGCAAAATCGAACAAGAACTGCCCCGATTTGTGGCAACCATCACTCAGGAATTGAAAGCCAGCCGGGATGTGCTGTCCATGCTGGAGAATTTCAAGAAAAATGCCGGGGAGGATTTTGCCGCAGAGCTTGACATCCTCACGGCTGATATGCGCTCATCCAGTTACGAGGCAGCCCTGACAAGGTTCGAGGCCAGATTTAATTCGCCCATGCTCTCGGATATTACGCGGGGACTGATTGGTGTACTTCGAGGGGATGAGGTCGGGGTATATTTTCAGATGCTGGCACACGATATGAAACAATTGGAGCTTCAGCGGCTCAAAGCGCAGGCTATGAAGATTCCGCCTAAAATCCGTGTGTTCTCCTTTGCCATGCTGATGTGCTTTCTCATGACCTATATGGCGATTATTGTCTATGAAATCATCACATCCCTCGGCGGGATGTTTTAGGGGGTGACCGTATGCTGAAAATATTGAAAAACAAAGCCGGTGAAGGCTACATTGATGTGGCGGTTTTGGTGCTGTGTGCTATGCTGGTCATTGCCCTTGCCGTGAAAGTGTTCCCAGTATACATTGCCAAGCAGCAAATTGATACCTTTGCCGTAGAACTCATTCGTGAAGCGGAGATTGCCGGACGAGTGGGCAGTGAAACCAGCCGCCGTCAGCAGTTTCTGCAGGAAAAAACCGGGATGAATCCTATGGTGACATGGTCTAAAAC
>CAUQLV010000035.1:0-28544 GCA_963519235.1 uncultured Oscillospiraceae bacterium
CACCGAATCAGAAAGCGAAGAAACTATATCTGATGCAAATTCTTACACGGATTCAGATTTGGCTGACGATGCAAATACAGATACTTCTCCTGCTCAGCCAGAGAATATAACAGTTCCGGTTTCGATATCATGGACTTCTTCCCCCAAATATGACGGTACTATTGAGGGGGAGTACCTATTTTTACCAGAGTTGCCGGAGGGCTCTGTTCTGGCGGATGAAGTAGAGCTGCCCCAAATTATTGTAACCGTATTCCATGAAGTACTTGCTGACCGAACTGTATCTGCCTTAGAGGAGCTGGCGGATGAAATTCGTTGGCAGAACTCCCTTGAACCTGTCTTTCCAAAAACACTTCCTGGTGTAGTCAATGGTGAAGCTGCTGAAATTCCGGTGATGTGGCAAGCAGACCATGAATACAATAAAATCGAACCTGAGCAGGGCTTGTATGTGTTTACCGCTCATTTTGGTGATGGGTACATTCTGGAGGAAGCTATAGAAGCTCCCATCATCACTGTATTTATCCCAGAGCGAATTAGCCTGATGCGTATGGGCGGCAGCGGTAACCAAAACAGTCCACTGGAAGTTATTAATCCTCATCAGCTAAGAGAAATCGCGGTGCTTGTAAACAACCGGCGCCTCGAAGTCTTTTTGTTCAATGATGCAAACGCCAAGGTCTATATCAAACTTATGAACGATATCGATCTGTCTATGTACGGTTCAAACTATAACGATGAAAAGGGCTGGGACCCTATTGGCTTTGGAGGCTATATAAAAACCGGTTTATTAGGCCCTGCATTCCAGGGCGACTTTGACGGCGGCGGACACACAATCACAGGATTATATATAAAAAACAGGGAATATCCTGAAAACCAAAATTACTATTCTGTCGGATTATTTGGATGCCTTTATGGCGGAACGGTGAGAAATCTGAATGTTTCCAATGCATCAGTCCATGGGGACACGCAGGTGGGCATTATAGCAGGCTTAGTATCTAGCAATGGAAGCATAAAAAACTGCAGTGTTTCGGGAACGGTAAATGGCGCCGCACTATTCGGCGGTGTAGTTGGCTCTACTGCTGGTTTAATAGAAAATTGCAGCGCCAATTGTACGGTAGGTACTATAACATCTTCATCAAACTCAGTTGGTGGTATCGCCGGCATGATCGATGATTGCACCGTACGATTTTGCTATGCCACCGGAGTAGTTGAAGGTTCGAGTTCAATTGGAGGTATTGTTGGCTATATTGTACCTCATTCTGGTGTAGGAGTCGGCAAAGTAGAATACTGCCTTGCGTTGCAATCTAAAGTAAGCGGAATAACGAGAACAGAGGTGGGTCGAGTAGTCGGCTTTACATTTAAAGGTCAGACTAACGTGTTTTCCTTTGCTGGTATGGAGTGTAACGGAAGCGGAACATATACGGTTGATGGCAGTTCCAAAGCTTTCGCACAATTGCAGACAGCAAGCGGTTTTCCATCGGAATTTACCAAATCCCCGTGGACTTATAGTCCCGGCAGCCTACCCGGTTTGTTCGGGCAACCAGCAGAAATGCCGTCATACCTAAGTTCTTCAGGAGGATATGCTCCGTATGGCAGTGGAACAGCTGCAAGTCCCTATCTGATTAACACGGAAAAACAGCTCTACTATGTTTCCAATCAAATAAACAACGGCAGCTCTACATACCAAAACGCACACTATCAGCTTACTTCAGACATCGATCTTTCCGCGTATAAGAGCGGCAGCGGCTGGACATCAATTGGAAATTCAACATATCCCTTCAAAGGCGATTTTAACGGCAGTGGTTACACGATTACTGATCTTTATATTAATCGAACAAGCACGGATGATGTAGGTCTATTCGGATATATAAATGGCGGCACAATACGTAATCTGGGTATTATTGGCGCCAATATTTCTGTTCGTGATTATGCCGGTATTTTAGCAGGCCGTATTACGAATAACAGCACTGTAAAAAACTGCTTCACTGCCGGGACAATTACAGGCAATACTCAAGTTGGCGGAATTGTAGGCTCTATTGGAGTAGTTTCCCTGGAAAGTTCGCCAAACAATGTAATGAATTGCTATTCCACAGCGACAGTCAACGGGTTTAGATCAGTTGGCGGCATAGCCGGCGTTGTATTGGGATCGATGCAAAACTGCTATTCTACAGGTGCAGTAAAATCTGATGATACTGTTGGGGGGCTGGCTGGCAGAGTTTACGGTTCAATTGAAAATTCTGCTGCACTCAACCCTTCTGTTACTGCTACTACAACCAACTCTACCTACAATATAGGACGAATTGCCGGATTGACCGGCGCTGAAGCTAGTTGCGCTGGAAACGTCGCCTTTTCCGGCATATCTGTTACGGTTGCCGGTACAACAATTGCAATTTCTGATGGTAACGGTAACAATCGAAACGGTGCCGACAAATCATCAGAGCAGCTTATACTATCAACAGGGTTTCCTACTGCGCTAATAACCAGTCCTTGGCGCTATTTTGATGGCGGTCTTCCCATGCTCACAGACGAACAAGGCAATTTGCTTCGTGGGCAAACTGGAGTTCTGCCAATGCATATTGATTCCTCCTATTTTGCAGGCGGTGATGGATCAGAAAGCAGCCCATACCTTATTTCCAATTCATCGCAGCTTGCGAAGCTTGCAGAACTTATAAATGCAGCAAACGCTGATTATAACACCAAACACTACCGGCTAATCGATAATATCGATCTTACTGGATACAGCAGTGGTGAGGGATGGAACCCTATTGGCAATTTCAGCGCACAATTTAAGGGCAGCTTTGATGGAAACGGAAACACGATTTCAAATCTCTACATCAATCGCACAGGGGAAACTGGTAATTACCAAAGCCTGTTTGGATATATTGGATATGCTGTGGTGAAAAACCTTGGGGTTGTAAACGCAAATGTCGCTGGTAGGAAATGGATTGGAGGCATCAGCGGTAATGCACTTTCCAGCACTATCCAAAACTGCTTTGCTACTGGAAACCTCACGGGTGATTATTTTACTGGCGGTATATCAGGGAATGCTAGTTTCACGACGATCAAAAGTTGCTATACTTTGTGCGACGTGAAGGGGATTAGGTATTCTGGTGGTATATCTGGATTAATAGATCTAGGTGCCATACAGGACTGCTATACGTTAGGTGTAGTCGGAAAAACACTTTCCGGCTTCTATCACAGCTATAGCGGTGGAATTACAGGCTCGTCAAGTTCCGCTACAATCAATAACTGCTACGTTGCAGGTTTAGTAAAGGGAGATATGGAAGTTGGCGGTGTGGCTGGAGAAATTGAATATGAGGCTACTATTCAAAACTGTGTGATGCTAGGCAGTGCTGTAACAGGAATGAAAAATGAAAAAATTGGCCGCGTTGCCGCCGTTGTTTCAAACAGCAAAGTGAGCGACCCATTGAGCGGCAACTATGCATTTGCAGGCATCTCAGGTGGCGGTGCGGCTAAAACCCATGATGGAAATGACGGAGAGGACTTGTTGGTCGAGCAAATAAATGATCAGTCATTTTGGCAATCAACAGTATCTTTTAGCTCCTCTGCGTGGTCGTTTGAAAGCGGCAAGCTGCCTGTACTGAAAGACACTGGTGGTACGCAGTCGGGTCACGCTGGCCTTCATCTTAATCCGCGAGACATCTCCAAAGCAGGCATTTTGTTGAAAAAAGACCGCTATCCCTATACGGGCTGCCCCATTCAACCAGAGGTTGAACTAACCTTCGATGGCGCGACGCTAAAGCATAATGTTGATTATATCCTATCAGCAGGGGCTGGCAGCACCAGTGATGGTACCAATGCTGGCAACGCCACAGCAACCATTATAGGAAAAGGAAACTTCGCCGGCACTGGCAGCATTGACTACATCATTGAAAAAATGACACCCACAGAATCTCATCTGCAGTACACCCTGGCCAACGTTACATATAACGGTCTGGCGCAAGGGATTGCGGTTTCTATAAAATCTGGCTTTACAGGAATGGGTGCAATTACAGTAAAGTACAATGCAAGCACTACGATTCCAGTCAATAGAGGTACTTATGCCGTTACGGTGCAAATTGGCAGCGGAACGAATTTCAACGCCACTGTCTCTGATATTGCCCTGGGTAGTTTTACCATCAATAAGGCCCCGGGAGAATTTGGCTCACCAGCCTCTGTTTCGGCAACCTATTCTCCCATGCTGAGGCTCGGAGATATTGCCCTTGCCGATGGATATGTGTGGGTTAGCCCGAGCATTTCGCTGAATGCGGGCAACGGACAGCGCTTCGAGGCAATCTATACCCCACCTAACAGCAACTTTGAGAGCGTGGCCGGAATGATAACGGTAGATGTAGCCAAAGCGAAAGGTTATTTTGAAACGACCTCCTCCATTTCGGCCATCTATTCCCCCGCACTAAAGTTAGAAGATATTATCCCACCAACAGGATATGTGTGGATTGATCCAACAATTTTGTTGAGCGCAGGTAACGGACAGAGCTTTGAGGCAATCTATACCCACGTCAGTGGAAACTATGACGACGCAACTGGAACTATTATTGTGAATGTTGCAAAGGCGAAAATAGACTTTATTCCATTAGAACCCATTTCAGTTGTCTATTCTCCTTGGTTAAGCTTAGGGAGCTTACCACTTTCCGAAAACTATGCGTGGCAGAATCCAGCAAAAAGACTCAATGCGGGCGATAATCAAAGCCATCAGGCCACCTATAGCCACCCCAGCGGTAACTATGAGGCTTTCGGAAATATTACTGTGAATGTTGCCAAAGCAGAACGTTCTTTCGGACACTACCCAATTAGGACGACCTATTCTCCGACTCTAAAGTTGAGGGATCTCGGTCTTTTACCAAATTTCTCATGGGTCTATCCTGATACCTCGCTCCAGGCGGGAGCTAGACAGGAGCATGAAGCTATAGATATTGACCCACACGGCAACTATCTGCCTGCAACAGGATTAATTTGGGTGATTGTAGAAAAGGCAACGCCATCCCTGACGCTTGCAGCGAACCCTGCGTCGACACAAACTCGCCCCGGCAGCGTGGAACTTTCGGCGGTGCTGCCTGACGATGCTACGGGAACACTAACCTTTAAAGCAGGCTCGGAAACCATAGCTACCGTGACCTTGCCAAATAAAACAGCTATCTTTAAGTCGACAGGTGAGGAAAACACATTCACATTCACCGTAACATATGGCGGGAATAGCAATTACAACGCAGCTGCCAGTGGAATAATCGAATACAGCTTCACTAAATCTGATCAATTCCTGAGTGCAATGGACAGCACAACGAATTACGGCAATAGGCTGGATTTGTTACCCTTAGTCAGTGGCAACTTGGGCACAGGTGCCGTTCGCTTTACCGTGACCGATGGTCCCGGTGAAATCGATGGCACAACACTTATCGCTGCCGGTTTGGGCGTGATAAATATTGCTATGACGAAGGATGCGGACCATGATTATAACGCTGCATCTGCATTTTTCAAGATCACTGTAAATCCACGTGTGATAGAATTTAATTTGTCTCCTATCGCCCATCAGCTTTATACCGGGATACCAATTACGCCAGAACCTGTTGTACATGACGGTGATGCGATTCTTACAAAAGATGAAGATTTCACTGTCTCTTACGATAACAATACAACTATTGGCTCTAATGCAACTATTACCATTACCGGTATTGGAAAATATGAAGGAAGCTTTGGCTCAATGAAATTCACAATTTACATACCAGAAAGTAATGACAATGGCAGTGAAAACCCACAGCATATCTTTGTTCCTTCAGTCAAATTGGATCAGTCTGCCACTATAGGCATTTCAGTTGCCGCACAGGTCAATAACGGCATCGCCGTACTCAATATTACCGACAGCTTAGCAAAGGCAGCAATTCTTAAAGCGAAGGCTGATTCTAAAGCTAATGGAAGTACATCGGATGACATGATTGTGAATGCTTCAGTGACCGCCAAATCTGCGACAGGATTTAAGATTATTTTAGATCGAACCGCTTTAGATCGTATGATAGATAACTCGGTTAAGCGCTTATCTATTTCCAATCTACCTGTAAACATTAGGTTCGATTCGATAGCGCTTAAAAAAATTCAATCGCAAAGCAGTGGCGATATTACTATCACAGTAATGCCGACATCGGCAGCGGGTATGCGAAGCGCCTATCAGATCTCTATCAGCTCAACAAAACATGAAAGGCCTGTTACTATTTCTTCTTTTGGTACAGGTAAAATCACAATTTGTATTAAGACTTCTACGCTCGCTAACGAGCTTGGCAGCCTTCTTTATGGTGCATATTTAGGAAATGATGGGAAAACTCATCGCATTGCAACCTCTTTCTATGATGAATACAGCAAGCGCGTCGTTATTTCTACCAATCACCTCTCTGTTTACGGTGTCGGCTACACAGTTCCATCTGTTAAGATGCCCGATATCAGCAGTCACTGGGCGAAAGATTCCATCGAGTATATTGTTGAAAATGGGTTGCTTCATATAGGCGCTGATGGAAAGTTTAGTCCCGATGCTGCGCTAACACGCGCAGATTTAGCAGCGGCTCTTGGCAAACTGGAAAAAGCAGATTCAACGGCATCTATAAAGAACCGCTTTACAGATGTAACGACTGATCCTGCTGTAACACGTGAAGAAATTGCATTGATTCTGCAAAACTTTATAAAAGCTGCCGGACACACTCTGCCCGCCACTCGTAAAGCAATTTACGTTAAAGACTACAGAGATATCGGCAGCCCATACAAAACAGCCGTTTTGGCTATGCAGAACGTAGGTATCCTGATGGGTAAACAAAACAATATGTTCTATCCTAAGGCCAAGGTGACCCGGGCGGAGGTCTGTGCAATGCTTCACCGTTTAATTAAACTGTCGATCGATCCCAGCACCTCACAAGGCTGGACGAAAAACGATCATGGTCAGTATTTATATTATAAAAGTGGTATTCCAGTCAGCGGATGGCACATCATTGACGGGATTAAATATAACTTCCTTTCCAGTGGTGCTTTGCAGACTGCCTGGGTAAAGGATGGTGACAATTGGGCCTTCTACTCTGGCAATACTAGACTGTTTGGCTGGTGGGATATCGGCTCAAATGCAAAAAAGCAAACCTATTATTTTAGTAAAGACGGTATCATACTCTCTAAAGAAGGGACTCAGACCGATGGTAAATGAATCCTTCTATCCTGACGGCTCGCTCGCAAAAAGCGCCGCAATTGATGGACATAGGATAGGCGAAACTGGCATGAAAAATAAACAAAATGGGAGCCAATATTCCTTGGCTCCCATTTTGCTATTCTGTTTTTGTAACTTACAAATGCAAGTTGAAGGATGGCAAGGAATATATATCGATAGATATATAATACAAAAAAAATTATTTACTTATTTCTACCTCGACAGATACAGTTACATTTCCTTTAATCATTGCCCATACTGGACACAGATTATCTTCCAAAACCAACAGCATTTCCCGTACTTCCGCTTCCGTCAAATCTTCTGCCTTTATGTTTAGACGCAGCAATATGTGTTCAAGCGCCTTTGGATGTACCTCTCGCACAGTGCCTTCCACTTCCGTTGATATGCCGTCCACGACTTTTTTCTTCCTGTAGCGCAGCGCGGCCAGAAGCGTTGTGCTTACGCAGGAGCCGAAACTTGCCATCAACAGTTCCAGTGAAGTATAGCCTTTACCAGTACCGACCGGAGGGAAGTAATCACACACAATCGGCGGGTTTTCGCGAGCCGTAATGTCTAACATCGCCTTGTCGTCAATTGACTGTAATTTCACCATTAAATCGCTCATAAATCAAGATCCTTTCGTTATTTATTTTTATTTTTTGAATGTGTTGCCACATCAAAAATCATGCCAATTTCCTCGCGGATTTCATCATCCGAAATATCTTCTTCCGCAAGGATGATAAGCTGGATTAACGTCGTGATTGATCGGGAGATAAATTTTGCCCACTGTACTGAAGCGACAACGCCTGCGTACTTTTTCCAACTCTGTTCATAGGTAGCTTGCGCCCATTCCATCAGCCTGCGACGGCTTTCTTCACAACCATCAAACCCCAACCATGTTTTCATGGCGAGGCGGTAAATAATCCGTTCTTCCTCGGACAAGTTTTTCTTTTGAATGACCATCTGCGTATTGTAATCCTGATAGGACACATCCTTAGGGAGCCGCTCCCAAAGCCTTGGTACAAGATCTTCAAAGGCTACACGAACGACTTGATCATAGAGATTGTCTTTATTCTCGTAGTAATAATATATCGTCGGCATCTTACAGCCTGCCAGCTTGCAGACATCACGCAGAGCAGCCCCGTGAAAACCGTGCTGATCAAACAACCTGCGAGAATGATATGCGATCTTTTCTTTCATGTCTTCCATAACGTCACCCACTTATATATCGGTAGATATATAAAATTTACCATGAACAAGACTATCTGTCAACAATTTTGTGATAGATAATCATAAATTCGCATTCTATTCAAAAATATGCTTTATCGATTTGGCATTTCAAACCCAATAAGTGCATGATTCAAAAAAGTGTTAAACGGTTGCATGCGTATAAATATTTCTGCCGCAAAGTTAATGAATGAAGCTTGTTGAAGCTGGTCGTCTGAAATCGGATATTCCAAATACCAAGACTTATTTTTTAAATATTTCGCTTGCGGGTGCATCAGATCGTAACCGCGCGGAACGTTTTTCAAACACTCCCCCTTTACACAGAATGCCTCTGAAAAAATTTTCTCATCAATTATGCTCTGCCATTCAGCGCCATTCGCAGAAATATAACCTCTAACCATGTTTGTTGCATCCTTAAACATCCCCGTGAACAAGCCACCACCTAAAAATGAACGGTTACCCGGCTGAATTTTTATATAGTAGCCAACTGGAATTGGCAACTTTCCTTTTGAGGAGATATGGGCTCTAAAGGCCGGGTTATACGGTGATTTGTCATGGCTGAACCGTGTATCACGTACTACCTTAAAAGTTAAGTCATGAGGGTCATGATTGATTATACTTGAATCTGTTTTACCAATTTCCAAAATAAGCTGCTGCACCAAATCAATAAACGCAATATTTGCTTCTTGATATTGTGTTTTATGTGCATGGAACCATTCTCTTTCGTTATGCAGTTCCAAATCTGATAAATAAGATAAGATCGCAGTTGTATTCATAACAATTACCTCATTTCTTTAGTAATTAAGACTTGCGGCGATTTAGATATTGGCTCTATCCAGCAAATCTTTCGTTTCAACCACTTGCGCAAAGGCGCCACTGAGCGATGCCACAAATGCTCGGTGTACGGTTTGTGCCAGAATTTGGCTCCCGCCCCAGTTAAGGGCCTTGGTAGTACAGGCATCTTCAGGCAGTAGAACAGAAAATCCCAAATCTTTGGCAGCTCGCACCGTTGAATCTACGCACATATGACTCATCATGCCGCAGATGACCAGCCGCTCGATATTCTGTGCGCGCAGCAACTGTTCAAGTTCGGTATTGAGAAACGCGTTCGGTACATGCTTGATTAGTACCATCTCCTTACTTGTTGGGGAGACCAGCGAATAGAGCTTCGCCCCTTCGGTTCCGGGCAAGAAAAATTTGCCTGTATTTTTATCGCTGATATGCTGAACGTGGAAAACCGGTAACTCCCTTTTTCTGAAATACTCCAATAACAGCTGTGCTTTTGCGGCAGCCTGTATCGACTGAAACAATTCCTGTTTGCCTCCGGGAAAATAGTCGTTCTGGATATCAATCAGCAGCAATGCGCTTTTCATTCAAATCACCTCTGATTTAAGAATAGCATACCTGATCAGCGAATTAAATTACCCACTTTTTTGTGGGTATTACGATAGCCCGTCTTGATATTGGATCCCCTTTTGGTCGAGCTGTCCAGTCATTTCGTGCTCCACCATATATTCGACTCCGATTTTCTGCATAATCGTTACAGCCTCAAGCATTCTGTATCCACGCGGATGCGTAAGAGAATACTCCACATGCAACGGGTACCCCTTAAATTTCTCCTTGGTTACAAAACCAAATTGCTGCAGCTCCTTCAGTTGCTCAAGCAGCATCTTCTGACTCATTCCTGTGATTCCATGCTCCAGTTCTGACAAAGTCGCTTTGCCGTTACGCAGTTGATATAGAATAATGGTTTTCCATTTTCCTTTGATGAAGTCGTGAACGACTTCCAGCGGGCAAGTATAATCGGAACGAATTTTCATAGTGGTACACCTCCACAGTTGATCCCATAGAGCAGTAATCTAAAATGCGCCAGAACCTGTTCCTTTAAATTAAAATCGGTGTGACGTATGCACCATTCATAGATAAGCCCTCTGATTGCCATCACAAAATGCTTTGTTAATAGTTCAGGCGGCAGAGCGGTTTTGAATTCTCCCCCTTGTATCCCACGATCAAGAATATCGCCGAAAAGTTTGTAGATCTCGCGGCTGTATCCTGTAATGGTATGCATATCCAGTGCATTCGTGAGCTGCAGCTGATAAACAGTCCTCAGGTTATCATAACCGACCTTATCCGTCATCAGGTCGACAATGTCACTGACAAAAGCAAGCAGCGTATCGGCTGCTGACAGATCAGACGGCAACTTATCCAGAAAGTCTTTATAATCTAAATCCAAACGCTCCACATACGATGAGAAAAGAGCGATATACAGCACATCCTTGGAATCAAAATGTACATAAAAGGTGCCTTTGGTTACTTCAGCAGCCTTTGTGATCGCCTCCACGCTGACGTCCTTATAATCGTATTGCTGAAACAACTTCTCCGCGCATTCAAACAATCTTTTTTTAGTTTCCGCGCCCTGTTCTTTTGTCCGATTGTTTATTTTTGTTTTCATGGTGTCATGCTCCCATATTGATTTTATTAATAAGGGGATCAATACGATGCATTTACTAACCAAATATGTTAGATGCATCATATATTTATAGTATAAGACCCGCTCGTCACAAACACAAGTCATTAAGCCATTCGGGAGATGAATTTAAAAGCAAGATCGTCTATCGGCGTGTGAAAAAAGCCTGACCACAGCGCTCGTTATTGTCGCAGCTGTCATGGAATCCTTCTATAGCGCATTGAAAAAACGAGCTTGTTCAGGACGCCAGTTATGGCATTCCCGAACAAGCTCGCATGGAAATTTTTCAGTACTTATATTTTAAACAGATTTTGTGCGGATGCATCATCGATAAATAGTTTCCAATCCGGATGGGTTTTCAAGATCGTTGCGGGAACCATAGGATTCACAGGTTGCGTTACCGTATCATAAATTGCGTTTGCCTTCACAGAATGGGGCACGGCAGTTACGATATGGCTGCAAGCCATAATCTGTTTGATTGTCATAGTAATCGCCTGCGTCGGGACATCATCTATCGTCGCAAACCAACCCTCTCCAACCTGCTGTTTCTTGCAGCGCTCATCAAGGTTGACAATTTTATAAGCTTCCTCTGTATCAAAGTCTGCCGGTGGGTCATTGAATGCGACGTGGCCATTTTCCCCAATTCCGATAACCCCTACATCTACAGGTGCGCTGCGGAGCTGCTTTGTTAGCTCTGCAATATTTGCGGCGGTATCCCCTTCTCCATTAACAAAATAGGCGGCTTTTAGCTCAACTTTGCTAACAAAGCGTTCTTTAAGGTATTTGCGAAAAGATGCAATGTGGGTTTCAGGCAGCGCCACATACTCATCCAAATGGAACATTTCAATTTTGTTCCAAGGCAAGTCCATTTTAGCTAGTGCGTCAATTGTTTCAAACTGAGATGCACCGGTTGAAAGAATAATTCGGGCAGAACCATTCTTATCAACAGCCTCCCGCAGTAATTGGGCGATGGAAGCTGCAGCATGTGCCCCTAGGGTTTCCGGATTTGGTGATATGTTTACATTAATATTCATGGATGTAGAACCTCCTGTTTTCTATTATATATTAGATTGTGTTTCATGAAACGCGCACTTTATACCATTTACATACACTGATGAAATAGAAATACTATCATCAAATACTACAAGATCAGCGTCTTTTCCAACATGGATAGAACCTTTTGAGTTGTCGCAGCCAATAATTTTTGCGGCATTAATGCTTATCATTTTCACAGCCTCCCAAATAGAGAGACCGGCCTCATAAACCATGACACGCACTAACCGGTCAGTAGTCGCGACACTTCCCGCAAAGCAAGTGCGGTCGGGCATTTTGGCGATGCCGTCTTCGACGATAACCGCCTGCCCACCTTTATAAGATCCGAGAACGGACGGGCCTTCTGGCATGCCCGCGCCACGCATACTGTCTGTGCATAAGCAAATTTCGTCGTGGCTTTTAAATTTTAAGATCATACGAAGAAGAGAAGGTGGCAAATGCAGCCCATCTGCAATCAATTCAACCGTAAGCCCATCGATTAAATAGCCGCTTTCAACAACGCCCAAAACACGAAATCCGTTTTTGCGTACAATCGTTGACATGCCGGAATAAAAATGGGTCAAATGATGGACTCCATGATCAAATGCCTCTTTCATTTGATCATAGGTCGCCGCAGTATGCCCTGCTGCAAGCGCAACCCCCATAGGCGCTAGCCGATCTGCCATTTCAAGCGCTCCAGGTAGTTCTGGTGCAAACGACCAACGCTTAATACAACCATCGGCATACTCCATCACTTTCATGTAGTGCTCTGGAGATGGATTCAATATATGATTATTGCTCTGCGCACCTAATTCCAATCTGCTAAAATATGGTCCTTCCAAATGCAAGCCCAATAAATTTGGCATATCAGTGGTAACTTTACTAGCTTCTTTAAAGCTTGAGATCGTATGAAAAAGATCTTCATCACTACTTGTCATTGTAGTAGGCAATACGCTGGTGGTTCCGTAATGTAAGTGCGCTCGAGCTGCGCCTACGATATCTTGAACAGTGCCATCCATATAATCAAACCCGCCACCACCGTGTGAATGAATGTCAATAAAACCTGGCGCAAGATACTTTTCTTCACAGTCAATTGCAGTTCCTTCAATAACACAATCGTCCATATCTCCAAAAGACACAATCTTGCCATGGTCTTCTTTCAAATAGCCATGTAATATGATTGAGTCAACTAAAACGAGCTTCGCGTTTATAAATGTTTTCACAAAGGATACCCCCTTTCGGTTTGTAACTTTATTTTCAATATAACTAGTCTAAACACAATTGTCAACTCGAAAACGACTAATATCTTTATTTTTAGAAAGGAATGTCAATTCGTACAAACAAATAATAACATATTTGTCACTTAAATCAATTGTAATTTAGTGAACCTTGATGTTAGAATTGAGTAAACGATAACGTTAACAATTACGCAATCGATAATCTAGAGCATGAGGGATTAATATGGGTACAGAAATCACATTAAAAGACATTGCCGATGAATTAGACGTTTCCATGACAACAGTGCATCGCGCCATCCATAATAAAGATGGCGTGAGCACTGCCATGCGTGAAACAATCCTGCAACGAGCCAAAGAGTTAGGCTATACAACAAACTATGTGGCCTCTTCTCTTAAACGTCATGCTATGCAGGTGGCGGTTGTTCTTCCATTAAAAACTGGCAATGGACAATATTATAATAAGTATTTTTGGGATGCAATAAGTTCCTGCGAAGCAGAAGCAAATAGTCTAAATGTCCATGTTAATTACTATGCCTATGATGAAACCTCTGCCAGTCAAATAGCGGTTCTGGAAAATCTTTATAACAGCAGTGGCGGGAATCTTTCCGGATTATTGACTATGCCGGCCAAGCAGGACGAAGCCACGCGCCGCGCAATTGAGCGTTTTACTTATAGTGGCATACCAGTTGTTCTTATTGATAATGACATTCCGGATTCTGGCCGGCTCTGTTGTGTTGCCCCACATGATACATTAACGGGGCGTCTGGGCGCGGAAGTTCTTTCTTATCTGACTCATGAGCCGGGGCGTATTTTAATTGCCGGCGGTTTTGAAGAAAGAGCCTCTCATGTGCATAATCTGCGTGGTTTTCAGGATTATCTGAATGAACACAGCAATCCCCTTGAACCACTGATTATTTATAATTATCAGGACTGTGAACAGGTTTATAAAGAAGCAACAAGAATATTAAAATCGACAGATGATATAGTCGCTTTCTATTCTGTAACGGCTCGCGAAACGCTGCCGCTTGCAAAAGCCGTTGTCGATTGCGGCCTTGCAGGAAAAATCAGAGGCGTTGGAAGTGACCTATACAAGCAAAGCGCACAACTGCTTAAAGATGATGTTATTCAAGCATTGATTTATAAAAATGCGTATGACAAAGGAAAGCGTGGCTTCAGATTATTGTTTTCCTATATTGTGAAAAAAATTGACCCGCCTGCAGAAACAGTAACTGTACCAATCAGTATTATTATGAAGAATAATCTCTGCTATTTCGAAGATAGAATTTGATTTTAATCAAATTAGATAATAAGCCTTTCTTGTCTTGGCCGTTCTAGAATCTTTATTTTCTTTAAAAGGAAAATAATAATAAATGTTAAGGAGTATGAAAATGAAAAAAGTACTATCGGCAATGCTTGTAACCGCGATGCTTACCAGCGTGTTATCCGGATGTGGAGGGGCTTCCTCCGCAGCTACATCCAGCACCACTCCACCTGCCGCTGCCCCTGCCAGCTCTGAATCAGCTCCCGCCGACGAGGTATTTGAGTTTAAGCTGGCGGAGAACCAACCGGCTGATAACCCAATATCTAAAGGAATGCAAAAATTTGCTGAACTGGCAAAAGAAAAATCTGGCGGAACGGTAAATATTGATGTCTACCTGGATGCGCAGCTCGGATCAGAGAACGAAACCATTGATCAGATTCAGGCTGGTACGCTTGATTTCGCCCGTATCAATACTTCTGCGCTCTCATCTACGGCCGATGAGGTTGGTGTCTTTACATTGCCTTACATTTTTACTTCCACTGAGCAAAAATATAAAGTCTTAGACGGAAAGATCGGTCAAGACGTTATCGACTCGCTTGAGAAGTATAATATGATCGGTCTCGGATACTGGGAGGCTGGATCAAGAAGTTTCTATTCCACAAAGAAGCCAATAAAAGGGGTTGCAGACATGAAAGGACTAAAAGTCCGTGTTCAGCAATCTGATGTGGCTATCAAGATGGTTGAACTGTTAGGCGCAGCTGCAACGCCGATGTCCTATGGCGAGGTCTATCAGGGATTACAAACTGGTGTTATTGATGCCGCAGAAAATGATTTCGTTTCTTACTATACTTCCGGGCATTATGAAGTTGCTAAAAACTATACGCTCGATGGACATATGGCTCCTCCTGCGATGGTTTTGATGAGCAAGACTGCCTGGGATAAATTAAGCGACAATCAAAAAGCAGCTGTCACTGAGGCTGCATTGGAAGCTTGCACATGGCAGCGCAAGGCGATGAATGATTATCAGGAAGAAGCCCGGAAGAAAGTTGAGGAAGCTGGATGCGAAGTTTTTGACGTTGATGTGAAAGAGTTCCAAAATTCAGTTACAGCAATTTATGATATGTATCCCCAGTATGCTGACATAATCGCAGCAATCAAAAATGTAGCATAAAAATAGAATTTTTAATTTAAGCGATTTTCCTCAAAGAGTATCCCGTGCTTGAAAACCGGCACGGGATACTCTCCAGCTACTTTATAAGGGGGGTATCCTAATTGAAGAAGACTTTTCGCACTGGAATAGAAAAGATAAACAGTTTTTTCAACAAATTGTCTTCGTTGGAGAGCTTTATTTGCTGCTATCTGCTAATTATTCTGGTTTTAATAACTTTTGCCCAAGTTTGCATGCGCTTTTTATTTAACGCTCCATTTAGCTGGGCAGAAGAAGTTACTCTTATGTTTCTTGTCTGGTTTGGTTATTTGTGTATGGCTTTAGACATCCATACTGACTCGCACGCCGCACTTTATTTTTTATATAATAAGATGCCTGCACCAATCCGAAAAGCGGCTGATCTTATTCGTCATGGCTTACTAACTTGGTTATTTATTGAAATGGTCAAGTACGGCGGACAAATTACGAAGCTCAACATAGCAAAGCGACAACCGGCCACCCAGTTTTCCCAAGGTTGGTTATTTGCTCCGCTTGTTGTCGGTGGCATTCTAATGGTTGTTTATTCAATACTCAATTTTATCACTGTGCTAGAAAAACCGCTCAGTAAATATCAAAAAGAATCCGAAAAGGAAAAAACGATAGATGATCTGAACATTGAACGAGGTGGTACCGTATGAATGAAATCGTAGTTGGAACTTTTATTTTGATCTTTTCATTGATTTTTCTGATGTGCATCCGTATTCCAATTTCATTCTGCCTCGGTCTCTCTGCACTATTCACAGCGATCTATCTTGATATTCCTTTCTTGAATTTGTTTCAGAAAATGTCGACCGGCATTACTAGTTTTACTTTTATGTGTGTGCCGTTCTTTATTATCATGGCACAGATTATGACCGACGGCGGCATATCGGATAGGCTCACAAAATTCTGTAATGTTCTTGTAGGTCGTATGCGCGGGGGCACAGCAATTGTAAACTGCGTAGTTTCCATGTTTTTTGGAGGAATCTCTGGGTCCTCGATTGCTGACGTTTCGTCAATTGGCTCCTTTTTGATTCCCGCAATGATAAAAGAAGGCTATGATGCCGACTATAGCGTGGCTGTTACTTGTGCTAGTTCGGTTGAAGGCGTTATCATTCCTCCAAGCCAGAATATGATATTCTATATTGTAGCTGCCGGCAGTGGGCTCTCAATAAGTACAATGTTCATGTGCGGATACATACCAGGTATCCTATTAACAGCTGCACTTTGCATTTGTGCCTATGCGATCGCGGTAAGGAAGAAATACCCTATTTCCGAGAAAAAGACATGGAAAGAGAATATTTCTATTGTTCGTGAAGCACTGCTTGGACTTGTTACAATTCTCATTGTTGCGGTTGGAATTGTATGTGGTATTTTTACCGCTACCGAAGCTGGTGCGATTGCAGCAGTTTACGCGTTAATTGTCACTGTTTTCTTCTATCGCACCATGAACTTCAAAAAATTAATAGGCTGTCTCCTGAAATCCCTTAAAACCTTGAGCACCATCATGGCTATTATTGCAACTTCCAGTGCATTCAGCTATGTTCTTTCCTACTTGAAAGTTCCAACCAGAGTGGCCAATGCATTGACTACAGTTTCTAGCAATCCTGCGGTAGTTATGTTTCTCATGGTAATGTTGATGATTATTCTCGGCTGTGTTATGGATATGGGAATACTAATTATCCTTCTGACTCCAATTCTATATCCCGTTGCCATGTCGTTTGGTTTTAACCCCTACCATTTCGGCCTAGTCATGGTTCTCACTCTGGGTCTTGGGCTTTTGACCCCGCCTGTAGGAACTTCGCTGTGGGCTGGGTGTGCAATTGCAAATATCCCAATTGAAAAATCCTTAAAAGGGTTTCTTCCGTTTTATTTTACCTATTTGGTAGTTTTAGCAATTATTATTGTATTCCCAAGTGTTGCACTTTTCTTACCTCGTATGATGGGTTACATTGCATAAGTAAACCAATATACTCTAAGAGCATAAAAAAAGCCGCCCTTTTGAGCGGTGAAGTGAGCCACAAAAGGCAGACAAAAAATAAATGAAGTACCCTGAACGGTCTGGGTTCTGTATTGCACAGAACCCAGACCGTTTCATTTTTTCCGGCTGCTCTGCAAAGCATGCCCATGCCATACAGAGATTAACTATGCAAAATCGTCTCTAAATCCGATACAGATACATCCATGCGTTTAGAGGTTTCCGCCAATGACATCCCAGAATCAAGGAAACGCTTTACGACCATCTTCATGTTCTCGCCGACTTCAATGATGTGTCCGTCCAAATCGTAAAAACGTATGGAGCGTTGTCCCCACCCCGCTTCTTTAACTCCATCCCCCAGATACCTAATGTCGTTGTGCTGCTCTAATTTAGCAATAAAGTCGTCAAATTGGTCTTCCTCAAAGTACAGTTCCATATTATGAGATTCTTTTAAGATCTTTTCCTTCGGAATATTCAACAGCCAATCGAATTCCTGTTGTAAAGATAATCCGCCAAAAGAGATATTTATGCCGTAATCTTGAATTACCGAAAGCCCAAATATATCCTGATAAAACTTTTTGGAAAGGCTTACATCTTTCACAGCTATACAAACGCCCTGATATTTCATTTCAGTTACCTCCTACAATTTATAATACTTGGATTTATAGTTCATCCTATTTGAAGGTTTCGTAAAATTTCATAATAGCGCATGGTTGCCAATTCGCTTGCTTTCCCTTTTTTACAGAAAGAAAACTCCGCCAGTTTTGGAACAACGCGCTCAACCACAATCTGTCCATCCACAATTTTGGATTTCAATGTTTCAAATGCCTCTATAAACCGGTTGTCCTTCTTTGCCCGATTATAAAAGGAAAGGACGTAAACGTATATAAAAAGGTTGTAGTTTCGGAAAGGATATTCAACCTGCATGAATAAGGTTCCGATTCCATAGTGACATGGGCCGATCGGCTTTCTGATTTCCCAGTGCTCCAGCAAAGACTCCACCGCTTTTTCAAGCGCCGGTTCTTTGTTGAGATAGTCGCTAAAGCGGAATGCATTCAGGGCGGTAAGTGTTGTAAAGGGATTTGAATATTCCGTTTCAGGGCCATGGCCAAAGCTGAATTTATTGCAGCGCCAGCCGCCGTCAAGATACTGGATATCCAATAGGTGCCGGAAGGTTTTTTGCAGTCTGCTATCGGATGCATATCCCATGCAGCAAAGGGTTTCAGCGGCGCGGGCAGTATGGCATGGGTAAATGCTCCCCTGTGGATACACTCTGAAACGTCCATCTTCCTGCCAAGTGCTGAATATGAATGCAGCGGTTTCTTTTAGTAACGGTTCTGTGGGCTCCATCCCCAATTCCAACAAGTACAGTGCACTCTCCAATGTTGAAAACGGGGCACCTTTTATCAGACGCTTATCAGGCGTTGCCCAAAGGTCAGCCCCATTATCATGCCTATGGGACAATATCGTATCAATATCTGCTGCATATTGCGTTCCTAAATCCATCTCTTTCCCCTCTC
This sequence comes from uncultured Oscillospiraceae bacterium, assembly GCA_963519235.1. Lineage (GTDB taxonomy): Bacteria > Bacillota > Clostridia > Oscillospirales > Ruminococcaceae > Anaerotruncus. The sequence goes on from CAUQLV010000035.1 coordinate 19,099, forward strand.
TTTACAATTACCAATTAATATCATACCATATATTTCCGAAAAAAGTTGACCGTTTGTGCAGATTTTCAACCGCTTAATCATAAACCGTTGAAAAGTACTTGACAAAATGCCGCCCTAATAAAAACTACCAGACCTCTGAAAAGAGACCTGGTAGTTGTTTTTAGTTTTTAGCTCAACGGTTGCAATGAGCGGCAAAGCTGTAACCGGAAGTCTTTACGACGGCGGTTAGGCAGGCAATCGTTCAGATACACTGGCAGCCGAAAATCGAAGTTTTCACATCCACGAAAATGACTTGTATTTAATTGGCCTTTTTTCTGTGAAAAGGCTTAGAAATGGCGATGTCATCGGCATTTCTGCCGATGACATCTTTTGCTACGATTCTTTATGGTGCCGGTAGTCGGGGTCGAACCGACACGGTATCGCTACCACTGGATTTTGAGTCCAGCACGTCTGCCAATTCCATCATACCGGCAAATATTGAATACTATGGTATTATAGCAAACACCCGGCCAAAGTGCAAGTGGTTTCGCAAAAAAATTGCGCACCAAACCGGCGCGCAACTTTTATTCCACATAGATTGCTTTTTCCTGTCGGCTGCTTACTTCACCAATGATACGCGCCCATGGAGTTACCTCTTCCAGCCGCCGCAGAAGCTCTGCCGCTTCCTCTTTCGGAACTGCAACCAACAGTCCGCCCGAAGTCTGCGGGTCCGCAAGAAGATCGCAGCGCACACGCGGAACACTTTTCCCAAACAATACATGGGCTTCCACATAAGAACTGTTTGCGTATGCTCCAGCGGGGAGAATTCCCATATCCGCGAGTTCGAGCGCTTTTGGCAAAACCGGAACCGCGCCGGCGTTAATTCGGATGGAAATGCCGCTGCCCGCAGCCATTTCATAGGCGTGGCCAAGCAGACCGAATCCCGTTACGTCGGTGCAGGAATGAATCGTATAGCTGGTGATGATCTCTCCCGCGGCCTTATTGAGGGTCGCCATACTCTGTACCGCAGGTGCGAATTCTTCCGCCGTAAGCAGGTCCGCTTTGGCGGCAGTTGTCATAACACCGATGCCAAGTGGTTTCGTGAGAATCAGCAGGTCACCGGGCTTTGCCCCGGAATTGGTCAGTACCTTTTTGGGGTGTACAAAGCCGCTGACACAAAGCCCATATTTGGGCTCCGGATCCTGAATCGTATGGCCTCCTGCCAGCACCGCTCCTGCTTCCGACACTTTTTCCGCGCCGCCCTGCAAAATGGCTTGTACCACTTCTTTGGAAAGGCAGGTCGGATAGCAGAGAAGATTCATCGCAAGAACGGGTTTTGCCCCCATAGCATAAATATCGCTTAACGCGTTTGCCGCGGCAATCTGCCCAAATGAATAAGGATCGTCCACCACAGGCGGGAAGAAATCAACCGTCTGCACCATCGCCTGATCTTCGCTGATCTGGTAAACGCAGGCGTCATCGCTGGTGTCAAAACCCACGATTAGATTGGAGTCGCTGAATTTTGGTAAATTGCACAGAACCTGTGCAAGGACACCCGGTCCGATTTTAGCCGCTCAACCGGCTGAGCTGGTCATCTGCGTAAGGCGTTTTCTCTCGTCAGACATGTTCTCCCCTCCTTTCACTTGCAGTATACCCGAATTCGCCCTAAAACTCAAGTGTTTTTTGTGGAAAACAACGTGACTTTTCCATTTCCGTTTGGTATAATAATAGAAAAATCATACTTATTTTTCTGTTACAATTTGCAGAGTATGCTACTCAGATCAGCACCAACCATTTTATGTTGATTTATAGAAAATTTCAATAAATTGAAGGAAGTGAGGTGAGCGTTTGGATTTTAAACAATTGGAGGCATTTGCCGCCGTCATTAGTCTGGGGAGTTTTTCCAAAGCCGGTGAGCGGCTGTTTTTGACCCAGCCGACGATCAGCGCGCATATCCGCACACTGGAAAAGGAAATGGGCATCAAGTTGATTGTCCGCTCCACAAAAGAAGTATACCCTTCTGATGCAGGCAAGCGCCTTTACGTTTACGCGCAAAATCTCCTTCGTATGCGTGATGATGCGATTGCGGCAATGTCTGCCAAGCCTATGGTACAGCTGAAAGGGACACTGGCGATTGCGGCCTCCACGGTTCCGTCGCAGTATATCCTTCCAGAGATCGTTACTGCCTTTCGTAAAGAGCACCCCCATATTTCTTTTCGCATCATCCATTGCGACAGTGCTTTGGTCGCACGGCGTGTAGCGGATGGCGAGGCGCAGCTTGGTATGACCGGTACCATCATCGGCACTTCCCACTGCAGCTTCTGGGAATTTTCGGAGGATGAGCTGGTGGTCGTCACACCCAACACGCCGAAATTCAGCGCGCTGGGCGAAGGCGGATTCCCGCTGGAGTCTCTGACGCAGGAGCCGTTTATTCTGCGCGAGCGCGGGTCCGGCACCCGCCGGGAGTTTGAGCAGTTTCTCAACGATCTTGGCTTGCATACGGACAAGCTGCATGTTGCCGCAGAAATGGAAGACCCGGAGGCAATCAAACATGCCGTCAGCGAAGGAATGGGGATTTCGGTAATATCCAAGCGCGCCGCAGCTGATTTTGAACGGTTTGGGATGCTGCTGGCGTTCCCTCCTTCGGGCATTGCCATGATCCGCAAGCTGTATCTTGTCTGCCGGAAAAACGAACATCTTTCCCCGCAGGCAAAAGCTTTCGCGGATTTTGTGCTCGCCTATCGCCAAGCTAAGGGGGAAGCTTAATGGGAGCGTTGATGCAAAAGCTTGGAATCGGCGCACAGCACCGGGTGATCTCAATCGTCGGTTCAGGCGGCAAGACTACCCTGCTGTACGCGCTTGCGCGGGAATGCGCCGCTGCCGGAGAAAAAACCGTGCTGACTACGACCACGCATATCCGGCAGCCTCATGAGCCGGACTTTCTGCTGTCCTCGGGGACGGAAATACCGCTGCTGCCCGGCAGAATAACCACAGCGGGAACCCCCGCTCCAAACGGAAAATTATCCGCGCCCCCCGCTGAAGTGCTGGACTTTCTTTGTAAAAACGCGGATAGGGTCTTGATCGAAGCGGACGGGTCTCGGATGCTGCCGGTTAAATTCCCAAGCTCCACGGAACCGGTGATCGTTTCCGGCTGCGATCTGGTAATCGCGGTTGCGGGACTGTCGGCACTGGGCAAGCCTTTTCAGACAGTATGCCATCGTGCGCAGCTCGCGCAGGAAGCTCTGGGGCTATCGCCCGACGAACAGGTCACACCGGAACTCATCGCAAAGCTGCTTCTGGCCGGTTACCGGCGCTGGAATCCCATTGTGCTTCTGAATCAAGCCGATCATGAATTCGAGCGTTCTCAGGCAGAACAGGCGGCAGAATTATTGCGAGCCGGAGGAATCAAGCAGGTTTTCATTCTATCTCTAAGGCAGGAGGGTATAAAGAATCATGTTGATACTAATTAAAGGGGCGGGTGATCTCGCCAGCGGAGTGGCCCACCGCTTCCATCAATGCGGTATACAGGTGGTCATGACCGATATTGCGCAGCCCACCACAGTGCGCCGCACTGTGGCATTTTCCCGCGCGGTTTATGAGGGCAGCGCGGAGATTGAGGGGGTTTCTGCCCGTCTGGCAGGCAGTGCCAAAAACGCCATGGAAATTGTGCAGTCCGACGAGATTGCCGTAATCGTCGATCCGGAGGCAAGCATCCTAAACGAACTTTCCTTTGACGCGGTGATTGACGCGGTGATTGCAAAATCAAATTTGGGGACAACCATACAGGATGCACCGGTGGTTGTGGCGCTGGGCCCGGGTTTCACCGCCGGGGTTGACTGCCACGCGGTTGTCGAAACCAAGCGCGGGCATAATCTTGGGCGCGTTTTCTATGAGGGGAGCGCGGCTCCCAATACCGGTGTGCCCGGCAACATCGCCGGATTTACAACCGAACGCATTATCCGCGCGCCGCAGGACGGATTGTTTACGCCAATCCGACAGATCGGTGATCTGGTGAAGAAGGGCGAGCCTGTTGCAGAGGTCGAGGGAATGCCTGTATTTGCCCTGCTCGACGGCGTTGTCCGCGGGATGCTGCCCGCTGGAACCCCGGTCGTGCGCGGCATGAAGTCCGGCGATATTGACCCGCGCGGCATTCCGGAATATTGCCGCACAATTTCGGACAAGGCGCGCGCCATCGGCGGCGGCGCGCTGGAGGCTGTACTATGCTTGAAACGGAGGAATGAACATGCGCAAGGAATATTATAAAACGCTGTCTGCCCTGCTGCTGGCAGGAGGAAGCGCCGTACAGGCGACGGTTGTATCAGGCGAGCGCGGCGGGATAAAAGCGTCCGCGCAGAAGGCATTTTTGGCAGATGGGATACTCATGACTTCTGATGACAGCCTTTCCGGGTACTGGCCTGCGGTTTTTGCAAAGACCAGTACCGGAGCCCTTCCCCGCTTAATTGAACTGGACGGATTTGAAGTTTTATTGGAGCGTCTGACCTCCCGCCAGAAGCTGGTTATCTGCGGCGGCGGGCATATCGCGCTGCCGCTGGCAAATTTGGGCACTATGCTGGACTTTGACGTGACCGTGATTGATGACCGCGAGGAATTTGCCAATCCTGCAAGGTTTCCCACCGCGAACAGCATCTTCTGCGAACCGTTTGACACTGCTTTGGACAAAATCACTTATACCGAGAACACCTATTTCGTCATTATTACACGCGGACACAAGGACGACAGGCTCTGCCTTGAAAAAATCCTCAAACAGCGGTTTGCCTATGTGGGGATGATCGGCAGCTGCCGCAAGGTTGGGATTGTGATGGAACAGATGGAAAAGGAAGGTTACAGCCGGGAGCTTCTAAATCAGGTTTACGCGCCCATCGGGCTGAAGATCGGTGCGCAGACACCCGCAGAAATCGCCGTCTGCATTGCTGGGCAGATGATAGAGGTGCGCAGCGGCGCATCCGACGGCAGTATTCCGCCCGCCGCTTTAGATGCCCTTGCAAAAGGCGTCCCGATGGTGCTCGCCACCATTTTGCAGAAGAAGGGCTCCGCCCCCAGAGGTGTCGGGGCGAAACTGCTGGCGGACAGCGAAGGCACCCTCTACGGCACGGTCGGCGGCGGAGCCGGCGAAGCCTCGGTAATCACCGCCGCCCCGGAAGTTTTGCAGGAAATGCGCCCCCGCGTTATGGAGTGCAACATGACAAATAAGGACGCCACGCAGGCCGGCATGGTCTGCGGCGGAGTAATCCGGGTCCTGCTCGATCCGATTTCAGCTGATTAACTTAAGGAATCTATCTTTTAAAAATCCCCCGCGGAAATTGCCGCGGGGGATTTTATATCGTTTTACAGATGCGTCCATTACCGGTTTGTAAAGACCGCTGCGATATTGGATGAAATTGACAATTATAGAGCGAAAGAGTATAATATTAACATTAGTTTCATGCTCGTGCGTTATTCTCGGTTTTTTGCCCGGGTTGCAGGTTCTCCCGCTTTTTAATTAGGTCCGATAAAAAACATAGGAGTGAGAACATTGAAAATCAGCCACAAAAGTAAATCCTCCAAAAGCACTTTAAAAAGGGCGCTCACCTCGTATTTTGCCGCTATGCTCCTCCTCACCGTAATACTGTTTGCATTATTTGCGGTAGTCTGCTCGGCAAGCGTGGGCTTTTCTTCTCGCGTTGCAGCCGCACTTGTTGTTTCCATGCTGCTTTGGGCAGTACTGGGGCTGATTGGCATTCGCGTGTTTCTTCATCCGCTCTATCAGGCTTACGACAGGCTTACAGAAGCCTCCAGAGAGATGGCGCGCGGAAGTCTGGACGATCTTTCCGGTGAGAGCTCCATCGTCAGCAGCCAGCTGGCAGAGCTGATTCAAAGTTTTTCACAGATCAACTCCAGTCTGAACGCCTATATCTATGAAATTTCCGGAATCCTGTCCCATCTTTCCGCCGGAGATATGTCCGTGACAATGTCGTCGCGCAACCAGTATGTTGGAGATTTTGTCCCGATCAAAAATGCACTGACAAAAATCATTACCTCCCTCAACCAAACCTTTTCCCAGATCAACAGCCATGTGGACAAGCTTTCTGCGCTGTCCATCCAGCTGCAGCACAGCGCCGGCGCTTTAGCGCAGGGCTCCAGCGAGCAGGCCGTCGATATTTCCAGCCTTTCCGAAGCGGTTTCGGGTATTGACCGTCATACCGAAGACAACGCCAAAAATGCCACGCTTGCCGCCCAGAATGCCCTCATGGCAAAGGAGCGGGCCTCGGCGGGCAACGAGTATATGAAGCAGCTGCTTACGTCTATGGATGAGATTGAAGAGGCATCCAATAATATCTCCTCCATCATCAAACTGATTAACAACATTGCTTTCCAAACCAACATTTTATCCTTGAATGCATCTGTTGAAGCGGCCCGCGCGGGCGCGGCAGGCAAGGGATTCGCTGTCGTGGCAAATGAAGTCAAGGGTCTTGCGCACCAAAGCGCCGAAGCTGCCAAGCAAACAGAAGAGCTGATTCGCACAAGCATCTCAAAAGTGAAAGACGGTTCTTCCATCGCGACCAAAACCGCGGAAGTGTTCGAGGATATTCAGTCCGCCGTAGACGTCACCTCGGACTTGAGCGGAACAATTGCGGGGCTTTCGCAGACACAGGCGGAGAGTATTAACAGAATTTCCTCTTTGATTCTCGGAATTTCCCAGGTGATGGAAAACAATGCCGCCAACGCGCAGGAAGTTTCTACAATCAGCGACACCCTCAACGGGCAGTCTGACACACTGGCACAGCTGATGAAGCAGTTCCGCCTGAAAGGCAGCAGCGACCCGGAACTGGAGAAAAAGCGCATCTCGGTGATTGATAAATCCGCGCGGTCCATAATGGAGCAGTTAAAATCGCGGCTGCCTGAGACGGCTTCCGCTGAATACAACAAACTGATTCGGTCGTTTGTAAACAGTGCGTCTCATATCGAATGCATCTATCTGATTCTTGGTGACGGTACGCAGGTCAGCAGCACTGTAATGAGCCGCGAATCCGGTTCAATTGTGTCGGGTGAGTTTAAACCCGCCCAGAAAGGCGATCTCCATACCACCAAAAAATATTTTACCAAAGCACTGCGACTGGGCGGAGATGTTTACCAATCTGAGGAGTATATATCAAGTGCAACCGGCGGGTTATGCCGCACTTATTCGAGTCTGTGCCAAACCTCGGAAGGCGGCGTCATCGCCTGCATCGATATGGCATACCCCATTCGGATGTTGGAAAAAGCCGCAGGCTCTGTGCGCTGATAAAAATCAACAAAACGGGCATTGACGTCACGGCGCCAATGCCCGTTTTATTAGGTTCCGAACGGACTCACTTTTTCAGGTATTGTTCATATTGATCTTTTAGCCAGTTTACCAGCTCCTGCAGACTGTGATCTTCCAAGGGAAATTCCTGGGAAGCCGCCGCTTCGCTTTTTTCACTGCACAGCTTTCCATACCAAACAACTGTTTGCAGCATACCTTCTTTGGGAATGATTTTATAATTAAACTCTTTCCTGCTCCCGGAATAAATATTTCCATATCCGAAATATTCACGGTCAGGTATTCTGATTGTTTCTTTTTCCATTCGAATCCAAATCCCCTGCTGTTTTTTTTAAGTCTAACACATTTGCTTTGAAAAAGAAACCCAACACCATGCCAAAAGTGATTCATTTTATAGCATTACTTATTATAGATAGGCGGTTAAAAATTGGTAAACCATATGATTTATACGCGCGGCGGAGTTGTAATTGGGTCCGCCTTCCTCCGCGCCGTAATTAGCGATTCCGACGACGATTCCGTTCTGATCCATTAACGGCGCCCCGCTTTCCCCGTGCAAAATGTCCAGTCGATACAGCAAATCATTGCTGCGGACCTGATCGATTTTTCCGGTGGAGCGGTACTGTGTAAAGGACATATAATCGTATCCAACCAGCGAAAACGTTCCGTTTTTTAGCTGGGAAACGCTGCGGTTTTCCAGTTTAAGCGGCTTGATTCGCGCATCCCATGCTTCTTTTGTTTCTATCACGCCAAAATCATATTTCCATTCTCCGTTTTCCCTCCATTTTTTTGGATAATGGAATACGGCATTTCCTGTGTCTACGATGTATTCCCCAAATGGCAGCATTTTCTCGCTTGCTGCCGGGTAAACGGCAACATGGCTCACCCTTCCGCCGCGGCTTGCATCATAAAGACAATGTGCCGCCGTCGCCAGAAGATTCTTCCCATAAATAAAGCCCGTGCCATAACCAACGCTCCCGTCCCGGTAGGTGATTTTGAGACGGCAGACCGCATGATAAGGTGACTGCCGGGGATTTGCAACCGGTACCCTGTCATCTTTTCCAAAAATGGTGGTCGGCAGTTTCTGCTGCGTGCCGGGGGATTCTGCCACAGCCGGGACAGAGAGCATTATCGCAGCAAAAAGCAGCACCAGATATATCCAAATCTTTCTCACAAAAATCACCTCATAGCTTATCGTAACTTTATCTGGGAAATATTTCAACTTATAAAATATGGTAAATAATACTGCAAATAATTCAGCAAATCAGAGAAAAAAATATACTTTATAGATTTTAGTTGACAAATCACTCATTTCCGCATATAGTTAATAATAACGCTTAACCTATCGTTGAGCAATTTTAAAAAAACGAGGTATTTTACTCAATGTACGAAGACAAGACTTTAACATGCAAAGACTGTGGCGCTGAATTTATCTTTACTGCTGGTGAGCAAGAATTCTATGCGGAAAAAGGCTTCACAAATGAGCCCCAGCGTTGCAAAATCTGCCGCTCTTCCCGCAAGAACTCCAAAGGAGACTCTCAGGGCAGCCGCCAGATGTACGAAGCTACCTGCGCTGAATGCGGAAAGGTCTGCAAAGTTCCTTTCGAGCCCAGAAATGATCGTCCCGTCTACTGCAGCGACTGCTTTGCAAACAGAAGATAATCATAAACATCACTATGAAAAAGGTACGCTTTCGAGCGTACCTTTTTTGTGTTTACCCGCATAATTTAAAATGCCGGAAATTCCGGCCTCTTAAATTAAATTTTCACTTTAATCAGCAGCTTCCGGACAGGTTCCAGCTAATCTCCCACTTTGCAGCAGGCTTTATGCGCATCTCCCGGATAAAAGACCGCCGCGATGCCGGGGCACAGCCGGATACACGCCGACCCATCCTGATCAAAATAGTTTTGCTTATCCGTTTCCGGATTGTAATCTCCGTCGAAACGCATATCCTCGGCCCTGTTCCAGAAAATGAGTTCTTCCCCGCTGATGAGGCATTGAATGTCAATATAGTTCTGGTGGGTTTCAAACTGACTCGCGTCATGCTCCCTGGTCAGATAATTGCTGACAACCATATAGATATCGTCACCAGCAATCGCGTAACGCCCATCGTTCAGCGTTTCAATCTGGATGGATTCCAAATAGTCCGCCGCGCGCGTCATCCTTTCAT
>CAUQLV010000036.1:0-26442 GCA_963519235.1 uncultured Oscillospiraceae bacterium
ACCCTGTCTCTTTTTATCCGTTTTTGAATTTGCGCAACTTATTGTACCTTATCAATAAAATAAGTGGCATTGTAGATGGTACTGATGTTATTATTAGACATACGAACACCTTTACAACTCATTTGGAAAAAGCAACAGTTGATGGTCGAATTCAGAATAATGATGGTGACAAGCCTTATCCCGGAATAACCAAAGCAACCAGTTATATTAAAAAAGAAATAATTGTTGGTCAGAAAGTTATCCTTATTGACGATATCTATACCAAAGGTGTTAATATTGATGAGGATTGTATTCAGGCCTTAATAGACAATGGCGCACAAGAAGTTGTTTTTTATGCTATAGGCCGCACAGGAGGAAACTAATGAAATATTCTAATACCGCACTTCAATTATTAGCTGCAAGGGAAAATGGAAATATAAAGACAAATGCACAATTTTGGAGAGATTATCCCAATATACAGACATTTGAAAGTCTTCTTTTGGCCAATAACGACATCATAGATCTTGCTGAACAATTATCGCAACAATATCCTTTAAGCGACCAAGACGAAGGTTTTATTTGTGCATACGATGAGAATTTTCCGGTCATTAATCAAAAGGCTAAGAATAGTGATAAACCATATTTGCTATTTTATAAGGGAGATATATCATTATTAAGTGACTTGAATAAAAACGTCGCCGTAATCGGACTTATTGATCCTACTCCGGAAGTTGAAAAACGAGAAATCGCAGTAGTTGAGCAACTTGTCAAGAGTGATTTGGTTATTGTCAGTGGATTAGCAAAAGGCTGTGATGCAATAGCTCATAGAGTGTGTGTAGAAACAGGTGGTAAAACGATAGCGATTTTGCCAACGACACTTCAAAAAATATCCCCAGCGACAAACAGGGGCCTGGCAAACAATATTGTAGCAAATGGTGGTCTGTTATTAACTGAGTATTATAAAGAAAGCTTGAGCAAACAGGAAACTATAAATCGCTATATTGAAAGAGATAGGCTTCAGGCAATGTTTGCAAAAGCAGTTATACTGATAGCGAGTTACCGTAAAGGAGAGGGTGATAGTGGATCACGGCATGCAATGGAATCGGCAAAGAACTTTGAAATTCCAAGGTATGCAATGTATAACACAACCACTGATATTGATGATAAGCAATTCGGTCTAAACAAAGATTTGCTTGATTTAACAAGCACTAATGTAAAAGTTCTTCAGCTTAGCTCTATACAGGAAATTAAATCAACAAACATTCCAGTGTTAGAAAAGAATTCTCCCTTCTTTCATTCAACACAAATGACACTTTTTTGATATGTTAAATATACACATTTTTGATTTAGACAATACACTCATATATACGAATCAATTAAATAGTGATTCGTATAATTATGCGCTTACAAAACTGGGATTAGTACCGATTGTTAGTTGCTCACGTGTAACAAGAAAGGTTGTGCTTAACCACTATCCTTTTTTGGATAAACATCAACAAGCTAAACTGATTCAGTTAAAGCAAGCATATTTCATTAAACACATTAATAAAGCAGAGCTCAATTTACATTTGCATGGTGTGCTGCACTCTCACAGTTCAGAATTTTGTGTTTTATGGACAAGTGCAGAAAAAGAGCGAGTTTTACCTCTTTTAGAGCATTATCAGTTACAATGTGCATTTGCAGAAATAATTTACAGTAGTAAAGACAATGTACGGCGAGACGTTGAAAAAATATGCCAAAGGTTTTCTTGTACTTCTGAGCAACTGCTTTTTTATGAGGATAACCCTGTTATTATTGAAGTACTCAGATCTTTAGGGCAAACAGTTATGCCCGTCTAAGCCATACCATGCTATAAAAAGGCCCCCATCATTTCAAATTGAAATGATGGGGGCCTATCGTATTCAGCTTGCGTTTCTTAGTTTTCCCTTGTGACACAGTCGCATATGCGGGCTTCTGCTTTTTTATGCAATTGATTGCCTCATGCCGCTTAATAAACTGCTTTAGCTTTTAATCCGCTGACATGATTGTACTTGTGTTTTTTATGCTGTTAGCGATCTGGTGAATTTCCTCCTGCACTTTGCCTGGGATTTTCTGATGCGTTGGGGCGGGACGCGCAGTATAGTAGCCCTGTATGTAGTCCACGTTGTTTTCGATCACTGTGCGGAGTTCGGCGCCCGTTTCAACCCCTTCGGCAATCACACGGATGCCTCTGGAGTGAGAATACGAAACCAGATTCTGCATAATCTTCTGACGGTTGACGTCGGTATCAATGTTACGCACAATCGAAATGTCAATTTTTACAAAGTCCGGTCGAACCGACAGAAGCGCCACATCGCTGTTGTATCCGGTTCCGAAATCGTCCAGCGCTACCTGCGCCCCCCACCGTGCGGCGACCTTCTGCTTGATGCGGGTGCAGTTTTCGCCCTGCTTTTCCTCCTCCGTCAGTTCGATAACAACCCGTTCGAGCAGCCCGGCATAACGGCGCTCAATCTCCGCGATATCCATTTCACTTAATACCTGATTTGCAATGGAGTTAACGAAAAGGTAGCTGCTCTTAGAGACTCCCTCCAGCTTGCAGAATGCGGAAAGCGCATTTTTCCAGGTCAAGCGCTCAATCTGATAGAGTTTAAACTGGGAGCGCGCAAGCGTAAGGATTTCCAAAGGCGATTTAATCGTTTCCAGCGTTGGACGCATCAAAGCTTCATACGCAAAAATTTCCGCAGTTCTCGCGTCGACAATCGGCTGAAAATAGTATTCGACCAATTCGTCATCAATGAGGCGGTTCAGCTCCTCTTTATAACGGAGGAGATAAGAATTGTGCATATAGTTCTCTTTGTCAAATTCGGCGAATTCTCCTTTTTGGGAGTTTTTCACCATATACATAGTAAAGTCGGCATACTTCATCAGCAGTTCCACCGAGTTGGCATCACACGGATACCATGCGACACCCGCCGAGGCCCGCACACGGAGGCGCTTTTGATCCGGAAGAGCAAAAATTGTTGAACAAACGCCTTTCCAGAATGCATCGATTTGTTCATAGATTTCTTTTTTATTGTTGGAATCAAAGAAAAAGACATGAAATTCATCCCCGGACATCCGGGATAAAAGACAATTCTGAGGCACGAATCGTTTCATGGCGTCGGCGAAGCATCGGATATATTCGTCCCCAACGTCGTGCCCATAAGTATCATTAATATATTTTAAATTATCCAGATCCAATAACATCAGGGCTGCCATTTTAGTCTGACCGCAAGCTTGCAGTCTGCGCCGAATTTTCCCGTCAAACGCGCGCCTGTTCAGCAGATTTGTCATAGGGTCGTAATCCCGCTCCCGTTCGACTTTGCGCCGTTCAAGGACTTCCTGTGTGATGTCCGTCGCAACGCCAAGCACGCGGTCGCTTTCCTCAACGACTTTGAGTTTTACCCAAAACTGCTCGCCGGTTTCGCGTTTCAGGCGAAAAACCGTAATATCGGGAGCATTGAGCTTGTCAAAGGAGTCATTGAGCGCATGCATCTCCTGAAAAAACTGTTCAGCCGGCAAGCGCTCCTCATCCAACGCAGGGTCTTGCTTTCCGAACATCTGGAAAAATCCTTTTGTACAAAACACGTTTTCTTTCTCTCTTTGATATTCAAACGCTGCGACCGGTATGTCCACTAGACGGATAATCTGGGTCAGCTTTGACGCCGAATCCGCCACGCGGCGGCTTAATCCTTCTATTGCGACGGAAAGCTCGTCAATTTCTGTCACCTGCACCCTTTTGAGTTTCACAGGGCGATCAGTTTTAATCTCCCGCACGTCCCGCACAAGCGCAGCAATGGGTCGGCTGAGAAGGGTGCCTGTAATCCAGGCGCCCGCAGTTCCCAGGATTAATGAAGAAATGACTCCGAACAAAAAGATGTCCTGCATTCTTTTGGAAAATTCCAGAAGGGTTCCCCCTTCCATAATGCCCAGCAGCGCCCATCGTTCCTGAACAAACGGCGAATCGTCTTTATACAGGTTCATGCCCTGCACACTGGCATAGACATCCTTGTTACTGCGGCTTCCGCGCTCTATCAAATAGCTGTGATGATAGACTTCTTCAGGCTGGCAGGCTACTGTCACATCTGAACCAAACAGACGGTCGAGCACAGGGCCGCTTGATATAACCCGGTTGAACCATAAACTGCCCGAATCATTCACCGCAAGGATATAGCCCCCTTTTCCCCCTGCGTTTATTTCACCATACGGCATCATTTGGGAGATGGCATCCTGTGAAACCTCAACGCCCAGAACCGCAAGAACCTCCCCCTGTCGGTTCCGTACAGGGATGGAGTATGTGACTGCATGCTCTGATCCAGCCTTATAACTCCAATAGCCCAAATCGGAAGGCGATTTTTCAAGAAACTGTCTCCCGGCGAAAAGCGGCTTGTAATAATAATCAGCCTGACCGCTTGCAGATTGTTCTGAAGAAAATTGAAACACCGGCTGCCAGTTTCCGGCTCGCGCAACATTACAGTTTTTTAGAGCCGAAATAGGGCCTATTATCGCATTCAAATCGACATTGCTGCCAGCGATAAAATCGATTCCCGTTTTGCGAACTAAAATTCCGGGTCTTGCAGCCATTGTCCCCGGCTGATCAGCCTGTGTTCCGTCCTGACCGCTCAAAATCAAAAAAGCACCGGATACGGAATTACGCCGCAGGATATAGATTAATTCCTGCATACTGTCATTTAGTATTTGGGTGGTAAGCTCTGAATTCAAAGGAATGTCGCGGGACTCCAGTCCCGTCGATAAAAGCTGCCGCTCAATTGCCATGCGGATCAACTGGGCAGAGTCCGAAAACCCGCTCCAGCGGTGAAGCATTTCGTTTTGGAGATAGTCCTTACGGCTGGTCACCCGTTCGTTCATCATATCAAATGCATTTTGATTTAAGCGCTCGACCATTCCTCCCCACATGATGATGGCAAAGAACAGCCCCATTTGCAAAATCATGGCGACGACTATCGGAAACAGCATTTTTTTTCTGATCGAACTGCATTTCAAGTTGAGCCTGATCATTCTTTTCCACATCCAACTCCGTGTGATTCTTTGTTTACAGAGAACTTGTAATTATATCATTTTAAAAGCAAACCCGCTCATGGCCTCAGAATCAGTAAATAGTAGCCACACAATCATATTTGATTATATCTAAAAACTTATATTTCGTCAAAAAATTTTTTCGAGTGCAATTGAGTTTGAATGTAGCATATAAGGGCAAACTTGTACTGACTATAAAATGTTTTTAAATATTGCATAAAAATCGACATCTTTCATGGTGTAATATAGAGTAAATGCAAAGATATTTTATAAAAGACAAAAGAATATCGAATAGTATTCTGTTTTTTGCACCGCTATAATATGGTCAGTGGATTCGGGCATGTTGGGAGAACATGCCAACCACAAAATGAAAAGAACTTAGGAGGAAAATTTTCATGAAAAAAACACTTGCGCTTGTGCTGACCGCCTTGATGGTTTCATCTCTGGCAGCTTGCGGCGGTTCCAAGACCGAATCTTCATCCGCTGCTCCTTCCGCGCCGGCTTCCGAAGCAGCGCCTGCATCTTCTGAGGCAGCTCCTGCTGTCGATGCTGCCGATATCACGGTCGGTGCCTGCATTTATAAGTTTGACGACACCTTTATGACCGGCGTGCGCAATAACATGACCGAAGCCGCAAAAACGCTGGGCGCCACTCTGGAAATCGTTGACTCTCAGAACAAGCAGCCAACCCAGAATGAGCAGGTCGACACCTATATTACCAAAGGGGTCAATGCTCTTGCGGTTAACCCGGTTGACCTGACCGCTGCCGGCCCGATCATTGACAAAGCCATGGCAGAAGATCTTCCCATCGTCTTCCTGAACCGCCAGCCTTCCGACGCGGATATGGCGAAATATGATAAAACCTGGTATGTTGGAGCAAGAGCGGAAGAATCCGGCACAATGTCCGGTGAGATCATCGCCGACTACTTCAAAGAACACAAAGATGCCGACAAGAACGGCGACGGCAAAATCCAGTATGTGATGCTTCAGGGCGAACCCGGACATCAGGATGCCACCCTGCGTACTGAATATTCCATCAAAGCTATCGAAAATGCCGGATTCGGTGTTGAAAAACTTGCAGCCGACACCGCTATGTGGGATAAGGTAAAAGCTACCGATCTGATGAAGACTTTCATCGCCGCGAACGGCCTTGACAAGATTGAAGCTGTTCTCGCGAATAACGACGATATGGCGCTGGGCGCTATTGAAGCTCTGAAAGCGGAAGGCTTCAACACAGGCGACGCCGCGAAATATATCCCGGTTGTCGGCGTTGACGCGACCGCTCCCGCTCTGGCCGCTATGAAAGACGGTTCTCTGCTTGGTACTGTTCTGAACGATGGCAAGAACCAGGGTATCGCAACCATCAACATTGCTGTTGCAGCCGCACAGGGCAAAGAAATCAATAAAGACAACGTTGGTTTTGACGTAACCGATGGAAAATATGTCTGGATTCCATATGTGAAAGTAACCGCTGAAAACTATGAACAGTTTGCCAGCTAAGTTGGAATAACAGTTACGGGGAACGCGAAAGCCACGCTTTCCGCGTTCCCCGTCCTAGTGTTTTTGGGGGTATTTATTTTGATTAGAAGGAGGGCGATTCTATGGGCGAATATGTGCTGGAAATGAATCATATTACCAAGATTTTCCCCGGTGTTACCGCACTGGACGATGTCAGCCTGAAAGTCCGCCCAGGCAGCGTTCATGCTTTGATGGGCGAAAACGGCGCCGGAAAATCCACTTTGATGAAATGTCTTTTCGGCATCTACCATGAAGATGGCGGCGAAATCATCCTAGACGGCCAAAAGGTCGAGATCAGCACTTCCAAACAAGCTCTGGATATGGGAATATCCATGATTCATCAGGAACTCCATCCCATCCGTTACCGGCCGGTTATGGAGAACATCTGGCTGGGCAGGTTCCCAATGCGAGGCATTGCTGTGGATAAAAAAGCGATGATCCGGAAAACCAAGGAGCTTTTTGAGCAGGTTGATCTGGATGTCGATCCGCAGGTGCTTGCCGGAACCCTGTCCGCTTCTACACTGCAGCTCGTTGAAATAGCCAGGGCTGTCAGCTATAACTCAAAGATTATTATCATGGATGAACCAACCTCCTCTCTTACAGATAATGAAACCGAACATTTATTTAAGATTATTCGGAAATTAAAGAGCGAGGGCCGTTCGATCATCTATATTTCTCATAAAATGGAAGAAATCCTAAAAATATCGGATGAAGTATCCATTATGCGCGACGGTCACCATGTAGGCACCTGGGCCGCATCCGAGCTTACGACCGATCTGATTATTAAACGAATGGTCGGGCGCGATATGACCAACCGCTTCCCGCCGAAAGACAACATTACTTATTCGGATCAGCCGGTTCTGCGCGTTGACGGGCTTTCTTCCCCGCTCCCGAAGTCTTTCCAAAATGTCAGTTTTGAACTGCGCAAAGGCGAGATTCTCGGCATTGGCGGTCTGGTAGGCGCGCAGCGCACGGAATTAGTCGAAGCAATTTTCGGGTTGCGGGAAATTGCTTCGGGCACCGTGGAAAAAGACGGGCAGCCATTTAAAGTAAAAAGCGTGCGGGACTCTAAAGAGCGCGGAATTGCGCTGCTGACAGAGGAGCGCCGCGCAACGGGCGTATTCGGAATCTTATCTGTGCTCGATAATACGGTCATCGCGAGCCAGACAAATTATGCGCGCCACGGAGTTCTTCTGCAGAAAAAGCGCGGTGAGGCTGCGAAAAGCTCCTGTCGCCAGCTCAACGTTAAAACCCCTTCAATGGAAACGCTGATGCAGAATCTTTCCGGCGGAAACCAGCAAAAGGTTCTAATTGCGCGCTGGCTTCTGACGCACCCGGATATTCTAATTCTTGACGAGCCTACCCGTGGAATTGACGTAGGCGCAAAATATGAAATTTATTCAATCATGCTGGACCTGGTAAGGCAGGGAAAATCAATCATTATGATTTCCTCCGAAATGCCCGAACTGCTCGGGATGGCCGACCGTGTTATGGTGATGTGCGAAGGAAGGGTTTCCGGATTGTTGGAAAAAGACCAGTTTGATCAGGTCGAAGTCATGCGTCTGGCAACCCAATTCATAAAGTGAAATAGGAAAGTGAGGCAACTGGAATGCAAGATCATATTATTCACCGCAGGAAGTATTCCGTCGCGTTCATCATTATTGGCGTCATTCTATTTGTGTTTGGCACAGCCTTCGGCCTTGCCGTGCCGGCGCTCAAACTGCAAAAAGTCATTTTTGACATGCCTTGGCTTATCGCGGGTATCGGTGCCATCGTCGCGATCTATGGGATTACGCAGCTTGCACGTTCTGAACGTCTTGGAGATGTGGAATTCTCCAAAAAAACCGCAAAAGCGTTTTTAACAAACAACGCGATTATTCTGGCGCTTTTATTGCTTGTTGTTGTCATCTGTTTTATCGAGCCTCGTTTTATGCAATTTCGTGTTTTGCTCGATATTCTGACCATGTCGTCTACAAAACTGATTATCGCGCTCGGTATCTGCTTTACTCTGTTGATTGCCGGTACCGACCTTTCCGCAGGGCGTATGGTGGGGCTGGCAGCTGTCATCTCCTGCTCGATGCTGCAAACTCCTGATTACGGCAACCGATTTTATCCGGGCCTGCCCCAGATTCCGGTTGCGATCCCGATTATACTGGCAATTCTCGCCTGTATGGTTTTCGGTGTTCTCAACGGATTTCTGGTTGCAAAATATGACATGCACCCTTTTATCGCAACACTGGCAACACAGGTTATCATTTACGGCGTGACTTCCCTGTATTTTGATATGCCGCCCAACAGTTCCCAGCCGATCGGCGGAATCCGCTCCGATTTTTCTGTTCTGGGCCTGAAAAAGCTGTTTGACAGATTTTCTATATTGATCCCGATTGCGCTGTTCATTACCGCAGTTATCTGGTTTGTACTTAACAAGACCGTATTCGGGAAAAATGTATACGCAATCGGCGGTAACCGCGAAGCTGCGGTCGTTTCCGGTGTCAATGTTTTTAAAACCATTATGGGAATCTTTATCCTCGCTTCCCTGCTCTATGGCATTGGCGGCGTGCTCGAGGCTGCAAGAACAGCCGGCGCCACCAACCAGTATGGAATGGGTTATGAGTTGGATGCCATCGCGGCCTGCGTGGTCGGCGGAGTATCGCTCAATGGCGGTGTCGGCAAGGTTGGCGGAATCATTTCCGGTGTTTTGATTTTTACCGTTATCCAATATGGCCTTCAGTTCATTAATGTTTCGCCGATGTGGCAGCAGGTTTTCAAGGGCGCTATTATCGCAGTGGCTGTCGCGATTGACCTTTCTAAATACCGTAAGAAATAAAGTATTCTTATTTTAAGAGCCAACTTATCAAGTTGGCTCTTTCTTTTTTTTTGTAAAATGGTATAATTAAATTCGTGAAATGATAAATCATTTAGTCAGTAGTGCCTTAATTTTTATATCGACTGAAAAAATCCGGTTTCTCCGAAAATGAGGTTATATCTATGTCTTTATACCGCATTATTTTGGCAGATGATGAAGAAGAAATCCGCGACGGAATCAAACGTAAAATTGACTGGGCAGGAAATGGATTTGAACTCATAGGTTCAGCGGAAAATGGTCAGGAAGCGTTCGAAATGGCAGAAAACCTGCATCCAGATGTGGTCATGACCGATATCAAAATGCCGTTTATGGACGGCTTAACACTTGGCAAGCGCCTTTCGGAATTGATGCCGGCAATTAAAATTGTCATTTTCTCTGGATTTGACGACTTTGAGTACGCGCAGAAAGCCATTCAGATCAGCGCCGCAGAATATATACTCAAACCCATCAATGCGGCGGAACTCACCGCCGTATTGAAAAAGCTGAAAGCACAGCTCAACGGAGAATTTGCGCAGAAGCGCGACCTTGAACTGCTGCGCAAGCATTATCTCAACAGTCTTCCGGTTTTGCGGGAGCAGTTTTTCACCCGTCTCATGGACGGCCGCATCTCGCAGGAACGCATCCTGCAGCAGTCCACGCTGTACGACATCGATCTGTCCGGTCATTTTTGGACGGTAGCGCTGGTCCATTATGACAACGATGAGCGCGAAAACGCGCCGATCAGTGACAGTGAGCTGATTCCGCTGTCGCTGAAACAGCTGATCGACGAAAGCCTGCACCGTTACAATCTTAAAAGTCTAATTTATAATGATAACGTGGCTGTCATTGCCAGCTTTGAATCGCGCGTCCAGATTCTTTCTTTTATTAACGACATGAATCAGGTATGCAAACTGGCAAGGCGGTTTTTAGAACTGACCCTTACTATCGGGGTCGGCTCTTCCTGTTCCGCGCTCACCGACCTTCATTTTTCCACATCCGGAGCCCGCACGGCGCTGGATTACCGGGTGCTGATGGGCCGCGGCAAGACGATTTATATTGATGATGTGGAACCGGATCCCACCGGGCTTCTGCAATTTGATGAGCAGAGTGAACGAAGTCTGATTTCCGCGATCAAGCTCGGCACACCGGATGAAATCATCCATGCCGCTGATCGGTTTATCGGGCAGTTTAAAGCTGTGCGCCTTTCATTGGGCCAGTACCAGCTTTATTTGATGGAAATGATGGCGGAACTGCTGCGCGTGATCCGCGCTTATCAGATCGACCCGTCCGAAGTATTCGGGAAAGATTTCGACGGCAACTTTCACCTTACGCAGTTTAAATCGCCTGATGAGTTGTGGGGCTGGTTTTCGGAAACCTGCCTGAAAATCAGCTCTTTAATTCGGCGCGAACGCACGAATTCCACCAAGGCAATGGCGGACAAGGCCCGGCAGTTCATCGCTCAGAATTTTCAGAATCCGGATATCTCCGTGGAAATGCTGTGCGACCATCTGCATGTCTCCCCCGCTTATTTTTCCACCCTGTTTAAAAAGGAAACGGGACTCAGCTTTGTCACCTATCTGACCAATGTGCGCATGGAAGAGGCCATCAAGCTGCTGTCCACCACCGAAGACAAGACCTACGAGATATCGCTTAAAATCGGATATACGGAACCGAATTATTTCAGCTATGTCTTTAAAAAACAGTTTGGCATGTCACCCACCCGCTATCGCGGCAGCAAGGGTGAGTGAGATGTCAGATACACTGAAAGACAGATTTCGGCATCTTGTAAAATCCTATCAAAAGCGCAGCATTCAGTTTATGATCTCTTTGTCATTTACGGTTGTCGCTATGGCGGGGATGGTTTTTCTGGGGATGGCTTTGTACCTACGGTTTACCTCTGCTACAGAAACCATGCTGAAAGAAGAAAACCGCCGCGTAATCGATCAGGTCAATATGAATCTGGATGTGTATCTGCGCAATATGATGCGGGTATCGGATTCGATGTACTATCGTGTGATTAAGAACTCCGACCTTGCCACCGACCCGATTGACAAATCCATGAGCTTGCTTTATGAGACGAACCGGGATCTGCTGATCAGTATTGTCGTGCTGGATGAAAGCGGAGAATTGGTCGGGGTTTCCCCCCTCTCAAAGCTGAAAAAGACAGTCCGGCCCGAAACACAGGACTGGTATACGCGCGCGACCAACAAAATTGAAAATCTGCATTTTTCCTCCCCCCATGTGCAGAACCTGTTTGAAGATCCCAATTTTCGTTACCGCTGGGTGATCTCCCTGTCCCGCGCGGTGGAGCTGACCAGCAATGGTAACGTCCGGCACGGAGTTCTGCTGGTTGATATGAATTTTTCGGGAATCGAACAGCTGTTTAAAGATGTGAGCCTGGGCGGAAGGGGGTATATCTACCTGACCGACAGCGAAGGTGAGATTATTTATCATCCCCGCCAGCAGCTTCTCTTTTCCAATCTGATTAAAGAGAATAACCTTGACGCCGCAAGCTATGAAGACGGAAGCCATGTGGAAAAGTTTCAGGGGGAGGAACGGGTTGTCACCATTAAAACAGTCGGTTATACCGGATGGAAAATCATCGGCATCACCCCTATGTCCGACATGACATCGGATTATTATCATATCCGGATGTTCGCGGTGTTTATCCTGTCGTTTCTGATGTTCCTGATGGTTTATGCCAACCTCTATCTTTCCTCCCGTATTGCCGACCCCATCAAAACTTTGGAGCGTTCGGTTAAGGAACTGGAAAAGGGCGATCTGAACGTCGAGATCGTGATTGGCGGTTCCTATGAGATTCAGCATCTGGGAAAAACAATTCGGTCCATGGTTGCGCAGATGCGTAAACTGATGGACGACATTGTCGTGGAGCAGGAATCCAAACGCAAAAGTGAACTGGACGCACTGCAAAGCCAGATTAATCCGCACTTCCTTTACAATACACTGGACTCCATCGTCTGGATGATTGAGAACGAGCGCTATCCGGAAGCCATCTCGATGGTTACCGCACTTGCACGCTTGTTCCGCATCAGCCTGAGTAAAGGCCGCAACATCATCCCTGTCAGCGACGAGCTTGAACACGCCCGCAATTATCTGACCATTCAGATGGTGCGTTACAAAAACAAATTCCAGGTAGATATCAGCGCCGAGCCGGAAACACTGCGGCTTTCCACAATTAAGCTCATCATTCAGCCGCTGCTGGAAAACGCAATACACCACGGCATGGAATGCATGGACGGCGAAGGCGAAGTTTCTGTTCACGCCTATCTCAAAGACGGTGACCTCTACATTGACGTTTCCGATAATGGCATGGGGATACCGGCAGAGATTTGTGATACCCTGCTGACCGACCAAAGCCGCATCCGTTCCAAAGGGTCCGGAATCGGGCTTCGCAACGTTCACGAACGCATCCAGCTTTGCTATGGGCACCCATATGGGCTCACCATTTTCAGCGAGCCGGATGTCGGAACAACCGTCAGAATCCGGCTGCCGCGCGTCGAATATGACGGCGCGCCCGAAAAGGGGGCGGCTTTATGAACAAAAAGCGAATTCTTGTTTTTCTTCTGCTTCTGGCAGCCTTTTGCATCTGTTTTTTCATCTACGCTTTTGGTCTTCTCGTGGAGGATGAGTCGCCGCAGGTTTACAACATTTCCGTCATTGTCCGTGGAAAAAACAGCGAAAGCTGGGATTCCATCAAACAAGGCTGTGATCAGGCGGCAAGTGAAATGAATGTGGAGCTTAGCTTTATTACCCTGTCTGAAGAGAACAATTCGATAGAGCAGGCCGCTTTGCTAAACCGCGAGCTGGAAGGCGGCGCGGATGCCGCAATTATTGCCGCCGCGGACAGCCGAAAACTGGTGCCGGCGGTTGAGCAGGCTGCCGCCAAAATCCCCGTGATCTGCATTGAGTCTCCGGTAGACAGCAGCCGGATTTCCTCGTTTATTTCCGCTGACAATTATGAAATGGGCGCACAACTTGGGCAGGAAATCATCGCTTCCGGCAATGCGCGCAAGCGGATCGCCGTAATGGAAAGCAGCTGGCAGTGCGAAAACGTGTGGGAACGCATGGATGGGCTTATCAGTGCTCTTGGCCCTTTGGGCGGTGAAATGATTCACTGGCAGATTCCTGATCATTCTTTGCAGGCATCACAAATGATTGCCGACCAGCTAAAAAAATGCGAAGCCGATGTGGTGGTCACGCTGGATGTCACCGCTCTGGAACTCGCCGCGCAGACAATCTCCGGCTCATATACGGAATCTGTGAAACTATTCGGCATCGGTTCCACCGGCCGGGTGGCCTCCTTCATTGAACAAGGCACAATCGCGGCCACGATTGTTCAGAATGATTTTGGTATCGGATATCTCGGTGTAAAATCCGCAGTAGATGCCATTGAAGGCCGGCCTGTTGCTTCGGCTTTTGAGGTCGAGCATCGCTTAATCAACATAGAGAATATGTACGGCACAGAAAACCAGCGTTTGCTTTTTCCATTCATCCGTTGACACAAATTAGATCAATTGGAGGCGCGTCAAATGAAAAAGCACCCCCTGATGGCTTTTGTTCTGCCGCTTGCGGCAATGGTCTGCTTCTGTGCCCTAACAAACGGGTGTACCCACCAGACCAGTTCGGAATCTGAAAGCCATGTGCGGCAAATTAAGATCGGCATGACCCTTTACAGACAGGACGATACCTTTATCTCTACCATTCAGAAAAACTTTGAAGCAATTGTGAAAAGCCGCGAGGCGTCTGAAAATGTTAAAATCGTCGTGAACATTCTGGATGGCAAAGGAAATCAGGGCGTTCAAAACGATCAGGTGGATAAATTCTTATCACAGGGCTACGATGTAATTTGTGTAAATGAGGTTGACCGCACCGCAGCGTCTGTCATTATCGACAAGGCTAAATCCGCTGATATTCCTGTTGTGTTTTTTAACAGAGAGCCTGTGGAAGAGGATCTTCAGCGCTGGGATAAAGTTTATTATGTTGGCTCAGATGCGCGGGAAGCCGGCCAAATGCAGGGGCAGGTTGTTGTTGGGGCTTACCGGTCCTCGCCTCAAACGGTTGATAAAAATGGCGATGGCAAGCTCCAGTATGTCATGTTGGAGGGCGAACAGGGACATCAGGACGCGCTGATCAGAACAGAGTATTCGGTAAAAGAAGTAACCGATGCCGGAATCGAAGTTGAAAAGCTCGCGAATGAAACCGCAAACTGGCAGCGAGCGCAAGCATCGGCTATCGTGTCCCGTTGGATAGAGGACTTTGGGGACCGGATCGAAGTTGTTTTCTGCAACAATGACGACATGGCACTCGGTGCGATAGACGCTTATTCCGCCGCTGAACTGGACCAACTGCCGATAATTGTCGGAATTGATGCAACTCCTCCCGCACTTGAAGCCATCAAAAACAAAACGCTCACCGGCAGCGTCTTAAATGATTCCAGGGGGCAGGCCGAGGCAATTTTCAATATCGCCTATGCGCTTGCAACTGGTTCCGATCCTAAAGAATCGGTTTCTGAACTGCATGGGCGATATGTGTGGGTTCCCCAAAAAACAGCAACATTTGACCAGTTGCCCTCTTAATTTATTTTAATTTTTGCGAATTTGGTATTTACAATTACTTATAAAAATGCTATACTATTTCTTGCGTCGGGAGTATAGCTCAGCTGGTTAGAGTGCCTGCATCACACGCAGGAAGTCGCGGGTTCGAGTCCCTCTATTCCCACCAGCAAAATCCGGACAGGTTCTGCTTGTCCGGTACCATTTGGGGGCGTAGCTCAGCTGGGAGAGCGTACGGTTCGCATCCGTAAGGTCGAGAGTTCGATCCTCTTCGTCTCCACCAATTGTTAACAGAAAATGAGTCTGAAGGTTCAGGCTCATTTTCTGTTAAAATTAGTATATAAAACGGCAGGGCATTGGGCAAACAATACCCCACCGTTTCATAGATACATAGAATGCGACTTCCCATTCGACACAAAATCTATTCCTACCCCTCAGCCTAAATTAGCAATACAGCAGGTTGTGGCTATCTTGGAGCGTATGCAAAGTTGTTACCGTGTAACTTTTGAGCTTTCGGCGAGCAAAATGCACGCTGAGCAAAAGCACTTTGTATCCATTTTGTTTGGGTAATTCAGTTTTATGTATGTGAAAACGCCGGGTTGACGTTAACACCAAAAAAAGAGAGAACCTAAAGACGCGCCGTCAAACACATCTTTAAGCCCTCTTGAAACTGTATCTTCGCTGTGATAAACTCACAGAAAGAACCTCTCATAAGTCTTAAGATGCTAGTACATCTTTAAGGCGCATGCATACCGGTTGTTGGTAGCAATCGGTATGCTGTGGGAGTTTTTTTGCTGTCATAATATAACTCCATAGGAATATAATACCATCCGTTTAAATATTTTGCAATAACTTTTTGCCCCCAGCATTTTAAATACTGGGGGCATTTTGGTGGTCTTTAATTAAACATTATGCGATGTACATTTGATGCC
The DNA here is from genome assembly GCA_963519235.1 of uncultured Oscillospiraceae bacterium. GTDB lineage: Bacteria > Bacillota > Clostridia > Oscillospirales > Ruminococcaceae > Anaerotruncus. The sequence goes on from CAUQLV010000036.1 coordinate 15,902, forward strand.
ATTGTGTGCCCCATTTAGGTGTTCCATCTACGAAGTGCAAATCATTGTGTCAACAATTAGCTTATTTTTCGCAAAGCCTTTTCCCCAGTAAAAAAGCTTTTTTACAATCTTCTGCAAATACAGTTTCACGTCTTTTTAACCGTTTAGCGCCATCAAAAAGCGTCATGGCGTATTTGCTGTAATCATCGAATTGATATGTTGACGTTACTGCCAGAGATTCCGAGCTGCCAAATATGCGTATCATTAGCTTTTTATTATCTTTTATAAGCTTACTGTAACCTATAAGCGGCAAAGCAAAAGAGGGCGCGTTCATTGTATATATAAACGCAGTATTAATTTTCTTTCCAAACAATGATGGTTTGCCTTCATATGAACTGTAAGGAAAGAGCAACCGCTCCCAAAATGACCTCATTTCTCCTGTAACAGAAGAAAAGTAGATCGGAGAACCCAATACAAGGGCATCGCATTCACAGATTTTTTGTAGGATTGACTCCAGATGTTTTCAGCGAATATAAAAGTAATTTACTCATTTTTATTCACCTCTAATTTTAGCGGAACATTTTTCTACTTGTCGTCCACGCGTTGGATTATTTCGTGGTTGATCTTTACACAATCATCAGGGTCGATGTAGATATAGGGAATAGCAATACCAGCTAATACTTTGTCAAGAGGTTTTAAAAAATCTATAGCTTAAAAAAGTGTATATGAAAAAGACCCAGCCTCACACAAGAAGCCAGGAATATTATCCCAATCGCTTTTACGCCGAATAAGTTTCTAACACTCTGGCGTAGTAAATCCTGAGAAACTTATTCATGGCAGCTACCTTTGCAACCATCTTCGGTTTCCCTTCAGCTTCCTTTTTCAGCATATATTCGTACACCGAGGTGTCTTCCTTGGGCGGCTTCAGTTTGAGCGCCATCATTACCTCGAAACAAAGCTTTCGCAGCTGTGATGATCCCCGTTTTGAAATATGGCGTTTTGTTCCATCAAATGTACCCGATTGAAACGGGGGTGCATCCAGACCAGCGTATGCAACAAGTGCGCTACCGCTATGGAATCGACGCACATCTCCAATTTCAGAAATCAGCAGCACACTTAACTGGCCGCCAACACCTTTCATCGCGTTCACTACCGAGTATTCTGGCAATTCACTTGCTAAAAGATGCATTTGTGATAGGATAGTCCTTAGGGTCAGGTTCGCAGTATTCAGTAGTCTGATGCTTTCCAGTATGAGCATTTTGGTCGATAACATACTGGATGATAAAGTAGGGGTACCGTTCTTCGCAAGAGCATAAATTTCCTTGGCTTTGCTTTCGCTTGGGCGGTATCCTTTCTTTTTGGCCCAAGCATTGTACGCGGTAATAAAACTTCTCTCAGATCTCTTTGTGATAATATCAAAGTGCCAAAAAGTTTCAGCAAAATCGCAAATCTTACATTTAGCTTTATTTGCACTGTTCGATTTAAGCAGCCGATCAATTCCGGGCATTGTCTGATCCATAAGATCTGAAAATTGATTTAAAGCAGCTACTCGCGTCTCTATGTAGTTTGTGTATTGCCGCCCGAGTAACTTTAATTCGCTGTAAGTTGCTTCTTGTGGCTCATATCTCTTCAGAAAGAGCCACTTCTCCAGCCCATATTGTGCCAACTTAATGGCATCCATCTTATCGGTTTTCCCTTTTCTGATATTTGATGAAATGTATTTTTTGATTACTAAAGGGTTTTCTACTGCAACAAAAACATTTGCGTCGACAAGTGCATGCAGAATGGGGTAATGGTAAGTGCCTGTTGACTCCATTACCGCCTTTACCGACTCTCCTAATGATTTTATCAGAAAGATAAGAGAATCCAGTTCTGACGCCGTATGCAAGACATCGCGTGGTGGAACAACCACTTCGCCGTATGGCTTTAAAATACATACTGTACTTTTTCCTTTTGCCGCATCGATACCGATGCTGATCATGTGTATCCCTCCTATGTGATGTTATGATCTGGCATCCATCTACCTCGTTGCGAATCAATATGGCGTGTTACTCGAAAGCAAAGCCGACTCTATTGCTATCGGATGCGAAATCCATAATGTGAACCGTCGGGCCATTTCTTCTCCCATTGTAAAAGAACGAGAGCAAGCATTCAATACAAATGCCCGCTCTCTATATGCACCATATGTGTATCATAAACATTATGCGAAGTTCAGAGAGTTTCTCAGTTTACTCATTAATAGGCAATTGGATGGCACATAACTAGGATAAGCACCCTACTAAATTGATGAATTCTATAATGCGCTCTCCCGCAATTTAAGAGCTAGTATTTCATGAGCCTTGTAAATGCTTGAATCATTTCCCAGTAGTGCTTTTGTAACGGTCACAGCTTGAGAACCTGTTGAAAATGCTTGTTTCGGATAAATCTTTTTGTCGGGATTCATAAGCATTGGGCAATCACTTAGCCTATACACAGTCCAGATTTTTTCATCTATGTAGTTTTTAAAATTTGAAAGAAAAGCCACTATAGAAAGGCGAGAAAAGATACCAACTGCGTATACATTTGACCACAAAGTAAATGCATCCATACCAATGGGCGCACTACCATTATTCTCAAATACGTCTTTTGCTAGTGCAATACCAATTGAAATACGACTTCTTGGCTTCTCAATATTTGATAAAGCGCGCTGTTTCAAAGTCGTAAGTACATAGCCCCAGTTTTCATTGCATACTGATCAATAGAATACTCCATTGATTTTCCACATCTATCGTATAACAGTTCAGCTTCAAAATCACTAAATCCACGACCTTTTTCAATGTATGAAACCGGAACCTCTAATTCTTGTCCGAGTTGCGTGTTACTCTCTTTGCAGAGCGGGACTGTCAACTTATTTCCGGATATTTTCCCATAAGGTGAATTTAGCAAATCTTTTTCACATACGGTTCTCTTGAGGAGCCATTTAGGATAAAAATGTTTTCTTATTATAGCACTTGGTGGAACCCGCTTTGTCACGATCACCACTGTCATTTTGTCCTTGATTTCCTTCCTTCAATTTCCGACTTGTAGGATTGTTGCCAAATAATAAATTCCCGGCTTGCCCGTCATATACATAATGAAAATTTTAATGTGAAGGTATCCCCTTGAATTGACGATTCTGTTATTACGCTCATAAACTACAAACCATCTGAGTGAATCTTAAACCATTTACTACCTGCTCCCCATCCAAATCAGTAAATCCAAGTTGATGATATCGTTACATCAAAGGGAGACGAATTTACTGTTATTTTGCCGCTAGAGTTATCTTGACAAACCTGTGCAAAAAGTGCTTTCCCAATTCCTTGACGTTGAAAACTTTCACTTACGGAAAACAGGGCAACATGGTTTCCGCTGTTGCATGTTGCGATAGTGCCGACAATATCGCTATTTTCAAAAGCTCCGTAAACCTTTAAAGAATTCAAGAATTGATGGTCATGAATGCTTCTATAGAATTCCTTTACACCATCCTCACTATAATCAGGAGCCTCAAATTTGCTGAATACTATCCAGGCTAATTCAAACGCAGCTTGTATTTCATCTTTCATTAGCTCTCGAATATACATTGTGACCTCCCATTAAATGATTATTCTCCGTCTACTATATACAGATATCTGCTGGCAAGGCCTTTCAAATATAGTTCCATTCCCAACAAATTTTCCCGATATTTTTGCTCATACAAATCTGCATTCCGTCGATTCAGCCACGGCATTATCATAGGGACAGCCTTTGAGACTCAGGGAGCGCTTAACATGAAACGTTTCCAATACTTCATCGATGAGCTGGTTGTTAAATTCGCTGCCCCGATCTGTGTGAAACATTTGGATTTTTCCAAGATTCACCTTAACAGAAGCAAAAGCATCATAGACCAGAGCAGCATCCTTGCGGGAACCGGCACTATGTCCGATTATTTCCCGATTGAACAAGTCAACCAAAATGCAAATGTAATTCCACTTGTAATTGACTCTGACATAGGTGAGATCGCTCACAAAGACTGCAAATTGACTCTGCCCATCAAACTGTCTGTCCAATTCATTGGGGATTGCTGACTCATTGCATTTATTTTTGTGTACTTTGAAGCGGCTTTTAGAATAAGCAGACTCAAGATTTTTTTGTTTCATGATGCGGCAGATTCTTCTTCTGGATATGCGTTTCCCTCTTTTCAGAAGTTCAACCTTGATTTTGCGGCTGCCATATACCTTTCGATTGTTATTGAATATTTCTTCAATTTCCGTCTCTAAGGCCACTTCAGTGGTTTTGTCTTTGATTTCATAGTAATAGGTGCTGCTAGATATTTTTAAGCATTTGCACAGCGCTGATACTCCATACTTGTGTCGATTTTTTCGTATCACTTCGACTATTGTGCGAATATCAGCGCCGCTTGCTTTAAAACATCATTCTCCATCCGAAGTTGCTGGTTTTCTTTCCTAAGCTTGATTAGTTCCTGCTCTTCGGGGCTACGATTTTCAGCCTCCTTAGTGGAGCCTGTCTTGTTGATCCTGCTTGCCCACCGATCAAATGCAGAGGCCGACAAATCGTAATCCCTCAAAATCTTCGATCTGGGTTTTCCTAAATTATGTAGTTGCACCATCTGCTTTTTGAATTCCTCACTGAATGTTCGGCGCTCTCTCCGTTCAGCCATGTTATCACTCTCCTCTTCTTTATTCTAACATGACCTTATCTTTTCTGTCCAACTAAGTGTAGCCGATCCACTCTGAGCAATCCTATAAAGTCCGTTTTTATAAAGCTTCGAATTATCCCCCTTGCTTTCACACATTTTAATTTTCCTCCAGTTCAATATTCCGATGTAAGACGCAACCCTTTTACCTTCCCTTCGCTTAATAAAATGATATACTATATAAATGCGTCGGGATTTCCCTGGGATATCCCCCGATGGAACATAAAAGCCTGCATGGGAGTTTCCATGCAGGCTTTTTGTATCTGGTGTGAAAAGAGGAGATTACATGCTTCAAAACCAGCGCTATTGACTTGCGGCGTATCCCTATCGACCCTGCCCAAACTGGTATTCTGCTCTGGTATCTCATTGAGGCCATGCCGGAGCCCAAGGATTATTTAAAATCTTTGAATATAGAGGATAGGATCGCTTTATCAATTCCAAAGTATTTTTGTGAAAATACTGGAGAATGATCAAAAGATACTCGTCCTAAACGAAGAGGATTTATTCCCGGCCCTTGGTAGGCGAACCGTGCGCTCGAGTTGTATCTATTACGTCTGCCGAGTTAATAACTATAAAGCTTTCTTTTCACATCAATTATTGCCTTATCTATTACAAGGCTGACTGTGTATCATTGGGATCCCCGTTTCTAGCGTCATAGTATTCTGTACTCCAGTCAAGGTCGCGGTAAATTTCTGCACGGGGATCAGTTTTGATAAACTCCATCAGCAAATCTAACATTTCCTCTGTCCAAGTATTTTTATCTATTTGCGCAGTAGTAAATTTATTTGCAGTAATCATATCAAATCCGAACATGTCCTTAACTTGTGTTTTTGCTCCTCCTTCCACCACTTCAGCTACCAAGTGTGGGGGGATAAAAAGAACACCACCGCCACAACCATAAACCACATCCCCCGGCAGACAGAGTACAGCATGTTCCCCTTGTCCTAAACAGACGGGTGTATTCATGCCTGTCATCACAAAATCGCGAATTGGGGTTGGGTCAATTCCCCGATAATAAACCTGAACATCCGGGACCTTACGCATCTGTTCTACATCACGAATCCCCCCCCAGACAACAGCGCCACCCGTCCCGGTCTTGGATTTTATTGCAGTAGTGAGATTTCCTCCTAAAAAAGTACCTTTATAAATTTTATCAAACATATCAATGACCGCTACATCACGCTCACAAAGGCTATCAATCAGCCATTGATTTGGAGTGCCTGTTCTTCCCTCGTTTGCTGCCTGGGCAAAACAGGTTTCGCAATAATCCGGCCGGGCAGGGGCATACATAGCAGTTATTGCTCTGCCGACCAGCTTTCGACTCACATTACCATCTTCTTTAAATTCCGCATGTAGACTATTCATTGCGATAAACTGATTTTGATACCCCTTTACAAAGATCGGTTTCCAGAGCTCTTCCAGGGTCATATTGTAAAGTGCATCTAAATATTTATCCGCGACTTTTGGCCGGCCATCTAGGTATCGTTCTCCCTTCCAGTGCGGTGTAAGTGCAGTGATATCCTCGGGATGACTAAAACGCATTATGTTTCCTCCTACAAAAATATATACTCTAGGTTTAGGCAAAAACGCTTGTCAATCCCGGAATATAAGCAAGCGCAAGTAAAGTAAGAATCATTAGAAAATAAAACGGCATTAAAGCTTTTGCAGTTTTCGAAACACCTAGCCCGGAGACAGCAGAACCGACATAGAGTGCTGCGCCAACTGGCGGAGTCAGAAGACCGATAGCCAAATTTAAAATCATTACCACGCCAAACTGTACCAAGCTATAATCTAACGCATTGAGGATAGGTACTAGAATCGGTGTAACAATTAGCAAAATAGAACTGACACTCATAATACAGCCTAAAAACAGAATCATTAGATTAATAATCAGGATGATGAGATATTTATTACTTGTCAAGGAAAGGACAGCAGCTGCAACCATACTTGGAATACGAAGATACGCCACAATCCATCCAAACATATTTGCAACGGCAAGCAAAATCATAATAGTCGACAACATTTTCACTGAAGCTGTCGCAATTTTATAGTAGCGGTTCAACGGAACATCTCGATAGATAAAAAATGCGCAAATAAACGCCCACAATGCAGCGACAGCAGCCGATTCAGTTGCTGTCATAATTCCCATTGTAACTCCTAGAAAAATGATAGCGATGGTCATAAGCCCGCCAACAGCAGATAGAAATGTTTTCCCCAATCGGCGGAGGTTAAACTTATGGCTAGATGCATAACCATGTCTTCTTGCGTATATATAACTGTAAACTCCTAATACAATTCCAAGGAATATTCCGGCAGGAAGCCCCGCCGTAAAGAGAGCTCCAATTGATACCCCGCCAGCTGCCACAGCATAAATAACCAGATTGTGGCTAGGGGGAATCAGCATTCCTTGCGCAGCAGTAGCACAGGTCAGTCCGGTTGAAAATTCACGGCTGAAGCCTTGCGACTCCATCAATTTGATTTCAATTGGTCCCAATGACGCAATGTCTGCCGGCGGAGATCCCGAAATTCCCCCAAAGAACATGGAAGCCGCAACATTTACCATTGCCGCACCGCCATGCACCCAGCCGATAAGGGCATCGGCAAACGCAATTAGCCTGTCACCAATTCCGCCTTGATTAATGATTTCACCACCTAAGATGAAAAAAGGTACCGCTAAGAATGTAAATACTGACAAGCCGCCAATTGTATACTGTACAACCAAGGCAAGCGGAAGCTTAAGAAAAATACAGGTTATAGTCGCTGCAATCCCCATGGAAACGGCAACGCTTACGCGCGCAAGCAGCAAAACTAGAAATGTGGCAATCAGAATGATAACCGCAATCGTTTCTGTCGACAATTTTATATCTCCTTTCCTTCACGATCATTTTTATCAATATATCGGGCAATTACTTCGATTGAAAAAATGACAGCATTCACAACCATAAAAAATCCGGCTACAACAGCGCTGAAGTATTGTAATCCCAGCGGCACCCGAAAGCTCGACAACATCGTGGGCCACGTGAGCTGTGTAACAAAAACACCATGGAACACTAGAATAAAACCAAACACCATTGTACAAAGATTTGCAAACATCTTAAAGCCGAGCAATACTTTGGGAGAAACAAGCGTATCAATAATTTCTACCTTTACATGAGAATCGTCCCGAACCGCAAGAGCAATGCTAAACATTGCAAACCATACCATGCAAAAAATTGAGAATTGTTCGGACCAACTTGGAACGTAGCTGAATAAATAACGGCCAAATACCATGATTAAAATAGAAAGAATTTGTGCCGTAAGTAAAACAATACAAATAAAATTAATAATGCTGTCGCAGTATTTTGACGCTTTCATTATACTTTTGTACCAACTTTTTTCTTGGATCACAAGCGTCTCATCCTTTCTGTGTAGAAATGGCGGGGGATACTTCATTCCGTATCCCCCTCTTAACTCTTATTATGTCTATTTACTTCAGAGCTTCAACTCGATCAATCAAATCCTGAACATCCGCACCATATTCCTTCCAAACCGGGGCTACTGCTTCTACCCATTTATCTAGGTCTTCCAACTGCTCAATTACAGTAACTCCTTTTTCCTGGAAGGTAGTCAGCAATTCTTTTTCATAATCTGTGAAAATAGGCTCAAAAAACTCTTCCACCGTTTCCTTCCACGTTGCATTCAGCAAATCCTGTGTGTTCTTGTTCAGTTTATTCCAGGTCATTTCGCTGAAATAAAGGACCGGAATATTATACGTATGGTTGTCCAATACAAGATACTCACTGACTTCATACAGCGCATTGCCATCGATGCCGGAAAGCGGGTTTTCAGCGCCGTCAACCACGCCGGTCTGAAGCGCAGAGTAAAGCTCCGAAAATGCGGTGGGCGTAGGAGAAAAGCCAAGTGCTTCCGCGGTTGCGTTATCCACCGCGTAAGGTTGGATGCGGAGCTTCATCCCTTTAATGTCATTAATATTGCGGATGCCTTTTCCATTGGTGAAGTAGCAACGCGCACCATCCGGTAAAAAACCAAACCCGCGCAAGCCTTGCACATTGTCCGTTAGATCCTGAAGAATGTCCTGGCCGATATCCCCCATTAAAGTATTGTAATATTGCTCTCTGCTCGTAAACAAATAGGGCAACGTGAGCAAGTTCATACGCTTTGCTCCCATATCGGCTAGCCCGCCGGGCTGCAGCACGCCAAGATCAATCGTTCCCATTTGAGCGCCCTGTGCCATTTCAGTGGTATTGCCCAGAACTCCCGAAGCGTAAACTTCAACGTTTACCTTTCCGCCGCTGGCTTCATTCAGACGTTTGCCAAACTCTATGAATGTCTGGGTGGTCAGGGTGGATTCCGCGGAGGCTGTTCCGAATTTCAGCGTGATCTCGGTGTATTCCGTATCTGCTTCAGACGATGCTGCATCCGTATTCTCAGAGGACTGGGCCTGAGAAGACTGTGCAGCATCATTCCCACATGCCGCAAATGAGGCGGACATCGTGAGCGCAAGAAGCAACGATAATAGTTTTTTCAAAATTACCTCTCCTTTTAAACACATTTTCGTTTGATTTAACCGATTTATTTCCACTTGTATAATCGGTTTATAAACATTGTATAGAAAGCCGCATCTTTTGTAAATTGTAATAGTTTGTTTTTTTTATAACTTTTTTGCCATCTGGGTTGAGCGACTATTCAATTTCAGCATCGGGCCATTGATATTGCTTTAAGAATTCAGGTAGTGTATAATAAAATATATTCTTCAAAATATGGAGGCCAGTATGTTATCTTTGTTCCCAAGATATAAAGCATATTTTGCCCTTTGCTTTGCTGCCGCGTTTATGCTATCAGCAGCTTTATTTTCTGACGGCTTTTTGAACGGTAAAATTCTGACCGCCTTATTTCTCCTATTGATCCTATGCTTTGCAGTGGTTGAGATACTTGCGGCCGCCCAACATCAACGATTGCTTTACTTTTTATATCATGATTTGCGCCCTACCGATTTTTTAACGCTGTACAAGCCTCTTCTTCAAAAAAAAGGTGTGCGGGCCAACGTGCGATTCTCCATGGCACTGTATCTCTGCAAGGCCCACACAGCTCTTGGTGAATTTGAGGAAGCACTGGCCGTGCTGGATTCTGTCCCCATCTTTTCTAAAAATAAAGAACTCATGTCAAAGGCTTTACTTTCGGCTGCGCGGTGTAATCTGTATCTTTTTTCTGAAAACATCCAGGACGCATCTGAGGAGTACGCTTTTTTAAAAACTTTAGCTAGCCAAATGGGGAAACCCAGGAAGGCTTTATCTGCCATCGGCTTGGAACGTCTCCGTATTCATCTCGCGATTTTAAAGGGTGCTTGCACCTTGGACGATGCCGACATTTTGCGAGATCTTTTACGGTATGAAGGCAGCCCTTTACATCATCTTGAACTCAGATATCTGCTTGGCAGGATTTATTTCATTGTGGGAAATTTGGAGTTTTCCAGATCATATTTTCAAGAAGTGTTCGATAGGGGGCAGGCTCTTTATATTGCCGCACAAGCAAAATGCGTTTTAGAATACTTAGCAGGGCAAGAAATTGGAGGCGCATAATGTCCGAACTTGAAAAAAAGTCGCTTGCAAAAAATCTTGACCGCTATATCAGAAAAATGCTTCTGCAGTACAGTGTTACCGGCCAGTTTCCGGATGGTTGGCAAAGTGAGGATTTTGATCACTATTTGGCGCAGGAAGGCTATTCCCTGCGCTGTATTTTATTATATACCGGTAAGCAGAGTGCCCTTCGCGAAGATCGTCTCAAATTGGAACTCACCATTAACGAGTTTATTCCAAACGGCAGTGTTAAAATTTATAAATCATATATTTTT